>NZ_JBIAMM010000023.1:43132-48861 GCF_042874095.1 Streptomyces sp. NPDC004266
ACGCACGTTGGACGGGGGAGGCGGGCGATCCGGCCGCCGCACGCGACCTGCACGCCGCCCTCATCACCGACCGCACCCGCATCCTCGGCGCCGACCACCGCAAGACCCTGACCAGCCGCCACAACCATGCGCACTGGACGGGGAAAGCTGGCGACCCGGCCGCCGCACTCGACCTATATGCCCACGTCATCACCGACCGCACCCGCGTCCTCGGCCCCGACCATAAGGACACTCTGGCCAGCCGCCATTACTACGCGTACTGGACAGGGGAGACGGGCGACCCGGCCACCGCACGCGACCTGCACGCCACTCTCATCACAGACTGCACTCGCATCTTCGGCCCCACCTACCAGAGCACCCTGACTAGCCGCCATAACCACGCGTATCGGACGGGGGAGGCGGGCGACCCGGCCACCGCACGCGATCTGTACGCCGCCCTCATCCCCGACCAAACGCGTGCTCTCGGTCCAGAGCACAAGCACACACTGCTCAGTCGCGATCAGCTTGAGCGGTGGGCCGCTCCTGACGAGCCTCACGAGGTGAGAGGCACCACCTTCTGAGAGACGGGGACAGTCGACCGGTACGGAGAAGTAGGTCAGGACGCTCGAGCCACGCCACTCCGAGGGGGTCGGGCCTCAGGGTGCCTCTCAGAATCAGCCGGGAGCAGGTGTCCAGGGGTGACTTCCGTGTTGGAGATCGGCGGCGAAGGTGATCAAAGGGGGCAGCACTGTGGGATAGCGGTAGCTATGGAGAATGATCAAGCGAGCGGGGTTCCCGTCTCCGAGAACACCCGCTCAGGACCGAGAAGGCAATGGCTACACGAGGGCCGGGGCGCTCCCTGGGATACGAGTCTGCTTGGCAAGCACCCGGCCGGCCTTGGCGAGGCGCGCGAGATCGGCGGCAGCACGGTCGGCATCGGCTGGCGGAACGTCCGCGGTGAGCGCCTCCTCGTACAGGGCCAGAGCGCGCTCGGCGGCGTCAGCGGCGGCTGTGAGTCTGCGGCCGGCTTCCGTCCGGCGCGCGGCGTCGTCCGCGTCGGTGCCGCTGGCCGGGGAGGGGATGGCGGCGGTGTAGCCGAGTCGCTGGGCGGCGGCCTTGATGGCGGCCGCGGTGAGCTTCTTGCCGCTGGCCTTGACGTCGGTGATGACGTTCACGGCCTTGTCTTCGCCGTCGGTGAGGGCGAGGACGGGGAGGAGCGCGCGGGCCTGGGAGGCGTTGGGGGGAGTGTCGAAAATTTTCGACACTTGGCGGGCGGCCAGGACGGCCTGGAGGGCGGCGCCTGCCTCGATCGTCTTGTAGACGTTGGTCCGGCTGATGTGCAGGACTTCGTCGGCGTAGGCGTCGAGTGAGGTGTAGCCGCGCGCGGTGTAGAGGTCGTCGTCGACGAGGATCTTCAGGGCGGCGCCCGATTCGATTGTCCAGCGGATCTTGGCGGCGCGGACGCTGCGGGCGGCGTGCTCGTCGGCGGCGCGCAGTGCGGCTTCCACCTGGGCCAGGCGTTCAGCGGGCGTGCCGGTGACGGTGGCGGGGTCGAGCGGGGCTGGGATGAAGGAGTCCACGGCCATGCCGCCGGCCAGGGTGACGGCGGTGCTGGCGGCTTCGGCGACCTGGTCTCCGACGGCGACGCCGGAGGTGATGGAGGGGCCCGTCTGGATGGGGGTGCTGTCGGCTGTGCGGCTGGATCGGCGTCGGCTCACGGGGTGGGCACCGCCTTGAGGAAGGCCTGGGCGAGGAGCTCGTAAGTCGCGCGGGAGTCTGCCACGCGGGAGTCGGTGAGCGGGAGGGCGTCCGTGTTGGCTTCGGCGAGGGTCGTCCGCAGCTTCACTGAGGGCTCCCAGACCAGGTCGCCGAAGATTCGGCGGATCGAGTCGCGCTGCTCGGCCTGGAGCAGGGTGTTGGTGAGGGCGCTGATGATGACGCCCCTCACGGCGAGTGTCGGGTTGGCGAGGTCCTTGGGCGCGCGCTGGGTGACGAAGGTGTGGATGCGCTTGGCGGCTTCGACGGAGTAGATGTCGGCTTCGGTGACGATGACGACGTCATGGGCGGCGGCGAGGGCCAGCTGGGTCAGGTGGAAGACGCTGGGCTGGCAGTCGATCAGGGTGTAGTCGAAGGTGTCGTCGACGCCCTCGAGGGCCATGTCGAGGCGGCGCCAGGCTCCGGAGAGGCCGGCTTCGGACATCCGGCTCTCCAGGTCGAGCGTGGCGGGGGCGAGCGCGATCCGCTCGGCGTAGGGGGCGTCCCATCCGATCGGCTGAACTACCGCTCGGGCGGCGCCCTCGGTCGCGGCCTGGATGGCCTCGCTGATGGTCGGCTGATGCTGGGTGGGGTCCCAGGTCCAGCCGAGGAAGGTGGAGGCGTTGCCCTGCGGGTCCATATCCACGACGAGGACTCGCTTGCCCTCCTTGGCCAGGGCCTCGGCGAGACGGACCGTGGTGGTTGTCTTGCCGACACCCCCCTTGTTGTTCACGAACGCCACGCGTCGCGCCATGCCGACCTCCTGCTGCTGTGCTGTGTCTCGGCCAGACAGCATGCCACCCGGCCCGTCGGCAGTGGCAGAAGGGGCACTTCGAAGGCGCGTCTCTGGACTGTCCGCCTGCGTTGTGGTGCTCGAAGCATGTGGCCGAGGGGTATGCGCTCGATTCGTCAGGCCGTTAGCTGTGAGCAGGTGTTGTGGCTGTGTGTGGGGCGCTACGGTCTGTTGCACCCGCTATCGCCTGACGGGGTGTCGTCTCGGCGGGGGCGGGTTGTGTGTCGTATGGGCGGGAGGGCTTGATGGCGGGGATTTCGAGTTGGGGGCGGGCTGTGGTCTGGCTGGCTGTGGTGCTGGCGGGCGCGGTCTCGATCGGGCTGACGGCGGTGGCGGTGCTGGCAGACCTGGACACTGCGGGGCAGGTGGCGAGCATTGTCGGCGCAGTGGTCGGTCTGGCCGGGGTGGTGGTCTCCGTGGTCGCTCTGACCCGTCCTGCGGGTGGGACCGATGGCGCGGTCCGTCGTGTACGGGCTGGGCGGGGCGCGGTCGCGGCTGGCGGAAGCATCAGCGGCAACGCTTTTGGCGACCGGTCGCAGGTTTCGGGCCCGCGCGTCTCCGGCCGCCTCGGGGCACCGGGGCAGGGTCGCGAGGATGTTCAGGCAGGGCCGGGTGGGACGGCGGCCGGTGGGAACATCACCGACAACGCCTTCGGTGACGACAGTCGCCGATGACCCCGCTGCCCTGGCGCCGCAAGCGACGCCCTGCCACGAAAACGGAAGCCAACCCCCCAGCCGAACTCCGCGTGGACGTGGACGTTCCCGCGCTGGCGCCGGAGCCTGCCGCCCCGATCGACGGGCCGCGGCGGGTGGAAGTACATGACGGTATCGGGGCTGGCGGCAACATCGAGGGCAATGCCCTGGGACCACACAGCCAAGTCACCAACATTACGGAACAGCACATCCACGAGCCACCCAGAGTGGAGGTGCTGTGGCCGGTGGAGCTCGGGCCGGTGCCGACGCTGGCCTCGGCGTTCCAGCCCCGCACCGCGCTGCGCAGGAACCTCTACGCGCCCCGCTCAGGCGGCGGGGCAATGGTGCGGACGCAGGTGCTGTCCGGCGGCGGTGGGGTCGGTAAATCCCAGCTGGCGGCCGCCTGCGCTGCGGAAGCCCTGGCTGAGGGCACTGATCTGGTGATGTGGGCCGCTGCCACTGAGGTGCAGCAGGTAATCACTCAATACGCGCAGGCCGCAGCCCGCATCGCGGTGCCGGGCGTGAATGGGCAGGATCTGGAAGCTGACGCGCGCGCTTTCCTGTCGTGGCTGGCTACCACTTCCCGGCGATGGGTGGTGGTCCTGGACGACATCACAGATCCCGAAGCCCTCAGCCCGTGGTGGCCGGCCAGCCGCACCGGCACGGGCTGGGTGCTGGCCACCACTCGCCTGCACGATGCCCGCCTGACCGGCGGCGGACGTACCCGTGTCGCCATCGATGTCTACACCCGTGGTGAAGCAGCCGCCTACCTGCACACTCGCCTGACCGACGAGGGCATGACCCACCTCCTCGACGACCACACCGAAGACCTAGCCCAAGCCCTCGGCCACCTGCCGCTCGCCTTGGGCCATGCCGCCGCCTACATGATCAACGAAGACCTCCCCTGCGCCGCCTACCTGGCCCGTTTCAACCATCGCCAGACCCGACTGGAGCAGGCCCTGCCTCCATCGGCTGACACCGAAGGGTATGGACGCCAGATCACCACCACCCTGCTGCTGTCGCTGGACGCTGCCCGAAACACCGAACCTACGGGACTGGCCGAACCAGTCCTGCGTCTGGCCGCCATGCTCGACCCCGCCGGCCACCCTCACGCCTTATGGACCACCCCTGCAGCGATCGACTACCTCACCGCTCATCGCACCCCTCCCACGGCTGACACCATCACAGAGAAACAAGGCGCAGAGGACGAGCAGGCCCCAAAGGTCACTCCCGAGCAGGTCCACGCCGCCTTACGCGCCCTGCACCGCTACGCCCTGCTCACGTGCGACACCCGCGCAGAACCCCGCGCTGTCCGCGTCCACGCCCTCACCGCACGCGCCGTGCGGGAAACCACCCCCGCCCCAAGCCTCCCCGGTCTTGCCACCGCGGCCGCCGACGCCCTCCTGCACACCTGGCCCGACCCTGACCAGCCCCACCGCGACCTCGCCGCTGCCCTACGCACCAACACCGACACCCTCGCCGGCCACGCCCACGATGTCCTCTGGCACCCCGACGGACACCCCGTCCTCTACCGCGCAGGCAGCAGCCTTCTTAACGCGGGTCTCACTGCCTCCGCCATCGCCTACTGGCACCACATGACCATCAGCAGCGAGCGGCTCCTGGGCATTGACCACCCCGACACCCTGACCACCCGCGGCAACCTTGCGGTCTCCTACCGGGATGCGGGGCGTACGGCCGAGGCCATCGAGATCGGAGAGCAGGTCGTAGCCGACCGCGAGCGAATCCTGGGCAATGACCACCCCGACACCCTGACCGCCCGCAGCAACCTCGCTACCTGCTACCGGGATGCGGGGCGTAGGGCCGAGGCCATCGAGATCGAGGAGCAGGTCGTAGCCGACCGCGAGCGGCTCCTAGGCATTGACCACCCCGACACCCTGCTCGCCCGCGGCAACCTCGCTACCTCCTACTGGGATGCGGGGCGTACGGCCGAGGCCATGGAGATCGAGGAGCGAGTCGTAGCCGACCGCGAGCGGCTCCTAGGCATTGACCACCCCGACACCCTGCTCGCCCGCGGCAACCTCGCTACCTCCTACCGACAGCTCGGGCGTACCGCCGAGGCCATCGAGATCGGAGAGCAGGTCGTAGCCGACCGCGAGCGAATCCTGGGCAATGACCACCCCGACACCCTCCTCGCCCGCAGCAACCTCGCTTCCTCCTACTGGGATGCGGGGCGTACGGCCGAGGCCATCATCCTCTTGGAACGGGTGGTAGCCGACCGCGAGCGGCTCCTGGGCATTGACCACCCCAGCACCCTCCTCGCCCGCGGCAACCTCGCTACCTCCTACTGGGATGCGGGGCGTAGGGCCGAGGCCATGGAGATCGAGGAGCGAGTCATAGCCGACCGCGAGCGAATCCTGGGCAATGACCACCCCGACACCCTCCTCGCCCGCAGCAACCTCGCTACCTCCTACCGACAGCTCGGGCGTACCGCCGAGGCCATCGAGATCGGAGAGCAGGTCGTAGCCGACCGCGAGCGAATCCTGGGCAAT
>NZ_JBIAMM010000023.1:48959-72475 GCF_042874095.1 Streptomyces sp. NPDC004266
GAGGCCATCGAGATCGGAGAGCAGGTCGTAGCCGACCGCGAGCGAATCCTGGGCAATGACCACCCCGACACCCTCCTCGCCCGCAGCAACCTCGCTACCTCCTACTGGGATGCGGGGCGTACCGCCGAGGCCATCGAGATCGAGGAGCAGGTCGTAGCCGACCGCGAGCGAATCCTGGGCAATGACCACCCCAGCACCCTCCTCGCCCGCGGCAACCTCGCTACCTCCTACTGGGATGCGGGGCGTACGGCCGAGGCCATGGAGATCGGAGAGCAGGTCGTAGCCGACCGCGAGCGAATCCTGGGCATTGACCACCCCGACACCCTCCTCGCCCGCAGTAACCTCGCTACCTCCTACCGACAGCTCGGGCGTACCGCCGAGGCCATCGAGATCGGAGAGCAGGTCGTAGCCGACCGCGAGCGAATCCTGGGCATTGACCACCCCGACACCCTGCTCGCCCGCGGCAACCTCGCGATCTGCTACTGGGATGCGGGGCGTAGGGCCGAGGCCATGGAGATCGAGGAGCGAGTCATAGCCGACCGCGAGCGAATCCTGGGCATTGACCACCCCGACACCCTCCTCGCCCGCGGCAACCTCGCTACCTCCTACCGACAGCTCGGGCGTACGGCCGAGGCCATGGAGATCGGAGAGCAGGTCGTAGCCGACCGCGAGCGAATCCTGGGCAATGACCACCCCGACACCCTGACCGCCCGCAGCAACCTCGCTACCTGCTACTGGGATGCGGGGCGTACCGCCGAGGCCATCGAGATCGAGGAGCAGGTCGTAGCCGACCGCGAGCGAATCCTGGGCAATGACCACCCCGGCACCCTGACCGCCCGCAGCAACCTCGCGATCTCCTACCGGGATGCGGGGCGTAGGGCCGAGGCCATCATCCTCTTGGAACGGGTGGTAGCCGACAGCAACCAGATCTTGGGCGATGACCACCCCGACAGTGTGTCGGCTAAGGAAGCGCTGATGAGGTGGGAGCAGGAGTCAGAGGTCGGGTAAGTGGCCCCGGCATACGCGGTTATGTGATGAGCGTCGCGGTCCATCCCTGTCGTCCTCGGCGGCCGGGGCCGTGCGGGTCAGCCGCAGACGCCGGCGGACCGGCGGCGCAGGACGACGAAGCCGAGGCCTGCGGCGGCGAGCGAGGCCGCGCCGGCGGCGATCAGCGCGGTGGAGTCGCCCTCGGCGGCGAGCTCGGCGCTGGCTGCGACGCCGCCCTTCGGGATGACGGAGGTCTGCCCGTTGTCGGTGGTGGTACCGGTGTTGCCGGCGGGGGCGGGGTCGTGGTGGACGGCGCCGGGGTGGGCGTGGCGGTGTCCTTCTCGCAGCCCTTGGGGAGCTTCGGGAAGGCGGTCCAGGCGTACGGCATGCCGCTCGAACTTGAATCAAATGATCTGTCCCGCATGCGGGACTCGCAGGACACTGCGCGCACTCGGTCCGACCACGCCGAAGGGCGGCCCCTCCTAGGGGGCCGCCCTTCGGCGTGGGGCGGAAGGTCAGCCGGGAGCCGGCTAACTGCCGATCACCTTGTTCAGCCCGAGGGCACTCCCACCAAATGCCGCGCATCCGGCGAGGACGGCGGCAGCCGTGCCGGACTCGGCCGCCCCAGTGAGCACACCGACGCCGATGCCGACGAGCGCAGCGATGGTAAGGACGACGGCGGCACGCAGGCTGAGGAGCGGGCCGTCCGAGGCGGGCTGGGCAAGCGTCTGCGGCTGTGCGGCCGGGGGTGGAACGGCAGGCTGCTGCCCCTGGGCCGGAGTGGTGGAGAACGTCTGATGCGTGGTCACGTGAATGCCTTCCGATTCGTAGATGCGCACCACAGCGGCGCGGCGTGGGGACTTGAGCAGCTCCCCGCCCCTTGCGTCTCGGGCTGATGGCCGAACAGGGGGCGCGGTGGGCCGGATTCGGCTCCTGGGGTGGAGAGCGCAGGATGCCGCGCGGGATGGTTAGCTCCGCAACCCCGGCCTGACCTGCGGCAATCCATCAGAGTCGCCCCTGTTGCCAACCTGGAGTGAGTTGGATCACAGCTTGTTGAGCGGGTTCTAACCCTCCCGGCTGCGGCGAACCCGGCAAGAGCGGTCACCCGTGCTTGAGCGGAGGGGATTCCCCTCTCTCCAGTCATGGGACGGGTGTGACGCGGGAGCGGTCTGCACGCCTGATCCTCGGCTCTACAGCGGCTCACATCTGGGAGAGAGGAAGTCGAATGCCTGAACCTCTTCATCCCCGTGGGGGTGCCTCATGCAGATGCCGGATGGTCCCCGCACCCGGGAACGCCGAAGGGCGGCACCCCTGTGGGGGTGCCGCCCTTCGGCGTGCAGCGCGGTACGGGTCAGCCGGTGTATCCGCCGGCGATGAGGTCGGCGGCGGCCTGGCGGCGCTGTCCGGCGATGGTCTGGGAGACGCCGAGCGCGTCCATGACCTGCTCCAGCGTGATCGCGTACATGTCGGGCGCCTGGGGCCTCTGGTCGGCGGGGAGGGCGGTGTGGGCCGTGAGGATCATGCGGGCGACCTTGCGTTCGGCGCGTTCGCGGGGCGACAGGCGGGCGATGTCCTCGGCCTCCAGGGCCGCGAGCTCGGCGCGGGCGGCCTCCGCGCGGGCGAGGGCAGCGGCGGCGGTCGCCTCCGCCTCCTGCTGTTCCGCGGCCGCCTTGCGCGCGGCGAACTCGGCGAGCTCCGCCTCCCGGCGGGCCTCGGCGGCGGCTTGCTCCTTCTCCAGGCGGAAGGCCTCCGCATGGCGGCGCCGGGCCTCCTCCAGCTTCCTGGCGGTCTCGGCCTCGGCCTCGGCGATCGCAAGGTCGTCGGCCTTCGCCTGTCGCTTCGCGGCCAGGGCTCGGGCTTCGGCCTCGGCCTCGGCGGCCGTCTTCTGTGCCTCCTCCTCCCGCGCGGCGATCCGCTCCGCCGCCTCGGCGGAGCGCTCCGCCTCGCGCTTGGCCGCCTCCGCCGCGATGCGGGCGTGGTGCGCGGCGGTGTCCGCCTCGGCGGCTGCGGTCGCCTCCGCGACCTTCGCGCCGGCCTTGGCGGCCGCCTCGGCCGCGCGGGCCTCCGCCTCCGCCGCGGAGGTCTCCGCCGCGATCAGGTGTTCGGCGGTCTCGACCTTGGCGCCGATGCGCATGCGCCGGACCTTCGCGTCGGCGTCCCGCTCCTCGGCGTCCAGAGCGCGCTGTTCCTCGCCGGCCGCGGCGGCCGCGATCCGCTCGGCCTCGGCGGCCGCTCGGGCGTCGTCGGCTTCCTGCTGCTTGCGGGGCAGGTCCAGGGAGTCGTCCACGCTCATGCCGTACCGGGCCATGGTGAAGGGCAGCAGGGCGGTGGCGTCGGCCCTCTTCTTCCAGCCGCGGCCGTGCTTGTGCTTGAGCCACGCCTCGTAGACGTCGAGTTCCTTGTCCATCTCGACGACGCGGTTGTAGGAGGTGATGCCGCGCAGCTTCATCCGGCGGTAGATGCCCCAGGCGGCGAAGGGGGACAGGATCCAGCGGTGCAGCGGGACCTGGTCCGATTCGACGCCCAGGACCAGGCGGTTGGTGCGGATGATCAGGTGGCGTACGGCTTCGACCACGGCGACGAAGAGCAGCGGCAGCACGCCGTGCATGAGGGCGCCGAGCGGGTCGACGAGGATCGGCTTCGTGCCCGAGGCCGCGTTGAACACGATCGTCGCCGCAGTGAGGAGGTGGGCGACCATGCGCAGCATCGGCTTGGGCATCCGGCGCCAGACCATGACGAGGTCCAGGCCATACATGGCGACGATGCCGGCGTCGATGCCGACCGGGAAGATCCACGAGTACCAGGCGAATCCGTGGTCCTCGGCGAGGCCGCGCAGCGCGTCGTAGGAGCCGATGAAGCCGATGGCGGCAACCACGGCCGCGCAGAGCGCGGAGGCGAGGATAACCCCCCGCATAGCCCTGACCGACCATGCCCGGGGGGCGGGCGGAGCCGTCTCCTCACGCGGCGGAGCACTCTCGCTCACGGGCGGAGCGGCCTTCTCCGTCGCCGGGGCGGGCGCGTGGGAGGCCTCGGCGGGGCCGCTCGGGGCCGGGATCGTGGCGGGCGTCTTCAGGTCATGCATCCGGGCAGTCTCCCCCGTGCCGGGGGCGGGCGGAGCACCGGCCCCGGTGTGCGGAGCGGAGTCGGTGGTGGGCGGAGCGGCCGGGTGGGCGTGGCCGTTGAGCCGGGGCGGGTAGGTTTCCATCTGCGTCACGGGGTTCCTCCGTGTCGTAGGGCGGGGCCGGGAGGGTGCACTCTCCGGCCCCGTCCGCATGTGCGGGGGTGGGTCAGTGGCGGGCGTCGGTCGTGCTGCGGGCGAACAGGCCGCGCGCCTGCGTGTGGGTCTTGTGGGTCTGGGTGACGGGGCCGGCGTAGTGGTGGTGGTGCGTCACCGGGGCGGCCTGCTGCGCGGCCTGGCCCGCGCGGCGGACCAGGCGGGCGAGGGCGGCAACGACGGCGACGGGCGCGCCGACGGCGAGTGCGAGGGTGAGCGGGTCGACTCCGGCCAGGGCCCACAGGGCGATGCCCGCGCCGGTGCCGGCCATCAGGGTTCCGGCGCCGGCCGCGAGCATCACGACCGAAGCGTCGGTGGCCGTCTTCGACATCGGCGGGCGGCCGGGCTGGTCGACCGGGGCGGTGGTGCCGACGACGGGCACCGGGGTGGTGTCGCGGAACGAGGTCGGGATCGGCGCGGTGGGCGCCACGGCGGGTGCCACGGCGTCCTCGACGGCCGCGATCAGGTCGGCGGCGAGGGCGGTGGTCTTGGGGTCGGGCTGCGCATCCATGGGGTCCTCCTCGGCGGTGTCGGGGCGGTCAGGCGCGTACGGTCCAGCCGCGCTCGGTGCGGCGGATGTCGAAGCTGGGGCCGGCGATCCGGCCCTGGGCGGGCAGGCACTGCCCGATGCCGAGGGAGTCGATCCGGTTCATCAGCGCGGCGATCTCGGCGGCGAGGGCGGCGGCCTGCTGCTCCTTGCGGCGCAGGTCTTCGGGGCGTCCGGCGTACATACTTTTCCTCACTCTGAGTAGTAGTCAGGGGGGTGTCAGGGAGGGTGACTTTGACAGTCAGAGCGGACTGTCAGGGGTGTCACCAGGGAAAATTCTTGACTTCTCTTGAGGCCCCCGGCGGGCCTGACTGTCAGAAGTCAGGCCCGACCGTGACTGTCAGATCGTCACGGTGTGTAGCCAGCTACGCGGGCTGGAGAGGGGAGTGGAGGATCACGTAGGCGCCGTGGCCGTCGCGCTGGAGGATCCCGGCCTCGACGAGTCGCTTCAGTTCGCCCTGCATCCACGGGCGCTTGCGGCCGGTCGCGACGGTGGCCGGGATGAGGTCGGCCGGCTCGAACTCCAGGCGGCCCTGGGCGGCCCACAGGTCGAGTTCGGCGTAGAGGGTGTGGCGGGCGTCCTCGGTCGACATGCGCTCGGGCTGCTCGAACTCCATGTCGCTGTCGGGGTCGGGTTCGACGACGTCGTCCTCCAGACGGAGATCGGCGTAGTCGGCGTGCGGCTCGGGGTCGCCGGGGATGGCGCCCATGATCTCGTCGTGGGCGTCCTGGATCTCCACGGCGGCGGCCTCCTCGATGTCGTCCATGTCGCTCTCGTCCATGTCGGTGTCGTCCTGAGCGGAGGGGGCGGGAGCCGCGGGCGGAGCCGCAGCCGCAACGGGCGGAGCGATCGCCGCGGCAGGCGGAGCGGGCGCCACGGCCAGCGGAGCGGCGGCCGGTGCGGCCGGGGCCAGGACCGCCAGGGCCTCGGGGGTGTCCGGGATCGCAACGGCTCCAGACGGAGCGGCGGCGACGGCGGCGCGGAGCGCATCCATCGCGGCCGCGGCCGACTGCTCGATGCCAGGGGTGGCCTTGTTGGTGCCCTTGTGGGTGCGCTGGGCGTAGGCCTGGCCGAGCGCGCCGGCGGTCGCGGCGTCGAGCGGGTCGCGGTACGGAGCGGCGGCGGCCACCAGGGCGGCGAGGACCCCCCGGTCGGTGAGGGAGGAGCGGGCCTCCATCGTCCACCGGCCCTGCGGAATGCCCATGCCGGTCGCGAAGCCGTAGCCGGGCCGACCCGAACCCCAGGCGGGAACGGCGCCGGCGGCGACGACGGAGTCCGGCAGGCAGAAACCCGCGTCGCCCGCGTCGTCGACACCCATGCAGATCGAGCCCTGGAGGTTGGCGCGCACGTCGGTGGAGATGTTGGTCCAGGTGGCGCGCTGGAGGCTGATGCCGAGCCACATGCCGACCGAGCGGGCGGCCCGCGCGATCTTCTCCAGCTCCTCGAAGTCGGCGACGTCGGCCGCCTCCTCGACCCACACGAGCATGGCGTTGAGCGACGAGGCGGGGGACCACTGGTCCAGGCCCTCGTCCGCCAGGACGCTGCCGCGCGCCTTGATCGCGGCCGGGAGGCTCTTCAGCAGCCGCTTGGCCTCCTTGGCGTCCTGGACGAGCCAGTCGATGCCGTCGGCCATGTGCCCCACCGTCTGCCGGCCCTTGGACAGGTCGATCAGGAAGACGGTCATCTTCTGGCGGGTGGCCAGGTGCGCCAGGAGCGTGCGCAGCAGCTCCGACTTCCCCGCTCCGGTCACGCCCATCACGAGGACGTGCTGAAGGATCGCCGCCGCGAAGGGGTCGATCCACCAGATCTCACCGTCGGCGTACATGCCGAGCGGGATCGGCTCCGTCGGCATCAGGCCGAAGGCCTCCGGCATCAGGAAGGCCACGCCGTCCTTCAGCAGGTCGGCGACCCGCATCGAGATCATGCCGCGCGCCGCGTTCTCCGGGTCCGGGGTGACGATCACCCCGGACGGCGGGACCTGGAGCGCGGCCGCGACCTTGGAGGCCGTGGACTGCACCGCGTCGATCGTGGCGCCGGGCGCCACCTCCAGCGCGGCCTTCACCGTGCCCTTGCCGGTGCCCTTGGCGTCCTTGACGGTGACCTTCTCCCAGCCGATCGCCTCGGCCAGCTTGGACAGCGTCCCGCCCTCGTTGCTCTCCTCCGGGTCCGCACCCTGGCCGGCGGCCATGATCTGCCGGGCGTTCCAGGACGCCGCGATCAGCGCACCACCCATCAGCCACAGGTCCAGCATCGGCCGGCCGAACGGCCCGGCGGACACGGCGCAGGTGAGCCAGCCCATCCCGGCCGCCACCGTCGCGGTCGCCTGCGCCCGACGGAACTTGCGGAACTTAGTGTTCGCGCCGCTGGTCTTCCACGTCACGGCCGCCAGGGCGGCGCCGCCGAGGGCGATCCCGGCGGAGGCGAGACCGGCCGACAACGCCTCGTCGCCCCACAGCAGATTCACCGCCGCGCCCGCCGCCGGGGGCAGGGTCGCCGCAGCAATCCACGGCGGGGTGTAGGGCAGGGACTTCACCAGGACGTACCCGCCGACCGCCTTGCCCACGGACTTGCCGACCGCGACCAGCTCGGAGCCGGCCCCGGCCGGGGCCGCCGTCTCGGCGGCCCCGGTCTTCTTCTTCGCGCGGGCCATCACTCGCCCCCGATCGTGAACGTCTTCGGGGCGGTCTTGCCGGACCGGGCGCGCTGGGCCTCCTGCTCCGGCTTCACGAAATGCCGGTCGAAAGCCGCGGCCATCTTCAGCGCGCCCACGCCCAAGGCCTTCGCGGCCTCCGCGCTGACCTTGAGGTGCGCAGAGACGAGGCGCGCCTTGACCCGGCTGCTCGCGCCGAAGGTGTACCACTTGCCCTTGTAGGTGCTGAGCACCCCGTTGATCTCCTCGGCGCGCATCCCCAGGATCAGGTGCAGCTCGCGGCCGAGGTGATTGATCGCCTTCGCGAGGGCGAGGATGTCGCGGTCCGAACGGATCTCGATCCGCTCGATCGCGTAGATCATCCGGTCGCCCTGGTGCCGGTCCGACCCGCCGCCGGCGGGGGCCGCGCCCCGGCCGCCGCCCGAGCCACCGTTGCCGGAACCGCCCTGTCCGCCGCCGCGGTTGACCGTGACGTTCACCGGCGGCAGGACCGAGCCGCCGATGCCGCCGACGAAGGCACCGGCCGCCGCGCCGGCGGCCTCCGCGACATTGGCGGCACGGGACGGAGCTGGACGGGTCGGACGGGGACGGGTCGGACGGGCGGCGGGCCCGTCGTCGGGCCAGTCGGCGAAGTCATCCGACGGACGGGGACGGGGCGCCGGCCGCGGCCTGGACGGCCGGTCCGTACGCGAGTCGAAGCCCGCGGCACTGTCGGAGGCCCAGTCGTACGGGCCGCTGCTCATCGTGCTCATCCCTGGGTCTCCTCGTGAATCGTGATCTTTCCGAACCAGATCGGCGTACGGATGTCGGTCACCTCGATGTCCGGGTCGCCGGACTCCTCGACCGCGTCCGCGGCCTGCTCGATCAGCTCGTGCGCCGCCATGTACTTCGCGGTGGCGAGGGCGGCGTACAGGTCGACCGGCCCCATCGACGTCCGCGTCGCGAGGCGGACCGCGAGCCGGGCCACCCGGGCCGCCGTCGCCACGGCGGCGACGGCCCGGTCGACCAGAAGCACGCGAATCTGTCCGTACATCAGCCGGCCCTCCCCACGAACGCGAGGACGGCGATCACGCCGGAGGTGCCCGTCAGGGCCACCACCCGCATCTCCTCACCGTCCGGCGTGGTCATCGGCCACCAACCGGCGCTGTCGCACGTGTAGAGGACCGGGTCAAAGCCCGCGAGGGCGTTCGCGCCGATCGTCAGATAGGCGTCGGTCTCGTCGATTTCGGCCGAGTACCGGTTCCGCGGGTCAAACCCGAAGTAGGTGTATGTGATCGTCATCACCGGGCACCCCCCGCCTGCTGCACCGTCTCGGCGAGGCGGCGGGCGGCCTCCTCCGACGCCGCCAGGTCCCGGGCCGCTTGCTGCCGCGCCGCCTCTAACTGGGCC
Organism: Streptomyces sp. NPDC004266; assembly: GCF_042874095.1. Classification (NCBI taxonomy): domain Bacteria; kingdom Bacillati; phylum Actinomycetota; class Actinomycetes; order Kitasatosporales; family Streptomycetaceae; genus Streptomyces; species Streptomyces sp. NPDC004266. The sequence goes on from NZ_JBIAMM010000023.1 coordinate 57,808, forward strand.
GCCGCGTGGCACTCCTTATCGCTCATCAGGCGCCCCCATTCACAATGCTCATGTCGGTCTCCTCGTCTGGGTCCGGCAAGGTCCCGCCCTTCCGGGCGGCAGGCCCGTGCACGGCAATGCGCGGGTCTGGTGGGGCTCCGGGGCGGCAACCCCGGGGCCTCCCTGGCCTCCTGACATGAAGTTAGGAGTGCTAACCCAAAGTGTCAAGATGGTTGCAAACCTTCTTGACGCAATTGGACGCGGGGCGCTACTCCTTGACATCGATACCCTGGAGGCACCCAGGACACCGGGAGGACATGACCATGAGCGCGAATCAGATCGTCGCCGCGATCAGGAAGGGAATCGCCGCAGGTGAGTACGCCTACGGCGCGCGGCTCCCTAGCGTCCGAGACCTGGCCGAGCAGTACCAGGTCAGCCAGCAGACCGCCGCAGCGGCCTACGCAGTGCTTACGGCGCTGGGTTTCACCAAGACAGCCGCCGGCAGTGGGACCACAGTTACCGCTGGCCCTTCGGCGGACGCCCACCTCGGCACCTTCTCACCACCGGATCTCACCAAGGGCACGGCATGGAAGCCCACCGGCCCGGCTGGCCAAGCGTCTGATGAGACATACCTTGTGCGGCAGAGCACGGCGCCTCCCGCTTGGACCGACTGGGGATTCTCGGAAGGGTCTGACGTAGTGGAGCGTCATCGCGTACGGCGGGTGGACGGCATCCCGGTGCAGCACAAGCTCACGGTCCTGCCGTACGCAATCGCAAGCCACCGGCCGGATGGCCACGAGGGCGTCCCTCCCATGCTCGCTCCCGTCGGCGCGCCACCCCTCAAGCCGCCAGCTGGCATGCGCGTAGCCGACTGGCTTGGCTGGGACGTGGGCCACACCGAGTGCCAGATCACGGCCGAGCCCATGGACCCGGCCGCGTCGGAAGCCCTTGGGATGCCGGAAGGAAGCCCGGGGTTCCGTGTGGTCAACGTCACCAAGTCCGGCGATGGATCAACGCTTTACGTCACGGTCACGACAGCGCCGCTGCACCACCGGATCACCATGGAAATCCTGGGCTAGGCCCGCCCCTGGGCAGCCGTGCGGCTGCCCAGGCCACATACGCAACAGGCCCCGCACGAGGCGGGGCCTGAAGGGATCGGTCCGGGTTGCAGCCCGGGGCCGACCGAAGCACCTGATGATGAGTGGAGGTGCGCTCTCCTTGAGCGTACGAGATGCACAGCGCAACACGCCACAGCACCCCCGAGTCTGGGTGCGCACGGGTGATCCGCAATCGGCGGCTAACGTCGCTCAGCGGCCGGCGAGCAAGGGCGCCGCCCAGCTCGAGACTGTGGCGACGATGGCCGACCTGAACGCCTACGGGCACCTTGTGGGGGCGGCCCGGTGAACCGTCGTCCTTCCAGCACCCACCGTCCGAGCGTCAGCCGTCCCGGTTCTTCGGGGCTGCGCTTCGGCATGTTCGCCGTGTGTGTGTCGCGTGACTCCGACCCGGGTCTGAATTCGGGCAAGGCGAAGCCGCTGTATGACCTCCTGGTGAGTTACGCGGATGTCAGCTCTCGCAACACCGGCCAGGGCTACCCGTACCGGGAGGCTCTGGCGTCGTGCCTGGACTGCTCGAAGCAGACCGTGGACCGGGCGGCGGACTACCTGGAGAAGGAGATCGGGCTGGTGACGGTCCACCGCCGGAAGGTGGAGGGCAAGCCCGAGGAGAACGACGCCAACCTCTACGAGCTGCACGACGCGTGGCTGATCCATGGCATGACGCCCCCGCCGGGCACGCCGCCGCAGCTTGTCGCCCGGTACGGCCACACGGTCCCCGGTCTGGACGTCGCCGCGTGGGTGGCCGAGCACGCTCCCGCCTTCGACCTGCCGGCCTGGCAGACGGCCTACGAGGCGACGCTGCGGGCTCAGGAGACCAAGCGCGAGGAGCAGCGGCGCAAGGAGCGGGCCCGCCGGAAGAAGGCGAAGAAGGGGGGTGGCGTCACCCATGACGCCACCCCCCAGGACGGCCAAACAGGGGGGGGTGGCGTCATGGGTGACGCGACGGGTGGCGTCACCCATGACGCGACGGGTGGCGTCATGGGTGACGCCCTTGTCTATAGCCCTGTTGTCCAGAGCCAAGATCAAGAGCCCCCTAGTCCGTCCGTCCGTCCGTCCGTGCAGGTAGAAGACGCGCACGCGAAGACCATGGACGGAAGGACGGACGGAGGCAGCGGCAGGATCGAGGGGCAGGAACACAGGCCGGTTACACCCAGTGGGGAGCAGGCGGCAGCTGACACCGCGCCGGGGAACGGCAGCAGCAACGAGGGGGACGGTGCCGGGCCCGGCCGGTCCTCGGCCGGGCGGCCGGTGGACCTGACGCCGGGGGTGGAGGTGCTGCGGGCGGTTGCGGCCGAGGCGCCGGAGTGGCAGATCACGCACGCCCAGTCGCTGCGGGACCAGGGCCGGACGGCCACGGGGATGCTCGATGCCGGGTTCACCCCGCAGGAGATCCGGCACGCGCTGCTGTCCAGGCCGCTGCCCCATCCACTGAAGACCACGGTGGCCGGGGTGGTCAGCGGTCGGCTGCGGGACCTGATCGCGGTCGGACCGTGTGCAGGCGTTGCGCCGATCCCCGCGCAGCAGGCCGGGGAGTACGACCTGACGCGGCCTCGTACCGAAGGTCGTGACGAGGGGCCGACGTCCCTCCCTGCTTCCTGGGCGGACCGGCGTGCGCAGATGGACGCCGAGGACGCCGGTCTCGGCCGATACCGGCCCTGCGCCGGGGACAGTGGCATCTGCCCTCACGATGCGCTGCCTGGGCAGGACCTGTGCGCGAGTTGCCTCGGGGGCGAGCGGCCGACTTGTGCGCACGGCTGCGGCCGGGGCGTGGTGGCGCCCGGATCGGCGTGCATCGTGTGCGCCGAGGTCCCTGCCGCTTCAGAAATCGGCGACTGCCCCGGCTACGGCGGCAAGACGTGCGGACGGGCCGTACAGACCGCCGGCCTTTGCGGGCGTTGCAAGATCGATGCGGAGCGCGACAAGGCTGCTGCCGAGGCGGAGTGGGAGGCGGCTCGGGACGCGGCCGTTGCCGCAGCACAGTCAGCCGAGCCTGAGCCCGCCTCCTTCTGACCCCCTGTACGGCGATCTCCGGGCCTTTCGACCCGCTCCAAGTCTCATCGGATAGCGGGAGGGGTGATTGGCCCTCAGGTCGCCGTACAGCGTCGCAGGTTCTTCGTCGAGCGCCGGGGGCCACGCGTTGCGCGACGTGCGGATACGGCAAAGGCCGATGTCGGCACCATCGGTGCGTTCATCGGCCGCCGTGCGGGACCACGCGCCAACGTGTTCCCGCAATGTCCCTGAAATTTGCCTTGGTTGGAGCCAGTAGCAGCAGGGAGCCTGTAAGCGCGCGCAGGTCTCGTCTGGAGATTCCGCGCGTAACAAGATTGAGGTTACGGCCGCCGTGGCCCAGGCTGCACTCAGCTTCGCTGGGACAAAAAACGGCCCAATGAATTTCGGGCGCCCTGGGGCCATCGTTTGCGCAGGTCAGAGGCTGCTTGAAGTTCGTGGATGAAAGTCACCACGATGGGACATGCACAGGGCCAATTCGGTGCTCTTGGCGCCGAGGGGCTACGGGCTGAGATTCTTGGTCGGCAGGTACTTCGTTCCGCTGCACAGGTGACGCCAATCGCCTAGCAGGACGTCCTGTTGGAGCCAGTAGCAGCCGGTCGGCGGTCCTTCGTGAGGCCGCCTGCCCTTCCCTGAAGGATGCCTGGATTTGAAGCCGATCGACGGGGCCTCGGCCCCGGTCTCCGGCATGCGCTTCGGTATGGCGCACGCCTTCGTCATCGCCGCGTACCTCGCGGCCGCCGTACTCCTCAGCCTCATCGCGCGCATGCCCGTGGAGGACATCCTCATCCTGCTGGGCGGTGCCGGCGCGGTCAGCGTTGCCGTCCTCGTCGCCTCGAACGTCCGCAGTGGGGGTGGCCTGCTGCGGCGCCTGCTGAATGCCGCCATCGGTGGCTCCAGCACCGGGAGCGTGAACTGATGGGCCGCCCGGGGCGCCCCGAAGCCCCCGTCGACCATACGAACCCTGCGCTGGGAAGGCTGGCCCAGTTCCTTCGCGACAAGCGGGGCAGCGTCCCGTACCGCACGCTGGCCGAGCGCAGCCGCTGGGGAGCCTCTTCACTCAAGCGTGCTGCGGCCGGCAAGACACTGCCCACATGGGACTGCGTCCAGGGCTATCTGTCGGCCTGCGGGGTCGACAGTGCCTCCGAGTACAGGTATGCGTTGGTGCTCCTCCAAGTCGCGAAGGACATGTACAAGAGCCGTCCCAGCCGCTCGGTGGACCGGCCCCGGCCCGACCTCGTCTTCGACAGAGCAGATCTGAGCCGTGCCCTGCGATCCCTCTACGCAGTTGCCGGCAGCCCGCCGATCCGGGCGTTCTCCGAGCGGGCCGGCACCTACCTCCTGCCGCGCTCCACAGCTCACCGGATCATCACGGGGCAGGCCGTGCCGAACGACCTGTTCCAGTACCTCGGCTTCCTTGTCGCGTGCGAAGTGCGCGACGAAAACCTGTCGGCCTGGTTCCTCGCATGGTCCCGGGCCAGCGGCGAGAACCCGCATTCCCAAGCCGAGCGGACGCAGTACAACCACGCCCGCATCGCAATCCAGTACACGCAGTGGGCAGCGGAGCAGCAGGAGTACGCGAAGTCAGCGTGGCTCAGGGAGCGCCACAACTCCCCCTCATCCGCCCGGCGACCGGTGTGCCAGCTCTCGCGCGCCACGTCGTGGCTCTGATCCGCCGACTCCTCTCCCGGGCCCGGGCCACACCATGGTCCGGGCCCGGGGTGCATCGAGAGCGCAGGGCACCTTTGGTGACGTTTTCGCGCTGGTCCAGGGCTCACCCGAGGCCGGTGCAGACAGGCGCCCGCAGCTGTGAAATCTGGCTGCGAGCGCCTTCGTGTGCCTGGTCAGCGACTGGGGGCGACGGTGCTACGCCTCGGCTTCGGCGGTCGGCCGATCTTTCGGATCGTCTTCCGGGAGTAGCCGGTTAAGCGGGTGATCTCCACCTGTTTGATCTCTTTGGCCCGACTGGCTCCGACGATCCTGGCGGGCAAGGCGGCGCGTTTGACCTCAAGCAGACATAAGCCGGGCGACGTAGGTCCACAGAAATCGTGCCGTAACTGCTATTCCCCTAACAAAGCCACTCCTGCCGGCTGCGCTTTTCAAGTGGTTGGCCCCCTCCCGCAGCGGCTGTCCGGCGCTGTCGTAGGCTCCGCGCGGTGATCGCTTAGGTATGGGGGGCGGTCGAGCCTCGACCGGCGAGGGCGCAGCGCCTCAGTGGGTTCGGGAGACGAGCGGGAACCGGAATGAGGGGGCAAGGGGCATGGGCAATACGCGTCCAGGGGCCGCGGGGGCGACGGCCGTTTTGATCCTGTCGGGGGTCTTGGGGTGTGGCCCGGGCACGATGGCCGGCAGCGGCGGGGTATCGCCGGCCGAAGTGAGCGTCGTGGTGCACGACGCTGCCATCACCGAGGAGCGCAGCCGCGTGATCGAGGCCCGCTGGGCTGGTGGCGGCATGGCCGAGGTGGCCCGGCAGGACGCCAAGGACGATCTGGTCCAGCCGGCCTGGACGGGTGGCGGCTCGATAGCCCGTACGGTCGGCCGGCTGTACGCGTCGTCGGGGGTAGGCGGCGGCTCGGGCGCCTGTACGGCAACCGTCGTCGGGACCCGCACCGTGATCACCGCCGCGCACTGTGTCAGAACATCGACGGAGGGAGCCCCCGCACGGGCCGCTGCCTGGGATCAGAACCTCTTCTTCGTACCGGGGTATGAGGGCGGTGCAGGGCCTCACGGCGGCTTCACGGTGCGCCGGGTACGGATGGCCGAGGACTGGCAAGCGTACGGTCGGGACGTCGCGATGCTGGAGATGAATCCCAGCGCCGACGGGCGGAACATCTCCGACGTCGTCGGCGCCCAGCCCATATCGTTCACGGCGGAACCCGGCGCGTCCGCGCACTTCTTCGGCTACCCGTACACCGACCGGGTGCTGCACTGCTCGGGCGTCACCACCTGGGCAGCCGGCGAGACGATGGTGCGCGTCCCCTGCCTCATGGGGGTGGGGTCCAGTGGAGGCCCGTACCTTTCGGGCGATCCGGCGGAGGGCAGTGTCGTCGCGGTGAACATCAGCGGCGACACGGACGCAAGCTACGGAACAGCCCTGGGGGCATTCGCCCGAGACCTTTACCGGCAGTCCGAACATGGCTGACGAGCTCTTCTGTCGTGCTTAGCCACACCCGATCGTCAGCGTCGCTGACCCGAGTCGGCGGCCAGCAAGCCACTCTTCCGCAAGCCGGATTCAGCATTTCTCATGCGTAATCAGCATCTCGAATGCGAGGATTGCATGCATGATGGGTACTGAAGAGATTCTCAGGCTCACGGTCGCCGCACTGATGGCGCGGACCGGTGAGCGCCAGAACGATCTGGCCGCCGGTCTGGGGCTCTCCCAGGCGCAGGTGTCCCGGAAGCAGGGCGGCGCCGCGCACTGGTCGCTGGAGGACATCGACCGGCTCGCCGCGCACTACCGCCTGCCCGTGCTCGATTTGCTCGCCGGCCCTACACACGCGGCCAGCGTCCTGCATGGCTCGGTCGCCAGTCTCCAGCCGGACAGTGCGCAGCTACCTCCCGCCCCCACCAGCACGCCGACCCCGGCGACCACCGTGCTCCTGGACGAGGCCGCCGCCGTCGTGAACGGCCTGGAGCGCGAGCACCCCGGCTCCGCCGCCGGCCTTGTCCGCAGCAGCCGCAACCCGGCCGTCTACGGCCAGCCAGGCGCCCCCGCGGCCGCACCGGACGCCAGTCCGCCCACCGCCTCGGTGCAGCCGTGCGTGCTGTGCGGGCAGCCCACACAGGACGAACTAGAGGGCTTCCCGCAGCACTTGACCGCGGAGGACTGCGCGGAGGCCATGGCCTCCGCGAACCCACCTTCCACGGCCGCTCCGGCTCCGGCCGCCGAGGAGACCCAGGCCCCGGCTCCCGCCGCCCCGATCGAGCCGCCGGCGGTTGTCGAAACGCCAGTCGCGCCTGTCGCTCCGGCGGTCCCAGCCGAGTCCGCCGTACCGGCGCCGGCCGGGCCGCGGCGGAGCGCACCCGGGTACGCCTCCGGGACGCTGCTGGAGCAGATCGCCGACCGCGTGCACGAGGTACTGGCGGCGTCCTCCGGTGACCTGGAGGCCGCGCAGGCCGAGCTGATCAAGTCCGCCATTCCCGACGTGATGACGCTTCTGAAAGCGTCCCGAGTCGGCGGCCGGTACGAGCATTCGGAATTCCCGCCGACGCAGGAAATCCTGCGGAAGAAGTCCCAGAAAGGCGCCGACGAGATTTGGGAAGGCCGCCCGAAGTGGCGGAACCCGGAGCTTTTCGCGGCGGTCAAGCGCGGTGAGCAGATCGAGGTGACCGCCCTGGACATGAACGCGGCCTACCTGTCTGCGATGAAGGCGTGGCTGCCGATCGGTCAGCTCCGGGAGGACACCAGCGGCGTCCACGACCCGAAGAAGGCCGGCGTCCACCTCATCACCCCCGCTACCTGGGACCACACCGACCTCCCCAACCCCCTGGGCAACCGTATGGAGCCGGGGGAGCTGTGGGTGAGCGAGTCCACGCTGCGCCTGCTGCTCGACTGCGCCCGCCAAGGCCTCGCGGACGCCCCCGTGATCCACCGTTCCCTGGTCTCCGGCGCCTCCGAAGCGCTCCTGGAAAAGCTCCGCCGCGCACTGGCGGAATCCCGGAAAACCGCTCTGGCGGAAGGTGACGAATTGACCGTGGCGTACGTGAAGGCCATGTACTCTAAATTCGTGTCGACCATCGGTGAGTCCAGCGCGAATCGCGAGATCCGCCGTCCCGACTGGATGCACATTATCCGCGCCAAGGCCTTCGCCAATCTGTGGATGAAAGCGCACAAGGCATACAAGGCCGGTCTGCAGGTCGTGGAAATCTCCGGCACCGATGAACTTCACGTTGTGGGGGAGTGGCGCTCCGTTTTCCCGGAGGGCCGTGACCTGAACCAGGTGAAGGAAAAGACCACCTATGTTCTGGGGGGTAAGCGCTGATGGCAGGGTCGCCCGATCTGTGGTCCCGGTGGGGAGACTTCGGGAAGTTCAACACACGGGGAATGAAGGGCGGTGAGGCCCTGATTCTCGAACTCAACCGGATCGTGTACTCCTCCGGCATCTCCTCGCCCGTCGCCTCCAAGCGCGGCCTCTCCGCCCGCCTGCGTTATCTCGACAGCCCGGCCGGCCGCGCCGCGCTGAAGGAGCAGGGCGTCACCGCCCGCACCATCCGCTCCTGGATGACGGGCAAGGCCACGCCCACGAAGGCGAACCGCGAGCGCATCGACAGCGCCTACTGGGGTCGGCGGCGCGAGAACCTGATCCGCTCCGGCTGGCTCAAGCGCCACCTCGACAACCACGGCCGCGGCCGGCGGATGGAGATCTACCCCGTCGACCAGAGCCAGGTCCCCGCCGAACGCTCCCGCCCCACCCTCCAGCAGCGCTCCATCACTGTCCGCTACATCTGGGGCGACCTCGTCGACGCCTGGGCATCCCAGGACGCCGACACCGTCGACGAGATCTGGGACGACGTCATCAGCGATCTCGACTCCGACTACAACGCCTACGCCCACGTCTCCTCGGTCGGCATCGGCGCCTGACCGGGCCTTCACCCGTGATCCCGCCCGCCTCGAAGCGGTGTGGCCCCGGCCAATCCGGCCAGGGCCGCTTTGGTGTTCGCATCCGGCCCGTGGGTGCCGGTCAGCCTTACTGACGGGCGGACGGCAGGCAGTAAGGCTTCGTCGGAGGCGTGAAGCACTCCTCCGGCAGCTCGCCCTCTCCCAACGCTGTGCCGATGTCATGCAGAGGCCCGAGAACCTCAGGAGCGACGATGCCTGCCAGTGCCCATCCCACAGCCATCAACGCCACAGCCGCTGTGCCATAGGCATGCGACACCGCACCCCGGCGCCGCGGTGCCACCTCCAGAAGGTGCAACACCCCCCACAGTGATGCGCCGAACGCGAAGAACAGCACGGCAAGCGTCATACAGACCGTAAGAACGAAGGCGAAGAGGATGAACGGGGGGTCTTTCGCTACGGCCTGCACGAAGGACACCCCCACCCCCAGGAGCGCCGGGAACACCATGGCCAGCAGCGACGCGAGCACGAGCTGGAGGACCTCGGAGCGCGTCACCTGCTGCGGCGGCTCCGCACCACCCGAGAGGTCTGCCTGCGTTGCAGCAGTGGCAACAGCAGAAGCGAAACGCTCCCTGAGCCGCATCGCCTCGACAACAGGAGACTTGCCGGCAGCTAGCATCGAGGCCCGCAGCTCCTCGAGCTCGGCGACGTCCTCCTCCGGGACCTCCACGCCCTTGCTGTCGAGCATCGCGAGGATCCCGTCATGAAACTCCCTCGGGAGCGTGCGGGCCCCCGAGAAGTAGCGGGATGCGGTGCCGGCGTCCACGTTGCACTCGCGTGCGATCTTGTTCTGACTCAACCCGCTGAGCAACGCCACAGTCCGCAGCCGCTGCCCGTACCGGCGTGCCGGCGAGACCTCACCATCAACCGGGGCCAGATTGTCTTCGGCGCTCAGCTGTCCTCCCCCACTCCCCGGCCCGTTGCCAGACCGGCAACACCGCACGTCATTGCCACTTCGACGGCAATGGCAATGCACCTGCCGCAACATCAACATCTCCTCGCACGCTGGCTCCGGGCCCCAATCCGCGGGCTCGAAGCCAGAGAGGAAGAGCCACTCATGTCCAGTGAGCGACCCAAGAAGAACGACTCTAAGCCCGCCATCGAAGTCCGCGTGAACGGTCTTCACCTGACGATCCAGCGGATCCCGTACGGGGTCATCGCGCTGATCGTCGGGGTGATCGGCACACTCGGCGGCTCCACGTGGCTAGGACAGTAAGGCAACCCGCCCACGCACGCAGCGGGCCCAGGAACCTCCAGTTCCTGGGCCCGCTGCGGGTTTCAGACCCGGTCCGCGTCACCGCCTCCGTTGCCGCGCCTGCGGTAGCGGCGGAAGGCCCAGACCGCCAAGGCGGTGACCGCGGCCGTGATCAGGCTGGCGGGAAGCTGCGTCAGCAGTCCCTGCGCGAGAAGGCCGAGCGCCGTTTCCTCGTTGAACATGTCGTTCTCCTGGGTTGAGTTCCATTCGGACTCCACCAGGCTCCAGCCCCCGAAAGCCGCCGGGACGATCTCCGACAGCGGGCCACAACTCGGTACGCAGACCTACGTGTTCGGACGCGGTACCGTGACCGTCGGACAGATCTGGACACCATCGGACAGCCCTCGGAGTGCGCGTGCCCAAGCTGACAGCCCCGCCCCTGCCGCCAGGCCCCCGGCAGACCCTCAGCCTGGAGCTGCACACCCTCCACCGCCGCGCCGGATGGCCCTCCGTCCGCGACCTCTCCCGCGCCCTCGGCGCCGGCGTCGCGAGCCCGAGCCGCATCCACGACGCGTTCACGAAACCGCGCCTGCCCGACTGGGGACTGCTCGACGTCCTCGTGACAGCGCTTGCCAAAAAGATCCCCCGCGCTGACCCCGCCGCAGAAGTCGAGCGGTTCCACGCCCTGTGGGACGCAGCCTCTGAAGACCAGCCAGCTCCTGTCGATAGCTCTTCGGCGGGGGCCGAACGCGACATCCCGCCCCCGCCGCCGCTCACGGTTCCGCCACCTGCCATCCCTCCTCCCTTGGAGAACGGACGACAGACAAGCGATCTGGACGGTCTTGCGGCTGACCTGGCTGCCGGCAGGCTTACGGCAGCGCAGATCGAGAAGGCCCTGCGCACGATTGACCTGGCTGGCGGCAGGCTTACGACAGCGCAGATCGAGAAAGCCCTGCGCACAATGATTTCGCGGCACGGCGCGGTCCAGGGAGGTGAACAGGACGAAGACAGCGCACGTGTGGCCGAGCTTCGGTTTACGCGGTTGTCCGCGGACGAGATCGCGGACGTAATGAGGGCGCTCCGGACCCCGCTTGGCCTAGGCCTGGACACCACTGAACTTGAGGAGGAGCGGGACCGCGCCGTCCGTCAAGCGCTGAGAGAGCGGGAAGCCTCTTGGCAATCTCTTGAGCGAGACTGGGACACGGACAGTGAGGAAGAAGCGCTGAGAGAGCGGGCAGCCTCCTGGCTATCTCTTGAGCGAGGCTCTGCGGACGACCTCCCAGAGCGCGTTCCCATGCCTCTCATGGATCACCTGCCCCCCTCCTCACCCGAACCGGGGGAAAAGGGGAGGATCGTGCGCCTTTTTGAGTTCATCAGGGGAGACGGCAAGGACAGTGAAGACGATGCGCTGAACCTCCAGCGGCGGCAGAGCCTGGATTTTCTGCGCCGGATGAAGAGCCTCAGTGACCTGCTCGATGCGACGGAGCGGAGCATGGAGACCCGGCGAGGCCGCGCAGGAAGCAGGTACCGGGAAGATCAGGCGGCGTTCGACAGAATCGAAGAGCTGGCGAGGTTGAGGATGCAGGCACGCCAAGTGTCCGAGAAGTTCGAAGCCGCCACACTGGCCGACGATGGCGACGCTATGATCCGCTCGTTGGCCAGCGAGCTATCCCGAATCGAATCCTCTGCCCTGAAGCTGCGCCATTCGGATCTCCCGCCGACCTCGATCTGAGACCCCGACAAGCCGCGCCCCATGCCTCGCTGGGCTCTGTGCCGCGTTGCTGCCGCTCTGGCGAGGGGACCAGACGCACGAGGGCCCTGCCATATGCGGCAGGGCCCTCGTCTATTGCTCTGTTACTTTCCGGCGCCGCCATCCTGGGCGTGCAGCGCATCGAGCTGCGCCACGATCCCGTCCAGGTCGATCACGCGCGCTGAGTACGCCTCCAGGAGCAGCCCGACGGCGTGGGAGATCGAGACCTCGTCCTCACCCGCGCGCTTCTTGCCCGCCTCCCACACCGAGCCGGTGACGTTGACGGTGCGCACCACCTTCGCCTGGTCGAGCGTCCGCGCGGAGGGGCGGCCGGTGCCGCCGGTGTAGGTCTTCGGGGAACGGTCGTGATGGCGCGGGGCGGTGGACATGGGTGGTCGCCTCTCGGGTCGGGGCTCGCCCCGGGTGGGGGCACCCCCACCCTACCGTAACTTATATAACTTCTTTGTTTTTTGCAGACTCGATCACCGACGCACCCCCACCCGCGCCCCGGCGCGCCCGCCCACACGGCCGACCACAGTCACACAACCCACCCCACGACCAGTCACATGAGGCACAGTCACAAACCCTGACCTGCGAAAACCCACCCCATCCCCCGCCCCTGCGCGCATGTGACTGAGACCGTCCCAGCCGCCGACCGGGAGCCGCCCGCGCCCGCCCGGGCCGATCCCGCCCCGCCCCGCCCCGCCCCCCGCCGGTCGCCCCGCCCGCGCCCGCGGCCGCGCGCTCCTCGGCCGCCGCATCCTGCCGCGCCGCCGCCACGGATGCCGGCGCCGGTACATCCCCCCGACCGCGGCGCCGGCCGCCGACTCGGCACGGTCCACGCGGCCGCGCGCCCGGTCCGCGGCCGCGCGCTCATCCGCCCACACGACAAGCGCCGCCACGCCGGACGCGCGGTCCGGGCACTGCGTGGCGACACCGCCGAGGGGCGCCGCGAACCAGTCCCAGTGCCGCTCGAACACGTGCCCCGCCAGCACGCCATCCACCAACACTTCCGTCCGACCGTGCGCGTCCAGGACCCCGTACCGGAGCCGCGCCGCGGTACCGGCCGCCAGCCCCCCTTCACCCGCGCCCTCCTCGGCATCGGCCGCAAGTTCCGCGGCGTGCTCCCGGGCAGCGTCCGCCACCGCAGCGTGCGCCGCGTCCATCCGCTCCCGGGACCGCCGGATCCCCTCACGGCTCAGGCTCCTCTGCGCCGCCGCATGCTCGCCGCGCGCGGCCTCCAACGCGCGCTGGGCGACCTCCAGCCGTACCCCCGCCTGCTGGACGCGGTCGACCGGCCCGGACACCGCCCACGCGAACGACGCGTCGGCCGCGCGCCCGGTCGCGTACAGCCATGCCGTGAACGCTGCGGCGTAGTCGTCCCCCTGCCAGTTCTCCGCCGCCCACCGCTCGAACCCGACCGACACCGTCCGCCCGGCCGCAACCTGCCGGTCCGCCCAATCCTCGGCACCCCGAAGGATCCGGTGCCGGCGGTCATCCTCGATCAGGTCCGCGGCGTAACGCCGCTCCTCGGCGTCCAACGCCAGCACCGGAAGCGTGCTCACCGGCACACCGGCCCGCGCCGCGGCGTGCTGCGCGCACACCTGCCGGCCCCCCGGCACCACCGCGTACAGGCGGACGCCCACCGCGTCACAAAACCCCTGGAAACCGCCCTGGACCACCTCACGGCACTCGCCGACGTCCCCCGGCTCCGGCAGACCCACCACGGCCACCGCGCCGCCGCGCACCTCAGCCGGCACCACGTCCGCGAGCGTCAGTTCCTCCTGACCCTCGACGGCCGTGAAGTACAGACCGCCGGTCCCGCCGTCCTCACCCCACCCGGCAAGATCACCGTTGCGGGTCATGCTCACGCCCCACCCCCACCGGGGGGAGAAACCGCGCGCGGGGAAGTACGCGTGCTCGATGCACACCCGCGGGAAGGCGACGTCCTCCGGGTCCTCGCACCCGCACCCGTCCGGGCCGTACTCCGGCCGCTCACAGACCTGCGCGGTCTCGACAAGCTCCGTGATGGACTTGAGCGTCTTCAGGTTCAGGCACCCCCAGTCCGCGGCCCCCCTGCTCGCCGTCGGCGCGTACCGCCACCCGCGCGCACCGCGCTGCCACAGCAGCATGAGCGACACTTCACCCTTGGTCGTGTACGCCTCCATGCCGATCAGCCACGAATCGAGCTTCACGCCCGGGGCGCCGGCCGCGGCGTAGGCCACGGACACCTCCCACTCGTTCTCTTCCGCCATAAGGACGATTCGCTCCGCACTGCTCGGAATGACCGCGGAGATAGCGGGGGTGATGGCAGACATTCAGCGCACCTTTCGTGAGCGGATATCGGAGGGGAAGATCTCCCTGCCGACAAGGAAGACTCTAGCAGAGTTATATAACTCCGGGGACGTTCTGAGGGGTCCTCTTATGCAGTTTGTGTATCGGGTTTTGGTGGGGCGTCAGTGTGGGTTTCTGTGGGTGGTATGAGGTTTCGTCATGCGGGTTTGCAGGTTGGGTATTTGACCGGCGGCCGGCACCTGTTTTCCGACCCCAGAAACCCGACCCCCTCCCTCTTATTGAGTCTTTTTGGCATAGACCACCTGTCACGTGGGTAGAGTGGGCGGTGAGTACGCGGTGTGACCGGTCCCGGCACGACCGGCGGGGTGGACGTGGTAGGGGAGTGGGGTACGTACTGTTACTGGCAGGAGAGCGCGGGACGGCGTCCGGCGCCGATGGCTCCGCAGGAGACAGCGACACCAGACACCGGCACTCACCAGCCGGTCAGCTCTCTCACCAGCGTAAATGCCCCCCAAGGGGGCGTGTTGAGAACCGCAGACAGCGGCGTCGGCCCCACCGTCGGCCCGCAGGCCCGGACCGACCGGGACCGCCCCGCCATCACCGAAGGTGATGGCCCGCCGGGTCGCTCCCCCTGGCGCCGCGCAGCGGCGCCGCAGCGCTGGGAGTGACGCAGTCACTCCGCGTCGTGTCTCCGCAGGAGACCGCGC
>NZ_JBIAMM010000024.1:0-70999 GCF_042874095.1 Streptomyces sp. NPDC004266
CCACACCGAACCGGGAAGGCCCTCACCCGTTCAAGATCCCTCAGCCGAGACCTGCATCACCCGTCCACAACCTCCCGGGACAGAACACCTAGGGCTCGGCGGCCGCGTCCCCCGGACGGCGGGCGATCGCGTGGTGCGGCCACCGGGGTGGCCACATGCTGGACATGGCGTCCAGGATCTGCGCACACATGACTGCTCCCGAGCGGGGCACTCGCAGGAGGGTGCCTGACGGAGAGGGAGTCATGAGGAGAGAATCGACCCGGGCCGCCGCGCCCGCGACCACAGGAACCGTGACCACGGCCGTACCGGCCCGACTGGACCGCCTGCCCTGGTCACGCTGGCACTGGATGATCGTGATCGGCCTCGGAACCGTGTGGATCCTGGACGGCCTCGAGGTCACGATCGTCGGCAACATCGCCGGCCGCCTGGCCGAGGACGGCAGCGGCCTCGACATCACCGCCGCCCAGGTGACCGGGACCGCGGCCGCCCTGTACGTCGCGGGCGCCTGTTCCGGAGCACTGTTCTTCGGGTGGCTGACCGACCGTTACGGCCGCAAGAAGCTCTTCATGGTGACGCTGGCCGTCTATCTCGGAGCCACGGCGCTCACCGCCCTGTCGATGGAATCCTGGTGGTTCTTCCTCTTCCGCTTCCTCACCGGCTTCGGCATCGGCGGGGAGTACGCGGCCATCAACTCGGCGATCGACGAACTGATCCCGTCCCTGTACCGGGGCCGGGTCGACCTGATCATCAACGGCAGCTACTGGCTCGGAGCGATCGGCGGGGCCCTGCTCTCCATCGTCATGCTGGACACGAACATCTTCGCCGTCAACGTGGGCTGGCGGCTCAGCTTCGCGCTCGGCGTGGTCCTCGGCCTGGTGATCCTCCTGGTCCGAAGGCACGTGCCGGAGAGTCCACGATGGCAGTTCATCCACGGTCACGGCGAGGACGCCGAACAGCTGGTGTCGTCCGTCGAGCGCGAGGTCGAGAAGGAACACGGCCGCCCGCTGCCGGCACCCGCGGGCGAGATCACCATCCACCAGCGCCGGAGCATCGGCTTCGGACTGATCGCGAAGACGGTCTTCCGTCGCTATCCGCGCCGCGCCGTCCTCGGCCTGTCGCTCTTCATCGGCCAGGCGTTCCTCTACAACGCCATCACCTTCGGCTTCGGCACGATCCTCACCACGTTCTTCGACGTGCCCACCGGCCACACGGGCTACTACTTCGCCGTCATCGCCGCCGGGAACTTCCTCGGGCCGCTGCTGCTCGGCAAGCTCTTCGACACCGTCGGCCGCCGCGTCATGATCTCGTCGACCTATCTGCTGTCGGGCCTGCTGCTGTTCGGTACGGCCTGGCTGTTCGGCAGCGGCGTGCTCAGCGCCACCACCCTCACCGCCTGCTGGTGCGTCGTGCTGTTCTTCGCGTCGGCCGGCGCGTCGAGCGCTTACCTCACGGTCTCCGAGGTCTTCCCGATGGAGACCCGGGCCATGGCCATCGCCTTCTTCTACGCGATCGGCACGGCGGCCGGCGGCATCAGCGGCCCCCTGATCTTCGCCGACCTCACCGAATCCGGCGTGCCGTCCGAGACGGTCCTCGCCTTCCAGATCGGTGCCGGCCTGATGTGCGCGGCCGGACTCGTGGCCGCCTTCCTCGCGGTGAAGGCGGAGCGCCGCTCCCTGGAGGACATCGCCGAGCCCCTGTCCGCGGCCCGTGACGACGCGGAGCCGACCCGCACCTGACCGAACGAACACGACCGCTCCACGACCGTCCGCGCATCCGCGGCCGGTGCACGAGCGGAAACACACATGACGTGGCCGAACCCCCGACTCGGCGTTCGGCCCACGGAGAGACGAGCGAGGTACTTCCATGCACACGTACGTCCTGCAAGAGCCGGTGCTCGCGGCCGGAGTCTGGCAGTCCGGTCTCGCCCAGGTGCTGGGCGGGCTGCTGGTGGTCGCGGTCCTGATCGGAGCCTTCGTCCTGGGCATCCGGGTCAAGAACCGCGAGCTCCCGCCGCCGGAGCCGGAGTCGCAGCCCCGGCGGCCCGACACGGACCGGCTGCCCGGCGAGATGTCCGAGTACCGGAAGCCCTCGGAGGTGCCGCAGACCGACGGCGAGCACCGGCTCAGGCCCCACAACCTGAAGAACTCGGGCGAGGCCGACTCCGAACCGCGGAGCGAGGAGAAGCGCAAGTGGCGCGGCATCTCCAGCGGCGGCTTCGGCAGCGGCGGAACGGGCCACGGGGACTGAGCCGTCGCGCTCCCGCCCGGGGCCGTACGCCCCGCCCCGGGCGCGGTCCGCGGTCGTGGGAGACCCGCCGCGGGCCGGCGCGCTACGCGCGAGCGGCGCCCCCGTCGACCAGGTGCTGGATGCCGGGGCCGTAGAGCTCCGCGAGCCGTTCGGCGGTGGTGTGGGCGGTGGCGCCGTCGGGGCGGTGGAGGCTCAGGGTGGCGCCCAGGCCCAGGAGCTGGCCGGCGACGAGTTCGGCGCGCAGTCGGGCGTCGGGGCCGGTGAGGACCTCCGTGAGGCGGTCGGTGATCTGCTCGCGGAAGCGGGCGCGCAGCAGGGTGCGTTTGTCCTCGATGCCGAGGGAGAAGACCACGCGCAGGAGCGGGTCGCCGCGGAGCCGGTCGCGGAGCTCGACCATGGTCAGGACGAGGTGCCGGCCGAGGTCGGGCAGCGGGGCGGCGAAGAGCTCGGCGGCCGCCGGACGGAAGTCGACGACCGTGTTGAACAGGGCTTCCTTGCTGCCGAAGCGTTTGACGATCAAGGAGGGGCTCACCCCGGCCGCCGCGGCGATGCCCCGCATGGTGACCTCGGCGTACGGCTTGAGCGTGAACGCCCTCCGCGCCGCGCGGATGATGGCCTCGCGCCCGGTCTCCGGGCCCGCTTCCCCTCCGTCCGCGGGGGAGCTCCCGGCTTCCTGGCGGACGGTTCGATCCGCGTCGGCCGTGGCCGGGGAGGTGGGTTCGTCGGCGGTGCTCATGCGTTCCCTCGGGCGGCGCTGGCGGGCGGTGGCACCGTGACCGTACCGCCCGGCCGCTCCCCGTCGCGCGGGGCCTTCCGGACCGGCCGGTCGGACGGCAGGAGGAGGGTGGCGACGAGGGCGGCGAGGGCCGCTCCGGCGGCGATCAGGAAGATCAGCAGGTAGGCGTGGAGCGTCGGTGCGGTCCGGCCGTCGGCCACGAAGGTCACACGGGCGAGCACGGCGGTGACCACGGCGCTGCAGCAGGCCTGTCCCACGGAACGCATCAGGGTGTTGAGGCCGTTGGCCGACGCGGTCTCGCTCACCGGCACGGCCCGCATGACGAGGGCGGGCAGCGCGGAGTAGGCGATGGCGGTGCCGCAGGCGACCACGGTGGCGCCGGCGACGACCAGCCAGAGGCTGTGGCTGGTGAAGAAGCGCACCACGTAGCCCACCGCCATGACGACCGCCGCGACGGCGAGCGCGGTGCGGGGGCCGTACGTGACGGAGATCCGCGCCGAGAGCGGAGACAGGGCCACCATGGCGAGCCCGCCGGGCAGCAGGCAGAGTCCGCTGACGACGATGGAGGCGCCGAGGCCGTAGCCGGTGCTCGTGGGCTCCTGTACGAGCTGGGCGGTGACCAGGGAGTTGGCGTAGAACGAGAAGCCGATGAGCAGGGCCGCGACGTTGGTCAGCAGCACGGCGGGCCGGGCGGACACCCTGAGGTCCATGATCGGGGACGGGGTGCGCAGCTCGTACCGCCCCCAGAGCAGGCCCACGGCCACCGAGGCACCGAGCAGACCGAGCGTCAGCGCGGAGGTCCAGCCCCAGCCGGAGCCCTGGGTGATCACCAGGAGCACACCGACCAGCAGGGCGGCGAGGCCCAGCGTGCCCGGCACGTCGAACCGTCCCCGGGAGCGCACGGCCGACTCCGGCACGATCCACAGGACGAGCAGGAGGTCGAGCAGACCGAGTGCGGCGGACGCCCAGAACATGGTGTGCCAGTCGAAGTTGTCCGTCACGACGGCGGCCAGGGGGAGTCCGATCGCCGCGCCGATGCCGAGGGTGGAGCTCATGAGCGCGATCGACGGCAGGACGCGCTCGGCGGGGAGCTCGTCGCGGATGATGCTGATGCCGAGCGGGATCACGGCCAGGGCCGTTCCCTGGAGGGCCCTGCCGGCGATCAGCACGCCGATGTCGGAGCTGACCGCACAGAGCACGGAACCGAGGGTGAGCACCCCGAGCGACGCGAGGAGGACCCGCCGCTTGCCGTACATGTCGCCGACCCGGCCGAGCACCGGAGTGAACACCGCACCGGTGAGGAGGGTGACGGTCACGAGCCAGCCCGCCGCGGCCGCGCTCGCCCCGGTCAGCTCGGGCACGTGGGGCAGCAGCGGCACGACGAGGGTCTGCATGACGGCGACGACCATGCCGCAGAAGGCGAGGACGGGGACGACGAGCCGGGAGGGGGCGGGCCGGGACGTCGTGCCGGGCACGGGTTCGGCGGAGGTCATCATGCTCCAGAGGCGAGGCGAGGCGAGGCGAGGCGAGGCGAGAGCCGGGAAGGGCGGGGGTGCACATGCGTTCACCCCCAGGGTAAACAGGCGTGCACCCCCTGCCAAGGCCGGTGCCCCGGCACCTCGCTCGCCTCCTCACTGGCCCACTGCCGGGCGGCGGCGAACCCTTCCCCGTGCCGCGTACGGCGGGGCGGGTGATGCTGGGGGCATGGGTGGCGCGTTCCCGCGACGACCGTCGCCCGCCTACCGGGCGGCGGCGCGGAGGGCTCTGCGCGTCACGATCGCCGCCACGGCCGGGTTCTACGTGTTCCTCCACGGCTTCGACTCGGCGGTCGGCGCGACGTACGCCCTGTTCGGCGCGATCGCCATGGCCGGGCTCTCGCACCTCCCCGGCTCCGGGCGCCAGCGGGCCGCGCTCCTGGTGGGCGTGGTGCCGGTGTGCTGGGTGCTGATCACGCTCGGCACGTACCTGTCCGTCCGGACGTGGAGCGCCGTGGCCGGCATGCTCGTGGTCGGGTTCGCCCTGGCGTTCGCGGCCGTCGGAGGACCACGCTTCGCGGGCGCGGCCACGGGGCTGCAACTGATGTACATCCTGCCGTCGTTCCCGCCCTACGACCCCGGTTCGCTGGGCGAACGGCTGGCGGGGGCGACCTTCGGGCTCGCCCTGCTGGTCATCGCGGAGATGACGCTGCTGCCCGAGCCGGCGGCCCTGCCCTACCGCGAACGGGCCGCCCGGGCCGCCGACGGCGCGGCGCGCTGCGCGGACCGGCTGCGTTCCGCCCCGTACACCCTGCCGGAGCCCGCGCTGCGCACCGCCCGGGCCCTGAGCGCGGGGCTTCGTTCCTCCCGCGTCCCGGAGGCGGAGCGGCCGGCCGGAGCGGGTGTGCGACCGAGGGCGCTGGCCCACACGGGCCTGGCGACCCGCACCTTGCTCGGTCGACTGACGGCGTTGCCGCCGCCTCCCCCGTCCGCGACCACGCCCCGGGAAGCCGGGGCCGAAGCTGGGGATGGGGATGGGGATGGGAATGGGAAGGGGGCCGGAGCCGGAGGCGGGGCCCGACCCGGGGCAGGGGCGGCCGAGGTGGCCGGGACCGGTCTTCCGGGCCCGCTGCGGGCGGTCGCGGACGTGGCGTGGGAGACCGCCGCCCGGCTGAGGGGCGGAATGTCCGACGGCCGGGCGCATGCCCGTCTGCAGCGGATCCGTCAGGCACTGACGGCGGCCGAGGACGGCCCTCCGGCTGCGCTGCGCCGCAACGCGGCGCTCCTGGAGATGGCGGACGCGGCGCTCGCGATGTCCACCGCGGCCGACATCGCCGTACGGGGCCGAGCGGCCGACGCCCCGCCGCCCGGCCCGTTCTGGTACGCGCGGATGCGGGCACCACGGCTGTGGTGGCGGCGCCTCTCGGGCCACATCGGCAGCCGGTCGGTGTTCTTCCAGAACGCCGTACGGATCAGCCTGGCCCTGGCGGCGGCCCGGTTGATCGCGGGCATCGACACCCTCCCGCACGGCTTCTGGGTGCTGCTGGCCACCCTGACGCTGACGCGCACGACGGTACGGGAGACCAGGAGGACGGAGCGGATCGCGCTGACCGGCACGCTCGTCGGCGCGTTGGCCGCGGCGGCGTTGCTGGCGCTGGTCGGTACCGACATCGAGGTCTACGCGGTGGCACTGCCGCCGCTGATGCTGGTCACCTTCACGCTGGGGCCGGTGAAGGGCGTCGGGTGGGCGCAGGCGCTGTTCACGGTGGTGGTCGCCATGGTCTTCGCGCAGCTGGCGCCGGCCACCTGGCAGCTCGCCGAGTTCCGGCTGCTCGACGTGCTGACCGGCAGCGCGATCGGCGCCGGGTTCGGGCTGCTGGCCTGGCCGCGCGGGGCCCACGACGAGTTGGGGCGGTCGGTCGCGGTGCTGCTGAGGATCGCCGCGGAGATCGTGGTGGCCACGACGGCGCAGACCGCGGCGGGCGGACGACGCGTACCGGTGGTCACCGCACCGGGCCACCGCTCGCTGCAGCACGCCCTGGTCATGGCGGAGTCGGCGTACGCGCAGTACCAGAGCGAACCGAAGGGGCCCGCTCCGCCGCCGGCGGGCCGGGACTGGCAGGCCGCGCTCATCGCAGGCCACCACACGCTGTGGGGCGCCGACCGGCTTCTCGTGCCCTCCGATCCGGTCGTGGTCCCGCCGCTGGGGAGGGAAGCCGCGGAGTCCGTCATCCGCGCGGGCGACCGGGTCGCGGCGGACATGCTGCTGATCTCCGCCCGCATCGACCCCACCGGAGACGCCGTGGAGACACCGGTGCCGCTCCACGCCCCGACAGCCTCCGCCACCGTCGCCGCCGACCCGCCCGGCGCACCGCGCGCGTACTACGCGACGGTGTCCTGGCTGGCCTCACTGACGACGGACCTTGTACGGCTCGCAGGCGACACCGACACCGACACCGGCGCTGACGCGCCTGTCGGCGAGCGGCGTTCGCGCCGGGCGGGCGATCCCGCGGGCACCGGCTCGGGTCCCACCGCGAGCCACGGCGAATCCCGCTGAACGCGACCGCCGACTGCCGACCGCCGACTGCCGACTGCCAGGATGAAGCCGACCGTCGGAACCGACCGTGATGGGGAAAGTGGGACGAGGATGTCGACTGCCGAGGGGTATCCGGTGCGTGCCGCCGCCCAGGCCCGCACGCTGGCCGACATGGACGCCCGACTCGTGGAGTGCCGGGCGTGCCCGCGGTTGGTGGCGTGGCGGGAGGAGACCGCCCGGGAAAAGCGGGCGGCGTTCCGGGACCGGGAGTACTGGGGCCGCCCCGTACCCGGGTTCGGGCCCACGGACGCCGCCCTGCTGATCACCGGACTCGCGCCCGCCGCGCACGGCGCGAACAGGACCGGGCGGATGTTCACCGGCGACCGGGCCGGCGACCTGCTGTTCGCGACCCTGTACGAGCTGGGGCTGGCCTCCCGGGCGACGGTGACGGGTCCCGACGACGGGTTGGAGCTCACCGGCGTGCGGGTCACCGCCCCGGTCCACTGCGCACCGCCGGACAACCGCCCCACGCCCGGCGAACGTGACGCCTGCCGCCCCTGGCTGACCCGCGAGACGCGGCTGTTGCGACCGACCCTGCGCGCGGTCGTCGCCCTGGGTGCCTTCGGCTGGCAGGCAGCGCTGGCGGCGCTGGGCGAGGCCGGGTGGAAGGTGCCCCGACCGCGGCCGGTGTTCGGGCACGGTGCACGGGTGCTCCTGCCCACCGAGGAGGGGACGAACGGCCCGCTCACGTTCTTCGGCTGCTACCACGTGAGCCAACGCAACGTCTTCACCGGAAGACTGACGCCGGAAATGCTGAGCAGGGTCCTCGCCGAGGCGGCCCGCACCGCCGGCCTGCCGGTCGAACGACGGGACGGGTAGCCCCGGCCCTCCGGCGACGGAGTTCCGCGCGAGGGACCAGGGTCGCCGGTCGACGGGGAGGCGCGGATCCTCGCCGCCACCGGTGGCCGTACCGCCACGGCGGACCGACGAGCACGACCTCCCTGTCCCCGATGATCGCGAAAGACGGCAGCGACGGGAGCGGGGGGAGGTTAGGTTGGCGGGGGGCAGGGAGGGCGACTGACGGGTATGGGGGAGCGATGTCCGAAGCGGCGGCGTGTCAGGGCGGGGCGCAGGAAGGCGGCGATCGGCAAGCACCGCTCCAGGACACCCCGGCCGACGGACGACCAGGGCCGTGGCTCCGCCTCGGACGACTGCTCCGCTCCCTGTTCCGTACCACCCTGCGGGGCGTGGTGTCCGTGGCCGCGGCGCTCACCGTGGTGAGCGGGGCCGTCGTCGGCGTGAAGGCCCTCCTGCCCCGGGATCCCGATCACAGCGTCCACATCGACAAGCCCGCGGCCACCGGAGTCGTCTCGCGCTGCATCACCGTCGCGGGTACGGGCAAGCCTGCCGAGGGACACCGCCTCTGGACGGCCGTCCGCATCGAGGGCGCGTACTACCTGGTCGGCCGGGCCCGGCAGGACAGCACACAGGGAACGGGTCACTGGAGCGCCGACGCCGTGACCGTGGGTCCCGAAGACGGCGTCAGTACGACGTACCTGCTCACGATCCTGGACGTGGCCCCCGGCACGGACGCGGCCCTGAGCCGGCTCACCGTCGACGGGCAGCCGGACAACCTGTGGCGCCTCGCCTTCCCCGCCCTCCCCGATGGCGCGAGCGTCGTGGCGGAACGCCAGGTGGTCCGCGACGCGACCCACCGGGACTCCTGCCCGACCTGAGGGCGCCGGGCCGAACCGGTCAGCCACGCCCGAGCTGCCCGCGCCGGCCGTGGGTGGGGGAATGAGATACCGGCGCGGGATGCCATGAGGAAGGACGGCCGGTATGACGACGTGAAGAGCACCGGGTGAGCGGCAGCGGTGGATCAAGGACGGGACCTGGGAGACGGTTCCGGACGGTGACCGGCGGATCTGCGTGGCCTGTACGACGCCCGTCCGCTCGTACAGATACCGCTTCTATCCACCCGGGTCCCCCCTGTTCGAGCGGTGCATCGGCTTGGCCTGGTGTTCCGGCTGCCGCGTCTACTCCGGCTCGATGGTGCAAGTCCCCAGGAAACGAGTCCTCGTCGATGCCCTGGAGTCACTGCCCCGCGACCAGAGGGAGCGTCTCGCGCGAAGCGAAGCCGGATTGATCGAATACCTCGACCGGCACTTCCGGGCAGACGGCGCCCTGGACGACGCCGCTCGCGTGTCCGCACCGCCCCGCAGGACGCGCGGGCCGCGGCAGCGGTGACGATCACGGAACTCGCGCGCGACTTCCACGGCATCGACGTCGAGGTGAGCTGGGAGCCGCCCCAGGAGCCCTGGTCATGGACCGCCCAGGTCACCCTCGCCGCGGAAACCGCACCTCCTTCGCCGGACGCCGAAGGCTGAACGGCGAGATCGAGGGCTGTCCCGTGGCCTCGACGAGACGCGCCACGCCCCTCCGTCCACGCCCCTCCGTCCACGCCCCTCCGTCCACGCCCCTTCGACCACGCCCCCTGGCCACGGCCCTCTCGGACCCTGCGGCGCCCGAAGGCGGAGAGCGCAGGCTCGACGAACCAGCGGCAGAAGCTCGGGTCCGGGGCGTGGACGGCAGCGGCCGTCAGCGGATCGAGGAACTCCTCGGCCAGGCCGGCGCGTCAGAACACGGCGAGCCGGTCCACCAGCAGTTCCACCCTCCGCTCGGTGTCCTCCGGGGGCAGCCGTCCCGCCCGGGTCAGGGTGGCCAGCCCGTGCAGGGCCGCCCAGAACACCTCGGTGAACAGCCCCGGGTGGACTCCGTCCCCCGCGACTTCGTCGAGGCTTTCCAGCAGGGCGGCGAAGGCGTCCTTCAGCGGCTCCGGAGTGTCCTCGTGCGCGAACGCCAGACCGCCGTCGAGCCGGAACATGGCGTCGTAGACCGCCGGGTTGCGCTCGGCGAAGTCGAGGTACGCACGGGCGAGGGCGGCGACCCGGGTGCGAGGGCCGTCCGCGGCGGAGGTCGCGGCCCGCAGCGCCGCGGCCATCTCGGCGGCACCCTCAAGGGCGACAGCGCCGATGATCTCGCGTTTTCCGCGGAAATGGCTGTAGAGGACGGGCTGGCTGTACTCGATGCGCTCGGCGAGCCGACGGGTGGTGACCGCGTCCCAGCCTTGCTGTTCGGCGAGTTCGCGGGCCGTGGCCACGATGAGGCGCTCGCGGTCCGCCCGTTCGCGCTGCTTGCGTTCTTGTACCGACATGAGTCGATCCTAGCACTGCTAGACAATCGAGCGGCAGTAGTACTAGCGTTGCCTCGTCAGCTAGCAATGCTAGATCTCTGGAGGGGTCATCATGCTCAACGCACTCGAGGTCTTCACCACCGTGGTCGTCGGCGTGATGGTGGGGGTGGAGCTCTCCGTCGCCTTCGTCGTCAACCGGATCCTCGACGCGCTCCCCGAGGACAGCGGCCAGCTCGGCCGCGCCCACGGAGGCCGGATGCTCGGCGCCGTCATGCCGGTCTGGTACATCGGCTCGCTCGTCCTGAGCGCGGTCTGGGCCATCGCCGGATGGGACCGCCCCGGCGCCGGCCTCGTCGTCACCGCCGGCGCGCTGCTGATCCTCAGCGTGATCATGTCGATCCTGCTGCTCGTCCCGATCAACAACCGGAGCAAGACGTGGACCGCCGAGAACCGGCCCGAGGACTGGAAGGAGCAGCTGAACCGCTGGGACCGCTTCCACTACGTCCGCGTCGCCGTCATCATCGCCGCCTTCACCCTGCTGGTCGCCGCCCTCACCTGAGCCCACGGGCCGACACCGCGCCGGTGGTGCGCGATCACCGCTCCCCGGGCGACGACGGGCCACCGAGACCGCGACATCCGGGAACGCGGCTGCCGCCGGGAGCCCACGAGCGCCGCCCCCGGCAAGCCGCGCCCCTCGACGACCCGCGCGGGCCCGCGCAGGCGGCGGACTCGCGCCGGCGAACCGCCGGTCAGCCGGCCTGGCCGGTGGGCATGATGGTGACCTGCTGGAGGTTCACCCGCGGCGGCAGCGCGGCGATGAAGCCGACGGTCTCCGCGACGTCCTGCGCCGTGAGCCACTCCATGCTCTCCCTGGAGCCGGCCAGCCAGTCCCGCGCGCCCTGGTCGGTGACGTGACTCTGCAGCTCGGTGCCGACGATGCCCGGCTCGATCGCCGAGACGCGCACGTTCTTCGCGCCCAGCTCGGCCCGGAGGTGACGCGAGAGATGGGTGACGTACGCCTTCGTGCCGGAGTAGACCGCGAAGTTCGGGAAGATGTTCTGCGCCGCGATCGAAGAGGTGTTGATCAGGTCGGCCACACCGCGTTCGGCGGCGGCCCCGACCAACTGCGGGGTGAACGCGCCGATCGAGTTCATCAGACCGCTGATGTTCAGGTCGATCTGGTGCTTCCACTGGTCCGTCGCCAACTCCTCGATCGGAGCGGGCAGCATGACGCCGGCGTTGTTCAGGAGCAGGTCGGCACCGCCGAACTCGGCCTCCACCCGATCGGCGGCGTCCCGCAGGGCGGCGGCGTCGGTCACGTCCGCGGTGATCGCCACCGCGCTCCCGCCGTTCTTCTCGACACGGGCGACGAGGTCCGCCAACCGGTCGGCACGCCGCGCCAGGACGACGACGCGGGCACCCAGGGAGGCCAGTTGCTCGGCGGACGCCTCACCGATGCCACTGGAGGCACCGGTGACGACCGCGACGCGACCGGCCAGGGGGCGGGACAGGGTGTTCGTGGACATGATGCGTACCTTCCAAGGGACAGGAGGAGAGCGAGAACGCGGCCGGCTCCTCCGGCCGCACATCCAGCACACCACCCGGGTGAGCCCCTCGGGACGCCATGGCTGGCCCTGCCCAAACTGGTACCCGCAGGGCCACCTTGGAGCGGACACGGGACCGTCGGCGTGCTCACACTGGAGGCATGGACCGCACCAGGGAAATCTCCGGCTTCCTGCGCTCACGGCGTGCGCGGATCACCCCGGAAGAGGCCGGACTGCCCTTCGACGGGCGTGTCCGCCGTGTTCCGGGTCTGCGCAGGGACGAGGCGGCCCGCTTGGCAGGCGTCAGCACCGAGTACTACACGCGCCTGGAGCAGGGACGGGCGGGCAACCCCTCCGCCGAGGTCGTGGAAGCGATCGCCCGCGCGCTGCGGCTGGACGAGACCGAACGCGAGCACCTCACCGACCTCCTGCGGTCCGGCGCCCGGACCGCACGCCGCGCGTCGGCCAGGGCCCAGCGGGTCCGACCGGGCCTGCACCTGATGCTGGAGACCCTCGGCCACGTGCCGGCCTTCGTCCTGGGCCGGCGCACCGACGTACTGGCCTCCAACCGGCTCGCCAGGGAGGTGCTCACCGACTTCGACGCCCTGCCCGCCACCCGTCGCAACCTGGCACGCTACTACCTCCTGGACCCCCGGGCCCGCGAGCGAGTGGGCGACTGGGAACGGATCGCCGCGGAGACGGTGGCGATCCTCCGGCTGGAAGCGGGCCGCCACCCCCAGGACCGGCAGCTCGCCGACCTCGTCGGTGAACTCACCCTGGGGTGCGAGGAGTTCACCGGCTGGTGGAACGACCACCGGGTGCTGCGTCGCACTCACGGCACCAAGCACTACCACCACCCCCTCGTAGGAGACCTGTACTTCTCCTACGAGTCCTTCCAGGCCCCTGGCGACGCGGAACAGACCCTGTGCGTCTACAACGTCGAACCCGGCTCCGAAACCGCCCAGGCCCTACAGGTCCTGGCCAGCTGGACCGCACCCACGACCACGGCACCCGCAGCTTCGCGCCCCGGCTGACACCACCGCTGCGCCGGCCCGCCCCGCGAAGGGGTCGCGCGGCGCGCGGCGCGCGGCACACGCAAGGGCGACATCCGCTGGAAGTCGGCCCAGGCCGAACCGTTCACCTTTTCCCTGCCTCCCCGGGGCGTCCCGGCGCCGGGCTCGGGGGCCGTGGGAGACGACTCTCCGGACCCTCGGCCGCGTCGCCCGGATCAGGCGGTGAA
The DNA here is from genome assembly GCF_042874095.1 of Streptomyces sp. NPDC004266. Taxonomy (NCBI): domain Bacteria; kingdom Bacillati; phylum Actinomycetota; class Actinomycetes; order Kitasatosporales; family Streptomycetaceae; genus Streptomyces; species Streptomyces sp. NPDC004266. Next base: position 12,972 of record NZ_JBIAMM010000024.1, read on the forward strand.
GTACCGGTCGAACACCTGGGGCAGGTAGTCCGCCGTCGCCCCGAGGCGGCCGGCTGCGGCCGCCGAGGGTGCGAAGCCGATCTCGTCGAGTTCCGGCCCTGTGCCGGACCCGGCCTGCGCGACGGACAGGTCCGCGTGCAGACGGCGTACGAGCGCGCCGGACACAGGCGGGCAGAGATAGTGGAAGCCGAGACTGCCGAACCGGCTGCCCCGGGTGAGGGCCCACAGCCGCAGCTCCTCGACGGCGACGCGCACACCGGTCTCCTCGACCAGCTCGCGGGCGGCGTGCCGGCACAGCTCTGCCGTGTTCAGGGGCATGCCGGCCGAGGGCGGTTCGACCGCGCCGCCCGGCAGGCTCCACCGGCCGGGTGCCGCCGTGGCGGGAGACCCGCGACCCACCACGAGACCCCTCTCGGTGGGCAGGAGAACGGTGACGAACACGGACCCGGGGACCTGCTCGGGCGGTCGTAGCCGGCGCAGGGCACGGTAGCGGTACGTCATCGGGGCCCAGCGCACGACCAGGCTTCCGTCTCCGGGCCGGTCGAGGCCGAGAGCGGCCACCAGCGGGCCGTCGAACGTGGCGGGGTTTCGGGCCGTCGTCTCCTCCCAGAGCCGGTCCACTTCACGCTCCTCCCAGGAGGAGAGGACGGGCGTCATCTCCTCGGCGAACACCAGCAGACGGGCATCGAGGAACTCCACCGGGGGCCGGGCGGCCCCGGGAACGCCCTCCGGCCCGGGCAGGTCGGCGGGGCGGTTCACGAGGACCGGGGCCGGAGCGCCGGGCCGGGCGGGGCAGGGGCGAGGGCGACGCGCATCCAGGGAACGGAGCTCTCTCGGTAGGAGTGGCCGAGCGGTTCGATGCCACGCCGGTCGGTCAGGCTGAAGCCGGTCACCATGATCATATCGGATCCGTCGGCCACGGACACGAGATGCGTTCCGCAGTCGGGGCAGAAGCCACGGCGGAGGGTGGGGTGGGTCGAGTACCACTTCGGCTCGCCGCCGGGACCGGTCCAGCTCAGGGACTCCGTGGGGAAGCCGACCCAGAGCACGGCGGGCCCTCCGCTGAGCCGGGTTTCGTGGGGGCACGAACACAGGTGGGGGTCGAACGGGTCCCCCGCGACCCGGTAGGCGACGCGGCCGCAGAGACAGTGCCCTGTACGGATCGCCCCGGTCGGAGCGTCAGCTCGGGAGGGTACGGGGAGGGGCTCGTCGGACGGGCTCGGGAAGGCGTCGGAGGAGGCGGGTGTGCTGGTCATGGTTCCTCGGTCTTCTTCGGGAGGTGGCTACCAGGTGTGGGGGCCGGAGAGCTCGGTGACGGGTCGGCGGACGGCCCGGGGGAGCCGAAGGAGGACGGGGGCCCGGTGGACGGCCGCGAGCTGGTCGGCCGCGGCCGGGCCCCGGTCGAACAGCTCCAGCGCCTGCTCGGGTGTGGCCAGGACGCGGACGTACGTGCGGCCGGTGGCCGGGTCGACCGGCGGCGCGCCGACGCGCACGAGCGCCGCGGCGTAGCGCACGCGCGCGCAGGGTTCGTCGGGGTCGGACGGGTACCCGAGGTACACGGTGCCGGCCAGTTCGGCCGCGGCCTCTTCTCTGGCTTCACGGACGAGCGTGGCCTCGGGGCGCCCCCGTCCTCGGGTTCCGGGGCGCCGCCGGGCAGACGGGCCGCTCCGGTGTCGGGTTCGAGGAGCACGAGGACACGGCCGTCCGGAGCGAAGGCCCAGCACCAGGCCTGCCGGAGCACGAGCCCGCCGGGGACGGGGCGCGGGTGGAAGGGGAAGGGGTGCCGAGCCCGGGCGGCACGCAGGACGCCCACCCGGTCCAGGACGCTCGGCGCGATCGGAACGCCGTCCTCCAGGAGGATGACACCGGCGCCGTCGACGCGGGCGCGGAGGGCGGACAGGGCACGGCGGGCGTCGCCCGGGGACATGAGGGCGGGCAGATCGGCGGGCTCGACGAATTCGACCGCGAGGCCGCGTCGGACGGTGAGGGTGACCCCGAGTTCCTCTTCCATTTCCCGGACGGCGGCCCGGGCGGCGGTCTCGCCCTTGTCCACCGCACCGCCGGGCAGGAGGCGGAAGGGCCGGTAGCCGACCTTCTGGACCAGGACCCGCCCTCGCCCGTTCGTGATCGACACGGAGGTGCCGGCCCACAGAGCCGCCGACGCGCGCAACGCCCCGTACTGCTCGTCGGTCGTCTTTCTCGGGGGCGGCTGATCAGCAGCGGTGCCCGTCGTCATCGTCTCTCCGATCGGCGAGGTTCGTGTCGAGGTGTGAAGGGGGCGGGTCGGACGGTGAGCCGGTCCGCGGCGGCCGGCGCGGGAACGGAAAAGGGGTCAGTGACGGGGAACCGGGGCGCCGGTGAGGTGCTCGGCGTGCCGGGCGACCAATGGGGCCAGGTGCGGGTGGACGCCTCGACCGCAGGCCTGGAGGAGCCGGCCGAGGGCGACGAGCTCCCCGGCTCGGCCGGCGGGCGTGTCGAGCACGTCGGCGAACTCGTGCCGGAGGCGGGCCGCGACGGCGGGCACGGGCAGGGCGTAGGCGTGGAGCAGCCCTTGGTCGAAGCCCACCGGCATCCGCCCCCACGACTCCCAGTCGAAGACGACGAGGGCCGGCGCGGCGACGTTGGCCCAGTGGAAGTCGCCGTGTCCGGTGGTGCGATGGCTGATCCGCAGAGGGTCGATGCCGAGGAAGGCACGGAGGTTGCGATCGATCCAGGACTGCCGTACGGCCTCGCGATCGGTGGGCACCGTGGCGAGCGCGACCGACGCGGCACGCAGCTCCCGCCACCAGGCGTCCGGCAGGGCGGGATCGCGGTCGAGCACGGGACTGCCGGCGACGACGGCCGGCGTGGTGATGAGTTCGGTGAGCTCGGCCCGGTAGGCGTACGGTCCACCCGTCCAGTCCAGGAGGTCACGCAGCCGGGGACGCGGCACCGCCCGGGGCACCGCCGCGTCCGCGAGCGCAGTGCCCTCCCACAGCCGCCCGCCCGCCTTCCCGGACGGCGCGCAGACGATGCGCAGCCAGCTGGTGCCGGCCCGGCGGCCGAGCGTGCGGCCTCGCCACCCCCACACCTCCGGCCCGGTCGGTGTGACCTGCAGGCCGCGTGCCGCGGCGATCAACGCGCGACGCATCCGCGCGACGTCCTCGGCGGCGGCCGGCGCCGTGAACACCGGTGTGCTCATGGTCGGTTCCTCGATTCGTGTCGGCCTGCTCAACGGATGGGGCAGGGGAGTGTCACGGCCGACCGCCGCCGTCGGCGCTGTCGCGGCAAGCATCCGCTCGACGGTGCCCTTGCTCCGGACGCCCATCGCGGTCACGGACACGTCGGCGGGCGCCGGATCAGCGCCTCGAACCGGCCGGTGGCCCGGTCGTCGCCCCGCCGGGGGACCGGCGCGGCGTGACCGCCGCACGTCGGGATTCATCGCGGGGCTCCTTGCGGGCGGTGGAAGGGCCATGTGCTGCCGGTACGCAGACGGGCGAGGGTGCGGCGGCCGCGCTCGACGAGCTCCGGGTCCCCGGTCCGCGTCCCGAAAGCGATGCCGGAGACCGAGTCCAGGGCGGCGCTCGCGACCAGATGCGCCTCCTCCGCGCCGCTCAGCGGACGGCCGTAGCCGGTGAAGAACGCCGTGGCCAGGTCCTCCCGGCCGTCGAAACGGTCGAGGATGCGGACGAAGTCCCTTACCCGTGGTTGAAGTTCGCTGCGCTCCACATCGACGAAGCGCACCACGCCGTCGGCGCCGAGCAGGAGGTTGCGCAGCTGCAGGTCGCCGTGCGTCACCACCGGCGCGAGCGGCCCGCACCCCTGGGCGGCGGCGACGGCCGAGCGGACGCGCTCCTCGTCACCCGGTTCGAGCAGCGGCCGCGCCGCGTCCAGATGGCGCCCCATCCGGTCGTACGCTCCCACGGGTGCGGGACCGTACGCCGTCTCGGGGAGGGGGCTGGCGTGGATGCGGGCCGCGAGCGCGCCGATCGCCTCGAACACCGCGCGCTCCTGGGCTCCGGTCAGCACCATGCCGTGCAGGGACCGGCCCTCGACCGCGGTCACCACGACCGCCCGGAGCTCCGGGTCTGCGGCCACGAGGCGGGGCCCGGCGCCACCCAGCCCGGGAACCCAGCCGCGCAACGCGGCCGCCTCGCGCCGGTGGAACCTCTCGTTCTGGTGGACCTTCACGAACCACCCGCCGCCCGCCGCCCCGCGTACGCGCCACACGCGGCTGCTCTCCCGGGTCCAGGACACATCCGTCCACGAGGTGACGCGGCCGACGGCACGCTCGGCGAAGTCCCGCACATCCGGCTCCGGCCCAGGATCCGCGGCCCCCGGCCCGTGCAGGAGGCGGAGACGGTCGACGCGCGGATCGTGGGCGATCGGGTCGTCGGGTGCGTGGAAGTGCAGAGCGACCGGTGCGCCGGCCCGGTAGGCGTCGAGTCCGGCCCGGCAGTAGGCGACCATCGGCTCCGGCAGCGCCGCGACCGGGAACCACTGCACCGCATCGCACTTGTCCGGCTCGACGACCCGGGGAGCGCCCTGCCAGCGGCGGACCTCGAAGAAGAACCCGACCCGCTCCCGCCCGCCGCCCGGCGGCCGGTGGTGCACGACCACGGCCGCACGGACGTCCCCCGGATCCACGACGAGGCCGGTCTCCTCCAGCGTCTCGCGTACGACGGCTTCCACGACGGTCTCCCGCTCCACGTGCCCCGACGGCGCGTGCCACAGACCGGACGCGTACACGTCGCCGGCACGCCGGGACAGCAGCACCTCCGGCCCCTGCTCTCCGTCGCGGACGGCGATCAGGTGCACGTCCACCGGCACGGTGTGCCGCACGCCGCTCACGCGCCGCCCCCCGGCCGCGCGGTGTCCTCCGGGGCGACGTCCCGTACAGCGCCGGCGAGGAGCGGGACCGCATCGGCGGGGGTGCCCGGGCGGGGCATCCGGCGGGGGACGGCGGGCAGCGGCGGCAGCGTCCAGGAGAGGGCCTTCGGCCCCTGGCCGGAGGTGACATGCTGGGGACCGGTGCCGTCGCCGAGCTCGACCCGGTACGCGTCCGGCCGTCCGGCCCGCTCCCAGCGGACGTGGAGCTCTTCGAGCTCGGCCCAGATGTCGCGCGACCCGTGGACCCGGACGGTGCCGTCGCCGGGCCCGGACACGGCCCATGAGTCCTCCTCGGGGGCGACGAGGGTCATGGTCTCCGCCCGGAAGTCCCTCACCACCGCGCCCACCCGGTAGGCGGCGGCCAGCCAGAAGCCGTACGCGTCGTCCGGCGGCGGCGCGAGCCGGGTCGCCCGTGGCGTGCCGGGATCCGCCTCGATGCGGGCACGGTGGCCGGTCGCGTCGAGCCACCGGTGGCCGAGCATGGGCCGGTACCCGCGCGGCCCGCCCCGCAGGGTCGCCTCGATCAGGCCCGTCCTGGTGCGGGTGACACCGAGCCGGCCGGGCCAGCTCGGCGTGCGGGTCGCGAGCGTCGTCAGCAGCCGCCCACCAGGCGCGAGCTGCTCCACCCACGCCTGCGGGACGCCGGGGACCCCGATGCCGGAGTGGATCCGGTCGAACGTCCCTCCTGCCGGGTGCCCGTCGAGGGCGTCGCCCTCGACGACGGTGGCCTCCAGGCCGAGCCGGTCGAGGTTGCGCCGGGCGAAGGCGGCCATGTGGCCGTCACGCTCGACTCCGGCGGCGAGACGGGGGCCGGTGACGGCGGCGGCGAGAGCGAGGGAGACCCCCGGGCCCGGGCCGAGTTCCAGGTATCGCTGCCCCGGTTCCAGCCGGAGGGCCTGAAGGACTTCGACGGTGACAGGGGAGTACGTGGACATCGAGGTCATGTGCCCGCCGGTCACCGGCCCGCGCGGCAGCGCGTCCAACCGCTCGCCGTCGCGTTGCAGGAGGATCGACTCGTCGCCGTGGATCAGATCGAGCCACTCCTGACGGTCGTCCGGGTGCGAGCCGTCGAGGAGACGCCACTCGATCGGATCGGCGCCCGGGCCGCTGACCCGTACGTACGCGTGGGGCAGAAGCACCTCGCGGCGCACGTGGAGCAGGGCGTCGCGCAGCAGGGGGTCGGTCAGGACGCCCGAGGAGGCGAGACGGTCGACCATGGCGGTGCGCAGGCTGCTCGTCGCGGCGGCCTGGGGATCAAGGGACATGCTGACCGCCCTTCGTGGGTGAGGAAGCGGCCGCGGGGGACGCGGCGGTGTCGCGGTCGGTGCGGACGGGTGTCATGACCCACTCCGCTCCGGCCGGCGGGCCAGGGTGTGCACGAGGTGGCTCATGTCCCGGTACGGGCTCCGCCAGGACGCGGTCCACTCCAGCTCCAATGCCGCCGCGTACGCGACCGGGTCCGGCGCCCAGGTGCCGTCGAGGTGGTCGTGGAAGATCCGGACCCCCTGCCAGGGCAGCGGCGTCAGCCCGTGGTCGGCCGCGAGCCGGTCGAGGGCTTCCGCGGTGTCGCCGCGGGTTTCCCGACCGAGATTGCCGACGCTCCTGTCCGCTCCGGACCCGATGAGCCGACGCGCGGTCGCGTACTCGCCTGCCAGGGCCTCGCGTACGCCGATGGACCGGCGGTTCTTGGCGAGGACGCTCAGCAGTCCGCCCGGTGCGACGAGTCCGGCCAGGCGGGCGAGCGCCTCACCGGGCTCGTCCAGATACATCAGCACGCCGTGACAGCAGACCGCGTCGAACCGCTCCCCGTCGAAGGGGAGGGAGGCGAGGTCGGCACCGACCAGCCGGACGCGGTCGGCGAGCTCGGGGCGGGCCGCGAGGCGATCGGCTGCGGCGGCCAGCATCCGGGCGGACGGGTCGGCGCCGGTCACCCCGTGGCCGACGGCGGCGAGACGGAGGGTCATCTCGCCGTTCCCACAGCCGACATCGAGAACCGCGGCGGGACGGGCCGGAAGCTCGGTGAGGAGCCGGCGCTCGACCAGATCGTGGCGGAGTCGTCCCCGCGCGCTGTCGGAGTGGGCGGCGTACGCGGCGCCCACCGCGTCGAATCCGGTCATCGCGACCACCCGAGTTCCGTGTAGGCGCGGCCCCTCCGGATGCCCTCGATCGCCGCACGGGTGTAGGGGACGGTCGGCTCGGGCAGGTCCTTCGCGCTCCACCACTGCCAGGCGACGCACTTGTCCGGTTCCCGGAGCCTCGGAGTGCCCTCCCAGCGGCGAGCACGGAAGAAGAGTTGGACACGCGGGAAGTCGTCGGGCCGGTCCAGCATGTGCACCGTGTGGACGAGCTCGACGTCGGCGGGGTCGATCACCAGCCCCGCCTCCTCGTACGCCTCCCTCACGAGGCACGCGGTGGCCGACTCCGCCTCGCAGTGGCCCGCCGGCACGTGCCAGAACCCACCGGCGTACGCCGAATCCGGATGTCGCAGACCCAGCAGGACCTGGTCGTCCCGCTCCAGGCAGAGGTGAACGCCGACCACGTTCGGCACGGTCCCGGACGGTGCCTTCGCCGGCGCGGCCCCGGCGGCCGTCGCCGGTCCGTCGGCGGACGCGGGGTGCTCGGCGGCGTGCCGCTCCAGGAGGGCCCTGGTCGACGGCAGCATCGTCATGTGCGGGAACTTCTCGGGCCGTACCCACGCGAGCATCACGCCCTCGGTGAGGGGGAGCCGCGCCGGATCGCCGTTCCAGCGGCCGGTGAACAGCTGGATCGGGACGCGGGTTCCGTCGATGCCGGTGACGTGCTCGACCGCGTACGGCTCCAGGCGGGCGATGCTCAGATCGGCCTCTTCGCGCAGCTCCCTGCGGACGGTGTCGAGCAGGGTGCGGTCCTGCGGCTCCCGGCCGCCGCCGAGCAGTGACCAGCGCCCGGGCTCCCAGATCCACGGCTTGTCGGCGTCCCGCAGGTGCAGCAAGTACCGGCCCTGGCCGTCGTGGATGATCGCGGAGGCGTTCACCGGCACGATCACGCCGTCCAGAGCCGAGGCGGCGAGCTTGTCGTGCAGCGTCGGCGAGGACACCTCGTCGAACGGCAGCCAGACCGCGTCCGTCACCTCCTCGGCCCGCAGGGTGGGTTCGGGCGCGTCGTCGGCGAGGTGGAAGGCGAAACGGAAGTCGTAGTGTCGGTGGGCCGGTTCGCCCTTCGCGGGGCTGGGATCGATGTCGTGGACGTCGATGTCGACGGGCCGGTCCCGGAATTCGGCAGTCAGGACGAGGGCGGATGCGGGGATCCCCGTCTCCTCCTCGGCCTCCCGCAGGGCCGTGGCCAACAGCGTGACGTCGTCGGCTTCGACGTGTCCGCCCGGGGTGAGCAGCAGCCCCCCGGTCGCCTCGTGGCGGACGTGGAGGACCCGCCGGTTCCGGTCGATCACCACCGCGCTGCAGGTGACGTGGCCGGGCAGGGCGGAGCGGTCGGTGGGATCGCCGCCGGCCTCCAGGGCGGTCAGCAGTCCGGCGAGGGCGTCGCGTTCGCCGGGGTGCCGGTCCAGGTAGGAGGAGACCAGGGTGCGGAGGGGGGAGAGGGCAGGGGGCATGGCGGAACCTCGCGGACTGGGGAGCGGACGGCGGGAGGGCGGTCGATGGCCGGCCGGTCCGGCCTTTCGGGTCGGTCCGGCCGGGTCAGGGCGGTGCGCGGGCCGAGTACGAGGCGGCCCGAGTCCGTGTCGGGCGAAGTACCGCTGCTGAGGGCCGAGGGCCTCTCCGACGGCCTCCCCACGGTGCCCGGCCAGTGGCCCGTCCGCCGTCATGGTGCCCGGGACGTACCGGGGCACCGTCATGACCAGGTCCCGGTGCGCGGCGACGAGCCGGCCCTGGTTCGCAGTGTGGCGGGTGGCGATGACCGGCCCCCGCCACAAGGGCGCGCACCCGTTGAGCCCGGCGGCGTCGACCGGCCCCGGTGCGGTGCCGAAGCGGCCGGTGAGCAGGAGCGTCGCCGGCGAGCTCCGGGCCCCGAAGACGGACGGTGTCATGACAGCGCCTGTCCCTCGTCGACGGCACCGACCGGCCGTTCCGGCGCCGCTTCCGCCGGGACGGCCTGCGCCGGCAGCGAAGGGTCGAGGAACTGACGCGCCTGCAGTTCGTACATCTCCCGGAACACGCCGCCCCCGGTGACCGGGTCCATGAGTTCCGCGAAGGTGCCGTGCTCGACGACCTTGCCCTCGTCGAGCACGTAGACGAGGTCCGCCGTCCGGACGCTGTGGAGGCGGTGGGTGATCAGGACCGTGGTCTGGCCCGAGGCGGCCAGCCGATGGATCTGGTCGAAGACCCGCTGCTCGGCAGCGGGGTCGAGCGCACTGGTCGGCTCGTCCACGATCAGGACCGCACCGTCCCGGTGCCGGGCACGGGCAAGACCGATCTTCTGCCACTGACCGCCGGAGATCTCCTGGCCGCCCTTGTAACCGCGTACGAGCAAGCTGTCCAGGCCCCGTGGAAGGCCCTTGACGACCTCGTCGGCGCCCGCGTAGACCGCCGCGGCCCCGACGCTCCGGTCGTCCATCGCGGCGCTGCTGCGGCCGATTCCGATGTTCACCCGCGCGGTGAAGGGCCAGCGGAAGAAGTCCTGGGCGACCATCGCGACCCGGTCGAAGACCTGCGCGCGGTCCGCTTCGACCGTGCTCACCCCACCCCACAGGACGCGGCCGGAGTCGGGAAGCCGGGACCCGCTCAACAGACGGACGAGGGTCGACTTGCCCGAGCCGTTCCTCCCGACCAGGGCGACGGTCCTGCCACGCGGGATGACGAGGTCGACCTCGTGCAGGGACGGCTTGTCGGCCCCGGGGTAGGTGAAGGTCACCTTCTCGAACCGGATCTCGTGCGCGCCCTCGGGCACGTCGAGCCCGCCGACGGGGATGGACCGCCGGGCGGCCTCCTCGCACAGCTTCTCCAGATCGGCGACGAACAGGGCCTCCTCCTGGACGTCGGTGACGCGCAGGACGAGGTCCGTGATGCTCACCGCACCGGAGCGGATCGCCAGCACCGCCGTGCCCGCGACGGCCAGGCCCATCTGCCCGTGCCACAGCAGCAGCCCGAGAGCGCCGTAGGTGGCGACGGTCGCGACGCCGCGCGTCGAGTCCGCGACCAGATGGGTGAGGGCACCGGTCCACGCGAGCCGGGTCTGCTCCCGCTCGCTGGTCTCGGCCATCTGACGGAAGTGCGTGAGCAGGAACGGGGCCGCGTCGTGGACGCGGATCTCGGCCGCGGCCTGAGGGTTGATCAGCAGCTGGCTGATCAGCTTGGCGGCCCGCACGTGCTGCACGAAGCGGTGCCAGCTGATGTACCGGTGGCGGGCCATGGTCAGCGACCCCCACGCGCTCGGCAGCGCCATGAGGACCAGGAGCGGCAGGAGGACGGGGTGCAGGACGGTGAGCACACCGGCGGCGGCGATCAGCGAGATGGCGGAGGTGACCACGGCGGTGCAGTAGCCGACCATCCGCCTCGCCGAGTCCGCCCCCCACTGGGCGGAGTCCATCAGCTTGTGGAAGGCGTCGTCCTCGATCGCCTCCAGCTCCACCCGCGCCACCAGACCCAGATACCGCTCGGTCGCCACCCGCTGGGCCTTCGGCTCCAGGATCCCCGTCGCGGCGGACGAGGCCGACCGGCATGCCGAGCCGATCACCGCGAGGGCGGCCACCAGCGCGAGCGACGGCAGCGCCGCACGCAGCCGGCCGGTCATGTCGCCCGCGGCGAGCAGCTCGACGAGCAGGGTGTTGACCGCGATCAGGGAGACGGCCTGGGTGACGCCGCGGGCGATCTCGCTCACGGCGACCGTGGCGAACGCCCGCGAGTCGGCCTCGCGGGCCAGCCGGACAGCCACCGACACCTGCCTCGGCAGCGAGCCGGCCATCGCGCGCAGCCCCAGCTTCAGCCAGGCACCGTCGTGAGCTCCCCACCCGTAGTCGTAGGTGAGCTCACCACCGAACAGCAGCTGTTCGGATTCCGACGTGCTCTCCGCGGCGGCTGCCAGCGGGTCACCGTTGCCCGTCACGCGCCCCACCTCGCACCCGGGTGTGCTGCGCGAGGGGAGGTGCCGGCCAGGAGCGAGGCCGTGGCCGAGGGGAATCCGTGCCAGGACCGATCGGCCTGGGAAAGAAGAGCGGGGAGAGGGGACATCACGGTCTCCGAGGGGTCGAGCTGGGGTGTCGGATGGCTCAACGACGTCGACCCGTGTCTCGAACACACGTGTTTCGGACGGCATTCGAACCCCGACGCCAGGCGAAAGCTCGTTCGTGCGGTGTGCATCGATCCGTGTGGGACGGGGGTCCTTGCGAAAGCCGGGTATGGCCGAAACGCCGACATCCAAGGCGGCGCGGCTGCAAAGGAGTTCGGCCGCGCGGGAGACGGCATGCTCATGCCGGTGAGAAGCAGGGGCTTCCCGGGCGCGGTTCCTCGCGGCTGACGCCGTCGGGCAGCGGGCGCGCGGGGCTTGGGCGTACTACTGATCGTTCAGAATGAAGCAGCGGCGACCGCGGAGTGATGAAGCAGCGGTGACCGCCGAGGGGACGCCCACTGCGGTCGTCCGGGGTCGGGCAAGGACTCGTCTCATCATGAGCCCGGTGTCCTCGCGGAACGGTCTTCGGGGCTTGGGCGCGATCAGCGATCGAGACGGAGATCCGCCGAAGAGCTTCCGATCCGGGACACCGGGCGTGACTCCCGCGATGGCTCGGTTCAGCCGACGGCGGGCTCGCCGATGAGGCCGGAGCGCGTGAGGGCGCGGGCCACGGCGCTCGGGTCCGGTTCGTCGCCGTCCGGGTCGCACGCCCGTGCCAGGAGCGTGGCCACGTCCTGCAGCCGGCCGGTCTCCGCCTGGGCGAGGAGGGCGTCGGCGTCGGGCCCGTCGTCCACCGGTGCGAGGCGCTCGGCCACGAGTTCCACCGCTTGCGCGCGGTCGGCGAGCGTGTCCATCCCGCAGTCCAGGCCGTCGTCGTCGAGGCTGTCGGGGTAGGGCGCGCGGGCCCAGGCCTCGTTCTCGTACCAGTAGACGCAACCGAGTTCGTTGCCGGACAGCCGGTCGCGCAGTTCGTCCCACGGCAGCCATGCGGGGCCGCCCGCGAGCATGTCGACCGGCGGCTCGTGCCATTTCGTCTCGCTGGACTCGTCCTCGCCGTACAGCACGTAACGGCCGTCGCCCCTGCTGGACATCACCCACCAGGTGCAGCCGCCGTCGTCCCAGTGGAGCCCGTCGTCGTCGATCCAGCGGCCGGTGCGATGCGCGCTCGGCCGCTGTTCGCCCGCGGTGGTCGCTCCGAGGGCGGCGATCAGGGCCCAACGGGCCCAGAGGGTCCCGGCGGGCGGAAGGTCCTGCGGCAGTCCCGGACGGTTGATCGTCATGACGGCAACCATACGGGCGCGGGCGCCCCTTACAGCCGGTGGGTGCGTGTCACCGGCTCCTGCGGGGAGCCTGCCCCCGCACGCCCGGGGCGCGCCATGGCGGGTCGGGAAGGCAGAAGGCAGGAAGGCAGGAAAGGGAGCAAACCGAAAGGTGGACGGTCATCGATGCGCTACGCAACGTGAACGCGCGACGGTCATCCCTACTTCCCGAGGCGACGACCGTGGGGTGCGGGCGTCGACCGTCGTGCCGTGGCGCCCCTCCGTTGCGGTGACCTCCGGCCGCAGAGCACGCACGGTACCCACCGGCCGACGGGGGCCGACCGTGGCCGACCGCCCCGTTCCTCGTGTCCGGGCGTTCCGGGGGAGCCTTGCCGACTCAGTGTTTGAAGGCGTCCTTGCCCCGCTCCTTCGCTTCGCGGGCCTTGCCACGGGTCTCCAGAGCGGCGCCTTTCACCGTGACGCTGCGGTTGCCCACGGCGTGCGCTGCCTTCCTTATGGTCTTGCCCGCCAGTTGTTCGGCTTTGGCCTTGATCTTCTCGCTGGCGCTCATTTCTGTTCCTCTTTCCTCAGTGCCCCTACCCACATAGGGGCGGAAGATGAGGCAGGCCCATGGACTGTCCAGGAGGCATGTGAACCTCACGGTTCACGGGGGCGGCGTGCGGGACGGCACCCTGGGGCTGAGGGGAGGGCGGTGCGCATGCGGAGGGCGCCGCGAGCGCACCTCACCGACGCCTCCTTCGATTCGGGCGCTCGGACATGCCGCCCGTGGCCGGCGGGGTTTCGTAGCCGACAGGGCTTCGTACGCCGCCCAGGGCGGCCGCTCCACCTGTCCGAACCGCATCTGCCCGGCTACGGCATCCGGGACACGTGATGCCGTGCGCCGGTGACGATGAGTGAGACGTTCTGGCCGCCGAAGCCGAAGGAGTTGCTGAGCACGGCCTCCTGGGGGACGTCTCGTCGCTCTGCGACGACATCGAGATCGATGTCGGGCCCGACGTCGGTCGCGGTGAGGTTGCGGGTCGGCGGTATGACGCCGTGCTTCACACTGAGGACGGCGATGAGCGCCTCGATCGCACCAGCCGCACCGAAGAGGTGGCCGAGCGCCGCCTTGGGGGCTGTCACGGTGGCGCGGCCGAAGACCTTCCCGATCGCGTGCGCCTCCGCGACGTCGCCGACCGGGGTTCCGGTGGCGTGGGCGTTGACGTGGCTGATCTGCTCGGGAGCCAGACCGGCTTGCGCGAGGGCCTTCCGCATGGCCGAGATCTGACCGGAGCCGTCGGCGGCGGGCGCCGTGATGTGGTGGGCGTCTGCGGCGATGCCGGCGCCCGCGAGCACCGCGTGGACGCGTGCGCCTCGGGCGTCGGCGTGCTCGGCGCTTTCGAGCACCACGACGGCGGCGCCTTCGCTGAGGACGAATCCGCTTCGGTCCGCGGCGAACGGCCGGGACGCCGAGGCGGGTTCGGCGGTGTGCCGCGACAGTGCTTGTGCCTGGACGAAACCGGCGACGGTGATCGGGGTGATCGCGGCCTCGGTCCCGCCCGCGATGACCACGTCCGCCTCGCCGGCCCGGATGAGCCTGGCCCCCAGGGCGATCGCCTCGGCACCGGACGAGCATGCGGAGACGGGCGTGTAGACCCCGGCCCGTGCGCCGTATTCGATGCTGATCAGCGCCGCCGCCGCGTTGGGCATGAGCATCGGGACCGTGCGCGGCGAGACGCGCCGCATTCCGGCCGTCTCCAGTACGTCGTCTTGCTGCAACAGCGTGTGTACGCCACCGATGCCTGTGCCGATCGCTGATGCGAGCCGGTCCGGGTCCACCTCCGGGGCGCCGGCATCGGCCCAGGCCTCGGCCGCCGCGGTGAAGGCCGCCTGCTGCGAGCGGTCGAGCCGCCTCGCCTGCGCCGGCGGCAGCGATGCCGCGGGGTCGATCGCCATCGTCCCCGCGACGACGTCGGGAAGGCCGGTGTCCTCCCGGCCTCGCAGAACGCCACCGCGGATGCCGGACTCACCGGCGAGCAGGGCTTCCCAGGTGGACTCCACGTCTCCACCGAGGGGCGTGATCGCGCCGAGTCCGGTCACGACGACTTCAGTCGGGTGCATGCCTTTCAACCCTTTCTTGTATGCGATACAAGTGAACAGGGCCCTGTTGTATCACATACAATTTGTGTGTGGAGAAGAAGCGAACCGAAGCTCGACCGACGTCGACCCGGTCGCGCGACCGCGGTCGCGCAACGAGACGCCGACTGATCGAGGAGACCGCGCGGCTCTGCAAGGAGCGGCCCGGCGCGGAGCTGAGCGTCGCGGAGATCGCGAACGCGGCAGGCGTCTTCCCCAACCAGGTCACCTACTACTTCGGCTCCAAGGACTCGCTGCTCGTGCACGCCGCCTTTCTCGGCTTGCTGCACGACGCCCGACGGATCGAACGCATCGGTCGTCAAGCCCCCGATGCGGCGACGTTCCGGCGCAACATCGCCCGCGCCGTACTGGCCATGCCCTCGCTTCCGTCGGTCGCGCGAGCACTCGCCGCCGCGATCTCCAGGCCCGAACTCGCGCCCGTGGTCGACCGGCACCTCCAGCTGCTGTTCCGGCAATCCGAGCACTTCGCGAGCCGACTCGTCGACGGTCGCGGCTGGAGTGCCCGGCGACCGCTGGCCGTGGAGGCCAGGACGTTCTGGAGCACCGCACTCGGCGCCGTGCTGCTCGTCCGAGCCGGAGCGCACGGCACTGTCGCCGATCTCGACCTCGCGGGAGCGTTGACCATCCACGACGACCCCGAGCCCGGCTAGGCGGTTTCGTTCGGATCATGACGGGGCGAGTGAGGACGGCGGCTCCCGGGTGGCACCCTGGTGCGATGCGACCTGGAACCGACGCCACCGAGAACGGCCTGCGGCATCTGCTCAACGAGTGGGATCCGATCGGCGTCGCCGACCACGTGCAGGACGAGTACGACTGCATGCTCGCGCCTCTGCTCCAGCGCCTCCGTGGTGACGCGGACCAGGGGGCGATCGGTGGGTTCCTGCGGCATGAGCTGGAGGATCACTTCGGTCTCGACCCTCTGGGCCTGCGACCGGACGCGATGGCAGCCCGAGTGATCGACTGGTGGGCAACTGTCGGCAAGGCTGGTGGCACCAGCTGCGTGCAGCCGCTCCTTT
Source organism: Streptomyces sp. NPDC004266 (assembly GCF_042874095.1). Lineage (NCBI taxonomy): Bacteria > Bacillati > Actinomycetota > Actinomycetes > Kitasatosporales > Streptomycetaceae > Streptomyces > Streptomyces sp. NPDC004266. Next base: position 28,375 of record NZ_JBIAMM010000024.1, read on the forward strand.
CGCGTCCCCTGACCGTTTGCCCCGGTGTTCCTACGGCTGACGCGCAGCGGGCGCGGATCGAGCCGTTGCTTCCGGACCGGACGCCGAAGCGGGCGGCCGATGGCGCGACCAGCGGAAGGTGATCGCACCACCGCCTGGAAGTTCCGAAGAGGGGCACAGCGGGTGCGGTTGCCGGAGAAGTACGGCAACTGGCAGGGCGTCGACAACCGGCTGCGGATGCGGTCCGCAGCCGGCACGTGGGAGCGGGTGTGCACTGCGCTCCTGGCAAGGCCGACGCAGACGAAGAGCGGAACTGGGTTGTCTCGGTGGACTCCCCGATCGTGCGAGCCCACCGTACGCGGCCGACGCCCGCACAAGGGCCCCGGTCGACGAGCTGGACGATCACGCCACCGGCTGATCCCGTGGCGGGCTGACCACGAAGATCCACCTCGCGGCCGACGGCAACCGCAGGCCCCGGCCCTGGCCGGAGGTGGTCCTGGCAGACAAGGCGTATTCGTCACGGGCCGTCCGTGAACACCTCGGGCGGCGCGGCGTCCGGGCGGCCATCCCCGCGCCGGCGGATCGACGCGGCCCTTGCCCGCGTCGCGGCAGCCGAGGCGGCACTCCCTCTCGCAGGCATCTTCATCCGGCCTGCACGCTGACTCGAAGGAGCCTCGGGCACAGAATGATCACATGCTTCCTCCTCGACTGCTGTGGTGCGATCCTCGGCCCGTCCCCCGGTTCAACCGTCAGGAACCGGTGACAGTGATCGTCCGGGATCCCGGTTTCCACGAGCCGACCGACGAGGACGACTGCACGGTGTTCTCGTACTTCTGCCAGGCTCACGACCGCTTCTACCAGCGCGAGGCTTGCGGGGAGGGACCGCATCTCGTGGCTCTGCACTGTGAGGAGCACGGGCCCGAAGGCATGTGGCCGCAGCCACTCACGCTCATGTTCCCCGAAGGCTTTGAGCCTCCGCTCGACAAGGCGCAACTCAGCCGGCTGCAAGCAGAGTGGGATGCCGCCTGAGCACGATCCGAGACGGTGTCGCGGATGTGCTTGCGGCGGGCGAGGGAACGTCAGCCCTTGAGGCGGGCGATGCCATGCTCGACCCGGCCCCGTCGTGAGGAGTAGACCTTGCGCTGTCGCCCGTACGTTTCCCCACCGGTCCGGGAACGTTCGGCTTGTTCTTCCCGAGATGAACGTGCCCCGGTCCTTACTCGGCCCCTGCCTTCTCCAGCTCGGCGAGCCGGGCAAGGATGCGCCTTGGAAGTTCAGCAGCCGTGAGCCGGAACGGAGTCCAGCGGTCCTTGGAATCCGGTTTCATCGACGCGGAGAACCGGAAGCGGCCCTTGCCGTTGGGCTCGCTCACCATCTCTCCGAACGTCCTGCTCGGTATCAGCCAGGCCGTCATGATCGCCCCTCGTTCGACGTCCACGGCGACGAACAGCATGTCCAGATCGGTTCGAGGCTGAAATGTCTGCGACCGGACGAAGGCCATCAGCCTGCCCTGCTGAACCTGCGTCCCGGTGGACATCCTCGCCTTGACCTGCACCGCCAGCGTTGCGGAGCTCCCGCGCCGATGGAAGACGAGATCTACGCCCTCGTCGTCCACGAGCGAAGTGGAGACGTTCAACTCGCCACCTGTGGCGAGGATGGAGGAGGCCGCAACCAGGTACTCCGCGGCCTTCCCCATCCGTGCGGCTGCCGGGCTCTTGTCCAGGTAGTCCTCGTCGTCACTCATGACGGGAATCTACAGACCGCCGACTCGCGGGGACCACCCATCCGTACAGACCAGATGCACGGCAGACACGCCCAGATCCCTGACGCGCAGGGGGGCTGAGGTGTGCGACTCGGCTTGGCGCTGTCCGGCGGAACATTTCCGGCCGGCGCGGAGCACGCCTGGTACGGCTGGGTCGTCGTGGGTCGCAGCAGTCACGCGAACGACGGCCACCGGTCGGCGGCCCACTCCCGCCAGCCGGCCCATCCGGGCGGCGGGCCGTCGACCCTGCGGCCCTCCAGCTCCGCCGCGTCGGGCTCCTCGAAATGCGCGCGCCCGTGCATGATGTCTGTCTCGGACATCGGCAGTGTCTCTTCGGGGTTGGTCGCCCAGCGGTGGGCGATACGGGCCCGTTGGGTCTCCTCGTCCACCGGCAGGTAGACCATGCGGAAGCACGCCCCCTCGGCCTCCGCGAGCCGGCGGATCGCGGACCGTTCGTCCCGTGACCAGCAGCCGTAGTCCACGACGACGTCGGTGCCGAGTCTGACCGCCTCCAAGGCGAGCCAGAGCATGCGCCCCTCCAGCACGTCGCGCTTCCCGTCCGCCTCCGCCTCGCCGAACAGGGGAATCATCCAGTCGTCGGGCGTCAGACGCAGCGCGCCGTGCTCCGCGGCGAGCTGTCGGGCCCGCGTGGTCTTCCCGGCCCCCGGCAGGCCGACCATCAGGAACAACGTGGTCACCCCCAGATCGTGGCAGGGAAGCGAATCAGGCGGCCACCGTTTTATCCGCCCGCTCACGGGCTGAGCCACAGGCGGAGGGAGGCCACGGTGACAGCGCAATGGAAGACGAAGGCGCGCTTGTCGTAGCGCGTAGCCACGGCGCGGAAGTGCTTGAGCCGTTGATCGTGCGCTCGACCTCCTTGCGGCGCTTGTATGTTTTTTTGCCGAAGCCCGCCGGCCGGCCTCCTCGACTTCCTCGGCGCCTGCGGTTGGCCCGCTGGTCCTTCGGTTCCGGGATGGTGTGTGTGATCTGGCGTCTGCGCAGGCAGCGGCGATTACGGCGGGAGCTGTATGCCTTATCGCCGCCCGAGCGGTCGGGACGGGTCCGTGGATGCCCACCGCCGGGGCGCTTGACCCGGATGCGTTCGAGGACTGGGATCAGCTGTGGGCTGTCGCCCCACTGACCAGGAGTGATCAGCAGCGCCAGAGGGCGGAGGCCGCCTTCCCCGGCAAGGCGGATCTTGGAGGTCAGACCGCCCCGCGAACGGCCGAGTCCTTCGTCGGAGCGGTGCTGCCGAGGTATCGGTCTCCGCTTCGGAACGCGCGGCGTCCTGTGCGGAGCGCCGGCAGCGTGCTGAGGGGCTCGTCACCAGGTGGAGTCCACGCTCACCCTGCTCCAGCCGATCCGGCTCCGGGCATCGGCATCGGCATCGGCTTGGACGGCTTGCAGGATCCGATCCCAGGTGCCGTCCGCCGACCACCGGCGATGACGCTCACAGACCGTCTTCCAGCTCCCGAACCGGTTCGGCAGATCCCGCCACGGGACCCCGTACGGACCCGGAACAGGACCCCGTTGATCACTGTTCGGTGATCCTTCCAACGCCCGCCCCGGCCGCCGGTCTTCGGCAGAGGGGACGCAAGTCGCGCCCACTCGTCCTTCGTCAGATCACCCCGGCCCACGAACCGGCCCATGGTCCCGCCGCGAGGCGACCGTGACATGATCCGCCGGCCAGGACACCTAGGCCGTTTCGTTCGGATCCTGCGAGGCTTGTCATACTCCCCGAGTGGAGACGCAAGCCGAGGAAGCAGCGCGGCGTTGGCTGGCTGATCAGGGCGTCAGCCAGGTGCGCGACGGGTGGGTGAGTGACGAAAAGCCGGACACGTTGCTCACCGCCAACCAGGTGGCGCACTCCTGGGCTGGTGATGTGTTCGCCGAAGACCTGGATGCGGCAGATCAGGTGCGGTTGGCTTTCGGGCTGCTGGACCTCCTTGACGAGTACTGGGTCACGTGCGAGATCCGGTTCGCGAACGACGATGCGGAGGGCCCTTTGCCGGCCGACGTGCTGTGGGACGGCTACCGTCGGCGGCTGGAGGCGGACCGGGACGCCGCAGCCGTCACCTACTCGCTGTGGGTGGACTGGTTCGAGGACCACGCCACTTCCGCGACGGCCTTCGCCGAGGTTCTCGGTAACGACATCGGCCAGGTGGTGGCCGAGCGATCGGAACCCCTGCTCCGCCGAGCCCGTCGGGTTCTGGAGTGCTCGGGCCCGGTCCGCTGGACGGTGAAGGAGCTGACATACCGCACCGCCATGCGACTTCCTGCCCTGCACTCGGCCGTCTTCCGCGGCCTTCTGACGAGCTTCCACGACGTCTACGGCGACCTGGAACCGGCCGCCGCACTGGCCCTCCTCGACCAGCTGGATCTCCCCGCGAACACCCAGCACCTTGCCGCACTGCGCCAGGTGCTCGTCGCGGGGCACAAGAATCACCACCGCAGTCCCGGTGCCTGGGACGATGCGGTTCGCTCCTGCTCTTGAGGCGTCGGCCTGGCACCTCGGCTGCCGCGCCGCAGCCGGTGGCCGCGTTGATCGGCCGGAACGGGGATGACCGCCCGAATTCCGCGCCTGCGCAGGTGCGCGCGGATTGCTCGGGAGGAGTACGCCTTGTCGGCCAGGACCACGTCCGGCCTGGTACGGGGACGGACTCGCTGCTGAGGCACGCGGAGGCGGGCCATGACGTGGACGAAGGCGGGTGCGTCGATCACCTCACGGTGGTCCCGCCACCGGCCACCCCGCTGCGGCGTCCGGTCTGGCAACAACGGCTCGATCCGCGCCCACTGCGTGTCACTCAACGGCACACCGGGACCAACGACCAGATGATCCAAACGAAATGGCCCAGGCGCCGAGGGCGAACCCCGGTCAGGGCCTGTCCGGCCGATCGCATGACTGCTCCGAGGCAAATGAACGGTTCGTCCGCCATGTTGACCGTCCACGTATGGAGCGGGGCTGGAGGCGAGTGCCGCCAGGGAGCAGGTAGGCGTCTTGGGGGAAGTGAGGGCTCCTGAGCTGTAGTTCTCTCCGGGGCGCTCTGCTGGAACGGCTTCTGTGCACCCTTGCAGAGCCGTCGGTGCGGTGGTCGGGAGTCTGATCGAGCTCGGCTCGGAGGGCTGTAGTTCGTTCGCGGGCTCACGCCCCGCCGATCCAGAACAGGGCGATGTCGACGTCCCGCGCCGTCCATTCGTGTTCGGATGACTGCCTTCGGGTGAGGAGACCGTCGATGAGGCCCATGTAGCGGCCGTATCGCCCCGAGTCGTCGGTGAGTGTCAGGCCGAGGGTTTCGAGCGCTCGCTGCGCGCGGCTGTCATAGACGGCCATGCGGAGTGGAGCTGCTGCCGTGAGGACGGCGGAGGCCAGGGCGTCTCCCTTGTGGAAGCCCGGCAGTGTGGCGAGAGCGGCTCGGCCGGCTTGGGCGGCCAGTGCGCGGGGACGGGACGTGTCCCGGACGGCTTCCCACGCTTTGCCCGTGGCCGCGCGGACCTGCGTGTCGGGGAGGGCCATGAGCGCAGAGGCCCACCGGGTCCGGGCTGACAGCCGCTTCCAGACCACCAGAGCGCCGATGTCGGCTTTGCCGAGGGAGCCCGACGCTTCGGCCCGTTGCGAGACCTCCCACAGGACTTCGTCGTAGTTCGGTGATGTGGCAGCGCGGTACGAGTCACGCGCGGCGATGAGGAGGCTCCACGCGCGGTCTGTTTCTGAGTGAGACAACGGATCTTCCTTGCGTCTGGCGCCCGTAGCGCCGGATCACGGGCACACGTGCCCTTCGTGTACGCAATCGTCGACCATGAACCCAGGCCCAGGCCCGGGATATCGGGACAGCAGGCGGTCGTTCAGGCATCAGTGTTCGGACCCCCTTGGACCGGAGCGGTGCGAGGACGGACGCGTGTTTCCGTGCGCCGCCGAAGGCCTTCGAACCCGAGGCTCCCGGACGCCCGTCGGGCTGGGCCGACAGGCTGCCGTCGCAGCGTTCCACGACAGAACCCCCTACCCACCTCAGCCCCTGACCCAAGCTTGTCATGCACCCAGTTCGACGGGGTTCGGTGCCGGTCTTGTGGTGGATCGGGCGGCTGCATGCCTCGCCGGTCGCGAGGACTCTGCCCATGTCATGGCGGGTGGCGGGGTGGTGGTTCTTTGAGCCCGGTGGTCGGCCGGGTCCGGGTCGGGACGGTTTCGGTGCACCGGCCGGCGTGCCGGTCCCACGCCTGCGCGACCGCCTTCCCGCAGAGGCGGGTGTCGGTGACCGTGAGGGCCTGCTCGATGCCCCAGGTGGCGGGGTCGCCGAAGACGAACTCGCCACCGTGCCTGGGCAGTCGCCCGCCCTTGGGGTTGGCCTGGAAGAACGCTGCGCGCGAGGGCGCCGGCCGTCGCATCACCCGGTCCGAACGGAGCCGGCCCAGGATCTCGACGGGCAGCCCGGCCAGCAGATGGGCGATGCGGGGGGCGTCGTATCCGGCGTCCAGCACGACCAGGACGTCCGGGTCGCCCGGCTTCCACTGGCCGGCCGCGACCAGCCGCTCGACGACCTCGCGGATCTGCTCCGTGGTCACCGCCGCGACGTCGGCGCCGGGCTCCAGGCGGACGGCGTCGAGCACCGCCGTCCATCTGTGACGGAGCACAGGATCAGATGAAGGCCGTCTTCACGTCCGCTGAACTGCGAGAACGCCGATCAAGTTCGAGCGGTGCTCGACGTCGGGCCATCAATGACAAGCGACAAGTTGAGACGGGCGTGCGGCCCAGACTCCTCACAGAGCAAAACGACAAGCTCAGCTGAAGAACAAGGTCAGGGACCTACGTACTCGAAGACCCCGCCGTGCGGGTGCCGCAGCACTGCACGGCGGCCGTGGGGAGTGGGCTGAACAGGCGTCACGATCTCGGCTCCCCCTGTTCCCGCCTCCTCGACTGCGGCGTCCAGGTCGGCGACAGCGAGAGTCGCCGTCACACCCGCCACCCGCTGCACCGCCTCGTCGGATCCGGCGAACAGGAGGAAGGGACCAACGCTTGCCAGCGTGACCCCGGCGAAGGCGAACCGCGACGCGGCGCTTCCAGTCAACTTCTCGTAGAAGGGCAGAGCCGCATCCAGATCCTCAACACACTGCCGGACGACCACTGAATCGATAGCCATGGTCGACATCATCACATCTTCACACGCGCCTCCGAAGGTGATCCTGCTGTCCCGCAGACCGGGAAGCGGACAGTCGCGTTCGAGATGCCGTTCGACGTCGGACGTTAAACGGCAAGCTAAGAAGCCGTTTCTCTACCGATCGCGATGGGCGTGAGTTCGAGTGTGCCTGCCCGGCCGGGTGATCTTTCGGCGGTCTGGGTATCAAGCTCTGGGTACCAAGCCAAGGGTGATCGGCGCGCGGGGGTGGATTTCGAATGGGGGCAGCGGACGAGCAGGACCTTGAGGACGGGGAAGGCTGGCTGACGAAGGCCGAAGTCCGGGAGATCTGGCCGCAGATCAGGCCGATCAGCATCAGGGCCGTGGCGCGGGCCAACAACGTACGTACCTCGGCTGCGCCCTCCCCGGACCTGACCCGCGAGCCGACGTACCACGCGGCCGACGTGCGCCGCCTGGCCGCGCGGATCGCGCGGGGTGAGGCCGAGGTCGCGCCCTGGCAGCGCGCCGACTCCGACGCTGCACGCGACGACGCCACACCCGGCCCACCGGTTCGGCAGCCCGTCAGTTGGGCGTCCGAGAACGTGCCGGGGCTGATCCTGCTGGCCGTCATTGTGGGGCTGATGCTCTGGGGCCTGACCTCTTCCGGCAACCAGGGCACAGTGACGGGCTTCGTGCGCTGAGCACGCTGACTGGCGGTTGCTCTATCGATCCTCCGTGACGTTGCCGTCCAACTCCGCGCCCCTGTCGTGTGGTTGCCTCGCTCGCCGGTTCGGGGGAACGCCGGGGGCCGGCCGCACGGGCCTGCAAGGTACCCCGGGGACATGACCGACGCGGAGTGGCCAGTCGTGCGCGATGCGATGCGGGTGCCCGCCTGGTGGGAGGAAAGGGGCGGGCAGTCGGAGAGCTACTGCCACCGGCAGCTGGTCGACGTGGTGCGCTACCTGGTTGCGGGCGGCATTGCCTGGAGAGCGGTGCCTGCGGACTTCCCCGCCCGGGACCGCGTCTGCGCCTTCTTCCGGCGCTGGCGGGGCAAGGGCCTGGTCGCCGAGTTCCACGACCGGCTGCGCGACCGGGTCCGCGAGGCGTCGGGCCGTGGTCCGGAGCCGACCGCCGGGATCATCGACGCGCAGTCGGTCGAAGGGGCCGCGTCGGTGCCGGTTGCCGGCCGGGGGTTCGACGGCGGGAAGAAGGTGAACGGCCGCAAGAGGCACATCGTCGTGGACACCCTCGGGTTTCTGCCGGCCGTGATGGTCACTGCCGCATCCGTCATCGACCGCGAGGCCGGCCGGATGCTGCTGGGGCGGCTGCGGATGCGGACGCAACGCTGGCGCATCTCCCTGGCGTGGGCCGACGGCGGCTGCGCCGGACGTCTGGTCGACCTCGCCCGCGATGTCCTGCGGATCGCGCTGACGGCGATCAGACGCACCGACGACGCCACAGGCTTCGCGGTGCTGCCGAAAGGGTGGCCGATGGAACGGAGGTTCGCATGGCTGATGCGCTCGCGCCGCCTGGCCCGCGACTGCGAGATCCGCACCGACACCTCCGATGTGATGATCCGGTGGTCGAGGAGCATGGTCATGAGCCACCGGCTCGCCCGGCGAGCACGCTGAGCATCTCCGGACGTTCCTCGGCCGTCCAGCCCCGCGCGGCCAGGCGCTTCGCCTTCGACCGCACTTCCTCCACCTTCGCCGCGACCACCTCCAGACCCAAGGCCACCGCGAGTCGCCGGCAGTCCCCCTCCTCCCCGCTCCCCGCCAGGACCTCCACGAACCGTTGGTGGTCCGGGCCGGTGAGTCGAGAGCGAGCCCTTCCCTCCGGGCGGGAACCACCTAGTAGTGCTTTGTTAGGTGGTGTCGTAGGGCTGCCATGGGACGGGTTGTCGGCAGGTGGGGCAGGTGCCGGTCCAGGTGGTGATGAGCTGTTGGAGGAGGGCCAGGGCCTGGTAGAGGGTCAGGCCCTGGCAGGGGCTTTGGGGTGTCTCCGCTGTTCGGTCAGGAACAGGTGGGCGGCGGTGACGAGGGTGACGTGCCGGTGCCGGCCGGTGAACGAACGGCCCTCGAAGTGGTCCAGGCCCAGGGCTGTTTTCAGCTCGCGGTAGTCGTGCTCGATCCGCCACCGGGTTTTCGCAAGCCGGACCAGATCCCTGGCGGGGATATCGGGTGGCAGGTTCGAGATCCAGTACTGCACCGGTTCGCGCTCACCCTCGGGCCACCGAGCGATCAGCCAGGACAACCCGATCGTGCCGTCGGCGGCCGGTTTCGGGCGACGGCCCGCGAGCCGGACGCGCAGGAACACGAAGTGCGAGCTCATCGCCGCCTTCGATCCCTTGCGCCAGGTCACGGTCCGACCGCGGCCGCGACCCGCGGCCAGTACGTGCTCGCGCAATGACACGGGCCGGGTGCGATAGCGGGGCAGCGGCCTGGGGCCGAGCCCGCCGTATTCGGGCTGGTGCGGCACCGCGTCCTGGCCGTGGGCGGTCATCTCGCCCTTGGCCTGCAGCACCCAGGCCAGGCCGCGTTCGTCCAGGCCGTGGCGGAAGTCGGCGTTCGCGCCGTAGCCGGTATCGGCGACCAGGACGGCGGGCCGCAGCCCAAAGCCGGCGAGTTCGTCGAGCATGTCCGGGGCGAGCTGCCACTTGGGACGGTGGCACTCGTCGTCGGGGATCCGGCAGGCCCGCCTGCGGGCCTGGGCGTCGGGACCGTCCCAGGCGGCAGGCAGGAACAGGCGCCAGGACAACGGGCACGAAGCCTCCTCGGAGGCGGCGTGGACACTGACACCGATCTGGCAGTTGCCGACCTTGCCCAGGGTGCCCGAGTACTGCCGGGCCACCCCGGGCGAGGAACGGCCGTCCTTGGGGAAGCCGGTGTCGTCCACCACCCACACCTGCGGCCGCACGACCGCCACCGCCCGCCACGCCAGCCGGGCCCGCACGTCCCTGACCTGCCACGTCGAGGTCGTCATGAACTGCTGCAACTGCTGGTGATCGACACCGAGCCGTTCAGCCATCGGCTGCATCGACTTCCTGCGGCCGTCCAGCAGCAGCCCCCGCAGATATAACGCACCCTTCGCCCGCTGGTCCCGACGCACCAACGGTGCGAACACCTCCGTCGCGAACTCCTCCAACCGGCCCCGCACCGCGGCAAGCTCCCCAGCCCTCATACAGCCAGCGAACTACCACCCACCCACCACGACAAGACCACCTAACAAAGCACTACTAGGACTTGTCCGGCCGATCATGTAACTGCTTCACGGCCGGGTCGTTGATGTGGACATGGGGCGGGGTGATCTGAGTGATACCGAGTGGGAACGGCTGCGGCCGTTCCTGCCGGTCAGCAACAGGCGTTGTGGCAGGTGGCGGGATCACCGGCAGGTGATCGACGGGATTCTGCACCGGGTGCGGACCGGCGTGCAGTGGTGGGACCTGCCCGAACGGTTCGGGCCGTGGAAGACGGTCTACGAACGGCACCGACTGTGGTCGGCCGACGGGACATGGGAGCGTCTGCTCCAGCAGGTCCAGGCCGCCGCGGACGCGGCGGGTGAGATCGACTGGGACGTCTCGGTCGACTCGACCATCGTGCGAGCGCATCAGCACGCGGCCGGCGCCCGCAACGACCCACCGCCGGCTCCCGTCTCAAAGGGGGCCGAAGTCCCAGAACACCAGGACGAAACGCCGTGGCAAAGTCTGCACGCCCGCCTGGTGGAGGTGGTGCGGGAGGTGAGGGCCTGGGCCGCTCGCGCGGCGGCTTCACCACCAAGCTCCACCTCAGCGCGGACGGCCGCTGCTGCCCGCTGTCCTTGATCGTTACACCGGGCCAGCGGGCAGACTGCACGCAGTTCAAGCCGGTCCTGGAGAGGATCCGCGTCCCGAAGTTCGGGCCGGACAGGCCCCGCAAGAAGCCGGACAGCGTCGCGGCTGATAAGGCTTACAGCAACGGTCCGTGCCGCGAGTACCTGCGGCGCCGGGGCATCCGGCACACGATCCCGGAGAAGACCGACAGCCGGGCCGCCCGCCTGCGCAAAGGCTCACGCGGCGGGCGGCCGCCCGGCTTCGACGAGGAGCGGTACAAGAAGCGCAACACCGTCGAGCGGGCTATCAATCGGTTGAAGCAGCACCGGGCGGTGGCCACCCTCTACGACAAGCGCCGTTACGTTTACCTCGGCACCGCCACTGCGGCAGCCCTCGCGATCTGGCTCCGAACATGATCGACCGGCAAGCTAGTCGGCGACGACCCCCGTGTTCTGGCAGGCGGTCAGCAGCCAGCGGCCGTCGGCTTGCTTCGAGAGCACGTACAGCGGGGCGCCCTCGCTCTCCTCGCCCGGGGCCAGGTAACGTTGACGGACCTTGACTGCCGCGACGTCGGGGCGGATGAAGAACACGTGGACCACCTCGTAGGTGACCTGGCCGTCCCAGCTTGCCGCGGGGAGGACCTTGCGGGTGAACTCCGAGATCGCGTCGAGGCCGATGAGGACCTTACCGTGGGCCGTCGTCCAGATCGCGTCCGGGTGGAAGAGGCTGAGGAACTCTTCGGGGTCCTTGTTCTGCTGGGAGTGCTCGACGGTCGCGACGAGCTGGTCGATCGCTTCGATGTCTGCCGCGTGGGATGTGGATTCCGTGGTCATGTGGATCATCGTCACACCTCAAGCGCGATTGAGGTCAAGCGTGTGATCACATGGCGATGTGAGGCTGACCGAGCATCTGGCGCGGTTCCGGCACGAGCTGCCCGGGGAATCTGAGCCCAGGACAACGAGCCGGGCACGAGACATCGACATGATCGGCCGGACAAGTCCTAGCCGGGCACCGCCCCGGCGACCCGCGCAGGCCGTTCACCGGCCACCCCGGCCAGCGACGCCTCCTCGCCCTCAGAAGGGGGGATGTCCTGTGCCGTGGCCGGCGGCCCGGTGGAGGTTTTCCAGGGCTTCGCGGACGGGTGCCACACCGTCTTCCTCGCTCAGTCGTTCTGCCAGGACCGTGGCGCGGTGGCGGTAGGAAGGGTCGTGGGTGGCGGTGACCAGGGCATCGGCGAGGCGGTCGGGGGTGGCGAACTGCCGGAGGGGAACGGCACCGGGGGAGACGCCGAGCGCGGTCAGGCGGGAGGCCCAGAAGGCGTTGTCGAACCACACGGGCATCGGCACGGCCGGCACGCCGGCCCGCAGGCCCGCGGCCGTGGTGCCCGCCCCGGCGTGGTGCACGACCGCGGCCATCCGGGGGAACAGCAGGGAGTGCGGCGCTTCGCCGATCGTGAGCATGTCGTCGCCGTCGGCGTCCAGGCCGCTCCAGCCGGACTGGATCACGCCGCGCAGTCCGGCCTTGCGCAGGGCTCGTACGATCAGGTCGCTGACGCGCCGGGGATCGGGGACGGTCGGGCTGCCGAGGCCGACGAAGACAGGTGCGGGTCCGGCGTCGAGGAAGTGGCGGATCTCCGGGGCCAGTTCGACGGCCGGTGAGGTGTACGGCCACCAGTAGCCGCCCACCGTGAGACCCGACCGCCAGTCGGCCGGGCGCGGCACGACAAGCGCACTGAAGCCGTGATGGACGGGCCAGTCCTGCTGTTCGCGGGGTCGGCGGCGCGTCGGGAAGCGACGGCGGGGGCGGCCGTGCCGGCGCTCGACGAAGCGGGCCGCCCGGGCGAAGACCAGGTCCAGGGCCTCGTTGACCGCCCGCCCGGCCAGCCGGTTGCCCGCGGCGCCGAAGGAGCGGGTGCCCAGGACCGGCGGCGGGAAGGCGCCGGTGGGGGCGATCGGCTGGAGGTAGACCCCTCTGCTGGGCAACCCGAGGCCGTCGGCGATGACCTGCCCCAGGGGCGCCACGGACCCGGAGAGCAGGAGCACGTCGCTGTCGCGTGCCGCCTCCAGCATCCCGGGGACCATGCCGTCGACCAGGCGCCGGGTCATGACCAGTACGCGCGCCAGTTTGCCGGGGCCGTTATGGCTGGTCAGGAGTTGTTGTCCGGCCTCGGTCCGCAGCTCGGCGCGTGGATCGACGGGCAGGCCGTGGAAGCCGAGACCGGCCTCGCGAACCAGGCCGGAGAACGATTCGTGAGTGACGACGGTGACCTCGTGTCCCGCCTGTGCCAAGCCGTGGCCGAGGCCGGTGAAGGGTGCCACATCCCCCCGCGAACCTGCTGTGATCAATGCAACACGCACAGGAGTCAGTATGTGACTTCGAAGCTCGAGGAGCGACCAGCCGTGCCGGAGGCCGGGCCATGCAGGAGGGGGGCAGGGCTGCCTCTGTCTCCAAGAACCGGCTCTGGCGCGACTTCTGTTTCTGTGCATCGAGCCGAGCCTCGGTGGCCGATGGGTCGACCGCCGGTGGGGCCGCTCGGTAGTCCTCTCGTCGAGCGCCTGGCGGTGGGCCCCTCGCTATCGTGTGCTGATGTGACTGGTTCTGGGCGGCTTCCGCTGCTGTTCCTCGATGTCGACGGACCGCTCATCCCGTTCGGGGCGGACCCGCAGGAGTATCCGACCCATGCACTCAGCCCCCGTCTGCGCGGGGCCGGCATGAACCCGCTCCTGGCCAGGGTCGATCCTCGCCACGGGGCCAAACTGACCGCGCTTCCCTGTGAGGTGGTCTGGGCCACGACGTGGATGGACGAGGCCAACGAGTGCATCGCTCCGCTGCTCGGTCTCCAGCAGCTCGCCGTCGTCGTCTGGCCGGAACCCTCGGACACCGACGAGCGGGACGAGCGCGAGGGGCTGCACTGGAAGACCCGCACCCTTGTCGACTGGGCGGCGGGACGGCCGTTCGTGTGGGTCGATGACGAGGTCACCGAAACAGATCGGATCTGGGTCGCCGCACATCACCAGGGACGCGCCCTGGTCCATCGGGTCGATGCCCGCCTCGGTCTCACCGATGACGACTACGCGGCCCTCACCTCCTGGCTGCGACAGCCGTTCAGGTCGCGCCGCGCCGAACCATGAGGTCAACGCCTCGTGCAGAGAGTCGTCCGTCGACCGGCCGGGCGCGTCCTCCGCGGCCCATGCCGGGTGGCCGTCGGGTCGTACGAGAACGGCGGCGGTCGGCGGATGCCGGTCGGCGGGGCGGGTGGTGATGACGTCCCCCCCGGCCCCCGGTCGGGCCGGCCGTCGGCGGCCTCGGCCGTCGCGGAGTCTCCGGTGAGGCGGCGCGTCGTACGGAGCACCTTCCGTCGGCTCTGCGTCGCGCTGATGGAAAGCAGCTCGGCCGAAGCCGAGTCGGGCTGAGCAGAGGAGCGGAGAGGAGGGGGAGGCATACACACTGGATTGCACAGGCGACGAGCGGCCTTGGCCGCCGTGTTGCTGCTGTTCGCGGTCGGTTGTGGCGGGTGCCCCCGTGCGTGTGGCCAAGGCCGAAGATTCGCGCCTGACTATGACCAGCGGCATGAGGCCGCGCGTCAGCGGCTTCGGCCGGGGGGGATCTGGCGATCCGAACTCCTGACCTGGCAGCGGCAGTTGGGGTTCGGAGAAGGGGCCGTCGCGGAGCATCGCGAACAAGGGGGCGGCCCGGCGCCTGGCCAGGCAGAGCAGAGCCTGGGGGTGGTGCTTGCCCTGGGGAACCTTCTCGTCGAGTGGGACCGCGAGGCCGGATCGCCCGGAGCGGCGAACGCGGAGACCGCGAAACGGTTCGCCGACCATGGTCGGCGAACCGTTTCGCGGGAGTCCGAGGTCAGCTCAGCGTCTTCACCGCGGCCGCGTCGTACGGCTTCAGCTCGTCGGTCCGTCCCGCCAGCACCTTCGCCGCCCACTCCGGGTCCTGGAGCAGCGCGCGGCCGACGGCGACCATGTCGAACTCGTCGCGCTCCAGGCGGTCGAGGAGCTCGTCGATGCCCTGGACCGGGGCGCCCTCGCCCGCGAAGGCGTGGATGAAGTCGCCGTCGAGGCCGACCGAGCCGACGGTGATGGTGGGCCTGCCGGTGAGCTTCTTGGTCCAGCCCGCCAGGTTCAGGTCCGAGCCCTCGAACTCGGGTATCCAGTGGCGGCGGGTGGAGGCGTGGAACACGTCGACGCCGGCCGCTGCGAGCGGGGTCAGGATCGCCTCCAGCTCCTCCGGGGTCTCGGCGAGCCGCGCGTCGTAGGCGTCCTGCTTCCACTGCGAGAAGCGGAAGATCACCGGGAAGTCGGGCGAGACGGTCTCGCGGACCGCCGCCACGATCTCGGCCGCGAACTTCGTACGGGCCACGGGGTCGCCGCCGTAGGCGTCCGTACGGCGGTTCGTCCCCGCCCACAGGAACTGGTCGAGGAGGTAGCCGTGGGCGCCGTGCAGTTCGACGCCGTCGAAGCCGATGCGCTCGGCGGCCGCGGCGGCCTCGGCGAAGGCGCCGATGACGTCGTCCAGGTCCTTCTGGGTCATCGCCTCGCCGGTGCCCTCCGTGCCGTCGGGGCGGATGCCGGAGGGACCCATGGCCGGGGCGTCGGGGTAGGGCGCCTGGCCCTGCTTGCGCACCATGCCGATGTGCCACAGCTGGGGCACGATCGTGCCGCCCGCCGTGTGCACGGCCTCCGCGACCTTCTCCCATCCCGCCAGCTGCTCCTCGCCGTGGAACCGCGGCACACGGTCGCTCTGCCCGGCCGAATCGTGGCCGACGTAGGTCCCCTCGGTGACGATCAGGCCCACGCCGGCGGCGGCGCGGCGGGCGTAGTACGACCGCACGTCCTCGCCCGGGACTCCGCCGGGGGAGAACATGCGTGTCATGGGCGCCATCGCGATGCGGTTCGGGACGGTCAGGCCGTTCAGCGTGACGGGCCGGGACAGGATCTCGGCCGCGCGGGAGGCGGAGGACGCGGTGACGGTCACAGGGAGGCTCCTCATGGCTCTTACTTGACAACCTTGATGCTTGAGAACTTCATGCAATGAGGAGACGGTAGAGGTAGATATTTGAGATGGTCAAGCATCGTCGGTAGAGTGGCCCTCATGGCAGAAGGTCCCCGCGTCGACACGGCCCGGCTCATGGAGCTGCTCTCCGTGTCGCTCGGCGTCTACTACGGCGACTTCACCGTCGCGGCGGCGAGTGAGAACCTCACGGCGAGCCAGGGCAAGGCCCTGACCGTGCTGCGCCGGGGACCCGCCGCGATGCGCGCCCTGGCCGAGACCATGGCCTGCGACGCTTCCAACATGACCGGCATCATCGACCGGCTGGAGCAGCGCGGCCTGGTGCGCCGCGAAGCCGACGCCTCCGACCGGCGCGTCAAGAACGTCATCCTCACGGCCGAAGGCGAGCGCGTCACCGACGCGATCCGCGCGAAGATGCGCACCACGCGGGAGGGCCTGGACGGACTCGACGACCAGGACAGGGAGTCCCTGTACACCCTGCTGGAACGGGTCTTCGTCTCCCGGCCCGCCACCACCTGACCCCGGCCGCCCCGCGTTTCCTCGGCGCCGCCTCCCGAGTGCTGTTCGCCGGACCTCCCGGCGCCTGCGAGTCCCTGTTGTCCGTCGCCTTCGGCCGGATGACGGCCGACACCGGATCTCTCGTCCGCTTCGGCTTCGAGCCGTGCTTCCTGTTCTGATGGACGCGCGGGTCCTCCCCGGTTCCTACTCCTCCTGCTGCGACGTGAGCGGGGGCAGCGGTTCACGGGCGGCGTGCCAGGTGGGCGGGAGCGCGCCGGTGCCCGTGCGGGCGGCGATGACTCCGCCCGCGATGGCGCAGATGGTGTCGATGTCGCCGCGCCCGGCGACGGTGGTCCACAGGCCTTCATGCAGGTCGTCCAGGTGTCCTGCCGCGCGCCACAGGGCGTAGGGGGCGGTGACGGGTCCGGACACCCGGTAGCCGGATCCCAGGACGTTCGCGGCGTGTCGGACCGAGGTGTGTGCCGGCATGCGGGCCGCGATCCGCAGGGCGAGACGGTCCTGGTCGACGTCACCGCCGCCCTCGGCGAGTTCCCGTACGAGGACCGCCGCCTGGGAGGTGTCGTCGCTCCACCGCCACAACGGCTCCGAGGGGAGGGAGGGTCCGCGCCTCCAGGGCCGCCGTGCCCTCACGACGCAGGATGCCGAACCAGCGGTCCCCGAAGGCGTCCCCGAAGGCGAGCCCGTCCAGCGAGTCCAGCGCGGCGGCAGACGCTGTGATCATGGGGGCAGTATCACAAGGCGGCAGCGGCCCCAGCACCCCGGTTTCGGCGCGGCAGCGACGTACCCCGTGCGCCTGAACCCGGTCGTCCACGCTGTCGGCCCACGGCTCGGCCGTCTCCCTTGGCTCGGGGGAAGTCGACGGCAACGGGTGGGGGGGCCGAGGACGCACTCCTGCTGCTACAGGTGCCGATCGGCCCCGGGGTCGTACCGACGTCATGTGCTGCCCGGCCCGAGCCGAGCGACCGGACCCTCCCCCGGCCCGCCACCGCGCGACCCCGACGAAGAGCCCCGCGTGCGGACTCAGTCAGGCGGCTCCGGCGTGCCGGGCTGGGGCGGCCCGGGCTTCGGGGGCTCGGGTGGATCGGGCGGCGGCTCGGACGGAGGGGCCGGCCTGCCCGGCGGTGCCGGAGGCTCCGGAGGTACGGGCGGGGGCTCGGCGGGGTTCGGCGGCCCGGGCGGGGGCGGCGGTTCGGGGGGCGGCACCGGTGTGGTGTCGGGCCCGGGCGGTACGGGAACGGTGCCCATGTCCCTCAGCTCCTCTCGGTCGAGAACGTGATCGCGTGCTCTTCAGGTGTGCGCGTGCGGCCGTCGGCGCTTCGGACCTGGACCGCGGTGCACCGCGGCTTCCTCCGAGAGCCCCGGCGGCCCGTGCCCCGGCCGGCGGAGTGGCCGCCGGGACGCCCGAGCGTCTACCCGCCCCGCGTTCTCCCATACGGAGAGGTCTCAGGCGGGATGGCCGGGGTCGAGGTCCCGCAGCGCCCGGTAGCGGAGCAGCGGGGGAGGAGGGCCCGCCGCCGGGGGAGCCACCGCCACGGGCGTCAGGAGGAAGCCCACGTGGTCGCCGTCCTCGACCTGCCCGTCGATCCGTCCGGTGAACCACGTGGCGAGCCCCTCCAGGATGGGGCTGCCCGCTTCTCCCGGATGCCAGCCGACCCGGGCGAACTTGTCCACCCGGTCACCCGTCTCCCCGCCGAACAGCTCGGCCGTTGCCCGGTCCCCCTCGTGGAGCAGGTGCACGGTGAGGTACTCGGCTTCGCGCGCGAGGCGGTAGGTGCGGTTGGCGATCGACAGCCACACGACGAACCTGGGCGGGTCGATCGAGCATTGCGACGCGAACCCCACCAGGCAGCCGGCCCGCTCGCCTCCGGACGCGGCCGTGACCACGTACATCGGGCCGTCGACCGCATCGGTGAAGGCAGCGAACTCCGTCACGGTGCCTCCTCTTCGCCGAGGCCCTCCGCCGGGCGGGGGCGCGTTCACGCCGAGTCCCTCCACCGGGGCGGGGGCCGGGGGCGCTTTGTCAGGCCTTCTCCTGCATGGAACGGCGTGCGGGATTGCCCTGCTCGGCCGCCTTGGGGTCCTTCTCGTCGGCCTTGGCGCGGACGCCCTGCTCGATGCGCTCGCCGAGGGGCTTGTCGATGTTCTTCCAGTAGGCGAAGGCGCGCTCCAGGACGGGTTCGGTCACGCCGTTGAGGAGGTGGCCGACCACGTTGTCGACCAGGCGGTCCCGGGCCGCGTCGTCCAGGACCTCGCGGACGAGGGTGCCGGGCTGCCCCCAGTCGTCGTCCTCCGGGTGGGAGACGTAGGCCGACCGGGTGATCTCGCCGTCCGCCGTCCAGCTGGGCGGCGTCCCGTAGCGCTCGGTGTCGGCGGCCGGCCCGCCCTTGGAGTTCGGCGCGTACACCGGATCGGTCGTCTTCCGGTACGCCATCGCCCCGTCCTTGGAGTACGTGTGGACGTCGACGACGGGCGCGTTCACGGGAAGCTGCTGGTAGTTGCCGCCGAGGCGGTGGCGGTGGGCGTCCGCGTACGAGAAAAGCCGGGCCAGCAGCATCCGGTCGGGGCTGGGCCCGATGCCGGGGACGAGGTTGTTCGGCTGGAAGGCGGCCTGCTCGATCTCGGCGTGGTTGTCGGTCGGGTTGCGGTCCAGCGTCATCCGGCCGACCGGGATGAGCGGGTAGTCGCCGTGCGGCCACACCTTGGTGAGGTCGAACGGGTTGAACCGGTATCCGGCTGCGTCCTCGTACGGCATCACCTGCACGTGCAGCGTCCAGGAGGGGAAGTCGCCGTCGCGGATGTGCTCGAAGAGGTCCCGCGTGTGGTAGTCGGTGTCGACGGCCGCCATCTGGTCGGCCTCGTGCTGGGTGAAGAACTCGATGCCCTGGTCGGTCTTGAAGTGGTACTTCACCCAGAACCGCTCGCCGGAGGCGTTGATCCACATGTACGTGTGCGAGGTGTAGCCGTTCATGTGGCGCCAGGTCCGGGGGATGCCCCGGTCGCCCATCAGCCAGGTGACCTGGTGGGCGGATTCCGGGGAGAGGGTCCAGAAGTCCCACTGCATGTCGTGGTCGCGCAGGTTGTTGTCCGCGCGGCGCTTCTGGGACCGGATGAAGTGCTGGAACTTCATCGGGTCCTTCACGAAGAACACCGGCGTGTTGTTGCCGACCATGTCGTAGTTGCCCTCGGACGTGTAGAACTTCACCGCGAAGCCACGCGGGTCCCGCCAGGTGTCCGGGCTGCCGCGCTCCCCGGCGACCGTGGAGAAGCGGGCGACCAGATCGGTGCGGGCCCCGGGCTGGAACAGCGCGGCCTTGGTGTACCGGCTGACGTCGTGGGTGACCTCGAAGTGGCCGAACGCGCCGCTGCCCTTGGCGTGCGGCTGGCGTTCCGGGATGCGCTCCCGGTTGAACTGCGCCATCTGCTCGATCAGGTAGGCGTCCTGGAGGAGGACGGGGCCTCCCGGTCCCACGGTGAGCGAGTGCTCGTCGCTCTCCACCGGGGCGCCGGAATCGGTCGTCGTCGCGGGTCGGACCTCGGTCATCGTTCTGCCTTTCGTCGTCGCGCACGCACGCCTACCCTCTGCCTGCTCCCCGAAAGCCGCTACCGGAGGAATCACGCTCCGTGGCCGACCGGCCGAAAGGCGACGGAGCGTGGTCGGTGGGGTGCGTGATCCGGCATTTCCTCCGGTACCGGCCCGCGAAGCCGGCACGGCCGGTACGGGCAGGTACCGGTTCCGGGACCCGCCGCCCCCCACGACGACGGGCACCCCGAAGGCGAGGAAGCCCACCGCCCTCATCAGCGGTGCGAGGCCCTCCGTCACGGGGCGGAGGAACACGAGGACGCCGCGTGCCGGACGGTTCTGCTCGTTCGGGGGAACGGGACGGTTCTGCTCGTTCGGGGGAACGGGACGGTTTTGCCCGTTCGGGGGAACGAGGCCCTTGTCCACGTCCCTGTCCCCCTGACCGTCCACGGCCGGCCCTGTCTCCGACGCGCGGGGTGTCAGCCTGCCGACGGCCCCGGAGGTCCCGGTCTGCGGCCCCAGGCGGTGAGCATCCCGGCCGACAACGCCGCGCACGCGTCCGATTCCAGGTAGCGGACCGCCGCGTCGATCCCGGCATCGTCGATCAGCCCGGTGGCCACCATCGAAGCCCGGCTGCGCTCCCACGTGTCGGCCCAGAAACGGCTGATCGGGCTGCCTCGCAGCAGCGGCGGAACGTACATCTCCGCGCCGACCGTCTCCAGACCGGCCCCGCGCAGCAGCTGCGGATACGACGGCACCCAGGAGACGTCCGTGCCGATGGAGCCGCGCAGCCCCCGCCACATCGCGCGCATCGCGGCGGCGTACGGCGTGTCGGCCACCGCCCCGCCGTCCGAGGCCGGCTCCGGGGCACCCGTACGGTCGCTGGTCAGGTCGACCGCGTCGCTGAGCACCAGCACCCCGCCCGGCGCGACCAGCCCGGCGAGCGCCGACACCATCCGCTCGGGCCGCGGCAGGTGCATCAGCACGAACCGCGCGTGCACCAGATCGAACAGGCCCGGCGCGAAATCCGGGGCGGTGATGTCGGCCCGGAGGACATCGAGCCCGGGTACGGGCCGTTCGGCGAGGAAGCGCACGTCACGGTCGACGGCCAGCACGGCCGTCACCTCCGCCTCCCGCAGCAGACGCCGCGAGACCGTGCCCGTACCGGCACCGATGTCCAGACAGCGCCACCCCGGCCCGACGCCGAGGGCGCGCAGCCGGGTCAGGGTCAGGTCGTCGTACGCGAGCGCCCCGAGATCGATCCGTTCGGCCTCGCCGGGCTGCTCGGGCCGGAACACGTCCCGGCCGTAGCCTCCGCCGTCCGCCGCGTCGCCTCCGCCGTCGGCGCTCAATTCGTCACCCTGGCCGACGTGCGGGGCAGGAGGGCGAGGGCGTCGAACGCCGTCCACGACGTCATGGCCGGACCTTTCCTCGGAGGTGCTCGGGGTGGTGGCGGCACAGGGCGAACACGGGACGAGGAGACCGCCCCGGACCTTGAGGCGCTGCGGCGACGCGGAGTCCGTGCCTGGACGCCGGGCTCGTCGGTGCGCAGCGGTCGTCTCCCGACTGCCGAGAAACACGCCTCCGCGCCCCTCCAGTCTCTGCCGCGGGCGCGGCCCTGTCCTGCTGACGGAAGTGAGGGGGTGCTCCCGGGCGACGGGCGCCGACCGCGGTCGATGTCCCGCTACGCGCCGGAGGCCAGTCGCCTCGCCGCCTCGTCCCACGGCTGGGGCTCGGCCACGTCGTCCCTGTCGAAGGCGTCCTCCTCGAACCAGCCCGTCCCCGCGAGCCATGTCTCCAGCCACGCTGCGAGACCCGAGGAGTCGAGGAACCAGCACTGCTCCCACGATCCGCCGCTGTACGGGTTCGGTTCGAACAGCAGGACCTGAGCGTCCTCACTGCGACAGTCAACGCCCGCGTACATGGCGCAGCCCCAGGTCAGGACGGGTATGACGCCCTCGGGCCACTCGGGGTGCTCCGCCTCCGCGGACGCCTCACGTCGCGTCAGGTATTCGCCGACGACGCTGGAGCCCGGACCGAGCAGGGGCAGCAGTCGGTGGTCGGGTCCGAAGCCACCGTCGGCGACCTCGCGGTACAGACGGGCGAGCAGGGGATGCAACGCGAAGCCCAGTTGCTCCTCGGCCGTCGCGATCCGGGCCTCGTCCACAGGCGCGGGCAGGTCCCTGTTGTCCGATGCGGCCCGGTCGGCAACGCGTCGTACGAGGTCGTCGATGTCGGTCATGATCGTGATGCTGTCAGAGCCCCCTGACATGTCGGCGGCCGAGGCCGGCGGCGCCCTCGGGGCAGCGGTACCCCGTATCCGCCGCATATGACTTAGGTTAGGCTGGCCTTGCCTGGTGCGTGAATCCAGGCATCAAGGCGTGTAGGTTCGGGTTCTGGTGCCGCGGGTGGGAGCCCGCCGGCCAAGACGGGGGGAGGCGGGTGCGAGTGGGAGTCGGGTCGGGCCTGTGCGCGTCGGGCGCCCGCCGGGGCGGGGCACTCGTGAGGGTGACGGGGGGCGAGGGTTCTCGCCCGGCGTCCGGGACGAGGCGTCGTGGATAAGATCGCGGTCACCGCCGGAGCCCTGTACGCCATCGTTCTGCTTCGCGCCGGAGGGACGTTCGCCGTCGGGTGGCTCGCCGGTGCCGGGGCCCGGCGCAGCAGGTTCGCCGGGCGGACCTCCTCGGAGAGGTTCCGGCGTGCCGAGCGGGCGATCCAGCGGTGGGGCGCGCCGGTGGTGGCCGTCTCCTTTCTGACCGTCGGTTTCCAGACCGCCGCCAACTTCCTCGCCGGCAGCATGCGCATGCCGTTGCCGCGCTACCTCCCCGCCCTGTTCGTGGGCGGCGCGGCCTGGGCTCTGGTCTACGCGACCGCGGGACTCGGCGTGCTCGAACTCCTGGGAAGGCTCTTCGCCGAGCGGACCGCCCTCGGGGTGTCCGCCGCGGCGGTGCTCCTCCTCGCGGTGTGCGGGGTGTGGGTGTACCGCAGGCGAAAGAAGGACGGTCCCGTCCTGCCGTGACACCGCGGCCGAAGCGTCGCGAGCCCGTTGGGCAGGGCCAGGTGCCGCAGAGGGCGAGACCGGACGCTCAGGGCGCCCGGCACCGGGCGGTGATCCGCGGCCGGACACACCCCTCATCAGGGCCCGATGAGGGCACCGCTGCCCGAGACGGAGGCGCTGCACGCCCGGCGGACCGGGGGAAACGCGGCCATGGTGCAGATGCTCCGTCGGGCGGGGCATCCGTGGGTCCAGGCCGACCCGCACCAGCACGGGCCGGCCTGCGGCCACCGGACGGGCCCCGCCCTCTCCGTCGTCGGACGCGTCCGCGGTGCAGCGGTCGGCCGTTCACGACGTGCTCCGCACGCCAGGGCGTCCTTCGGAGGGGGAGGTGACGGTCCGAAGGACGTGCAACGGCGGAGGAACGGGCACGGTGCCCGGCTTCGTCCCGCCCCCCCGCTTCGGGGCGGCCATGGCCTGTTCGCCGAGGCGGCGGATCTTGGCGTGTGTGCGGTGGTGTCGCCGCTGCCACCGCTTGAGGCGACGGCTGCGAAAGGGCACCCGGATGGAGCCGTCGGCGCCCTGGTGTGCCTTGTCGGACCAGTACTCGAGCTCGGCGTGGGTGAGTGCTTCGACGATGCCGTGGGGTGCGGCTGGACAGGTCGATCGACGCCGGGTGGACAAGCGCGCGAAGCTCCTGGTGGCTGCGGGCGGTCTTGGTCGAGAACCCGTCTACCAGGAGTTTCCTCGTTTCGCAGTTCCGTCCGACAGGTGCGGCTGAGGCTTCAGTCGGCCGGCTGGGCGTTGACCGGTCGGGTGCGCCGTCTCCCGTGTGGGCGCCGTCCCCGTTCTACTCCACCGGCTCGCACCAGGTGGCGACGAGATCGTGGAAGCCCGAGAAACGGGTGCCGGGGACAGTCTCATCACTGAACGTCTGGCCGTTGAGCCAGCAGATGTCGAAGATGTCGGTCTCGGTGTCGAGGAGGCAGCACACACCACCGGTGGTGGCGGTGAGGTCGGTGAACACCTTCCTGACGCTCGCGGACTGCACGAACATCCGGCTCATGCTCGAGGAAGCGGCTGTGAACTGCAGTGACGCAAAGTTCGGGTGCCATGCAGGGGAGAACCTGACCGTCAGGTAGACGTACCCGACCGACACCCGTCCCTGCTCGTCGACCCCGTCGGAATCGCGGAGGAAGAACTCGCGCACCGCGTCGTCGACGCCGACGACGATCGAGGTGTCCAGTTCGAGCGAGCCGCCTGATGAACAGTCGACCGGTTCGCTCTTGAAATTCGAGGTGAACGGCACGAGCAACCGCTCTCCGCCCGGCAGGGTCGCCGGAAGCGGCGGCGTCTCGCGGCCTTGGGGGGCGAGCTCGGCCAGCCGGGTCAGTGCTCTCGCGACGTTCCGAGGAGGCATGAAGATCTCATAGCTGTAGTCCAGCCCCATACCGCCCCGCCTCCCCAGTGCTGAACCGTCATCCTGTCATGATCCTGACTGACGAGGGCACTGCCCCGAGCCGAACGCTCAGGTGGCCGGATCAACCGCTCACCGGCCGCCTGAAGCGCTCGGTCACCACACGCGGCCATGGCCTTCAGGTGGGAAACGGCTCGATGCCGAGCATGCTGATCCGAGGATGTCTCACGCTGGAGAACTCCAACAGGATGGCGACGGGAGGCGGTCCGGCCGCCGAGAACGGAGCCGCCTTCGGCCATGCCGAGGGGACCACCCACAGGAACCTGGCGAGCGGCCGGTACTCCGGGCCGGCCGCCACGGAGCCGGAGCTCAAGCTCCTGGACAATGATGCCCTGCGCGCCCGGTCGAAACCCGGTCGGCCTTCCGCTGCGCGGTCACGCCCGCCGGGATCCCCGCGTACGCATTCGGCACGTTTCGTACGGGACTTGGCGGCCAGACGAGGGAGAGGAGGCGTACGGCCAGCCGGAGCGAAGGAGAGGCCTGACATGTCGAAGGTATCGCATCTGCCCGGACGCGCGGAGCACCAGTGGGCCTGGCAGAGGGCGGCCGCGTGCCGCGGTCTGGGCACCGAGGTGTTCTTCCACCCCGAGGGCGAGCGCGGCCGGGACCGGGTGATGCGGGAGGAGGCCGCCAAGGCGGTGTGCGACCGGTGCCCCGTACAGGCCCGGTGTCTGCAACACGCCGTCAGCGTGGCCGAGCCGTACGGGGTTTGGGGCGGTCTCACGGTGAGCGAGCGCCAGTCGTCCGGAGGAACCGACGCCGCAGCGGCGTAACCGGGGTCCGGTGGTGGCCGACGCGAGGTCCGGGAACCGCGCCCGCCCGCCGCCCAAGGCCCGGTGCCCCCTGCCGGGTTTGGCCGCCGGAGAAGTGGTGAGGCGAACCCACAGGCGCCTACCGAACAGTGACGAGCAGCCAGCCAGGAGTCATCACCATCCAGGAAGGCAGTCATGTCGATGCAGACCGCAGTTCTCTTCCTCGCGGCGACGGTCGCCGTCCTCTTGGCGGCCGGTTTCCTGGTCCGGGCCCTCACGGGTACGGACAGGGGCGCGAGCTCCCTCAAGCGACGTTTCGGTCCCGAGTACGACCGCACGCTCGAACGGCACCGCGGCGACAGCGAGGCCGCACACCGCGACCTGCGCGAGCGGCTCGAAGGCTACGGCGGCATCCGTCCCCTGCCACTGGAGCCGGCGGTCCGCGAGCACTACACCGCTCAGTGGACCACGCTCCAGGAGCGCTTCGTCGACGCGCCGCGGCAGTCGGTCGTCGACGCGGACGAACTCCTCACACGGGCCGCGGAGACCGGGGGCTTTCCGGACGCGGATCGGCGCGAGGAGCAGCTCGCCGCCCTGTCGGTGCACCATCCGCGCCACGTGGAGGGCATGCGCGAGATACGTCGTGCGGGGCGCTCCGCCTCGGCTTCCACGGAGGAGCTGAGGGAGGCGCTGGTTCACGCACGTGCGCTGTTCGAGGAGCTGATGGAGACCAGGAGGCCGACCGGAGCCGTCCGTCCCCGCTCGGGGCGACACCGTCGGCGCCTGCTCGACCCGAAGGGAAGTGGAGCGTGATGGCACGCGAGAACCGGAACGAGGAGACACCAGGCGGGAACGACGGAGCCGCGCGGCGTCGGCCCCAGCCCCCGAGGGCCCCGGGAACGCCGGGTCCTGCCGGCGGCCGGGCGCCCCTCGGCAGCGGCGGCGTGCCCGCCCAACGAGTCGGCCACCCCGTGGCACCGCCCCCCGCCCCACCGGTCCCGCCACCGCCCGCCCCGCCCCGGGCGTCGCCGCCGCAGGCGCCGCTGCCCGCCGTCCCGCCCGACGACCCCAGCGCCACGGGCCGGAGCGGTGGAAGCCGTCCGAAGGCTCCCGCCGTACCCCCCGTCGCGCCGCGCGGACGGGACACGACGGACAGGCCGGACGACGGCCGAGGCCCGGGGTACGGCGACAACGGTGGGAGCGAAGCCCGCGCCACCGCAGGGGGCGCGGGCGGACAGCTGCTGGACGATGCCGAGCGGGACCGTCTCGGGCAGCGTCTGCACCACGTCCTCGCAAGGTTCGTCGAGGCGCCGCGCGACTCGGTCGCCGAGGCGGCCGAGGTCCTCGACGAGGTGGAGCAGCGGCTCGTCGCCTCCCTGCGGGACCGCCGGGTCGCCTTGCGGGCGGGCTGGCAGGAGAACGGCGATCCGGACGGGCCGGGTCCCGACACCGAGCAGCTCCGGCTCACCCTGCGGACCTACCGCGAGGTGACGGAACGGCTGCTCAGAGCGTGATCCGGTACCACGCGAGGTGGCGGACGGAAGCCCCCTGGACCCCAGGGGGCTTCCGTCCGCCCGGCAGGGCCGGCTGCGTCGCCGCGGTCGTCGGTACCGGCGGCCGACAGACGCGCCGGGGGCCACGCACGACGTCGGCCCTCGGGTCGCCCGCGGGAGAACGACTTCCGCACGCTCGCCACTTCGCCCCGTCCCCGGCCGCTCCGCGGGCCCGCCGCAGGGGTGTGAACGAGCGGCCGCCCCGGCCGCGCCGCACGGACTGCGGGCACCCGTCGAGAGGCATAGTAGGGGAGTGATCACCAAAAGTGACGAGGGTGGCGGCAGCGACCGCGACCGTGGTGGGCCTGACGGCGTAGGTGACGAGGAGGCCCAGGTCATCGTGGTGGGGGCGGGGCCGGCGGGCTCCGCCGCCGCGGCGCACCTGGCGCGAGCGGGTGTGGACGTACTGCTCCTGGAGAAGAGCGGCTTCCCCCGGGAGAAGGTGTGCGGGGACGGGCTGACCCCGGGCGCCGTGCACCAGTTGGTGCGGCTGGGCATCGACATCGACGCGCCGGGCTGGATGCGGAACAAGGGGATGCGCTGGGTCTGCGGCGGACACCGGGCGGAGCTGGACTGGCCGCGTCTGGGCGCCTTCCCGGACTTCGGGCTCACCCGGAGCCGGCACGACTTCGACGACGTGCTCGCCACGCACGCGAGGGCCACCGGAGCGCGCCTGCGCACCCACGTCAAGGTGACGGGCCCGCTGACCGACCGGGCAGGGCGGGTCATCGGCGTTTCCGCCTCCCAGGGGCCGGGGGCGGAACCGGCCCGCTACCTGGCCCCGTTGGTGGTCGCGGCCGACGGGGCCTCGGCGCGCACGGCTCTCGGCCTGGGGATCGAACGGGACGCGAAGCGGCCCGTCGCGGTGGCCGCCCGCCGGTACTACCGCAGCGAGGCCCGCTCCCACGACCCCTACCTGGAGCTGTGGGCCGATCTGCGCTGTCCCGGCACCGGACTCGACCTGCCCGGTTACGGATGGGTCTTTCCCATGGGGGACGGCCGCGTCAACGTGGGCCTCGGCGCGCTGCCGCAGCAGCGCCGGCGCCGGCCCGTGGACCTGCGGGCGACGCTGGAACACTGGCTGCCCCGCCTGCCCGAGGAATGGGGCCTGCACGAGGGGAGCGCCGACTCCCCCCTGCGCAGCGCGCCGCTGCCGATGGGCCTGAACCGGCGTCCGCAGTACCGCCGGGGCCTGCTGCTCGTGGGTGACAGCGCCGGCATGGTCAGCCCGTGGAGCGGCGAGGGCATCGCCCAGGCGATGGAGGCCGCCGAGGTGGCGGCGGAGATCATCGCCCTGGCGCTGGCCCGTCCGGCCGGCCCGCGCCGGGAAGAAGCACTGCACCATTACCCGGCCGAGATCCGGCGCCGGTGGGCACGCTACTACCGGCTGGGGAACCTCGCGGGCGACCTGTTCTTCTCCCGGTTCGGCTACCGCCCCGTCCTCCACCCCCGGGTGATGGCCTCGCCGCACCTGCTGAGGATCCTGGCCCGCCTTCTGACCCATGTGAGCGACGAGCCCGCGCAGGACACGATCGACGCCGTCCTCCACACACTCCTGCGCCTCGTTCCCGCCCCTCGCCGGTAGCCGTCCCGGCCCCCGTACGGCCCCCGTCGCACGGCTTCTCACGCTCAGAACAGGACCGGAAACGCATGCGCGCCCTCAGGTGCGATCCACCGAGTGGGCTGGGCACCACGTCTGACGGACGGGCACGGGTCGCGCGGGCTCTGTGGGGGCGGTGTCGGTGACCGTACGGGAACGGTCGGCGCGATGTCGGCGAACCCCGACACCTTTCGAGAGCCCCACCCCGAAGGTGAGGGACCTCGAGGCCCGACGGAGCCGTCCGGCAGGGGCGGTCTACGCCCCGGCGACCAGCATCGCGCCCATCGCCAGCATGGTCACCGCGACCAGGCCGTCCAGCACCCGCCAGGCCCTGGGGCGGGAGAGCACGCCCGACAGCAGGCGGGCACCGAAGCCCAGGGCGAAGAACCAGCCCAGGCTGGCCAGGGCCGCGCCCGCGCCGAAGGCCCAGCGCAGGTCGCCGCGGTCGGATGCGAGCGAGCCCACCAGGAGAACGGTGTCCAGGTACACGTGCGGGTTCAGCCACGTCATGGCCAGGCAGGTCAGGACCGCCCGTCGGGCGGAACCCGCGTCCGGGCCGCCGGCCGTGAGCGCGGCCGCCGGATCGGGGCTCAGCACCCTCCGGGCGGCCAGGAGCCCGTAGCAGAGCAGGAACGCCCCGCCCGCGAGGCCCACCGCGGTCAGCATCGTCGGCCAGGCCGTGACCACCGCGCCCACCCCGGCGACCCCGAGCGCGATCAGTACCGCGTCGGAGACCGCACAGATGGCCACCACCGCGAGGACGGCGTGGCGACGGACGCCCTGGCGCAGGACGAAGGCGTTCTGGGCTCCGATGGCCACGATGAGGGAGAGGCCCGTACCGAACCCGGCGAGTACGGCGGCGGCGATGCTGCTGTTCATGACCTCGACCGTACGAATCGCCGAGGAATCAGTACAGCTAAGGATTCTTACGTACCCTTAGCCCTACTTATGGACGAGCTTCCCCTGGACCAGGTCAGGACTCTGCTGGCGGTGGTCGACGAAGGCACCTTCGAGGCCGCGGCCGCCGCCCTGCACGTGACCCCCTCCGCCGTCAGCCAGCGCGTCAAGGCCCTGGAACAGCGCACCGGGCGGGTCCTGCTGCTGCGCACCAAACCGGTGCGGGCCACCGAGTCCGGCGAGGTGGTGGTCAGGTTCGCCCGGCAGCTGGCCCGGCTGGAGCGGGACGCCCGCGCCGAACTGGGGCTGGCGGCGGAGCAGGGCCCCGCCCGGATCCCGGTGGCGGTCAACGCGGACTCCCTCGCCACCTGGTTCCTGCCCGCCCTCACCCGGGTGCCGCAGGACCATCCGGTCTGCTTCGAGCTCTACCGGGAGGACGAGTCCCACACCACGGCCCTGCTGCGCGAGGGGCAGGTGATGGCGGCCGTCACCTCCTCGCCCGACCCGGTGGCCGGCTGCAGCGTACGGCTCCTGGGACTGGCCCGCTATCTGGCCGTGGCCACCCCGGAGTTCGCGGCCCGGTACCTGACCGGAGCCCTGGCCGAGGACCTGTGCGAGGCCCCCACCGTGGTGTTCGACCGGCGTGACGAACTGCAGGACACCTTCGTCCGGGCACTGACCCGGGGTCGGTCGGGGGCCGGGAAGATCCGGCACATGGTGCCGGCCTCGGACGGGTTCCGGGACGCGGTGGCCGCCGGCCTCGGCTGGGGCCTGGTCCCCGAACCGCAGGCCGCGCCGCTGCTGCGGGCCGGCCGACTGGTGGAGCTTGCCGCAGGCCGGCCCATGGACGTCCCGCTCTACTGGCAGCAGTGGAAGCTGGACTCGCCCGCCCTGTCCGCGGTCGCCGCGGCGGTCGCGGCGACCGCCGCCGAAGCACTGCTGCCCCGAGACGCCGGCCGGCCACGGACAGCCCCGACCGGTACGGCAGACGCAGCCACAGCGGCGCCCGGCGTCGGCAGAGGGCCCGCCCGCACGTGAAGCCGGCAGAGGGGCCGCCCGTACACGAAGCTGCCGAAGACCAAGGCCTGGCCGAACGAACGGGAGGGCACGAGGTCGCGGAGGGTTCCGGGACCTCGCCGTGCCAGGCCGGCGGGATGCGCATCCGTATGTCGGCGGGCCAAGCTGATGCTCGACGCCGTCCCCGTCCACGAACCGGAGGCCGCCGTCAGCGGCGGACTGCTCGTCGGACGTCTGGGCCCGACGGACGCCTGCGGCGACCCCCTGTGCGCTCGGGTCGTGCCGCCGCGCGTCACCTGGACCGCCGGGCCCCGCGACTGAGACACCGCGCAGGGGCGGCCGCTCCTCGGTCCGAGGCCTGCTTCCGCGTTCAGGACGGTGAGGTCGGCCGACGCGGAGGCGGTACGGCCTGTACCGGCCCGGCCATTTGACGCGCAGAGGAGCGGGGCACACGAGTGCGGCCCGGTGTCGGGCAGCCGGGAACGACCGGTAGTGCGATCTTCATGGCATCCTTCGTACGCCGTGTCCGGGCGTATGCCGTGTCCGGGACGGTTCGGCCGCAGAGGTCGCAGCCCTGTCGGCAGCCGCACGCCTCGGCCCGCGCGTCGGCGGCCGACGCCCGCGGGCGGGCCCTGACCAGCACCCTCCAGGCCGTCCGGCAGATCCGGCAGATCCGGCAGAGGAACGAGCAGACATGAGCGACGACGCCAAGGACCTGGCCGAAGCACAGCGGCAGCACTGGCAGAACACCTACACCGCCCACCCCGGCATGTACGGCGAGAAGCCCTCCGCACCCGCCGTGCACGCCGCCCGGGTCTTCCGCGAGGCCGGAGCCACGGACGTGCTGGAGCTGGGGGCCGGCCACGGCCGCGACGCCCTCTGCTTCGCCCGCGAGGGCTTCACCGTGCAGGCCACCGACTTCAGCCCCACCGGTCTGGAACAGCTCCGGCAGGCGGCCCAGGACCAGGGCATCGCCGAACGGGTGACCACCACGCTCCACGACGTGCGCGAACCGCTGCCCCAGCCGGACTCCTCCGTCGACGCCGTCTTCGCGCACATGCTCCTGTGCATGGCCCTGTCGTCCCAGGAGATCCACGCCCTCGTGGGCGAGATCCGCCGCGTCCTGCGCCCCGGCGGAGTCCTCGTCTACACCGTCCGCCACACCGGTGACGCCCACTACGGCGCCGGAACCTCCCACGGCGACGACATCTACGAACACGGCGGCTTCGCCGTGCACTTCTTTCCCCGCCACCTCGTCGACTCCCTCGCCGACGGCTGGACCCTCGACGAGGTCCACCCCTTCGAGGAAGGCGACCTGCCCCGCCGTCTGTGGCGCGTCACCCAGACCCTGCCCCGATGACCGCCGACCCGACGCCCGCACCCGACCTCACCCTCCGCCCCCGGCCCGGGGCCGGGGGGAGGGGCTGCACGGATCAGTGGGGCGCCTGTGACTTCCCGCGGTCGGTGAGGTACCGCTGGAAGAAGGCGGTGATGTACGCCGCGCCGGCGTGGCGTTGGGCGGCCTCGGTCAGTTGGGTCTCGTAAGCGGAGCCACCGGGCTCGGTGCACTGGCCGGGACGGGCGTCGTCGTGGCCGGCGTCGTCGCGGGCGGCGACCTGCCCGCCGGCCGGCGACCACTGGGTGTTGAAGTAGTTGTGATTCGCGCCGGGCATCTCGAACCGGTGGAAGCCGGCGGAGCTCTTGGCGGTCGCCTCGGCGGCGAAGGAGAGCGCTTCTCGTCCGACCTGGCCGTCGCAGGTCCCGCGGATCACGGCCACGGACGCCTTGGTGATCTCGTACGCGGCCATGTCCTCGGTCATGACGTTGTACGCGGGGGCCAGGGCCACCACCGATCTGACCTTGACGCCGGCGGGCCACTGGGCCCGGTGACGGTCCGATGCCTGCCAGGTCACGCCCGCGCCGCCGCGTGAGTGCCCCATGGTGCCGACCTTGTTCAGGTCGACGTGGTGCTGGAAGTCGACGCGCTGCGGCTTGCCCGTGACGGCGTCCCGGAACGCGCCGCCGAGCCCGCCGCGGCCCGAGGCGTTGAGCTTCTGCCACAGGGCGAGGTGTCGGTCGATCAGATCGGCTCGTGCGGAGGCGTTGCCGTCGCCCGACACCGACGAGGCGTTGATGCCGTTGGCCCGGATGGACACCACGATGAAGCCGTGGGCGGCCAGTTCTTCGCCGAGGTAGTCGTCACCGCGTTCGTTGGCCATCGGACGGGTGCCGGGAGCGCAGGGCCAGCTGAAGAGCTTCTGGGAGGCGGCGGCGTAGGCGTCCCAGTCCCCGGCCCGTTCGGCGGCGTCGCGGGCCGCCTCCGCCGACCGGTCCGCACAGGTCTCGTGCCAGCCGTGGAGCTGCACGACGAGCGGCCGCGGTGTGGTGCCGAGATCCTTCGGATAGTGCACGATGGCGGCCATCTCGACCGGCTCGCCGGTTTCCGGCAGCCGATAGGCCCGGTCACCCAGGTCGTAGGTGACGGAGGCGACGCCCCGCCCGCCCCGGGCCGTGGGGTCGAGGGGCGCGGCGGAGGCGGGGCTCTCCGTCAGGGCCTGCGCCAGGAGGAGGGCCACCGCGGAAGAGGCGAGCGTGCGGGCTCGTATCAGGCGGCGCCGAGAAGCTGTGGCCGTGTCGCAGTACTGCAAAAGACGGTCTCCGTGAACGGTGAGGAGTGGCGGCGCCGACAGGTGGTCGCCATGCGCCGGACGATGTCGTCGCTCCGGAAGATCGCTGGACGGCGTCCGGGGTTGCTCGGCCGCGGCGTGGCCGCCATGTTGTCCGGAGGGTGCCGGACATCGGAGTCGTCCGGAGCGTGCCGCCTGTCGGCGCTGTCGCCCCCCTGTCGGCCCTGTCGGCCTTGCCGGGCCTGTCGGCGCTCAGGCGTGGTGCCTGATGGTCCTTCGGATCCAGTCGGCGTAGGCCGGCGCGCTGCTGTAGAGACCCGGCCCGGCCGAGCACGCGACCCCCGGGACACCGGGGCCCGAGGTGACCCCGACGAGCTCCCACCGTCCCCGCCCGTCCTTCTGGAGCTGTGGGCCGCCGGAGTCCCCGAAACACGCCATGGCCCCGGGCACACGGCTGACCGTGCACAGCCGGGTGCTGTCCGCGTAGCCGGGGGCGCACTCGGCGGTGCCGCCCTTGCGGGTGTCGAGCTGCCGCAACCGCTCCGCGAACGTCAGCGCGGTGTCGAGGGTGGTTCCGAATCCCAGGATCCGGGTCGGGGTGCCGGGCTGCCCGACCCGCTTCGCGATCCGTACGGGCTTCTCGGTCACCGGGCGATCCAGACGGACCAGCGCGATGTCATCCCGGTTGGGCGCCTTCCCCTCGCCGTTCGCATAGCCGGGGTGGACGACGGTGCGCTCGATCGCCCGGACGGTCCCCCCGGACTTCCGCTCCTCGCCACCGATCCGGACGACCCCTTCCAGCTCGAGGCCCTCGCCCCGCACGCAGTGAGCGGCGGTCAGCACCCATTGCGGATCGATCAGCGACGCCCCGCAGTTGCCGTCGTACACCCCTTGGGTCGGGGCGGACTCAGGGATCACCGCCATGAACGGGTAACGCTCGGTGGAATCGATCCCGTTGACGATCGCTCCGGCGCGGTTGGTCATCAGGGTGGTGCACAGGGCGACGGCGAGAGCACCGACGACGGCGGCGCGCGCCCCACGGCGGCGGACGGACTGCGAGCTGAACACAAGAAACCTTTCCTGGGGTCCGGGTGTGCCGTCCACCCTGCTCGGTTCACGATCCACCGGACATCCCGGTAGCACCCCGAGTTCTGTGGGGCTGCCCCCCTCACAGTTCCCGACCGCGTGCCGGGGTCAGCCCCCGTTCCGTCACCGGGGTGGCCCCTGTGGGAAGTCGGTGGACGACCCCAGCGCGTTCCACCCCCCAGCACACGAAGATCACTTCATCGGCGCGGACAGCCGCCGCACGCAAGGAGCGATCAGCATGCACGGGTACAGGAAGAGGACCGGCCGACGCGGGCTGCTCGCCCTCACGGGAGTGGTCAGCGCCACGGCACTGGCCACGACGCCGGCTCGACCTTCACCCCGGGCCCCCTGCCCACCCTGGCCCTCGGCCGGGCCTACGACATCCTCATCCACCTCCACCGGGTCCGCGCGGCCGACGAACTCGAACCGTTGCCGTACGAGCCGGCCGGCTGACCACGCCGCACTCGACCTCCTCGGTGACTTCCTCGCCGTGTGTGAGGGGCAGCTCCGTCCGAACCCGGTCGAGCGGTTGTCGGCAACCGTCAGGACCTGGCTGTGTGGTGGTTCGGCGCGGTTCGCCCGGGCTGGCCGGGGACGGCGTCGCCTGGGAACGGGGAGGTCGGCCGGAGTGCGTTTCGGTGGCGTGTTCGGGGTGAGGCGGTTTCGGACGAGGGAGGGGGGCCGTATGGCAACGGTCGCTGGTAGGGGCAGGGGCAGGGTGCGGCGGGAGCGCCCGGTGAGGTCCGTGCGAGACCTGGTGCTCGTGGTGGGGCTCGTGGGTGCGGTGGTCGGCGGTGTGGCCCTGATGTTCAAGACGACCCGCTCGACGGGCTCGCACCTGCCGGTGGTCCTGGCCGTCTTCGTACTGCTGTTGGGTGCGGGGGTGGCGCTGTCCCGGTGGGGCAGGGCCCCGATGCGCCGCCGGGACGGGGCCATGGGCACCGTCACCGTCCCGCCGGGCACCACCCCGGTGGTCGCCGAGCCCGTCGCGCCGCCCGCCGTCGGCTCCGGGGCGCTGGACCACCTGGCCGTCGACCCGGAGGGTTTCGAGCACACGATCGCCGCGCTGTGCGCCCGGGACGGCTGTTCCCCCGTGGAGGTGGTCGGCGGCGCCGGCGACCTCGGCGCGGACGTGATCGCGACGACCGCCGACGGACGGCGGGTGGTCCTCCAGTGCAAGCAGTACGGGGAGGAGCACCGGGTCGGCTCTCCCGACCTCCAGCGATTCGGCGGCACCTGTTACGCCGTGCACGAGGCCGACGTGGCCGTCCTCGTCACCACCAGTTCCTTCACGGAACCGGCCCTGGAGTACGCGGCCTCCTGCGGGATCGTCTGCGTCGACGGTACGGAGCTGGCGGCCTGGACCGCGTCGACGGCGCCGGCCCCCTGGGCCACCGGGGTGGGCGAACCGGTGCCCGGCACCCGGGACGGAACGATCCCCGGCGGCTGAGATGGTCGTCACCGATGGCCGTCACCGGGGAGTAGCGTCCGTGCGCCTCGGCGGCCGCGAAGCACCAGATGCCGCCCGGCGCCACCGATCGGGCAACGGACCATCGCGAGGCCCCGGAGATCCTCCACGGCCCTCGGACCGGCATCGAGCCGTTGGATCCGACCGTCACGAGTGGGGTGAGGCTCATGCTCGGTACGCGCAGCAGCCCCCACCGGCTTGCAACGACGATGCGAGGGCATACGAGCAGCACCCTTCGAAAGGAGCGAATCCATGCTCGGCATAGTCGCGGCGGTGCTGTTCTTCTTCGCGTTCCTGATCAACGCGGCGGACATCGCCACCAACGATGCGTTCACCTCGACGAACGTGATGTTGCTCGGTCTGACCGCCCTCGCCCTCCAGGTGGCGGGCGTCGGTGCCGGCCGCAGCGCCAGACGGCGCCCTTGGTCTCGTTCCTGAGGCCCCGCCACCTCCCGTGCCCGGCCTCGTGCCGGTTCCGCCGTCGACTTCCTCGGATGTTCCGGGAGTGAGACGGAGGATCGGGGGCAGGCGGTTGCCGAGCGCATGGGACCGCTCTCGCTGTCCGTGCACCTGCCGTCTCCCCTTCCGGCAGGTGCACGGACAGTTGAACGGCCCGCACCAGGCAGGGGTGCGGGCCGTTCAGCATGAGAAGGCCGGGCCCGGGCCGGAGACACCCACGAGGTCGGGTGCCCTCCGTCGGCCGACGGAGGGGGAGAGGGGGCGGGGGCCGTCTTCGGAAGCTACTCCTCCGGAGTGCCGTCCTCCGTGGTGATCCGGGCGCAGGCGCGGACGACCTCGCCGAGCTCCATCCCGCCTTCGCGGAGGTCGCGCTGGCGTCGGGCCCCTCCGCCGCGTACCAGGAGGTTCTTGAGGGCGGCGCGCGCCCGGTCGAGGTCGCCGGTCTCCCGCAGGGCGTCCTCGGTGTGCGCGATGAAGGCGTCGAAGGCCGCCTCCGGAGGGATCGGCCGCAGCGTCTGAGGGTCGAGCAGCGGACCCTCCGGTCCCGAGCGGGCGGCCTGCCAGGCTGCGAGCCGGAGCAGTTCGACCGGGACACGGGGCACGGGCTCTCCCGACCGCCAGGCCCGCGCCTCGGTCTCGACCAGGGCCCGGGCGAGAGTGGCCACCAGCACGGTGGTGTCGGGTTCGAGACAGACGTCGGCGACGCGGATCTCGACGGTGGGGAAGTTGTGGGAGAGACGGGCGTCGAAGTAGATCATGCCCTGGTCGCGCAGGACCCCGGTCCCCAGCATGTCGCGTACGCGGGCGTGGTACCCGGCCGCGCTGCCGAACGGCTCGTACGGGCCTGCGGAGGGGAGGCGGTACCAGACCCGGCTGCGGTAGCTGGCGTACCCCGTGTCCTTCCCCTGCCAATAGGGCGAATTGGCGCTGATCGCGGTCAGGAGCGGCAGCCACGTACGGATCCGGTCGAGGACCGCGACCCCCTCCTCGTCCGACTCGACGGAGACGTGCACGTGGCATCCGCCGGTGAGCTGCTCCTCCGCGGTCAGGGCGAACTGGTCGGCCATCCACCGGTACCGCCGCCCGAGGTTCCGGGAGGGCTGCACCGCGAGGGGCGAGGTCGCCAGCGCGGCCACCTGGGCACCGACACCCTCGGCGTGGCGCCTGGCCTCGCCGCGCCACCGGACGATCTCCTCGCGGAGGGCGCCCATGTCGCTGACGGGGCGGGTGGCGAACTCCAGCTGCTCCTGGTGCAGCTCCTTCTCGAAGACGTCCCCCGCCTCGCCCCCGGCGGCCGCGGCAAGGACGGCGGACGACAGAGCGAGTGGCTCACCGGTCCGGGCGCTGACGAGCAGCAGCTCCTCCTCCACGCCTACCGTGCGGGTCCTGTGCTGCGTCGGGATCTGGGTCACGCGGTTCTTCCTTCCGGGTGGAACATCGCTGATCTTCGGTGCGCCTCAGGCGCTTACCCCGGATCGGACGGATCAGCCGGGCGGGTCAGCCGGACGGATCAGCCGGGCGGATCGGCCGGGCGGATCAGCTGGACGGACACGGGACTCTTCCCCTGTGGGAGCGCCGGTGTCCTACGGGCCGCGAGCAGCGCCACGTCCCGGGAGAGGCGCCACCCGTCCGGGCGGAGGGCGCGCCCTCCCACGCGCGGACACCGGCCCGAGACCACCGTGCGTGGTCGCGGTCGGCGTGCCGGGTCCTCGTCCGGTCGTCCGTCGGAGTGCCCACGCATAGGCTGGAAGGGCCGGGGGCGTCCGGGGGCGAGGTGGGTGAGCACGTGGCGGGGTCACTCGGCCAGGGAGCGGCCACAGCGGTGGGCACGTTCCGTTACGTGGGGCGCCGTCGTGAGCTCGACCTGCTCATGACCGCGGTGCGGCACCCGCCGGCGGTGGTGCTGATCGAGGGCGAGGCCGGGATCGGGAAGTCGCGGCTGGTCGGCGAGGCCGCCGCAGTACTGCGCGCCGAGGGCCGGCCGGTCCTCACCGGTTTCTGTCAGCCGTTGCGCGAGCCCTTCCCCTACGGACCGGTGTCCGACGCGCTGACCAAGGCCGGTCCGTGGCTGCCGGACACCGGACTGCCCGACGCGGTCGGCGCACTGGGCCGGCTCCTGCCGGGCCTGGCGGACCGGCTCCCGCCGGCGCCCCCGGAGAGGGGAGGGGACCAGGCCGAGCGGCTCCGGCTGGTCCACGGCGTGCGGGCGCTCCTCGCCGCCCTGGGTCCGACCGTACTGATCATCGAGGACACGCACTGGGTGGACGAGGCCACCAGGGATCTGCTCCTGCTGCTCGCCCGTGACCTGCCGGACGAGCTCAGCCTCGCGCTCACCTACCGCGCCGAGGACCTGCCCCCGGACACCTCGGTGCTCGGCGCCGCGTACCGCCACCCCTCGGGCGCGGGCGGCGCGGTGATCAGACTCGGTCCGCTCACGGCGGAGGACGTGCGGGAGCTGGCCTCCGCCGCCCTGGGCCCGGTGGCCACGCCCGCGCTGGCCTCCGCGCTGTACGAGCGGAGCGAAGGCCTGCCGCTGGTCGCCGAGGAAGATCTGCTCACGCTCACCGAGCAGGGCGACACGATCGATCAGCAGGAGGCGGTCCGCCGCCTCCAGGACACCGACGTGCCGAAGGGACTGCGGGAGGCGGTCACCGAGCGGCTGGCCGGCCTGTCGGCGGCCGGTGCGGCGATCGTCGCCGCCGCGGCCGTGCTCGCCGTCCCCTCGGACGAGACGCTGCTCGCCACCGTCGCCGGCCTCGACGCCGAGACCGGCACCGACGGGCTGATCGAAGCGCTGCGCAGCTCCCTGCTCCGCGGGACGGAAGACCACCGGTACGCGTTCCGGCACGTCCTGGCCCAGCAGGCCGCGTACCAGCACATCCCGGCGCCGCGACGGGACCGGCTGCACCGGTCGGCCGTAGCGGCCCTTCAGGGGCTGACGCAGCCCCCGCTCGTGCAGATCGCCCATCACACTCTGGCGCTCGGCGACCGCGC
The DNA here is from genome assembly GCF_042874095.1 of Streptomyces sp. NPDC004266. NCBI lineage: Bacteria > Bacillati > Actinomycetota > Actinomycetes > Kitasatosporales > Streptomycetaceae > Streptomyces > Streptomyces sp. NPDC004266. The sequence goes on from NZ_JBIAMM010000024.1 coordinate 67,018, forward strand.
CGCGTGGCTGCACCGCGCGGAGGAAGCCGCCGATCAGGCCGCTGCCGTCGGAGACCAGGGCACGGCCGCCGCACTGCTCCACCAGATCCTCGACGAGCCCGGCCTCGACACCGAGCGCCGCTCCCGCGCCGCCACGGCGCTCGCGCGGATCGCGTACAACGGCGTCGACTTCACCTCCGCCGCGCGAGTGCTGCGGCGCCTGGTGGAGGACCCGCACCTCCCCAGGCCGATCCGCGGGGAGATCCGCATGGGGCTCGGCCTGCTGCTCCTGAACGAATCCGCCTCCCCGTCATGGGCGAGTGAACTCGAACTCGCGGTCGAAGAGCTTTCGGGGCGTCCCGCGACGGCCGGCCGGGGGATGCTCGCCCTCGTACTCAACGAGCGGGCCGGGCCCGAGTGGGCGGCGCACTGGATGGGGCGGGCCCGGCAGGCGCTCGAAGACAGCGGGGACGAAGCCCTCCAGGCCGCGTACAACGCGACGCGGATGACCTTGCTCAGCTGGCGAGGGGAGCGTGAGGTCTGGGACATGATCGACCGGCTGCCGAGGGAGGCGGACTCCCCGGCCGAGCTCTGGCAGACCGCCCGAGCCCTCCACAACGTCGCCGAGGCGGCCATCGCGCTCGGACACGACGGCCGCGCCGCCGGGCTGGTCGCGGAGAGCCGGGAGCAGGGCCGCCGGGCCGGTGCGGTGATCGTGGAGTGCTACGGGCGCGTGCTCGAGCTGTGGCTCGATACCCTCGCTGGGCGCTGGGACGGCCTCGAGGACCGCTTCGACGCTCTGATCGGCGCGTATCCGGACATCAGCGTGCCCCACGCGGAGCGCTTGCTCGCCTTCGGCACGTTGGCGTTCGCACGGGGGCAGCGCGACCTGGCGCTGGAGCACTTCGAGCGGGCGACGAGGCACGGGGCGCGACAGATCGCCGTGAGCACCGAGCTGCGCGGCACCGCCGGCCTCATGTCCGTCCGGCTCGCCCAGGGAGCCGGACAGGAGGCATGGGCGGCGGGCGAACCCGCCCTCGCCGCCCTGCGGAGCGCGCAGGCCTGGACCAAGGCGACGGGGCTGGTCCCCGTCGCGGTGGAGGCGGCGCTCGCCTGCGGCGACCGCTCCTCCGCCCGGCAGCTCGTCGAGGAGGCGCACCAGGGGCTCCGGGGCCGCGACGCCCCGGCGGCGGTGGCGGAGATCCACGTGGCCCGCGGACTCCTCGGCCTCGAGGACGGCCCCGAGCGTGCGGCGGAGGAGTTCGGGGCCGCCCGACGCGGGTGGCTGGACATCGGGCGCCCGTACGAGGCGGCGCGCGCCACCGAGCGCCAGGGCCGTGCGCTGGCCCTGGCCCGCAGGCCCGATGAGGCGACAGAGCTCCTGGTGGCGGCCGTCGACACGTACTCCGCACTCGGCGCGCAGGCCGACGCCTCCCGCTGCCGGCACCTGATGCGGGATTTCGGCCTCACCCGGCCCGGGACCCCGGGCCGCCGCGGTTACGGGGACCGGCTGTCGCCCCGCGAACGGCAGGTGGCGGAACTGCTGGCGGTCGGCGCGACCAACCAGGTCATCGCGGACACCCTGTACCTGTCCCTGCGGACCGTCGAGAACCACGTGGCCAGCGTGCTGCGCAAACTGCGTACCACGCGTAAGGCCGTGGCAGACGCGCTGGGGGAGCCCGGGCCGGGCAGCCTGGGGGAGCCCGGGCCGGGCCGCTGAGACGTCGCCGGGCCCGGACCCTGCCGACTGAGACGGTGCCGGGCCCCGGCCGGACGGGGGGCCTGCTTCCTGCGGGGCCGGGCGTCGCTTGCGTACCCCTAAAGCCGCCGACCCGGATTGTTTTCCCGGGGACCGGCCCCGACCGTGAAGAGCGGGGGAATCCATCCGCAGTCTCGGGAGACCCGATGTCCGCCATCCCGCACCTCCGTCCGGCCGTCCTTGCCGAGGACCGGATCGGCGTCCACTCGACGTACCGGCCGGACCTGCCGTGGACCGGGCGGCGGACCGCAGGATGCCTGACGGCCGCGACGGCGGCTTCGGTCCCGGTCCTCCGGCGGTTCGCTCGTGGTGTGGCCGCACGCTGGGGCCTGCCGGCCGGGGTCGACGACGCCCTGGGACTCGTGGTGAGCGAGTTGGTGGGCAACGCGGTGCGGCACAGCGGCGGCCCGGACGTGGCGCTGCTGCTCTCCGCCGGCCTTTCGACGCTGGCCGTCGAGGTCAAGGACAACGGCCGGTGGCGGCCGCGCCCCGGCCGCCCCCGCCACGAGGACGAGCTCGTCTGCGGCGGACGCGGCCTGGACATCGTCGAAGCGCACGTGCTGCGCTGCGTCGTTCACACAAGGCTCGACGGCACCCGCGTCATCGCGGAGATACCGCTCCGGGATTGATCGAGCACCCCTGCCCGTCGATCGGGCATGACTTTCTGGACTCTCCGAGATCGGCTCTGGGGGAGGGCGGGCGATCGCCGGGGCGAGGTGTTCCGGTGCACCGGCCGGCGTGCCCGTCTCCGCGTGCAGGTTCCTGAACCCCCGGCGGACCCGGGCGGGGGTGAGTCTGTTCGGTTCCGTCGGCCGCTCCCACGGTCGGCACCGATCCACCTCCTCGGAGCGGGCACCGGTCCGGGACCACCACGGTCACACGGGCTTGTTCACCCCACCGCTGGGCGGTCTCGCAACCGTCGACCGGATGACCGCGCCTTCGACGATCGGCAAGGGGGCCTCGTGGTCGAGCCACGCCGCCCGCCGGGTCAACCGAGGCAGCCGGTCCCGCACCTGGGCGGCCCCTGTCCCGTACCCCTCGGTGACAGGGCAGGGGCGGCGGGTACGGGACGGTGCTCCGGATCAGCGGCTCCGTCACGGCCACGGGCGTCACGGTGCTGCCGCTGTTCGTCCCCGGACAGCAGAGGGCAGTCGGAACGACGCGTCCTCGCGTCCTCCCCTCAGATCAGGGCGCAGTCCACTCGCGTCCGCACGTCCGGCCGAACAGCGGCGCGTAGCCCGAGGGAAGTTGGTGGAGGATACGGGTGACCAGCTGGCTTCCAGCGATGCGCGCGACTGTGCCGAGGACGGCTTCGACGTTCCAGCGGGTGGTGGCGAGGCTGCCGTCGAACTCACGGGCAAGGGCGTGGACGAAATCCTCGGCGCCGAGGGGCGTGACCGCAGGGATCTGGGTGGCGAAGAGGGCGGCCGCTTCTGTGGGCAGGCAGCCCGCGAGGTCGACGCGCTCGTCTCCGACGAGCTGCTGTCCGAGAGCGACGAGAACAGGTCTCACCACCGCCTCGGCACGTTCGCGGGTGGGGAAGGCGCCGTCATAGCGGACCTGCTCGAGCAGCTCCGCAAAGGAGACGGGGCGTGTTTTCGGCGCAGGCATGGCGGCAGGAGTGGCGGCGGGCGTGACGGACTGCAGGGTCATGCTCGTCTTTTGGCCGTTCCGGAGCGGTCCAAACCGTGTCCCACGGCAGAGGTCCACTGGTTCGCCGCAAGGCGCGGGGGAGTGACGGCGGGGTCCAGTCGATCGCCCCGGCGGGGGCCCCGTGCCGAGCGCCCTGGAACTCCTGAAGAAATGATCTCCAGAACGGTCGGATCACTCCAGGACTGATGATCAGGGATGCGGGGCGGTTCGGCCGAAGCCCTGCCTAGGCGACGACGAGTCGTGGGCGGTGCACGCCGAGCCGCGGAGAACTTAAATGCGTCGACAGCGCCCCTGGGCACCCGGCACAGTGGCCACCCGTGACGAGCAGTGAACTGTGGAGCCGCGCGACCGCCGACCGCTACGACGCCGAAGAAGCCGAAGCGTCCTCGGCTGCCGTTCTCGGACCGACCCTCGCCTTCCTCGCCGAGCTCGCCGGAGACGGCCGGGCGCTGGAGTTCGCGATCGGAACCGGACGGGTGGGAGTCCCGCTGCGGGAACGCGGCGTGCCGGTGGTGGGCATCGAACTGTCCGAGCACATGGCGGCGGTGCTGCGGCGCAAGATCGACGAGGACACGCTCCCGGTGGTCATCG
>NZ_JBIAMM010000025.1:0-65780 GCF_042874095.1 Streptomyces sp. NPDC004266
GATCACCCGTCCCTCGCCCTCCAGGACGGGCAGGGCGCTCACCTTCCAGCGGTCCAGGAGCGCGACGATCTCCTTGTACGGCGCGTCACGCCCGACGGCGATGGCGGTGCGGGTCATGACGTCACTGACGGTGTGGCGCGAGGCGGTCATCCCGTTCTCCCGGAGGATCGAAGGCCTACGGTGTCCCCTCCCAGTCTGGCCGCGTTCCGTCAGGGGGAGGAGGGCCGGATGGCCCCTCCGGGGCCCTGTTCGGCCCGTGCGAGCCGTGCCCGACCCCCTAACTCCTCGCCGACCTCGACACGCGCAGCAGGTGCAGCAGGCGTACGTCGATGCCGAAGCACGTGGGTTCGCCGAGGACGAGCCGGTGCTCGTCCTGACCGAATTCGACGGCTCCTCCTGAGACGTCAGAGCTGTCGACGAGCGCGTACTCAGCGCTGACCGTGCTCCAGTCGATCCGGCCTTCGGAGGCAGGTCCTGCCAGGAGAGGCCGGTCCGACGCCGGAACGGAATCCCTTTGATCACACGACGGCGGCATTTCCAGACATGGCCCGACAGCTCGCCCGCCGCATGGGGTCTTTCGCCGAAACCACGAGGCAGGCTATCGCTCACCCGTATATCGCTTTCACGCCATTCTCCTCATCGGAACCCCTCCCGCGCTCGGCGAAAGGGGCGCACCGACGCACCGACGCACCGGCGCGGGTGCTCCGTCGCCGGTCACGGTCGATCCGCCCTCGACCGGCACGCCTCAAGGCATGCCGAACCAGGCCACCTTCCGTTCACGGAAAAGCGGCCTCGCCGGAGGTGGGCGATCGTGGCGGGAGGATTCTCCGACACGGAGTTGATGGTTCGTCAACCGTTCACGCATATAGGGCATTTCCCTTGCGGGGTGATGGTGATCAGGGTCGCCATGTCCGAATTTTCCACTGCCTGGCATTCGTTGAATCCGATGATGTATAACCCGGGGGAATTTTCATCGACAGAGAGCGTGGCCGTGCCGACGAGCGAACAGCCGGTAGGACCAGCAGGACCAGACGGTTCCGAAACCCCGCATGCCACAAGGGTTTCCCGGTGCCTGGACGGCCGCCGTCGTGACCGCGACGGCATCGCCGTCGCTTCGGCTTTGCCGCTGGCGTGCGGCGCGAACGCGCCATCGCCGCCCGCGTCTTCGGCCGGGCCACGTGCAGCAGTGAAACTCTCCACCCCCGAATCACCCACAGCCCCTGAAGGAGCCCAGTGACCCCGCACCTCTTCCGTTTCCGTCGTACGGCCAGGGTCGTGGCGGCCACCGCCGTCACCCTCGCGACCCTCGGTCTCACCTCCCCGGTGGCGCCGGCGGCACAGAGTCCGGCCGGGGTGCGGAGCATCGCGCTGCACGGTTCCGACCCCGCCCAGCGCGCGCTGTCCGCCCGGAGCACCGCGCCGTTCAGCATGCTCGGCGTCACCTGGGCCGACCCGCGCGCCGAACTCGGCGGAACGGCGCAGGTCCGGACCCGCGACAGCGTCACCGGTGTCTGGTCCGGTTGGCGTGAGCTCGAACTCGACGTGCGTACGCCCGAGGTCGGGGCCGCCACCGAAGCAGGCGGGGTGCGTGCCGGAACCCAGCCGCTGTGGACCGGGCCGTCCGACGGCGTCCAGGTCCGGGTGACCGGGCGGCACGGAAAGCTGTCGAAGCTGCCCGCCGGGCTGCGGGTGGAGCTGGTGGCCCCGGAGACGGTCGCGGCCTCCGCCACGTCGTACGCCGCCGCACCCGCCACGACGACGGCCACGGCCACGGCCACGACGACCGCCACGGCCACGACGACCGCCACGGCCACGGCGAGCACGGCTCCGCGGCCCGCTGTCGTCCCGCGTTCCGGCTGGAACGCCGACGAGTCGCTGGTGAAGGACCCGCCGACGTACACCACCGACACCAAGGTGGTGTTCGCCCACCACACCGCCGGCACCAACGACTACACCTGCGACCAGTCCCCGGACATCATCCGCGCGATCTTCCTGTACCACGTGCAGAGCCAGGGCTGGAACGACATCGGCTACCAGTTCCTCGTCGACAAGTGCGGCACCGTCTTCGAGGGTCGCGCGGGCGGCATCGACAAGCCGGTCCTGGGCGCGCAGACCTACGGCTTCAACACGGACACCACCGGCGTTGCCGTCCTCGGCAACTACAACGACGCGATCTCCTCGCAGCCCGTGCTCGACGCGGTGGCCGGGGTCGCCGCCTGGAAGCTCGGTCTGTACGGCTACGACGCCGCCGGCACCGTCGTCCTCGCCGCGGCCGCCGACAACGGCAAGTACACCAAGGGCCAGAAGGTCACCCTGAACCGGATCTCGGGCCACCGCGACGGCTACCCGACCGAGTGCCCCGGCAACAACCTGTACGCCGACCTGTCCGTCATCCGCACCCTCGCCTCGGCGGCGCAGACGGGCTGACCTCGCCCGGAAACGACCGCACGGAAAAGGGCTTTCCGCCATCGGGGAAGGAAATGCACAGCATGAAGAACACCTCAGCTCGGGCCAGGATGTCCGCGGCCTTCACCGCTCTCGCTGCCGGCATCGGGCTGCTGGTCACCGCCACCCCGGCTCACGCCGCCGAATACACGGTCACCAGCAACTGCGACGTTCCGTGGATCACCTGCTCCGAAGGCGACCTCTGGCTGCTGTACAACTCCAAGGAGTACGCCGTCCAGGACGGCCGCTACATCACCAGCTGGGCCGCCTTCTACGGGAACGTCTCCGATTACTGGGGATCGAGCCAGTACCAGGGGTCGACCCTGACGACGTACCGCTACGTCTTCAACGGGAACGGCAACGGGGCGTGGCAGTACGTGAAGAACAACGCGGCCTCGGTGCAGAACTGCTCCTCCTCGGACAACTACCGCGTGTACTACAACTCGGGCTACGGCGGCACCTCGCAGTACTTCGCCCACAACGAGCCCTGGGGCGACTGCAATCTCACCAACCTGATCTCGGCGCTCAAGAACGAGAACGCGTCCCAGCACTTCGCCTGAGCCACCGCCCCTTGCCACCGCTCTCGCAGATCGGAACACCACTCATGACCTGGAACAAGCGCGCGGGCCTCGCCGCCGCGGCCATGGCGGCGACGACCGCCCTGCTCGCCGGATGCGGCGCGGGGACCGCGACCGATGCCGGCACCGCGCCGGTGGCGGAGAACAAGCCGATGGTGGACAAGGCGAACTGGCCCAAGGCGACTCCGGAGCGGGGTCTGGCCAAGGGCTTGTCCCTGCCGCTGGAGACGTACATGCAGACCTACCAGGACACCGTGGCCCTGGACCAGGCGTCGCGGAATCTCCAGGAGAAGTGCATGGCCGGTTACGGCTTCTCCGTCGAGCTGCCGCTGGCCGGCACGACTCCGCCGCCGAACGACAACGACGCCAACATGGAGCGCAGATACGGGCTCACCGACCGGCAGGCTGCTGCCCGGTACGGGTACGGGCTGCCCGAGGCGCTGACCCGCCAGGTGCGGCAGAAGATGCCAGAGCTGACCGACGAACAGGTTCAGGTGCTGACCGGGCACTCCAGGCCCACCATGCCGAACGTGCCCGGTGCGGCCCGGGCCGCCGGACCCGCCCCCGAGTCCTACAAGGGCAAGAAGATCCACAAGGGCGGTTGCTTCGGGTGGGCGAAGGGCAAGCTGACGCAGCCCACGGCCGAAGACCTGACGTTCGTCTCCGAGCTGAACGGGAACAGCTTCACCGAGTCCATGCGGGCCCCGGCCGTGAAGCAGGCCCTGGCCGGTTGGTCGCAGTGCATGAAGGCCGAAGGCTACGCGGCCGCCACCCCGTTCGAGGCGGCGGAGATCGCGCCGCACGCGGAAGGCGGGCCCGCGTCGAAGGAGGAGATCGCCGTCGCCACGGCGGAGATCGACTGCAAGGAGAAGACGGACCTGGTCGCGGTGTGGTTCGCCGAGGAGTCGAAGATCCAGAAGGCGCAGATCGCCGAGCACCAGGACAGGCTGAACGGTGCCCGCACGCGCAACAGCGACGCGGTGGCTGCGGCCGACGCGGAACTGGCCGGCTGAACCCGTCCGCGTCCGATGTGGCGTCGGTCGCGCGGGGTGGCGCGGGGTCGGTCAACGCGCCGACCCCGCGCGACGACGACGGCCCCCGTCCGCGCCGCGCCTCGATCCCGCGCCGTGTGAAGCGGAGGTCTTGGCGGAGCTCGTGGGACGCCATCTGCCCGACGGGGAGGCCGAGTTACGCGATACGGTGGGGTCCCGGCAGGCCGGGCGCGAGGAGGGGGCGGGGATGTTGGAGCAGGCCCTGGTAGCGCTTGCCAGTATGGGCGGGGCCGCGGTGGTGCAGGCCGCGGGTACGGATGCGGGGGCCGGACTGCGGCAGGCGCTGGCGCAGTGGTTCGGGCGCGGTGACGAGCGGCGCCAGCAAGCCGAACTGGAGCGGTTGGACCGTACCGCCGCGGAGCTCGCGGTCGCACGGGAGGACGGCGAGGCGACCGCGGAACGTGCGCATGTCGGGCACGACGCGGTGTGGCGGTCCCGCATCGAGGAGCTGCTCGAGGGGCTGCGGGAAGACGAACGGGACGGTGCGGCAGAAGCGCTGCGCGGGCTGCTGCGGCGCCACGCTCCGCCCGGCCCGGCGACGACGGGCGCGGGCGGGATCGCGGTACAGGGCGACGTCCGGATCCACGCCGACCGGGGATCGGTCGCGGCCGGCGTCGTGAACGGGGACGTGAACCTCTCCGTCCCTCCGGCGCCGGATCCGACCCAGGGCTGAACGGACCGGCACCGGCTGACACGAGCCCACCCCACACCGTCGAGGGCGGCGGCGACGGCGACCCCGGTGACGGCGATGCGGGCCCCCACCAGGGCGTCACGGTCCACGCCGACCACGGAGGCGTTGCCTTCCACCACGCCGCGCAGGTCCATCTCCACGTCCCGCAGGCGGACGGGGGCAGGCCTGCCCTGGTGGTGCACGCGTACCAGACCGGCGAGATGGTCTACCCGCCGCAGTCCCCGCCACCGCGCCGGGAACGGGCCGAGCCCGCACTCGCCTTCCTCATGGGCGTCGCGCTCGCCATCGGCCTGGCCGGGGACGGCGCGCTGCTGGGCTCGGAGACCACGGACCGGTGGGTCGCTGCGGCATGTCTCGTTCTGGGTGCCGCGGCCGGTGTCGTCCTCGGAAGGGCACGCTCCCGGCGTCGGCCCCGGCAGCCTCCGTCGGACCAAGCGCTGAGCCAGGCGGCCTCGTCGCTGGCGCGGACCCTCGCCGAGCAGTACGCACGGGAGGAGGCCGCCGTCCGCCTGCACGATCCCGGTCCGCTGCCGGTGCGCTGGACGGCGGCCCCGAGCGGCATCGGCGACCATGCGGTGAACCTCGCGGGCGCCGGCGAGGCGGTGCCCCGGCTCGACGGCTCCTTCTCCCACATCGTCCGGACGTACGAGAGCCTGCCGCACGGCCGCCTCGTGATCCTCGGCGAGGCCGGCGCCGGAAAGTCGGTGCTGGTCCTCCACCTGGCCGCGGAGCTGCTGGCGCGACGCAGGCCCGGCGATCCGGTGCCCGTCGTGTTCCCGGTCTCGTCATGGGACCCCGGAGAGGGGACGCCTCTGTGGTGGTGGGCGGCCGGATGGCTCGCCCAGACGCACTCCCGGGTCCTGGCGGACGACGGCTCCTCCGCCTCCGCGCGTGCCACCGCTCACGGCCTCATCACGTCCGGACGCGTCCTGCCCGTCCTGGACGGCTTCGACGAGCTCCCCGACGCCACACGCTCCAGGGCCCTCGCCCAGCTGTGCAGAAGTCTGCTTCCCGCCGCCCGCTTCGTCCTCACCAGCCGTACCGCCGAGTTCACCGGTGCGGTGAACGCGGGCGAACTGCGCATCCCCAAGACGGCGGCCGTCCAGCTCCAGCCGCTGGAACTGACCGAGCTGCGCGCCTACCTGCCGCTCACCAGCCGGGAGCGGGACGACTCCACGACGAAGTGGGACCGCGTCCTGGAACGGCTGGCCGCCGTCGCCACGTTCCCTGCCCCGGAATCCGGCGACCCGGACCCCCGCGCTCCCGATTCCGGAGGCCCCGATCCCGGAGGCCCCGGCTCCGACGATCCCGCGGCGCGGCGTCTGCACGAGGTTCTGCGCACTCCGCTCATGGTCTCCCTGGCCCGAGCCGTCTACAGCGACACCACCGCGCGCCCCGACGACCTCCTGGAACAGCGCGACCTCACCACCCGGAAGGCGGTGGAACGGCACCTGCTGAACGCTTTCGTCGACACCGCCTACCAGCCGGACCCGGCCGCGGTTCCGGGCCGGCACGACCGCGTGACGCCGGGTCGCGCCCGCCGGTACCTGGCCCGTCTCGCCCGAGGCCCCGGGCAGGACATCGCTTGGTGGCACCTCGAAGAGCAGGTGCCGTGGACGTTCCGTGTCCTGCTGGTCTCCCTCCCGCTGGGACTGCTCCTCGCGGTGGCGGTCGCAGCCACCGCCCTGCCGGCGCCGGGGGAGACGACCGTCCCGGGCCTCGGACTCCGCGCGGGCCTTCTCACGCTGGCCGCGGCCCTGTGCACCGGGACGCTCGACTGGATCGCCGAGCACGGAAGCGCCGCCGGTCCTCCGCAGCGGCTCCACTCGCCCCGGCGTGAGGTGCTCGACTCCCTGCGGGAGCGGCCGGTGGGAGCCGTACTCTCCGTGGTGATGCCGGTGGCGGGGCTCGCCGTGTGGATCTGGGCCGTGGCATCAGGCAACGGCGTCGCCATCCTCTTCGCCTCCTTCCTGCTGCTCGTGCCGCTCGTGGCCGTCTCACGGACACTCGACGTGGTCCGCCGGCCTGCCGACCTGCAGGCGAGCGACCCCGTCGCCCTGCTGCGCGAGGACCGCCGTGCCACGCTGGCCCTCGCTCCCTTCACCTTCCCGCACACGCGGAGCATGCTGTCCGCGCAGAAGGCTCTGCCCGTCCCGGTGATCACCACCCTCCTGTTCTGGGGCCTGGGGCGAGGAGCGGACGCCGTCACCCCCTGGCGCTGGGCCGCCGTGCTCGGCGCGCTGGCCGTGTGGTGGTGTCTGTGGAGCTGCGCCATGTCTGCGTGGGGCCGCTTCACGGTGGCACGCTGGTGGTTCGCCTCGACCGGACGCCTGCCCCGGCGGCTCACCGCGTTCCTCGCGGACGCGCACCGCCGCGGAGTGCTGCGGCAGACCGGCGGCGTCTACCGGTTCCGGCACATCGAACTGCAGCGCAGCCTGGCAGCGGGGCCGGAGCCCCAAGACGCGCAAGGCAGTACGGGCCGGGCACGGCGTCTGGGCGCCGGCGCGCTGTCCGCGTCGGTGGGCGCGACCACCGTGGTCCTCCTGGTCGGCTCGGTCTTCTCGGCCCCCGGCGCGATGGGACCGCTCCGCGTCCTCGCCCCGGCCTGCGAGCTGCTTCCCCTCCCGTCCGTACGTCCCCTCATGGAGCACCCGGGGAGAGGGTTCGGCGGTCAGCCGCCCGCCGACATCTTCTCCGATGCCCGGCACTTCCTGGAGGACGGCTTCCACCAGCCCAAAACCGCCGACGACCGCCGTGCCCGTGCGCGCACCTCGTGCGTGATGACGGAGCGGTCCGCGCTGCGACCCGACACGCAGGTCGTGTTGACCGTGGCCCTCGCCGCCGGAGCGGGGATGACCGACAGTGCCGAGCGCGCGCAGTACGAGGTGGAGCACCCCGGGCTGCTGGACGCCCGGGTACGGAGTTCGGGCACCGACTGGTCCCTGGCCGCCGGCACGGAGTGGGCCTCGTCCCCCGATCCCCGGTCGAGCCGCGCCGATGAGGACGTCCCCGTCGGCTGGGCCCGTGGCCGCATGGGGAACGCGCTGGTGGCCGTGGACGTGGCGCTGGAGTTCGGCACCGAGCGACAGGCCCGAGAGGCCGCGGAGACGCTCGTACGACAGGTCCTCGACCGCATCCGCCGCACCTACGGCCTCCCCGCCGCTCCGGTCCCCGAGGGGACACCCCTCACGCGCGTCCCGGACAGCCGGATCTCGCCGACAAGGTCCTCAACGACGTCTGGACGCAGTCGGGGGCCGACCAGTGAGGTGCGCTATGCCGCGCGGCACCTCACGCAGTCTCCGTGACCCCGCTCCGGATGAGCGGCGCGTTCGCCGCGATGGCCTGGGTGGTCGTGGTGACCGTGCCGTTGTTCGCCTCGGCGATGCGGATGTCGCCCCGGGCGGTGCTGATCTCGGCGGGGCCGGTCAGCCGGCCGACCTCGACGTCGCCGTCGGCGGCGGTGAGCCGCGACGGTGGCGTCGGTCCGGTCGGCGGCGATGAGCCGGATCCGGCCGGCGGGGACGGCGAGGACGGCGGCGATCGGGGCGGCGATGTAGAACTTCTGCACCCAGAAGGGCTGGTGGCAGACTGGCGGCGATCTGCCGAAGGAGAGTTCCCCGTGTCGATGATCCACCGCCTGCGCAGCGCCGTCCGCCGGACGTACCGGCGTGCTGTGGACCTCAGTCACCCGGCGCGTTCGCCGCTCGGCAGCGCGGTGGTCAACTGCGTGGTCTACCGGGACGGCGTACGACAGGACGGGGGCCGGTCGGTCGAGGAGGCCGTGCGGCGCGTGCGGAAGTCGGGCGGGTTCGTGTGGATCGGCCTGCACGAACCGGAGGAGAAGGAGTTCGCGGGGCTGGCCGAACTCTTCGGGCTGCACCCGCTGGCCGTGGAGGACGCCGTCCACGCCCACCAGCGGCCGAAACTCGAGCAGTACGACGACGTACTGTTCGCCGTCTTCAAGACGGTGCGGTACGTGGAGCACGCCGAGCTCACCGCCACCAGCGAGGTGGTGGACACCGGCGAGCTGATGGCCTTCACGGGGCCCGACTTCGTCATCACCATCCGCCACGGAGGGCACGGTTCGCTCGGTCCGCTGCGTGAGGCCCTGGAGTCGGAGCCCGAGCAGCTCGTGAAGGGACCCTCCGCGGTGCTGCACGCGATCGCGGACCACGTCGTCGACGACTACCTCGCCGTCACGGAGGCCGTGCAGGACGACCTGGACGCGATCGAGACCGCGGTCTTCTCCGAGCAGGGCCACCGCAGCGATGTCGGACGGATCTACCAGCTCAAGCGCGAGCTCCTCGAACTCAAGCGGGCCGTGGCACCGTTGGGCCGGCCGCTCCAACGCCTGGCCTCCGAGCCGATGCCGATCATCGCAGCCGAGATACGCGCGTACTTCCGTGACGTGGCCGACCACCTGGCGCGGGTCACCGAGCAGGTGGCCTCGTACGACACGCTCCTCGACTCGATCCTCCAGGCTCACCTCGCGCAGGTGACCGTCGCCCAGAACGAGGACATGCGCAAGATCACCGCCTGGGCCGCCATCATCGCGGTCCCGACGATGGTGTGCGGGGTCTACGGCATGAACTTCGAGAACATGCCCGAGCTGCGCTGGACCTACGGCTACCCCATGGTTCTCGGCATCATGGCCCTCGCCTGCTTCGTCATCCACCGCGGCTTCCGCCGCAACGGCTGGCTCTGACCTCCGTGCGGGAGGCGCGTCCACGCCCCGGCGGCGCCCGAAGAGCTCAGGGCTCAACGATGTGCGGGCCCCTTCGGCGGCGGCGGAATCGCCATGTCTACAGCCCGGACGCCACCGTCAGGCCCTCCAGTACCGCCTCCTCCACCGTGCGCGGGCTGACGCGGTCGCCCACCGCGAAGACACGGTCGGGCGCGACGCCCAGGGCGAGCGGGTCGAGGTCGGTGACCGGGAGGTGGCCCTGCGCCAGTACGACTCCGGCCGCGCCCTCCAGCACCACCGGGTCCTCGGTCAGGGTGTGCTGGAGGTAGACGGTGTCGTCGTCCGCGCCGTGGAGCCGGACGTTGGGAACGATCTCGATCCGGGCGCGCACCGCCTGGGCCAGCATGGCGGCGCGTACGTACTGCTGCAGGTGCTCGCCGGCCGCGAAGCCGGTCACGCAGAGGGTCACCTTCCGGCCCCGGCCGGCCAGGAGGAGGGCGGTGCCGAGGCCGATCCAGTCGCCGCGCCAGTCCGCCACCACGATCCGCCCCCGGCGGCCGCGGGGGATCTCGGCGTCGCCGCGGATCACCGACCAGGCGTCCAGCACCACCGGATCGTCCACCAGCTCCAGGCGCGGCCGGCGGGGCCGGGCCCCGGTCGCGAGGATCACGGCGTCCGCGGCCGGGGCGGCGAGGCCCGGGGCGTCGATGCGCGAGCCCGTCACGACGCGGACTCCGGCGCGGTGCGCCTCGCCCTCCAGGTTGGTGATCACACCTCCGAACTCGGCCCGTCCCGGAAGCCGTTCGGCAAGCAGCACCTGACCGCCCACGCGCCGGCCCGCCTCGTGCAGTTCCACGTCGTGGCCGCGTGCGGCCGCCACGGCCGCGGCCTTCAGACCGGCCGGGCCGCCGCCGACCACCAGCACCTTCTTGCGCCGCGTCACGAGCGGCAGAACCCCGAAGCGACGCTCCCGCCCCGTCTCCGGGTGCTGGATGCAAGAGATGGGGTGGCCGAGCTGGAAGTGGCCGATGCAGGCCTGGTTGCAGCCGACGCACGCACGGATCTCCTCGGTGCGGCCTTCGGCGGTCTTGGCCGGCAGGTCCGGGTCGCAGATCAGCGCCCTGGTCATCGCACAGGCGTCGGCCTGCCCGTCCGCGAGGATCCGCTCGGCCTCCTGCGGCTGGTTGATCCGGCCGGCCACCATCACCGGGACGCCGACCACCGCGCGTACCTTCGCGGCGAGCGGGGCGGTGTAACCGGCGGGCCGGAACATGGGCGGAGCGATGTGCTCGGCCCCGGACAGGCTGGACGAGCTGCCCGCGCACACGGAGACGTAGTCGAGGAGGCCTTCGGCGTCGAGCCGGGCGACGGTCTCCAGGACCAGCTCGGTGTCCAGGCCGTCGTGGCTGAGTTCGTCGCCCGAGATGCGCAGGCCGACGGCGAAGCCCGGCCGGGCCTCCGCCCGGACGCTGCGCAGAGCCTCGCGCAGGAACCGCAGCCGCCCCTCGCGGTCGCCGCCCCAACCGTCGGTCCGGACGTTGACGTGGGGGCTGAGGAACTGCGCCGGCAGATAGCCGTGGCTGGCGACGACCTCCACGCCGTCGAGTCCGGCCTCGCGCAGTCGGCGCGCCGCTTGTCCGTAACCGTCGACGACCTCGCGGATCTCCGCCTCGGTCATGGCGCGCGGCATGACGTGGAAGCGCTCGCTCGGCGTGGCCGAGGGCGCCCACGCCACCGGCGCGGTGCCGTCCTCGGACTCCAGGATCTCCCGGCCGGGGTGGAACAGCTGGCCGAAGACCTTCGTGCCGTGCCGGTGCACCGCCGCCGCGAGCCGGGCGTAGCCGGGGACGCACGCGTCGTCCGTGGCCATCAGCACGTGCGTGGTGTAGCGGGCGGACTCGTGCACGCCGGAGACCTGGAGCACGATCAGGCCGACGCCGCCCGCGGCGCGGGCCTCGTGATAGGCGATCAGGTCGTCGGTCACCGCGCCGTCCTCGGCCAGGACCGTGTCGTGGCCGGAGGACAGGATCCGGTTGGGCACGGTGACGCCGCCGATCCTCAGCGGGCTGAACAGGTGGGGGAACAGCGTCGTCATGGAACGTCCTCTCTCGGGCGCCGGGCGGGCGGCGGCCGGAGGAGAGCCGCCGCCGCGCCCCGTCAGCGGAGCGTGATGTGCGGTTCGAACGCGTCTAGGAGCAGGTCCCGCATCCGGGCCGGGGACATCTCCCCGTTCCCCGCCAGCACCTGGATGGCCAGGCCGTCCACGAGAGCGGTGAACCGGCTGGTCAGCGCCTCCGGATCGGCGTCCCCGGCCATCCCCTCGTACTGGCAGGCGTGCACCAGGTCGAGCACGGTCCGCCGCCAGCGGGCGTAGATCTCGCGCTGGCCCTCCCGCAGGTCGGGGTCGAGGATCGCCTCGTTCCACGACTGCACCCACACCGACCATTCGTCGTTGTCGTCCTCGCCGCTGATCAGCTGGACGTCGATCAGCCGCCGCAGCTTCTCGACCGGCCCGTCCGCGTCCCGGAACTCGGCTTCGAGTCGCTGGTGGAGCCGCTCGGCGTAGTGGTGCAGGGCGGCGCGCAGCGCGTCGCCCTTCGTGGGGAAGTGGTAGTGGATCGTGCCCGTGCTGGTTCCGCAGGCGCGGGCGATGTCCGCGACCCGGACCTGGTGGAAGCCGCGCCGGGCGATGAGCCGCGCGGTCTCCTCGAGGATCTGGGCCCGGCGGACCTCCGCGTCGACGGCGTCGGCGCGGCGTCGCGCCTCGGGCACCACCGGGCCGTCCGGGGCGGTGGGGGGCCGGCCCTCCCCGGTCCGCAGGTACCGCAGGGACACCTTCCCGATCCGCGCGATGGCGGCGAGTTCGCGGTCCGCGAGGCGGCGGCCGCCGTTGAGGGCCTTGGACAGTGCGGTGGGCTCCATGCCGATGCGGGCGGCGAACTCACGCTGGCTGACCGCCGCCGACCGCACCACCAGGCGGGCCCGGTCCGCCACGGCCCGGGCGTCGTCGTCCTGTGCCCGCCGGATCGCTGTCATCGCGCCGCCCCGCCCACTTCGTCCAACCCGCTCGCCCCGCCCACTTCGTCCAACCCGCTCACCTCGTCTGCCTCGTCTGCCTCCTCCGACCCGCTCGCCTCGTCCGCCCTGGCCAGATCGGCGAGGACTTCGTCGGCGGCCCGGTACCCCGACGACACCGCGCCGTCGATGTAGCCGTTCCACTCCGACGCGGTCTCCGTCCCCGCCCAGTGCAGGGGGCCGGTCGGCTCCCGCCAGCCGCGTTCGCCGTGCCCGCTCCATCCGCCGGGCGTCGTGTAGGCCTCGTATCCGCCCCGGGCGAAGGGGTCCTGGGACCAGATCTTCTCCGTGTAGTCGCGCGGTCGTCCGGCCCGGGGGCCGGCCACGGAGACGAGGCTGTCCAGGACGGCCGCCCTGCGGTCGGCCTCGTCCAGGGCGGCGAAGCCGTCCAGGCGGTCGCCGTACACGAATCCGACGAGAACGCCGTGCGAACCGTCCTCCGGGGAGTTGTCGAACACGACGCCGATCGGCCCGTCGTCGTACAGGGTCGCCACCCCGGACAGTCCCTCCTCGCGCCAGAACGGCGTGTCGTAGACCGCGTGGACCTTGGCGACGCGTCCCATCGGGCTGTGCGACAGCCAGCCGTCCCGGGCGGCGGGCAGGGGTGGCAGGAAGTCCATGGCCCGTACGGCGTGCGGGGGCAGGGCCACGATCGCCCGGCGCGCCCGGAGCAGGGCGGTCGGGGTGCGGACGCGGACGCCGTCGGCGTCGTACGCGATCGCGAGTGCCTGCTCGCCGAGGCGGACGCGGTCGCCGAGCAGGGCCGCGACCGCGCGGGCCGGGCCGGCGGCGCCCGTGGCGAACCGGCTGTCCTGGGCGCAGCCGCGGGTCTCCATCAGCTGCTCGAAGCCGCCGGCCGCGGCGATGTAGAAGAGCACGTGGAAGAGCGAGATCTCGTCGGGCTCCGCGCACCACAGCCCTTGGACGGCGAGGGCCAGGCGGCGCAGGGCGTCCGCGTCGCCGGTTTCGGACCGGAAGAAGGACTGTGCCGTCCGTGCGTCCCATTCCTCGAAGCGGGCCGTGCGCCACGGCCGGACGGTGTCCACGGTGCGGGCGAACTCGTCGAGGAGCTCGGTGACCCGGACGTACTCGGCCGTGCCGGGCCCGTCGGCGGGCGCGGCGCCGGTGTAGGGGACCCTCGCGCCGTCGTGCCAGACCTCGATGTGGCTGCCCTTCTCCCAGGTCGGGAAGGTGGGGCAGTCGAAGCGTGCGGCGAGTTCGACGAGGCGGGTCTGTGTGGGGCCGACCCATTGGCCGCCGTGGTCGACGGGTCCGCCGCCCGGGCGGATCTCGGTCAGGACCCGTCCGCCGACCCGGTCGGAGGCTTCGACCAGGGTGAAGTCGACGGCGTGGTCGTGGAGTCGGAGGGCCGCGGCCAGCCCGGCGTACCCTCCGCCCACGACGACGACATCGGATTCGATCAGACGCGTTCCGCTCTGTCTCTCCATGGCCCGAGAGGATGCGGCAACACTGACGGGCGCGTCAATGGTTGCGGCAGAAGGATCGCGCCGCACGGCCGGTGGGGGAGGCGCGGGCCTATCGACCGGCCGTCAGCGTCTCGTGGTCGATGCCCAGTTCGGTCACGAGTGCGTCGTCCACCCACTCCAGCATCGTGGCGCGGCCGAGCGGTCCCTTGTACGAGGTCGTCTGCACGGCCAGTCCGTCGAGCAGCGCGGTCAGACGCCAGGCCACGTCCTCGGGGCGGTCGCAGACGAACTCGCCGGCTGCCACGCCCTGCGCGACGACGTCGGCGATCGCGGCCTTCCACTGCTGGTCGAGGTCGTGGGCGACCTTCCTGAGGGCGGGTTCGCGCAGCGCGGCCGCCCAGCCCTCGATCCAGAGCCGCCAGCCCTTGGCCTGCCCGGTCGGCGCGTACCAACGCACGGCCGAGCGCAGCCGGAGCGCGGCGCTGGTACGGGGCTTGTCCAGCAGTCTGCGCAGGTGGGCGAGGTCTCCCTCGGCGGCGTGGGCGAAGGCCTCGGCGACGAGCAGTTCCTTGGTGGAGAAGTGGTAGAGCACCAGGGAACTGCTGACTCCGAGCGCCGAGGCGACGTCCGCGATGCGTACACCGCCGACGCCACGGGCTTCGATCTGCTCGACGGCGACGCGCAGGATCTCCGCGCGCCGTTCCTCCACGCTCAACCGGACTCTGGCCACGGCTTCACCCTACACAGCTCTTGACAGTGCCGTGTGGCCGGGCTCACAGTGCTGGCTACTGACTGGCCGTTCAGTCAGATGATGTGCCGCTCCGTACGTGACCCTCCCCGTGCTGCCGTAGGAGTCCGCCCCGTGACCCAAGCACCCGTCACCGCCAGCAGGGCCGAAGAGCCCGCACCCGAGACCCCCGACCTCTCCGAGGGCTGGGGCGAACAGCGCGGCCGGCTCCGCAAGGAGCTGCGCCGTTTCGACGTCCTGCTGTTCCTCATATGCACCCTCGTCGGACTGGACACGATCGGGTCGGTCGCGGCGCAGGGCCCGCAGGGACTGACCTGGATGGCCATCCTCGCGGTGCTCTTCTTCCTTCCCTACGGGCTCCTCGTCGCCGAACTCGGCTCGGCCTTCCCCGTCCAGGGCGGCCCGTACGTCTGGACCCGGCTCGCCTTCGGCCGGCTCACCGCGGGCCTCAACCAGATCCTCTACTGGATCTCCAACCCGGTCTGGGTGGGTGGCAGTCTGTGCATCATCGCCCTCACCACCTGGGAGGAGTTCTTCACGCCGCTGCCCGGTCCGTGGAAGTACGCCGCCGGTCTCGTCTTCATCTGGGGCGGCGCGCTCGCCGTCGTCCAGTCCGTCCGGGTCGGCAAGTGGGTGCCGATCGCGGGCGCCTTCGCGCGTATCGTGCTGCTGGGGTTCTTCCTCGTCTCGGTGGTCGTCTTCGCCGTCCGGAACGGCGTGCACACCCTGCCCGCCGGCGAGTTCTCACCGACCTACGCCGGTTTCGTGGCGCTCGTCCCCGTCCTCATCTTCAACTACGTCGGCTTCGAACTGCCCAGCTCCGCGGCCGAGGAGATGCGCAACCCGCGCCGTGACATCCCGCTCTCCATCCTCCGCTCCGGCGTCGCCTCGCTCCTGCTCTACGGCGGACCCATCCTCGGCATCATGTTCGTCCTGCCCGGCGAGAGGATCGGCAGCCTCGGCGGTTTCATCGACGCCTGCAAGGCCGTCTTCACGGTCTACGGGGGCTCCATCGCCGCGGACGGCACGGTCACCCTCACCGGTGCCGGCGCGGTCTTCGGCGGCATCGCCGCCGCGGGGCTCATCATCGGCCTGCTGACCTCCGGCGTCACCTGGGCGATGGGCGCGCACCGCGCCCAGGCCGTGGCCTGCGCCGACGGCGCCGGGCCGGCCTGGCTCGGCGCGATCTCCGAGAAGCACGGCACCCCGGTGCGGGTGAACCTGCTCTCGGCGGTCCTCGCGTCGATCCTCCTCGTGGCCGCCCTCAACCTCACCGAGGGCGACGGCGAGAAGTACTTCGCGGCGGGCCTGGGCCTGACGATCTGCACGACCTTCATCTCGTACGTCATCACCTTCCCGAGCCTGGTGGTGCTGCGCCGCAAGTACCCCGACACTCCACGCCCGTACGCCGTCCCGGGCGGTCGCCTCGGCGCCTGGACGGTCACCGCGCTCGCGACCGGCCTGGTCGCCTTCACGGTGGTCGTACTGATCTGGCCGGGCTTCGGCGTCGGCTGGTTCGGCACGGAGGGTTCCCCCGCGGACTCCCTGCCCGAGGCCTTCGCAGGCCAGCGCTCCGCGTACACGCTGAGCCAGGTCGTGCCGCTGCTGATCATCGCGGTCATCGGCCTCGTCTTCTACGCGGCGGGCGCGAAGACCCGTCGTACGAAGAGCTGAGGTCCGGGC
Organism: Streptomyces sp. NPDC004266; assembly: GCF_042874095.1. Lineage (NCBI taxonomy): Bacteria > Bacillati > Actinomycetota > Actinomycetes > Kitasatosporales > Streptomycetaceae > Streptomyces > Streptomyces sp. NPDC004266. Next base: position 16,384 of record NZ_JBIAMM010000025.1, read on the forward strand.
CGGACGCCCGAGGGCCGGCACGCGGGTGACCGCGCGGACGTCCCGCACGTGACGCCGGCCGGTGTGGCCGAGGAGCGCCGGGAGAGCCCGGTTCTCCTCGGCCACAGCCGCGCGTGCGTCCGGACCACCCACGCCCGAGGGGCGGCCCGCGGGCCGCCCCTCGCCGCGTACGGTCCGCTCCGCTACCCGGCCGACCGCCCGTACACCTGCTTCCCCAGCCACTGGCCGCCGTCCACCGTGAGGCATTCGCCGGTCAGGTACGACGCCCCGTCGCCCAGGAGGAACAGCGACGCCTCCGCGATCTCGGCGGGGTCGGCGAAGCGCCCCGCCGGAACCGTGGCCAGAACCTCCTCACGGGCCTCGTCGGTGGCCCACAGGGCCGCGCCGGCGCCCTCCGTCTCCGTCGGGCCCGGGGCGACGCAGTTCAGGCGGATGCCCAGCGGGGCGAGTTCGACCGCCAGGGTCCGCGTCATGGCCAGGACGCCGGCCTTCGCGGCGGCCGAGTGGACGGTGCCCGGGTGGCCGTGCCAGGCGTACGTGGCGATCACGGAGAGGATCGAGCCGCCGGTGCCCTGCTCGCGCAGCCTGCGGGCGACGGCACGGGTGCAGTAGTACGAGCCGTTGAGGACGATGTCGACGACGGCGCGCCAGCCGCCCGGGGACAGGTCGATGCCGGGGACGACGAAGTTTCCGGCGGCGTTGTTGACCAGCCCGTCCAGCCTGCCGAACCGTTCGACCGCCGCGGCCACCAGCGCGTCCACCGCCTCCGGGTCGCGTACGTCCGTCGGCACCGCGAGGGCCTCCCCGCCCGCCTTCCCGATCAGGGCGACCGTCTCGTCGAGCCGCTGCGGGGTGCGGCCCGCCACGGTGACGCGCGCACCCGCCGCCGCCAGTGCCAGGGCGATCGCGCGGCCGATGCCGCTGCCGCCGCCCGTCACGAGGTACGTCCGTCCGTCGAAACGGTTCATGTCAGCACTCCATGGGCGTCGAGGGCGACCGCGCCGCCCGGGTGGACGAGCAGCGGATTGACTTCGAGTTCGGTGAGCTCGGGATGCTCGGACGCGGCCCGCGCCAGCGCGCACAGGGCGTCCGCGGCGGCGTCCAGGTCGACGGCGGGCGCGCCCCGCCAGCCGGTGAGCAGCGGTGCGTGCCGCAGGGAGAGCAGCAGCTCGCGCGCCCGCCCCGGGGTGAGCGGGGCGAGGGCGAGGGCGGTGTCGGCGAGCAGTTCGGCGGTGACCCCGCCGAGGCCGACCATCGCGACGGGCCCGAACGCCGGGTCGTACCGCACTCCGGCGATGAGCTCGACGGAGTGCGGATGGACGGCCATCTCCTCGACCGCGTACCGGGTGACGCCGGTGGCGTCACGCATCCGTGCGAAGGCGGCGCGCAGCGCGGTCTCGTCGGCGATGCCGAGGGCCACCCCGCCCGCCTCGGTCTTGTGGGCCAGGCCCATCGCCTTGAGGACGAGCGGGTATCCGGTGCGGCGGGCGGCGTCGGCCGCCTCGTCGGCCGTGCCGGCGAACCCGGCGGTGGGGAAGTCGAGTCCATGGGACTGGAGCAGGGCCCGGACGCTCTCGTACCCCCCGTCCGGGACGGGGCGGGACGGGGACGGCACCCGCTCGGGCGGCGCGTACGGCGTCGCGCGTGCCGACCGGGCCGCATGGGCCAGGGCGGTCGCGGCCTGCTCGATGCGCTCGTAGACGGGTACGCCGCGTTCGCGCAGCACGGTCAGGGCCGGGGTGTCGCGGGCCATGGTGTGGACGACGAGCAGCCGGCCGGCCCTTCCCGCGGCCTGCGCCAGCTCCTCGGCGACCTCGCACTCCTCGCGGGTCTGCTCGGGGTTGGCGGTGGCGTAGTCGCCGAAGTAGCCGGTGAGGAGCGTGGCATCGGTGTCCCCGCCGTCGAGCAGGGCCCGGGTGATCCGGGCGTAGTTGCGGAGGTCCGCCTCCCCGGCGCCCGCGAGGTCGACGGGGTTGCCGCAGCCGCCCCGGCCGGGGAGGTGTGCGGCGACGGCGGCCCGGGTGGCCCCGTCGAGAACGGGGACGTCGAGCCCTCGGACGGCCAGCGCGTCGGCGGCGAGCGCGCCCTGGCCGCCGCTGTCGCCGACGACGGCGATGCGCGCCGCTTCGGGGGACGCGGGGACTTCGCCGGCGGCGCCCGCGGGCACGGCCCGGCTCAGCCCGGGGCACGGCCCCTGTCCCTGGCCTTGCTCCCGCGCCCGCCTCCGCCCCGGACCCTGCCGTGTTGCCGCCAACAGCACCGCCGTGTCGACCAGTTCGCCCGCCGACTCCAGCAGGATCGCGCCCGTGTCGCGGCAGACGGCGTCCACCACCGCCCGGGCGCTCACCAGCGCGCCCGTGTGGGAGGCCGCCGCGCGGCCGGAGGCCTCGCTGCGGCCGAGGGTCAGCAGCAGGACGGGCTTGCCGGCCGCGTGGGCGGCGGCCAGGGTGCGGGCCAGGCGCCGCCCGTCCCGGAAGTCCTCCACGTACGCGGCGACGACGCGCGTCGCTTCGTGGGCGATCAGCGCGTCGAGGGCGTCCGCCGCGTCGATGTCACGCTGGTTGCCGAGCGAGACGAACCGGGAGAAGCCCTGCCCGGCCCGGGCCAGCAGTCTGCCGATCTCGAGTGCGAGGTTGCCGCTCTGCGACACGAGCCCGACCCCGCCTGCCGGGAAGTCCCCCCAGCTCAGGCGGAGTTCGGTGGTGGTGTCGACGACGCCCATGCAGTTGGGGCCGAGCAGTCGCCCGCCGTGCGAGGTGACGAGCGCGGCCAGTTCCCGTTCCTCCTGCGGACCGGACCCGCCGGACGTGATCACGGTGAAGCACCGCGCGCCCGCCGCGAGTCCCTGGACGACCACGGGCCGCACCTGCGGCGGCGGCACCGCGACGACGACCTGCTCGGGGACGGTCGCCAGGGACCCGAGGTCCGGCAGGAAGGGCACGCCGTCGAGGTTGCCGCCCCGCTGGTTGACGAGGTGGACGGTGCGCCGGGAGCGTCCGGCGAGGGCGCCGGCGGCCAGCCAGTAACCCCACTTGGCGGGGTCGGCGGAGGCCCCGACGACAGCGACGGAACGCGGATCGAAGAGGGCGTCCAGGCTCATGCGTACCAGCCGAAGCGTGCGGCGATCACCGGCAGCCGGTCCGCGACGACGCCGTGCGCCGCAGCGCGCGGAGTGGTCCCGTCGCGCTCGGCCCGGGTCAGGACCTGCTCGACCAGCGCGCGCATGGAGCGCCGGACGTGGGCGAACGCCTCGTCCGGGTCCGCGCCGATGTCGCCGAAGAGGGTCCACCACCACCAGGCGTTGGTGGCCGAGTTGACGACCACGTCCGGCAGGACGGTGATGCCGCGCGCCGCCAGCAGCTCCTCGGCCTCCGGAAGGACCGGCATGTTGGCCGCCTCGGCGATCCAGCGGGCCGTGATGCCGGCCTGGTTTCCGGCGTCGACCGCGTACGAGACGGCGGCCGGGACGAGTACGTCCGCGTCGGCGGACAGCCAGGCGTCGCCGGGCAGTTCGCGGTCGTCCGCGCGCAGGGCGGCGCGGTCCACGGTCCCGTACGCGTCCCGGGCGGCAAGGAGGGCCTCCACGTCCAGGCCGTCCGGGTGGACCATCGTCCCCTTGACGTCGGCCACGGCGACGACCTTCAGCCCGGCCCGGGCCAGGAAGCGGGCGGTCGCCCCGCCCATCGTCCCGAAGCCCTGCACCGACACCCGCGTCCCCGCGCGGGGGACACCGGCCCTGTCCAGCGCCGTCAGGACCGATTCGGCGACCCCGCAGCCGCCCGCCAGCTCGTCGAGCCCGATGCCGTCCACGTCCACGGCGAACGCGTCCGCGAGCCGGCGCCGGGCCGCGGCCTCGTCGTCGAGCAACGGGTACACGGCCTGGATCGAGGAGACGAGCCCGGCCTCGGCGGCCGCGCGGTCGACGAGGTCCTGGGTGAGGCCGAGGTCCTCGCCGGTGGTCCAGAAGCGCTCGACGTACGGTCGCATCGCGCGGAGGTAGCGGACCAGCACGCCGTACGCCTCGGGGTCGCGGGGGTCGCAGTCGATGCCGCCCTTGGCGCCGCCCAGCGGCACGTACCGGGCGGACGGGTCGTAGTGCAGGGCCTCCTTCATGGTCATGCCGCGGGCCAGGCCGCTGACCTCGTCGAGGGTGCAGCCCTCCCGCATCCGCAGCCCGCCGCTGGAGACGCCGCGCACCAGCCGGTCGATCACCAGGTGGCCCCGGCGGCCGGTCACGTGGTCCGTCCAGGTGAGGGAGATGAGAGGGGTGTGCGTGAGGGCGGTCGCGGTCTCGGGCGTCATCGGGGGGTCTCCTCGGGAGCGTCGGGAACGGTGAGGACGGTGGGTCCGGGAGCGGTCAGCGCGAGGGCCAGGGCGTCGGCGAGCTCCTCCGGCGAACGGACCATCGCGCCCCGGCCGCCGTAGGCGCGGGCGAGCGCGGGGAGGTCGACGGCGGGCAGGTCCACCGCCACGGGAGCGTCCCCGCGGGCCGCCATCTCCTCGCGGATCTCGCCGTAGCCGCCGTTGTCGAAGACCACGACGGGAAGCGGGAGCCGAAGCTGTGCGGCGGTGGCGAGCTCCTGCACGGAGAACTGCAGGCCGCCGTCGCCGCTGAGGGCGACGACCTGCCGCTCGGGGCACGCGGTCTTCGCGCCGATCGCGGCGGGCAGGGCGTAGCCGAGGGTGCCGAAACCGGTGGGGTGCAGATAGCGGCCTTCGGGACCGAGGGGCAGATGGGGCAGGGCCCCGTAGTAGCAGCACTGGGCGCTGTCGGAGGTGAGGACGGCGTCCTCGGCGAGGACGCGGCGCACGGCTCGGAGGTACGGCAGCCAGCGCGCGTCGCGGGCACGGGTCTCGTCGTCCCGGGCGGCACGGAGGGCACGGACGCCGGCGGGGTCCGCGGGGACGTCGTCGGTTCCTCCTCGGCACTCGGCGAGCAGCGCCTCGAGCAGGGCACGTGCGTCGCCCACCAGGGGCACGTCCGCCGGGAGCCCCGCGTACATCTGGGCGGGGTCCACGTCGATCCGGATCAAGGTGCCCGTCAGGGCCGGCGGAGGACCCCAGAGGTCGGACTCGGCCAGCTCCGTGCCGACGGCGAGGATCACGTCGCGGTCCACCAGCCACTTCTGCACGGCCGGGCTGTGCAGCGACACGCCCAGCGAGAGCGGATGGCGCTCGTCCATCACGCCCTTGCCGTTGGCGGTGGTCACGACCGGCGCGCCCAGCTGCTCGGCGAGCGCCGCGCATTCCGCGGCCGCCGCCCGGGCCCCTCCGCCCAGGACCAGCGCGGGCCGCCGGGCCGCGCGCAGGGCTTCGGCCGCCCTCCCCACCGCCGCCGGGTCGGGCGCAGGGGGTCCGGTGAGCGGCGCACGCCGTACGGGCCCTGCCGGCTCCACGGTCTCCAGCAGGTCCAGCGGCACCTCGATGTGCACCGGACGGGGCCGGCCCGTACGGAAGAGGGTGAAGGCCCGTGCCACCGCCGAGCCGATCTCCTCCACCGACGACACCCGGTGGCTGAAGGCCGCGACGCCGCGCAGGGCCTCGGTCTGGCTGCGCATCTCGTGGAGGAGCCCGGTGGACTGCCGGGGGTGCCGCAGCGGCATGCCGGGGGAGACGACGAGCAGCGGCACGCTGTCGGAGTGGGCCTGGCCGACGGCGGCGGCGATGTTCAGCAGCGCGGGGCCGGTGGTGGTGATCGCGACACCGGGACGGCCGGACACCCGGGCGTACGCGTCGGCGGCGTATCCCGCGCCCTGTTCATGACGAGGTGTCACATGACGTATGCCGTACGCCCGGAGGTGGCGGTAGATCTCCAGGTTGTGCGTGCCGGGGATCCCGAAGGCGTCGGTGACACCGTGCGAGGCGAGGGCGCGGACGACGGCCTCGCCGCCGGTGACGGTCTCGCCCTCCTCGGGCGGAGTCGTCATCACAGGCCCCGCGAGATCACGAGCCGCATGATGTCCGAGGTGCCCTCCTCGATCTCCTCCAGTTTGGCGTCCCGCATCCACTGCTCCACCGGGTACTCGCGCGAGTAGCCCCAGCCGCCGAGGGTCTGCACGGCGGCCCAGGTGCAGTACGCGGCCGTCTCCGAGGCGGTCAGTTTGGCCATGGCGGCCTCGGTCGTCGCGGACAGGCCGGCGTCCAGGCGCTTGGCCGCGCGCCAGGTCATCAGGCGGGACTGCTCGATCCGGGTCCGCATGTCGGCCAGCCGGAACGCCACCGCCTGGTGCTCGATGATCGGCTTGCCGAACTGCTGCCGGGTGCGCGCGTAGTCGCGTGCGTACTCGTACGCGGCCCGCGCCACGCCGGTCGCCGCCGCCCCCAGCACGACCCGCGAGATGTCGAAGGTCCGCATGAGCCCCTGGAAGCCCTGCCCCTCCTCGCCGAGGCGGTCCTCCTCGGGCACGAAGGCGTCGGCGAAGAAGACCTCCCGGCACACGATGGCGCGCTGGCCCATCTTGCGCATGGGCCCGCCGAAGGTGACGCCGGGAGTGTCCTTGCGCAGCAGGAAGGCGGTCACGCCCCTGGAACGCCGAGTGGGGTCGGTCTTGGCGAAGACGACGTACTGCTCGGCCTCCCCCGCGTTGGAGATCCAGGCCTTCTGGCCGCTCAGGAGGTAGCCACCGTCGGTGCGGGCGGCCGTCGTCACGATGGACGCCGCGTCGGAGCCGGCGCCGGGTTCCGTGGTGGCCAGGGCGGTCATCGGGGTCTCGGGGCCGGTCAGCGGGGTGAGCCAGGTCCGCTTCTGTTCCTCGGTGCCGAGTTCGAGCACCGGGTCGGCGAAGAAGCCGTTGGAGCACAGCAGGTTCCCGATGCCGAGGTCGCCGACGCACAGCTCCTCCTGCACGAGGCACTGGGTGAAGACGTCGGTGAAGCCGCCGCCCCCGTACTCCTCGGGAAGCATGAAGCCGGTGATGCCGACCTTGGCGGCCTTGTGCCACAGGTCCCACGGCGTCTCGACGTCGGCCTCGTCCACGGCGCGCGCCCGCGGGCGGATCTCGTCACGCGCGAAGGCCCGGGTGAGTTCGACGATGCCACGCTGCTCGGGGGTGAACGGAACCAGCTCGGTGGGGAGGTCGGACATGGTGCCTCCAGGTGGGGCAACGGGGTCGTTAACTGAACCGTCAGTCAGTATCGAGAGGCGTCGGCGGCACTGTCAACGCCCCGGATCCCTCCACTTCCGGAGGTCACCTCCGGAGCGAGGTCCGGGAGGGGTGGTCCGGCTGCCGGCTCGTCGAGGTGGCGGTGATCGCGGATGCCCGCGGGGGAGTGCTGAGTGGGCTCGTCGCGTCGTCGCGATGGGGCCCGGTCGGGCGAACGGCGTCCTTCCGGCGGTACCTGTTGGTGCGTCAGGAAACTCGGCACGTGGTCGACGCGAGTCCTGGAAACCTGGGAAAGCAGCCCGGACCCGCGACTCGCCGCAGGGCGAGAAAGCGGGCTTCGGTCTGCGAAAACGCAGACGACGGAGGTGCCGATCCCCGGGTGCGCTCTGGTCTCGCCTCCGGTTGGCATGACGTACCCGACACCCGACAGCGCCGTGTCTCCTGGGAGGGGCCGGGTGTCGTGCGGGCCCCGGGGCCGGTGGGGCCCCGCGGCCCGCACGGGGTCAGTAGGAGCAGCCGCTGGTGGGCAGGGAGCTCGGGGCCGGCGGCGTGGTGCCGTCGTAGAGGGCCAGGAGCAGTGGCTGCGGGCAGTGCTTGACGCCGCCGATGCGGATCTCGAAGTGGAGGTGCGGCCCGGTGGACTGGCCCGTGTTGCCGGACTCGCCGAGGTACTGGCCGGGGGTGACGGTGGTCCCGGCGGCGACGGCCCGGGAGTCCAGGTGGCCGTAGATGTACGTCACGCCGTTGGCGTCGGTGAGGGTGATGCCGTTCCCGAAGCCGCCGTCGATGTATCCCACGGTGCCGCGCGTGACGGCGTGGACGGGTGTGCCGATGGGGACCTGGATGTCGATCGCCGCGTAGTCGTGGTGCGGGTCGTCCAGCTCGCTGCGGGGGACGGCCGACCGGGGGAGGACGTAGGCGTACTGCCGGCCGACGCAGTCGGCGGTCTCCGGCTCGGCGGAGAGCAGGGTCTGCGTCCAGCCGGAGACGTCGACCGGATCGTCGTTGTGGTAGACGATGTCGCTGCCCGAGCCGTCGTCGGGGGCGAGGTCCTGGTACCAGTACATGCCTCCCGCCGAGGTGACGCCGTAGTAGAGGCCGCCGCCGGGCGAGACGAGCTTGCCGAAGCCGGACCAGCCGGACGCGACGAGCTGCTTCCCGGTCCAGTTCCCCGCGTCGTCGATCCGGTACTCCAGCAGTCGGCCGTCGGCGGTGTTCGCGAGGAGCCGGTCGTCCCCGGTGGAAGTGAGCGCCTTCAGGACGAAACCGCCGCCGATCTCACGGCGCTGGCCGATGTGCTGGGACCCGGCCGGCTTGGGCTGCGAGACGAGGTACTGCAGCAGCACGCCGCCTGCGGTGCCGTAGAGATGTCCATGGCCGTCGTAGACGAGCTTGTCATGGGTCCAGCCCGTCCCGATCGGAGTGGGCGCGCTCATCAGGGCGAGGGAGAGGTTGTTGGTCTTGACGTCGATCCGGTAGAGGGTTCCGGACGCGTCGGTGGCGAGGACGGTGTTGAAGTTCAGCGTCGCCAGGGCCTTGGGCTCGAAACCGAGATCGGGACCTATGTGGGTTTTGACGCGGTCGCCGCTGGAGGGATCGATCTGGGAGTACGTCAGGCGGCCGTCGGCGAGGGCGCCGTAGACGGACACGGAACCGGAGCAGTCGGCGTCCGCGGACGCGACGCGCACGGTGCTCGGGCTCGCGACGGCGCGGGGCGCCCCGGCGTGGGCGGTCGCCGTGGCGGTGGTGGCCAGTCCGAAGGTCATGGCTCCGGTGAGGAGCGCGCGAACGGTCTTGCGGCGTCTGCGGGTCAACGTCGGTCCTCCGTTGGTCTGGATCCGGCGGCGAGGACGCCCGGTTCTCGGCGGCCGCGCCCCCGGCGGGGGCGCCGGCGCGCGGAGTGGTGCCGGCGCCGGTGAGCCTCTCCGACGACGGGTCCGGCCTGCGCGGAACGTGATAGATCCGTTACCTGGCGTGGCGGAGTTGACCGGAGGGCACACCCTTCACGACCCGCGGAAGCCTTGACCGATCACCACGGGTCGGCGTAGTGCCGCATCCGGAGCAGGCACGCGAGCGCGCGATCGACTGGATGACGTCCCCTCCCCGGCGCGCTGATCGGCATCGCGCAGGACGTGCCAGGTGCGGAGTTCCACCGGCGCGGCCCGGCGTGACCTGCCGGAACGCTACGGGCCGTGGAAGACGGTCTGCGAACGCTTCCGGCACTGGTCCGCCGACGGCGCCTGGGACCGCTTCCTGGCTCAGGTGCGGCAGCACTCCGACGCCGTCGGGGCCGTCGACTGGACGGTCGCGTGTGTCGACTCGACCACGGTCCGGGCCCACCAGCGCGCGGCCGCCGACAAGGGCTACGCGGCCCGCAGGATCCGTGCCCACCTCCGCAGACGCGGCATCGCCGCGACGACCCCGAGCGGATCGACCGGATCAACGGGCGCCTTCGCCGCGGCGAGGCCCGCTGCCGCCTGGGCCTGGCCGCCCACCGGCGGCGCGACGTGGCCGAGCGCTGCTTCGGCCGGCTCAAGCAGAACCCGGCCCTGGCCACCCGTGACGACAAGCGAGCCGCCCGCTACCAGGCCATGGACACCCTCGCCTGCCTCCGGCTCCGGCTCCGGCTCCCCTGACTTTCCGGACACCCCTAGGATGTCGGCCGCGAGTCGACGTCACACGCGGTTTACGTCCTGTGCGGTCGTGCCTCATGCGGTGTCGCTTGCGTGAGCCGACCCCAGGGCGCGTGCGCGTGGCTGTTCCTACGGGGGAGAGAAGTTCGGTGTTCGGAATCATCAGACCGTGCCGTCATCGTCTGGGCGAGGGCCTGCGGACCGAGTGGATGGCGCATCTGTGCGGGCTGTGCCTGGCGTTGCGCAGTGAGTACGGGCAGTTCGCGAGGGTGGCCACCAACTACGACGGCCTGATCGTCTCGGTGCTGACCGAGGCGCAGTCGGAGCGCACCGGGGACTGGCGGCGGGGTGCCGGTCCGTGCCCGCTGCGCGGGATGCGGTCGGCGGACGTGGCACAGGGCGAGGGCGCTCGGCTGGCGGCGACGGTGTCGCTGGTGCTGGCCGCGGCGAAGATACGTGACCATGTGGCCGACGGCGACGGCCTGATGGGGCGCCGCCCGGTGGCGCTGGCCGCACGCCGGATCGCCCACGGCTGGGACCGCGCGGGCGCCGCGGGCGGCGAGCGGCTCGGCTTCGACACCGCGGTGCTGCTCGGGGCGGTCGAGCGCCAACCGGAGATCGAACGGTCGACCAGCCCCGGCGGCTCGCTTCTGACGGTCACGGAGCCCACGGAGACGGCGACCGCAGCCGCCTTCGCCTACACCGCGGTACTCACGGACCGCCCGGGCAACGTCGAACCGCTGGCGGAAGCCGGCCGGTTGTTCGGCCGGCTGGCCCATCTGCTGGACGCGGTGGAGGACCTGGACGCGGACGAGGCGTCAGGCGCGTGGAACCCGATCGCCGTGACCGGCGAGGACCGTGCCGAGGTGCGCCGGCTGTGCGACGACGCCGTCCGCGGAATCCGACTCGCCCTGTCCGACGCCGTGTTCGTCGACGGGCGGCTGGCAGAGGTGCTTCTGGGCGGCGAGTTGGAGCGTGCCGTCGATCGGGTCTTCGACCCTCGGCACCGTCACCACCGGCACCGCCCTCAGGGGCGGGGCCTGCGCGTGCTGCCCTGGCTGGGACGCCGTACGGCAACGGAAACGCCCTCGGAGACCGGCACGGGCACGACGTGCGGCGTCGGAGCGCTCGCAGGCGCGGCCCCGGCGGGCGTGTCGGCGGCGTCGGGCCGCCCGTCGGAGGGGCATTGTCGCCGGTGCCGCGAATGGCGCCGGTTGTGCGCCGGTTGCGGCCTGTGCTTCAACTGCTGCCGCTGCGGCGAAGACGACGGCCAGGACGGAGAGCCGTTTCAGTTCGGGGACGGCGACCGCGGGGGCGGTTCGGGGCGGGAGGGCTCCGGCAGGGACGGCTCCGGCGGTGACGGCTGGTTCGGCGGTCGGGGCGGGGGCAACTGGGGCGGATCCGGCCACGGTCCGGGCGGCGGCCATGGGTCCGGCGGCTCTGGTGGTTCCGGCGGTGGCTCGGGTGACGGCTGTGGCGGTGGCTGCTGCAACCCGTGCAAATGCTGCTGTGACTGCTGCGACTGACTGAACGTGCTCCGGGGAGGGGGCATGAGTCGGCTGCGTCCGGCGGCGGCCGAGGCGGGCGCCCCCGAGACCTCTGCCCACGCCCGTGGCGGCCCGGGAACGCTCATCCGGACCTGCCCCGGGCGGGCGGCGGACCACCGGCAGATACTGGCGGCGCCGAGGTGCCCGGAGGAAACGGCCGGCCCCGGCCGCTCGCCGAAGGCCAGGCCGGCACCGGGGCGGCGAGGGGGTTGGCGTGCGGGGCCGATGGAACGGGGTAACGTCCTTGTCATGTTCTTCCAGACGCCGATGTACGAGTGAGAGCGTGATGGGCCCCTGCCGGCGTCCTCCGACGTCGCCGCCCGTCCCCTCACCGATGAATCCGTAGATCACTTCACATCACCCCCGGGAGAACCCGTGACCGACAGCAAGAACATCAACAACCCCGTGGGCCAGGGCGGCGGCCAGCGCAAGAGGCTGTCCCGCGCCGAACGCCAGAACAACGGTCCGCACCGCAACCTCGACCGCCAGGGTGCCGCCGACCGTAAGGCGGAGCTGGTGCGCAAGATGCGCGAGAAGACCGGCACGGCCGAGAACGCCGGACAGACGGGCGACGACACCGCGCAGAGCTGACGCGCCGCCGCCGCGGGGCGGCACCGCAAGGGGAGGGGCCCGGACCGCGACGCGTGGTCCGGGCCCCGCTGCCGGGCGACGAGGAGGACGACGCCGAACACCGACGGGTGCGGAACTCCGACGCCCCGCTGGGTGTGAGGATCCGATCGGGGGGTAGACGGAGCCGCGCACACAGGGGCACGCGGTGAAGGAGACCAGGAATGGGGCACCCGGCAGGCGTTGCGGACGGTCGGCCGCTGATGGCGGACATCGTCTCGGCATCCGGCCTCTTCGAGGGCGGCGAGGACATCGCCGTCGCCCGTGAACTGGCCCGTGCCTTCCTCGCCGACGTCCAGGCCGTGCACGGTCTGCCGGTGTCCGAGCGCGCGATGGGCGTGGTGGAGCTGGTGGTCAGCGAGCTGGTCACCAATGCCCGCAAGTACGCGCCCGGCCCGTGCCTGCTGACCCTGGAGGTGGTCGGCGGCGCGGTCGAGGTGACGGTGTGGGACAGCAATCCCACCCTGCCGGCCGTCCTCGCGCCCGATCCGACCCGGATCGGGCAGCACGGGCTGGAGATCGTGATGGCGGTCGGCCGGAGCTTCGCCGTCCACCGTGAGCCGGTGGGCAAGCGCATCACCACGGCGATCGCCCTGGCCGACGAACCCGGCGACGCGGCCGCCGGTCACCCGATGTAACGGGGCGTTGCATCCCTGGTTCGGTGGCTCAGGTACAGGGAGTCACCTTCTGCCCAGGGCCGGTGACATCGGGCGGACAGAAGCGTTCCGGTCCGGCGTACTGGAAGGAGACGGGAGGAGCGAGTCGGTCTGATCCCTGCGCCGGCTCCGGCGAGGGTGTCACGGATCCCGGTGCCCACCGGGTGGGGCTGCCCGGCTCTCGGCGATGCCGGATGGCCCCGGCGAGGGCTCGCCCGCCGCGAGGTGCTCCAGGACCTCCGCCAGTTCCTGGCAGGCGCGGCGCACCGACCGGCGGGTCGCACGCTGCTCGGTGATGACGGAGCCGAGAAGCAGGGCGGTCAGGGCGGCGGAACCGTTGAACGCCTGGAGCTTGACCATGATCTCGACGTCCGTCAGGTGCAGGAACGCGCCCTGCCCGGAGGTCGCCTCGAAGGTGGTGAGCACGGAGGCGAAGAGCGCGCACAGCATGCTTCCGGCGAGCTGGAAGCGGAGCGCTGCCCAGATCAGCAGGGGGAAGACGAGGAAGAGCATGCTCATCGAGTTGAGCACGGCCATGGGCATGAGGACCAGAGTCGTCAGCCCCAGAAAGACCGCCTCCTTCCAGCGCCGCAACCGGAACCGTCCGGCCGGCCCCGCGAGGACGAGCAGGAGCGGGGCGACGAGCAGCACCCCCATCGTGTCGCCCACCCACCAGGCCAGCCAGGCGGGCCAGAACTCGCTCTCGTCCAGGGAGCCCTTCGCCACCTGCAGTCCGACCCCCGCGGTCGCGCTGATCAGCATGGCGCCGAACCCGCCGAGGAAGACCAGGGAGAGTCCGTCCCGCAGCCGCGCCATGTCGCGCCGGAAACCGGCCCGTCTCAGCAGCAGGAAGGCGCAGAGCGGCGCGACGGTGTTGCTCACCACGGTGACCACCGTAGTGGGACCCGGAGTGGTGAGGGAGGCGATGACGAGGAAGGAGCCGAGGGCGATCCCGGGCCAGACCCGCGCGCCGAGCAGCAGCAGGGCGGCGACGGCGACGCCGGTGGGCGGCCAGATGGGGGTGACCACCACGCCTTCGACGACGAGGCGGCCCATCAGGCCGAGCCGTCCGGCCGCGTAGTAGCAAACCGTCACGGCCAGCGACATCACAGCCGCCTCCGTAGAGGGCCGGAACTGCCGAGTATCCAACACGTCAGCCATCAGACACCGGCCGGGCCGCCACGACCGGGCAAGGACCCCTGCGTGTCGGGCGCCGCCTTACGGCACGGGCCCGGGCCGGTCCGAGGGCCGATCCGGCCCGAGGCGAGCCCCCTCCCCCCGCTCCTCGGCCGCCGACCGGGCCGGACCGCCGTCATGGCCGACGACCAGGACGGCCGCGTCGTCCTCGTGCCCCACCGTGGCCGCCAGCTTCATGACGGCGGTGGCGAGCGCCTCGACGTCCAGCCCGGCGACGGCGGTGATCCCGGCGAGCCGCGTCACCCGGTCCAGACCCTCGTCGACGTGGAGCGAGGGCCCCTCCACCACCCCGTCGGTCAGGAGGACGAAGACACCGTCGCCGGTGAGCCGGTGGCGCGTGGCCGGGTAGTCGACGCCGCGGAGCACACCGAGCGGAGGCCCGCCCTCGCTGTCGTCGATGCCGGAGCGGCCGTCGGTGGTGGCCCAGATGTGGGGGATGTGGCCGGCCCGGGCGCACTCCAGGGTGCCGGCAGCGGGGTCGAGCCGCAGGAAGGTGCAGGTGGCGAAGAGGTCGGCGCCCAGAGAGATCAGCAGGTCGTTGGTGCGACCGAGCAGCTCTCCCGGGTCTCCGCTGACGGAGGCCAGCGCGCGCAGTGCCACGCGGACCTGTCCCATGAAGGCGGCGGCCTCGATGTTGTGCCCCTGCACGTCGCCGATGGACATGCCGATCTGCCCGCCGGGCAGGGAGAAGGCGTCGTACCAGTCACCGCCGACGTTGAGCCCGTGGTTGGCGGGCTCATAGCGGACGGCCAGCCGGGCGCCCGGAAAACTGGGCAGCTCCGAGGGCAGCATGCCGCGCTGCAGGGCCACGGCGAGCTCGACACGGGAACGCTGCGTCTCGGCCAACTCCCGCGCCCTGGCGGTCAGCGACCCGAGCCGGACCAGAAGGTCCTCGCTGTTGTCGGCCGGCCGTCTGCGGAACATCGATCACTCCGACGTCACGACAATCCTCGCATCAGTCCGTCCCGTCTCCAGCACGCGGGACCACCGGGGACCACCTCGGTACGAACAGGTCCTTCCCCACTCTGCCCGGAGGGGACGGCGTCCGCATCTCATCGGCGGAGAACGCGGCGGATCCCGGCGGGGCCACCCCACACCGCCGGAAGCGAACAGAGGTTCGGCGAGATCGAAGGCATCGCCCCGCCCCTGACCTCCGTCCGGACCGAGCGGACCGGCGACGACGAGACAGCCGAAATGCGCGGTGGCCTCCAGATCCCGCCGTTCCTCCGCCGACGAGACCTTCCGAGAGCCCTGCGAGATCTTCTCGCGGCGGGTCAGCCCGGGTGGAGGGCGGTGTGGAGGGTGTCGGTGGCCAGCGTGATGGCGGTCTGGGCCCCGCGGGTGGGGCGTAGGGCATTGAGCATCACGAAGTCGTGGATGACACCCTGGACGCGGACGGCAGTCACGGCTACGCCTGCGGTCCGGAGGTTGGCGGCGTATGCCTCACCCTCGTCGCGCAGGACGTCGGCCTCTGCAGTGATGATCAGGGCCGGGGGCAGGCCGATGAGCTGGTCGGTGGTGGCCCGCAGCGGGGAGGCGGTGATCTGCGCGCGGTCCTCCTCGCCGGGGGCGTACTGGTTCCAGAACCACTGCATGCCGTCGCGGCGCAGGAAGTAGCCGGTGGCGAACCGGTGGTAGGAGTCGGTGTCGAAGCTCGCGTCGGTGACCGGGTAGAACAGGACCTGCTGGAGCAGGGCCACGTCGCCGCGTTCCTTGGCCATCAGGGTCAGCGCCGCGCTCATGTTGCCGCCGACGGAGTCGCCGACTACGGCCAGTCGCGTGCCGTCCAGGTCCTTGTCGGCCCCCTGGGTGGAGATCCACCGGGCGACGGCGTAGTTCTGCTCGATGGCCACCGGATAGCGGACCTCGGGCGACAGACCATACTCGGGGAAGACCACCGCGGCGTGGGCGCCGACGGCCAGTTCGCGGACCAGGCGGTCGTGGGTGCGGGCGTTGCCGAAGACCCATCCAGCACCGTGGACGTAGAGGATCACCGGCAGCGGGCCGGTGGATCCGGTCGGCCGCACGATCCGCGCCCGGACACTGCCGGTGGGGCCGCCCGTGACGGTGATCCACTCCTCGTCGATCTCCGGCAGTTCGACCTCACCCGACTGGACCTCGTCCAAGGCCTTGCGGCCCTCGACCGGATCAAGGTCGAACAGGTACGGCGGGTTCGTCGTCGCCTCGGCGAACGCCAGGGCTTCGGGTTCGAGCACGGGCTCGGCCGGAGTCGTCGCATCAGGCATCTGCAGCTCCTTGTGGGGCGGGAACGCTTTCCTGATCACCACGCTATGGGCTGCCGCCATCGGTCACTTTTCCGTCGGTGCACCGCCGGTGTTGTCGCAGTGTGCTCCGGGTCGGCCCTGGAGTTGCCATTCACGGGGCGTCATCCCGTAGGCCGCGCGAAAGATCCGGCTGAAATGACTGGGACTCACAAAACCCCAGCGCTGGGCGACTGCCGCCACCCCCACCTCCCTGGCCATGGGGCGGAGGAGTTCCCGACGGCACCGTTCGAGTCGCTGCGCCCGGATCCAGCCGCTCACGGTCGTGCCTTCGAGCTGAAACAGCTTGTGCAGGTAGCGGACCGACATGAAGTGCGCTTCGGCGATCCTGGACGGTGACAGGTCTGGATCACCGAGGTGGCGCATGACGTGGTCCTTCACGCGCTCAAGAGAGGCGGCGGCGACATGCGGGCCCCCGGAAGCAGGGCGTCCGCGGCGCTCGTCGATGAGCAGCACCATCAGATCGAGCGCGGTGGCGGCGACCCGGCGGCCGGCACCCTCGTCGAACCCCTCGGCTTCGCGCGCCATGCGCGCAAGGAAGGTCGCCACGAGCGCAGCGCTGCCCTCCTCGCCGGTGAAGGTGGTGGCAGTCAATGCCTGCAGATCCTTGTCCCGCACGTGAAGTTCTTCGCGAGGGAAATGGAAGGAGGTGAAAGCGAATTCCCCTTCGAGTTTGATACCGAACTGGCGGGACGAGTCGCTGATGGAGAATTCTCCCGGTCCTATCACGGATTCCCGCCCGTCCTGCTCCTTTGTCGCGGTGCCCTACTGCTGAAGGCTGACGATCAGTGACTTGCGGTCGTCGCGGGAGATGTGGCGCTTGTCGCGCTTCACTACCTGTGGCCCCGCCTGAACGCGAGAGATGTGCAGGGTGCCGAGCCGGCTGCTGACGATCGTTCCGGGCGACGGCTCCTTCTCCAGCAGATTCACATCCATCGGCATAAAGGTGCCGGAAACCGCTTCATGCCAGCGCTCCGCCCGGTCGGCAGCTGACAACGGCTCGGTGGAGAGAACAATGGGCACGGACTTCCTCCCTGGACGTCGTGGGTGCTCGGTTGAAGATCCGTACGGGAGTCGCCTGCCTGTGCTGGCGGAGTGAATCCCGCCGGTCGGGGGCCGGACTGCGGATCGGATCTGCCTGTGCCCCAGCCTGCCGGGCGACCGGGGCAGACGCATCAGTCGGTCGACTGGTCCGTACGTCATGGCCCGCGGCGGTCGCGCCGAGCTCAGGTGAGCAGCCTTCGCGGGGAGACGCCGCCCTGTCCCCGTGCGAGCCGCGTCGGCGGGCTGCCGCGCAGAGAGGCACGCCGTACCCGCCTACCTCACCATCAGCGAAATCGGGCGACGCCTCTTGGAAACCTGCCGCAACGCGATGGGACGCGGCGGATACCCGCGTCCTATCGACCGGTCCCGGTCCCGGTGGCGGGCGCGTGGTGGCGTGCACTCCAGCCGGCCGGCCCGGCGAGTTCGGGCCTTGTCCGTTGCCTCCATGACGGGCTCGACGGAAAGGGCCCTCACCCGTTGCCCCTAATGAGGCAATAGTATGCTTTATCTTCTGGCTGGCAGGGCCTGGGAGCGCATCGCATTTCGGACGCTGACGGAACGAGGGATCCACACCATGAACGAGCCGACGGGTCCTTCCTGCGTGCCGTTTCCCCGACTGCTTCCGACCGGGGCGCAGCGTGGGCACTAGGCGCAGCGCGATGGGCCGGCCGGAGCCCGTCACCGGGCTGGCGGGCCGGGAATCGGAGGTCGGCCGGATCCTGGACGCGATCGAGCACGGTCGCAGTGCCCCGCGAGCACTGCTCATCACCGGTGAGGCGGGTAGCGGCAAGACGTCGTTGCTGGAGGTCGCTGCCGAGCACGCGCGGGTGACCGGAGCGTGTGTGCTGAGGTCTCAGGGCTTTGACGGGGAGTCGGAGCAGTCGTTCGCGGCCCTGCACCAGTTGCTGCTTCCGCTCGTTCCCGGTGCCGCTGATCTTCCCGGCCATCTGCGGGAGGTTCTGGAGACCTCGTTCGGCCTCGCCCCGATCACCAGACCCGCCGATCCGATGCTGCTGCGCGTCGCCGTCCTCACCCTGCTGGTCGAGGCCTCGCGCCATCGACCTGTCGTGATGCTCGGCGATGACGTCCAGCTCTTCGACCGGGACTCCCTCGACGTCCTGGGGTTCGTGCTGCGCCGTTTGGCGGCCGAGCCGGTGACGGTGCTCCTTGCGGCCAGGGGGCTGACAGCTCCGGACCCTGCCGTCGCGCACCTGCCGGTCCTGCCGCTGGGGCCGCTGACGGTCCAGGCGGCGGCCCGCCTGCTGGACGCGCAACCCGGTTCTCCTACCGGCAGGGCCCGGAGCGAGGTGCTGGACCAGGCTGACGGCAATCCTCTGGCCATCATCGAACTGTGCCGTTCCGTGCGATCGGGCAGCCCTCTGGGTCTGGCCGACGGCGCACTGCCCCAGACGCAGCGGATCCAGGAGATGTTCTCCGCCCAGTTGCGCGCGCTGCCGGCCGTCACCCAACGGATGGTGCTCTACGCGGCGGCTTCCTCGGACCAAGAGGACCTGCGAACCCTTATGTCCGCAGCGGGAGTGGGCACGGACCTGTCGGTGTGGGCGCCCGCGGAGGACGCCGGGCTGATCACGATCGCGGGCCGGCAGGTGGGTTTCCGGCACCCGCTCGTGCGCGCGGGCGCCTACCAGGGCGCCCCGGCGCACCTGCGCCAGCGAGCGCACATCGACCTCGCGGCCGTGCATCAGGACGATCCAGCCCGCCAGGCCTGGCACTTGGCCGCGGCCTGCATCGGCCAGGACGAATCCGTGGCGGCGACCCTGGAGGACACCGCCGAACTCGTCGAACAGCGCGGTGGATTCTACGCGGCCGCACGGGCCCTGGAACGATCCGCCGAATGCAGTCCCGCTCCGGAGGATCGGGCACGCCGGTACGCCAAGGCACTGAGAGCCGCCAACAACGCGGGCGACACGTTCTGGGTGCGCGAGCTTCATTCCAAGGTCACCGCGCTGACCGAGGACCGCGACCTGCTCGGCGTCGCGGCGAACGGGGCCGGTCTGGCTCTTTCCATGTCCGGCCATCAGCGGGAAGCGTTCCAGCTCCTGATGGGCGCCCTGGAACCAGACCTGCCGCAGGACGCCCGGACGACGCTGGCGGTGACCGCCGTGATCGGCGCGGTGGCCTTCCAGTCGGGCCTGTCCGAGGTCAGGCGCCCGCTGGTTCCCCTCCTCGAGGCGATCGAGACCAGTGCCGTCCGTACGACCTACTCCGAGCTGGTTGCGGACGAGGCCGTCAACGCTTTGCGGGCGGTCATCCTCTGCGAAGCGGATCCGATCAGGAACGCCCCCGCCCTGTTGAGCCGAACCCGGCGGCCGAGCTTGCTGGAGCCGCTGACGGGCATCGCGGAAATGATCCGCTTGCAGACGCTGGGCGCGGTCGCCTGGTGGGCCGACGAGTCCGACCTGTGCGTGGACACCTTCCGGCGGGCGTTCGCCATGCTCCGCTCGTACGGAGCCATCGGAACGGGTGCAATCGCCCTCTCCGCAATGGGCTCGGCCCTGATCGACGTCGGACGGTGGGCAGAGGCCGACGAACTCCTGGACGAGGCGGCGACCCTGGCTGCCGTCCAGAAAATGAAGCACATCGAAGTCGACATCGAAGCCCTGCGCGTGACGCTGCAAGCCCTGCGCGGCCGCTCCGCCGATGCCGGGATCCTGACGGATCCCGCATGGACGGTCGTCAACCTGGAGGAGAACACTGCCACCCACGCACGACTGCTGCGCGCGGCAGGCACCGCCGCGACAGCCGCGGGCGACTACGACGGGGCGCTGCGCCACTTCCGGCAACTGTTCCACCAGGACGGCACCCCCCTGCACTACTTCCTCTCTCACAGGTCCATCGCCGACCTCGCCGCCGTCGCC
The DNA here is from genome assembly GCF_042874095.1 of Streptomyces sp. NPDC004266. Taxonomy (NCBI): domain Bacteria; kingdom Bacillati; phylum Actinomycetota; class Actinomycetes; order Kitasatosporales; family Streptomycetaceae; genus Streptomyces; species Streptomyces sp. NPDC004266. The sequence goes on from NZ_JBIAMM010000025.1 coordinate 36,352, forward strand.
CAGCGGACCGGACACCAGGAGGAGGTCGAGCCTCTCGTCGAGGCGGTACGCAAGGCGCTGGGACCGCACACGACAACGCGGATGACGCTGCTCCTGCACCACGCCACCGCGCTGGTCGGCGATCCGACGCAGGCAGAGCACCACTTCCGCCTGGCCCTGGTCAACCCGGCCGGTGACCAGTGGCCGCTCGCCCGTGCGCAGGCCCGGCTTCACTACGCCCAGTGGCTGCGCAGACGGCGGCGCCCGCTGGACGCCCGCCCGATCCTGGCCTCGGCGATGGAGGCCTTCTCCCGGCTCGGTGCCACCGCCCTGGCGGACGAGGCGCGGGCCGAGCTTCGGGCGAGCGGCGTCGCCGCGCCGTCCGACCGGCCCGATCCGCTGTCGGAGCTGACCGCCCAGCAGCAGCAGATCGTACGGCTGGCGGCGCAGGGCCTGGGCAACAGGGAGATCGGAGAGAAGCTCAAGCTGTCCCCCCGCACGATCGGCTCGCATCTCTACCAGGTGTACCCGAAGCTCGGCGTCAGCAGCCGCCACCAACTCCGCGACGTCCTCGGTGTCCTGTGAACGACGGCAAGCCGACCGGCGGACAAGGTTCCGATCGCTACGAGGAATGAGAGGTGAGGCGTGTGGAGCACAAGCCCGTCACCGGCGGAGGCGGCCCCGATCGCCCCGCCGTGGTCCTCGATCCCGTCGTCCAACGGTTGGTCGACGCCTCGGCGGACCCGCCGTACCTGCATCAACTCGGCCCGGTCGACGGCCGGGAGGCACTCCTGGAAGCCCAGGGGCACCTGTTCGACGACTTCGCGGTGGACGCCGAGTTCTGGACGGCGCCCGTCGGCCCCTCCGGACTGGTCGGTTTCTGGACCTTCCGCCCCGCGACGCGGAGCGGCCCGCTCCCCCTGGTCCTTTACGTCCACGGGGGCAGGTGGATGCTCGGTGACGCGCAGACCCACACCCGGATGATCTGTGAACTCGTGTCCGCCAGTGAAGCCGTGTTCGTGGTTCCCGAGTACACGCGCACTCCCGAGGCCCGGTACCCGGTAGCGCTCGAGGAGTTGTACGCCGTACTGACCTGGCTGACCGACAACGCCTCGGACTTCGCACTGGACAGTCGGAGGCTGGCGGTGGCCGGCGACTGCGCGGGCGCCACCATGGCCACAGCGCTCACCATGATGGCCAAGCAGCGCGGCGGTCCCCGCATGCGCGCACAACTGCTCTACTACCCGATGACCGCCCCGCACTGCGACACCGCCTCGCGGAAACACTTCGGGTCCGGCTACCTCCTCACCACCAAGGCCCTGGACTGGTACTGGCAGCAGTACACGGACGACGATCGGGAACTCGCCGAAGCCACGGCCTCCCCGCTACGGGCGACGACCGCCGAGCTTGCGGGCCTGCCCCCCGCCCTGGTCGTCACGGCCGAGGCCGACGTCGTTCGGGACGAGGGGGAACAGTACGCGCGCCGGCTCCAGCAAGCAGGTGTGGCCGTGACCGCCGTCCGCTACCTCGGAACAGTCCACGACTTCGCGTCTCTGAACGCTCTGCGCGACAGTCCGCCCACCAGGGCCGCCATCCGTCAAGGCGGTGCCTTCCTGAAGGAGGCTCTCACCAACGGGCGGTGAGAGCGGGAAGGCGAACCGTGCTCTCACCGGATCAACGGCCGATGAGAAGTCCAAGGCCGAGCGCATGGCAGCCCCAGCGGAAGAGCTGTCTGCCCACAGGCCCCGCTGCGCGGGAGCGACGTGGGGCAGTGCGGGCAGACCTCCTCGATCCCCACCACCAGCGCACTGGCCGGCGGCTTGTCCACAGCGGTCAGCTGCGACAGCAGCTCCGGGCGGGGGGAGACGCAGGGCCGGCCGTACGTGGGCAGCAGGGAAGAGTTGCTGTGCAACGCCGTCCGTCGGGAACTCGACAGCCGCCGCGCCGAAGCCGACGCGGCAGCGCGTGCTCTTGACGGTCAGGCCGCTCTGCGTGCGGTGGTGGAGTGGGCCGTCCTCAGCCCTACCGAACGCAGCCATCGGTTCTGACTCGCTCTCGTCCTGAACGCGGCCGGACAGCCGACCCTGTGAAGGAGGCCGACCTGGTCAGCTTGTTCGTCGACGGGATAGTCATCTCCGGGTTCGACGCCGGCCTGCCCTGGACACCGGAACGCCGCACGAAGTTGCTCGACGCCGTCTGGGCGACTCTGAGTTTCTGAGGAGAACTCCTCCGACGTCCGTACGCGGGGGCATTCACGCATACGCCGATCACTGGGCACCGTACGGACACACACCGGGTGCCGGTGTCTGCGCCGGGCCGGGAACGAGCAGCGCCCCGGCGTTGAGGACGTGGATCGCCGCCGCGCGGGTATCCCGACCGGCCCACCCCGCTTGCCGAGGGCCGCGACGATCAGGTGCCCCCACTGGTGGAGGGGCGCTCACGGCGCCCCGTCGGTGCTCCGTCTTCACCAGGTCGAGCCTCAGGCAGGCTGACAGGGAGGGGTAGGGCCGGAACTCGCACTCGGGACTCATCGGTCGGCCTTGAGCTCCTCGTTCCCGACGCGGTCGATCAGCCGAATCAGGGTGGCCGGGGGCTTCTTTTCGCCCCGCTGTCGTGGGCGAGCTCATCGATCACGGTGCGGTCTTGTCAGGAGATCCTGGCGGCCCGGACGTCCTCCCCTTCGAGGGCCAGCGGGGCTGAGGCCGGTGGGTGCGCTGACCGGCTCGTGTGCGCCGTTACGGGCAGCTGGAATGAACCGTAAATCATAGAAATCTTCATGAAGGCCGCACTAGGCTGGCAGCCAACAGAAGATGACGCATCATCACATGGGCCTCTGCAAGGGTCTGTTGCGCCGGGTGCGCCTCGGGCCGACGACGCTCCGACGACCGACTCGACGAGAGGGGGCCGGACATGACGCGTTCCCGAAGGCCGGCACGGTTCAGCTTCTTACCGGGAGTTCTGGGCCTGGTGGTCCTGTTCACACAGAGTGGCTGCGCAACCAGCTCCGGCGACTCCGCGCACGCCGCACCCACGAAACCGGCGCTGGACGTCTGCGCTTTGGCGACCGAGGAGGAGGTCGGGGCGGTCCTCGGCCGACCGGCAAAGGGGAGGCGGGACGACAGCGCCCTGCCCGGCCTCACGCAGTGCACCTACGTGAACGCCGCTGCCAAGGGCCGCATCGTCTTCATCGCCCTGCTGCCCTTCGAGGTCAGCCGGCACACCAAGCCCGGCACTCTACCGGTGGCCGGAGTGGGCGACGTGGCCCTGTACGACGAAGCCTCGATCGGTGGCCATCTGTACGTGCGCAAGGGCTCGGTCAACTTCGCCGTCAACTACGCCTTTGATCCCCTTGCCCCGGGACTCCCCGCCCAGCGCTCCAGTCAGATCCGCGAGCACCTCGAAACGCTGGCCCGCGCGATCGTGTCAAGGCTGTGAGCGGCCGCGCCTGCGTCGGCCCACCTCGATGACGGAGAACCGCCCGCCCCGCGGATCGGCGAGCCGGGCCGCCCGGCGGCGGGGTGCTGCCGATACCGGCGACTTGGCCCCGCCCAGGGTGGCGCGCACGTAGGCGCCCAGCCGCGTCGGCCTGAGGTGTACTCGTCGATCGGCCGGGAGTCCCCACAGTCACACGATCAGGCGGCACGGAAACGGACCTCAAGTCGTATATCGCCCTCTCGGATCTCGTCCGTCAAGGTCTGTGGCGGGTTGCCATCGAGAAGAGCCGCGCCGGCTTGACGGATCGTCGCGGACGAGGCGGGAGCGGACGCTGTGCTCTGGCCGGCTCAAGGGCGACGGCGTCCACCACGCGCCATGCTCGGCATCCTCCGCCTCCACAACCTTCTCCAGGCCGCATAGCCCGGCCCACCGGCGATCAGCCCACCTTGTCCCGGCCATCTCAACGGTCAATCATGGGACAGCCCTTGGGCGGAGCGGCGGGTGCGCGGTCGGTGGGTGGGGCCGGCGCGGACGGCGCCGACGCCCGCTACCGGCCCCTGCCCAACCCGTCGACCGGCGGGTGAGCGGTCACGGCAAGGCCCCCGGGGTGGGTTCCCGGGGGCCTCGGCGGTGGGGTGGGGTCAGCCCGGCAGCGGGCGGTCCCGCTGGACGACGGCGTCGGTGTGCGCCGAGCCGTCGGCGACGCTGATCACCCGGTAGCCGCCCTTGTGGAAGACCCAGTACCAGTTCTGGGCGTTGCCCGGCTGCCGGCCCGGCACGGGCTGGACGGCGTCGACGTGCTCCACCCCCGCGAGGGACGACCACAGCGAGATGTCGTTGTCGTCGCTCTCGCGGCGGTCCCGGTACCCCCCGGCCTGCAGGGAGATGATCCGGTACCGCTGGCCCGCGGGTGTGGTGTGGAACATCCAGTAGTGGTACCGGCCGTCACCCCCGGGCTGCTTGTCGGGGATCGGGAGCACCGCGTCGACATGGGTGACGGGGTCGGGCGCGGCGTCGAACGAGCTCCACTGGCTCAGCGGCCGCGCCCGGTTGCCGTCCACCCCGACCCGGACGGGCTCCTGTCCGTCGACGAGGACGTACCGGTAGCGCTGCCTGCCGTCGTCGCCCGTGAAGAACAGCCAGTGGCCGGACTCCCCGCCGACCTCCTGCCGGCCCGGGACGGGCCAGGCGGCGTCGACCCGCTTGATGTCGTGCAGGTCGTCCCAGAAGGACAGCGGCCGCCCGCCCGAACCTTCGAGCGCGAGGGTGGCGTCGCCACCGCCGACCGAGGAGCCGAGCGGGACGGCCCTGCCGCCCTGGAAGGCGAGGTAGCGGCCCGGGTGCCCGGGCTGGGGGACCACCGCGTCGACCGGCCGCGCCTGGGGATCCGGCACGGGCGTGACCGACCCGCCGCCCTCCAGGCGCCCCTGGGCGAGACCGCGCAGGGTGCTCAGGGAGGGGCTGAAGGCGTACACCGCGCCCTCGGTCCTCACGAACGGACGGAACCCGAGCGTCGTGGTCTGCCGCTCGCCCGCCGCGTTACGGCTCTCGAAGCTGACCTGGCCGTCGTTCACATCGGTCAGCTGCCCGCTCACCATGGGATCGGGGCCCGGCCGGTGCGGGCGGTCGTGCGGGAAGTCGGGGTCGTTGACCCAGTCGGCCTGGATGAACTCGAACTGCCGCACCAGGTCGGCCTGGTAGCAGACGAAGACGAGCCCCCGGGGGTCGTCGGCGCCGCCTCCCTCGCCCTGGGTGGGGTTGAAGGGCCGCCCGTAGGGGATGCCCCGGCGGATGATGCGCCGCTCGTCCATGAACTTCTCGTCGACGAGTTCGCCCCCGTCGACCAGTCCGTCACGCGGGTTGGTCTTGCGCAGGTGGGAGAAGAGCGGGGTGACCAGACCGTCGGGGTCGTCCTTGAAGGTGATGTCGTTGTCCGGCTCGGGCTCCGGCTTCCCGGCCGGCTTCATCGGGCAGTTGGCGACCGACGCGCCGGACGGCCAGCGGCCCACCAGACGGGCGGCGAGCCACTCCTGGGTGGTCCGGTCGTCGACCGCCTTGGCGGCCTTGAGCCGCTTGAGCTCGACGCCGACCTGCGCCCACCAGCCGGGCACGTCCTGGTGGAGGCGGCGCAGGACCTGGAAGGAGCCGTTGCGCATCCAGGCCGGGACACCGGTGGGCCGCTTGCCGTCGCCGGTGGCGTCGACGACGAACTTGTCGGCCGAGATCAGCCGGGTGCCGGGGTGGCCCAGCACATGGCCGGGGCGGGCCGGGTCCTCCTCCTCGAAGCCGCGCACGCCCGGCTCGCTGACGCCGTCCTTGAAGCCGAAGTGCTCCTTGCCCGCGGAGTCGCCGGGCAGGGTGGTCCCGTCCTGCTGGAAGACCACGACGGCCCCGGCGCGGGAAGCCGCCTCACGCTGCCGGGCCAGCTCGTTCCTGAGGTCGTCCTCGGTGTCGCAGGCGATCGTCAGGACGGCGTGCACGACGCGGGAGTGGTCGTAGCCGAACAGCCAGCCCTTCGGGTCGCTGTCGTCGGTGTCGCCCAGGGCCAGCGCCCGGTCGGACGCGCCCTGGACGAACGCCTCGACCGTGCTCCCGCCGGGCACGGAGTCGAAGACCTTCTCCTTGTTGGTGAAGAACTGGAGTCCGGGATGGGTGAGCGCGAGCCCCAGCCAGGTGGCCTTGAGGTGCTGGGGGTCGTCGCCCATCGAGTTGCGCCGGGCCTCGCTGAACCGGGCGTTGAATTCGGCGACCTGCCGGGTGGTGGCGATCTGCGGGACGAGGACCTCCAGCCAGGAGCGGGCGGCGGTGACGTCGCCGAACTGGAGGAGGAGCAAGGACACGTTGTCCTTCTTGAAACCGGCCAGGATGTCGCCCTGGATCTCGGTGCTGTCGCGCAGCGTCAGCTGAGCGGGCATGAGTCTCCCTGAGGGTGTCGGGGACGGACGGGGTCGGGCGCGGTCAGGCACCCGGGCGCAGCTGCACCCACTGGGCGGTGCTGGGCACGCCCTCGTCGTCGAGCAGGAACAGCAGGTAGTACCCGGGAGGCGCTTCCTCTGCCGAGGCGGGGGTGCGCAGCACGAGCTTGTTGCCGGCGCGGCTGGTGATGGGAAGTTCGAGCCGGCGCTGGCTGGTGTCCACCGAGTGGGTGGAGGTGATGGGGGCCATCAGGACGGCCCGGCTGACCCGGTCCGGAGTGCTGGTGCTGACCCGCAGGTTGGCGGCGTACCCCTGCGGGGCGGTGGGGACGCCGGACAGGGCCGGCCGGTCGCCCTGGTGCAGGTAGGCCGGCTCGTAGATCTCGATCGTGCCGTTCATGTCGGACTTCACGTCCGGGTCGTTGGCGATCTGCTGGAGCTCGTCGCCGGTGACCATGATGCGGCCGTCGGGCAGCAGCACCGCGTTGGAGTGGTAGGCGCGCGGCAGCCGCTGGACGGGGCCGAGGTGCCACTGGCCGCTGCTGTCGCGCAGCTCGATCTGCCGGTACTTCTCGTCCGCGTTGGGGTTGTACGGACCGTTGCCGTAGTCGCGGATGTCGTAGCCGCCGTTGACGGTGAACAGCGTGCCGTCGGGCAGGATCAGCGTGTCGTCCTGGGTGCGGCCGAAGGCGCGCGGGGTGTCCTTGGTCCAGCGGCCGCCGGAGAACTTGTAGGTGTTGGGGTCGTTGCGGTTGCCGCCGAGGATCAGGACGGAGTCCGGGCCGTTGACGCCGTTGGGCAGGGCGACGGCGGAGCCGTAGTTGCGCATGCCGCCGTCGGGCCGGTTGGTGAGCTTGCGGCTGGTCTCCTGCTTCGGGTCGAAGACGTACTGCTCGTCGTAGTTGCGCCCGAACCCGTAGATCAGGCCGTCGCGCAGCGAGAACAGGTGCGGGTAGTCGACCGTGAACTCGGCCTTGACGGGCCACCTGTCGAGGGACTGGCCCCGGGGCCCGGCCGACGGGTCCAGGGAGACGGCCGTGCCCTTGGCGGGGAAGCGCTCGATCGACTTGGACAGCACGCCCCATCCCACGTCGCCGTGGCCGGAGGTGATGAACTGCCGGCCGTCGGCGCCGGTGACCACGGTCGGGTACCAGCGGCCCTCCGCCATGTCCTGCTGCTGGAGCCAGGTCTCCTTCCACGGGTCGAAGACCAGCGCGAGGTGCGCGCCGGAGCCGTGGTTGCCGCCGAGGTTGCCGCCGAAGACGCCCACCATGCCGTTGGGCAGGTAGGAGTGCCCGGCGCAGAAGATCGGGGCGGGCCGCGGCTCGTCCGTGCCGTCGTCCACCTCGACGACGGGCGGCGGTACGGCCTTGAAGGCGGAGGCCTTCGTGCCCTCCTTCGGGTCCCAGACGTAGGCGCGTCCGGCGTTGTCGCCGCCGATGACGTCGGTGGGCGCGGTCTCCTTGTTCGGGCTGTCCTCGACGGGCTCGAAGGAGAACAGCAGGACCTTGCCCGTGGGCAGCAGAGCGACGTGGTCACCGAAGTCGGGGCTGGGGAAGTACTCGGTGAACTTGCCCCAGCTCTCCGCGTCGAAAGCCGAGTTGATCTCTTTCTGGGACTCGGTCAGCCGCTTGAGGCTGCGGGTCCGCATGGGCTGCGAGTAGCCGTGGTCCATGGCCCGCATGCCGATGCGGTCGCGGGCCAGCTGCTCGGCGGCGTCCTGGCCGAGGGCTTCCACCTCGGCGGGGCGCACCTCGGCGCGTACCTGTGCGTCGGTGACGCGGACGCCGCCCGACCGGACGGGGGACTCGTGCGCCGGGGAGGGCTTCGAGCGGGCGGACGGCACGGAGGCGCCGGCGGGCGCGGTGGCGGACAGCGCGATCGCGGCACAGCCGACCGCGAGCGCCCATTTCCCTCTGCGGGACATCAGGCTCCTTAAGAGCGCATGGCAGCCACCCGGACGGAGCCGGGTGACCACATAGAGTGACTGAACGGGGCGAGTAGATCACACACCGTAGCGATTCGGGAGCTGACGTCCGAGCGGAACGATTCGGCATGGCCCGTTGGTGTCTCACTCTGCGTGTCCACCGGGGCGCGGATCGACGCGCTGCTAGCAATGGGCCGTCTCCCCTTCCCCCGCTCCAAGGAGGACTACTGCCATGCGCACGACTCGGGCCGCTCTCGCGGCCGTCGCGAGTGCCGTGACCCTGCTCGGCCTCTGCGCCGCCCCGGCCGCGGCGGACCCGCCCCAGCCGCCGCGCCACATCACCGGCAAGGTGATCCGCGGCGGCGCCGACGGCCGCCCCCACGAGCTGTTCTGTCCCGCGCCCTTCCAGGCCTACAGCGGCGGCTTCACCATCAAGGCCCGCAAGGGCGCCCGCTTCATCGAGGAACCCGCGGACCTCCTGGAGAGCCGCCCCAACGACACCGCGACCGGCTGGATCGTCGCCGTACGCAAGGGCCAGCTCCTGCCGTCACCGCACCCCCACCGCGCGCACCCGCGGATCGAGCCGGCCGACCTGGTCGTCCACGTCGTGTGCACACAGGACATGCCGACGCACGGCATGTGACCGTCCTGCCGCGGGACCGCCGGCGCCTCGTCCCGCGCCGGCGGTCCCGCGGTGCTGAACTACCCTGGCCGGTGTGCTGCGCGATGTGACTGCTGTTCGATACGTGACCCCGCTGGGGTCCGGCGGCTCAAGGGCCTGGCTGTCGTGGAGGTTCGCGCCGGAGATGCCGACGGAGATGGGCGGACCGGTCCGCTCGGTGACCAAGTGGATCTTCGGGCCTCTCTTGCCCCGGTCAACGGGATTCGAACCCGTCAGGTCCCCCTTTCAGGGCCCGCATACTCACCGAGTCGATCGCGCAGCGCGACCGGTCCAGGCCGCCGCGCGAGCCCAGTTCGTCGAGGATGACGCGGTGCAGCTTGGCCCGGACCCGGGCGGTACTCCACTCGGTGAAGCGGCGGTGTGCGGTCGGCCCCGACGGCCCGAAGAACGGCGGCGGCTGCCGCCAGGTGCAGCCTGTCGTGGCCACGAAGACGATCGCGGCCGGCACTTCACGGTCTCCGTACCGCCGCCGGCCGCCGCCCTGTGGTCGTGCCGGAGCGGGCGGGACCACCCGCTGGAACAGCTCCCACAGCTCATCCGGCACCAAGCGCTCGACCATCACCACACGGCGCAGACTACTCAGCAGGCCATATGAGACGACGTCTCAGGTCACGCCGATGGTGGTCGAGCGTTTCCTGGAGGCGATGGAGAGCGACGGAGCGGCCGGAAAACCAGGTGAACATCTTCCGGGTCCTGAAGACCGTCCTGCGGGACGCGTCCGCCAAGGGGAGCACGGCGGACGACCCGGTGAAGGAGGCCAGGAACCGGAGTACGTGCGTGAGCAGGTGGCGACCCCGTTCCTCGTCTGCGTGACGAAAACGCTGGCGGCCGCCGACGAGGATCTCGTGCTGGAGACGTCTTCGCCGCAGTCGTGCGGGAGGGGACCGAACGGTGGTCCTGGGGGAGTCCAGTGGTGCGATCCGGGAATGGTCCGGATCTTGGTCGCGTCCGAGGCGGGGTGGTCGACGGCGTGCGCACGGCCGCCCCGACCGGCATGGCGAAGCCGAGCCCGCACGTGACTCGGATGCCGCACGTGCGCTGACGCTCCACATGTCCCCTTTGTGACAGTCTGCTGCTTCACATGCCTGATATGGCGCTGGAACGTCCCTCAGGGGGTGCGGGTGAACGCGGTGAAACGGTGCCGGACGACGAGGGCCGCGGTCGGAGTCTCGGCCTTGGTGCTCCTGCTGCTCACGGGGTGCGACGTGCCGGGGATCTACCGGCCCGCCCGCCCCGCGAGCGGCGGTCCGTTCACCTTCTACGTGAGTGCGGACGGCGACGACAAGAACGACGGCATGTCGCCGGAGAAGCCCTGGAGGACCCTGGATCACGCGAACACCGCGAACTTCCGGCCTGGTGACAGGCTCCGGCTCAAGGGCGGCGAACGGTTCCGCGGCACCGTCACCCTGGAGGAGGGCGAGGCGGGCAGCGCGGCGCGGCCGGTGGTGATCGAGTCGTACGGCAGGGGCCGGGCCACGATCGCGCCCCGAGGCACCTCCGGCATCACCGTGCGCGACACCGCGGGCGTGGAGATCAGGAACATCGCGTTGGTCGGCGACCAGCAGGCGCTGCGCGAAGGAGTCGGGATCGCCTTCCGCGCCGCCCGCCCCGGGAAGCAGAAGCTCGCCCACGTCAGGATCACGAACGTGGAGGCGCGGGGTTTCCAGAACGGGATCAGCATCGGTACGGACGACGACGCTGCCACCGGCTACAGCGACGTGCGCATCAGCGACGTCTCGGTCCACCACAACCTGGAGGCCGGACTCGTCTTCTACGGACCGGAGTTCGAGCCGGGCAACCCCGTCTACGCACACTCCGGGCTGTGGATCGAGCGGGTCACGGCGTTCTCCAACAGCGGCGCTCCGGGCAGGGACAGCCGCAACACCGGAAGTGGCATCGCCCTCGGCAGCGTCCGGGACGCGAAGGTGCGGTTCTCGGTGGCCCACGACAACGGCGCGCGCTCCGCGGCGGACGCCGTAGAAGGTCCCGAGGGCATCTGGGTGTACGACTCGACCGGAGTGGTCCTGGAGAACAACCGCTCCTACCGGAACCGGACCGGATCCCGGGTGGACGGCGGCGGTTTCGGCCTGGACAACAACGTGTCCCACTCGGTCATGCAGTACAACCTCGCCTACGGCAACGACGGGCCGGGATTCCTCGTCTACTCCGGACGGGCGACCGGCGCCCACCGGGACAACGTCGTCCGTTTCAACATGAGCTGGGACGATGCGCGGAAGCTCCCCGCGTACGGCGGCATCGTCGCCTACGGCGCCCGAATGAAGAACGTAAACATCCACAACAACACGGTCGTGATGCGGACGAAGGGTCTCGCCTCCGCGGAAGCGGCGGGAAACCGACCCCCGGCCCTGCGGCTGAGTGACGGCATGAGCGGTGTGAAGGTCCACGGCAACATCCTCGCCACCGATGGTGGTCCCCTGATCGACGCCGAGTCGCCGTATCTCCCCGGCACGCACCAGTTGCGTGGCAACGTCTACTACAGCATGGGTCCCTGGTCGCTGAATTGGGGGAATCGGCGCTTCGCCGACCTCGACGACTGGCGTACCGCCTCCGGCCAGGAACTCCTCGACGGCGAGCCGACCGGCACCGGCGACGACCCGTGCCTGCGCGCTCTTACCGTCTCCGTCACCGACCCGGCCGGAGCCGAGAACCTGGTGCCGAGCTGCGAGGAGGGGGCGTCCGCGAGCATGGGCTCGCAGTCATCGGGCGTCGACGCGGGTTCCGTCGACTACTTCGGCAACCGGCTCCCGGATGAGCTGCGCCCCGGCGCCGCGCAGGAGCGCACCGCCCATTGAGCCGGACATCGATGCCTCGGGAGCCGACGCACGCCGGCTCCCCTCGATCTCCCCGGCGCATTCCCGCGCGACGTCCTCGGCGATCGGACATGCCATGACGCCGCCCCACCCCGGCGGGGTGGGGCGGCGTCATGGGGACGGCCTAGGGCGTGTCCGGAAAGTCCCGCCTGGCTCGCGGCGCCCGGCACGCACGATCGCCGCGTTGTCGTCGGCCGCCATGGCTCCGCCATCGTCGGCCTCCTCCGCCTTGCGCTCGCACGCACCGGACGCCGCGAGCCCTGCCCTCCGGGCAGACGGCGCTACTTTCCGGACACGCCCTAGACTTTGCCGGCCGGCAGCGCCGGGTACGGAAGGCCGGGGTGGTCCGCTTCGACGGCCGGCGACGCGATCGTGGCCCGCAGGGCCTCTCCTGCCGGAGCGACCGGCGGCCGGTCCGCCGGCGCGGGACGGCCGAGCCCCTTGACGGTCCAGCCGGCGGCCCGCCACTCGTCGTGCGGCAGCGCGTTGCGCGCGTCGACGAGGACCGGCTTGCGGACCACCCGGGCCAGCTTCACCGGATCCAGCTCGCGGTACTGCCCCCACTCGGTGAGGTGCAGAACGAGCTCCGCTCCCCGGCAGGCCGTCAGGAGGTCGTCTTCGCAACGCAGTTCCGGACGGGTCCGGCGCGCGTTCGCGGTGCCCTCCGGGTCGTGCACCCGAATGTCGGCGCCCTGGCGGTGCAGGGCCACCGCCACCGCCAACGCCGGCGAGTCACGCACGTCGTCGCTGTTCGGCTTGAAGGTGGCGCCCAGGACGGTCACGCGGCGGTCGGTCAGGTCGCCCCCGGCCAGCCGACGGGCGAGTTCGACGGTCCGCGTCCGCTGCCGTTCGTTGATCGCGTCGACCTGGTCCAGGAAGGTCACCGCGGGACCGACGCCCAGCTCCTGGGCGCGGGCGGTGAACGCCCGGATGTCCTTGGGCAGGCATCCGCCGCCGAAGCCGAGGCCGGCGTTGAGGAACCGCCGGCCGATCCGGGTGTCGTGGCCGAGGGCGTCGGCCAGGGTGACCACGTCCGCGCCCGCGGCGTCGCAGACCTCGGCCATCGCGTTGATGAAGGAGATCTTCGTGGCGAGGAACGAGTTGGCCGCGACCTTCACGAGCTCGGCCGTGCTCGGGTCGGTGCTGATGTACGGAACGCCCGCGTCCAGCATCGGGGCGTACAGCCGGCGCAACGTCTCGTCCGACTCCCTGCCGACTGTGCCGACGACGATCCGGTCCGGTCGCAAGGTGTCCTCGACCGCGAAGCCCTCGCGCAGGAACTCGGGGTTCCACGCCACGTCGGCCCGTACGCCCGTCGGAACGAGCCGCGCGATGCGGTCGGTCAGGCGCGCGGTGGTGCCCACCGGCACCGTCGACTTGCCGACCACCAGACACGAGGCCGGCAGGTACGGCACGAGCCCGTCGACGACCTCTTCGACGTACCGCAGGTCGGCCGCGCGGGAGCCGGCCTGCTGCGGGGTGCCGACGCAGATGAAGTGGACCTCGCCGTGCACCGCCGCTTCGCGCAGGCTGGTTCCGAAGCGCAGGCGTCCGGAGGCGAGGGCGCGGGTGAGGACTTCGTCGAAGCCGGGCTCGTAGAAGGGGGTCCGGCCTTCGGTGAGGGCCGAGATCTTCTCGGCATCGACGTCGACGCCGAGGACGTCGTGTCCGATGTCTGCCATGCACGCGGCGTGCACAGCTCCGAGATAGCCCGTTCCGATGACGGTCAACCGCATGCGGTGTTCTCCTGTCTGAACGCGGGGTGGTGTGCTGCGCGAGGGGTCAGGGCGCGTAGCCGTACGGGTTCTGCTGCTGGAAGGTCCACGCGTCACGGCACATGGCGGCCAGGTCGCGCTGTGCGGTCCAGTTCCAGGCGGAGGCGACCTTCGTGGGGTCGGCGACGAGTTCGGCGACGTCGCCCGGGCGGCGCTCGGTGACGCGGTGCGGGATCGGCTGCCCCGACACCTCCTCGAAGGTGCGCACGAGCTCCAGGACGGACGCGCCGCGCCCGGTCCCCAGGTTGAAGACCCGCATGCCCGGCTCGTCGTCGATGTGGTCCAGGGCGGTGCGGTGCCCCTCGGCGACGTCGACCACGTGGACGTAGTCGCGGATCCCGGTGCCGTCCGGGGTGGGGAAGTCGGCGCCGAAGACGCTGAGTTCGTCGCGGCGGCCCACGGCGATCTGGGTGAGGAACGGCATGATGTTGTTCGGCACGCCCCTCGGGTCCTCGCCGAGGAGTCCGGTGGGGTGGGCGCCGGCCGGGTTGAAGTACCGCAGGGCGAGTACCCGCAGCTCGGGCACGTGCCGGCAGACGTCCGCGAGGATCTGCTCGCAGGTCCACTTGGTGGTGGCGTACGGGTTGGTCGGCGCCGCCGGCGACTCCTCGGTCAGCGGGACGGTTGTCGCGTCGCCGTAGATCGAGCAGGAGGACGAGAACACCAGTCGGTGCACGCCGTGCTCGTGCATGGCCGAGACCAGGGCCGTCGTGCCGCCGACGTTGATGTCGTAGTACGCGAGCGGGATCCGCACCGACTCGCCGACGGCCTTCTTCGCGGCGAAGTGGATCACCGCCTCGATCGGGTGGCTCGTGAAGACGGCGTCGAGGGCCCGCCGGTCGCGTACGTCCGCGACGTGGGCCGCCGCGATGGGGCGGCCCGCGATCTTCGTGACCCGTTCGAGGACCTCGGGCGAGCTGTTGGAGTGGTCGTCCAGCACGACGACCTCGTGGCCGGCGCGGAGGAGCTCCACACAGGTGTGGCTGCCGATGAAACCGGCGCCGCCGGTGACCAGGACGGTCTGGGGCACGGAAACCTCTTTTCTCGATCGGTCGTAGGGGCCGTCACCAGGCGTAGAAGCCGGCGAGATAAGTGGGGAAGACGCCGACGGCGAGCGCCAGCGGGATCAGGGCGAGGAGCCCCGCGGCGAGCGGGACGGCGGCGGTGCGGAAGGCCCGGTGCCGCGGGACGCCGGCGGCGCGCGCCGTCTCCCCGATGTGCAGGGAGCAGACCGCGAGGGTCACCGCCGCGTACGAGAAGGCGCCCAGGATGCAGAGGAACACGTACCCGAAGGCAGGGCCGGTGAACTGGCCGGCGACGGCGGTGCAGGACAGGAACAGCGTGATCACCAGGTACGGCGCCACGGCGCGCAGCGGCAGCGGTTCGAGGCCGTCGCGCTTCTTCGGCGTGACCTTGAAGGTGACCGGGCGGGGCCGCAGCTTCTGCATGAGCGCCGCCCCCACGCCCCAGGCCACGTACGGCCAGCGGGCCAGGCCGAAGAGCCAGATCTCCCAGCTGATCACGGGCGAGTCCTTCGGGCGCAGCAGCCCGGCCCGGCGGCACAGCAGCGTGAGCAGCATCAGCCAGACGGACATGGTCCAGAAGCGGGCCAGGAACTCGAAGTAGTTGACGTTGATCCACGGAACGCCGGTGACCGCCGCGATCGGCGGCAGCACGATGCCGATCACCGTGGTCAGGGCGAGCAGCGGGTAGTACAGCAGCGCGCAGGAGAAGCGGATCCGCAGTTTTCCGGGCATCCGGCTCAGGTGACGCGGCAGCATCCCGAAGAACATCGCCGCCAGGCTGCGTGACCACTGGAACTCCTGGGTGATCATCGCGCCGAAGGTGATCGGGCCGTCCCCGTGTGCCTCGGCGTCGATCGCGAACGCGCCCTGCCAGCCGGCCGAATTGAGCAGGAACGACGTCGAGAAGTCCTCGGCGAGTTCGGGACCGAGGCCACCGATGTCCCGCAGCGCCTCGGTGCGAACGGCGTAGTGGGAACCGATGCACAGCGGGGCGAGTCCGGCGGAGTAGCCGAGTTGTACGGGGCCGTGGAAGAGAGCCTCGCGCTGTAGGCGGCCGCGCGCCGCCCACGACTGGTCGGCGTTGGCGTCGCAGACGCTCGGGGCGGCGACGTATCCGATGGCGGGGTCGGCGAAGGGTCGGACGACCTCGGCGAGGTAGCGCGGGTGCGGCACGTGGTCGCAGTCGAGCTGGGCGACGACGTCGTAGTGTTCGTAGCCCCAGTGGTCGTAGAAGAAGGCGAGGTTGCCCTCTTTGCACCGGGTCCGCCGCGGCCAGGTGGCCCTGTGGTAGTCCGCGCGGCCACGGCGGCAGGAGACGTTGACACCGTGAGCCAGGCACCAGTCGGTGATCTCGTCGGTGGGGTCCTCGTCGCACAGCCACACGTCATAGGCGTCCGGATAGTCCTGGTCGAGCATCGCCTCCAAGGTCCTCCGGGCGATGTCCCAGTGCTCGGACGGGGCACGGGTCACGACGAACGCGGCACGCAGCCGCGGTACCTCGACCGCCGGATCGAAGCGCCGCATCCGGATCAGCGCGACGAGGAAGTGCACCGGCAGATAGGCCAGGTAGAGCAGCAGTGCGCTGTTGACCACCAGGCCGGTCCACCCGACGCGGTGGGACGGCTCGAGCCACCACATCCAGAACCACACCAGGCAGGCCGCCCACCCGAGGGACAGCACGGCGACCAGGAAGCGGTGGAAGCGCGAGAACGCCCGGACGAAGCTGGACGGGCGGGTGGTGAGCCCGCGCGCCGGGCGCGCCAGGACGGGACCGTCCGGGCTGATGGAGGCCACCATGCCGTTCGACAGGGCGCGGATCTCCGCCTCCAGCGCCTCCCACTCCGCCGGTGAGCCGGGAGCCGGTGAGGGGAGCGGGGGTTCCTGGGTGATGCCGGTCCCGTGGGCGGGACCTTGCTCCAATGACGTCATGGCAGCAGGTTCTCCAGGCGGTGCGACAGGACGAGGGGCCGGGGGAGCAGGCTCGACGGACTCCGGGCCGCGGCAGGAACGGTGGGAGGCCCGCCGCGGCGCGTGGATCAGCCACCCGCGACAGTGGCCCCGGGCGTGGAGGACACGACGCCGGTGCCGATGCCGGTCGGGCCGGGGATCGTCTGCGGTGTCAGGGATACCGACGCGGCCAGCGGCACCGTCTCGTCCTGTCCGCCGCGGATCGACGCGGCCGAGGCGGCGAGGCGATCCGCGTGGGCGGCGAAGTGCGCGACGGTGCGACGCAGGCCCTCGGTGATGTCGACCTCCGGCTCCCAGCCCAGTACCTCGCGGGCGCGGGTGATGTCCGGGCGACGGCGGGCCGGGTCGTCGACCGGCAGCGGGTGGTGCTTCACCTCGGATGCCGAGCCGGTCATCTCCAGCACGATGCCGGCGAGTTCGGAGACGGTGCGCTCGACCGGATTGCCGAGGTTGAAGGGCCCCAGTTCGGAGGAGTCGAGGAGCGCGACCAGGCCGCGGACCAGGTCGTCGACGTAACAGAAGCTGCGGGTCTGGCGGCCGTCGCCGTAGATGGTGAGCGGTTCGCCGGTCAGGGCCTGGGTGATGAAGCTGGACACCACGCGACCGTCGTGAGGGCGCATGCGGGGGCCGTAGGTGTTGAAGATCCGGGCGATGCCGACGTCGACTCCGTGCGTGCGGCGGTACGCGGCGGACACCGCCTCGGCGTATCGTTTCGCCTCGTCGTAGACGCTGCGCGGGCCGATGGAGTTGACGTTGCCCCAGTACGTCTCCTCCTGCGGGTGGACCATCGGATCGCCGTAGATCTCGCTCGTGGAGGCGAGCACGAAGCGCGCGCTGTGAAGCAGGGCGAGGCGAAGGGCGTTCTCGGTGCCGCGGCTCCCGACCGCGAGCGTCTCCAGCGGATGGCGCAGATAGTCGGGAGGGGAGGCCGGGGAAGCCAGGTGGGCGACGGCGTCGACCCGGCCGGCGACTTCCACGGACACACTCACGTCGGCGTGCTGGAACTCGAAGGCCGGGTGGGCCAGGAGATGGGCGATGTTCTCGGGATCGCCCGTCGAGAAATTGTCGAGGCACACCACCGAGTCGCCGCGCCGCAGAAGCGTCTCGCACAGGTGTGAGCCAAGGAAACCACCGCCACCGGTCACGGCAACGCGCATGTGTTCTCCAGGAATGAGAAGCGGAATGACCTCGATATCCGCTCGCACTTACGATTGAGTGACGGAATGGCCTGACGATCCGAAAATCCGAGCCATCCCGGAAGACGTGGAATGAGGGTATGGGCATACGTAGTAGTTTTTGCGGAGGTGAATCGTGGGCTGGGCTGATCGGCGGGTCACTTGCAGGGGAGTGCGCGGCTTCACTGCCTAGTTCGTGCTTATGCCGCACGTCGAACGGAGCAATCGGACGGTGTCACCCGCACGTGTCTCCCTCGGTGTCCGCGGTGGCCCTCGGACCCAACCCTCGCGCCCGCCACGTCGATGGCCCCCACCGCTTCAGATCCTTCCGAGGACGCCATCCTCGAGTGGTAGCCACTCGTGCGCCCGACATCATCCGTGCACCTGCGAGAGGTGCACGGCGGCCCTGCGGGACCGGACCCTCGCACCGGCGGCCACGGGTCGAACGCGCGCAACCGCGGCACCACCGGATCCAAGGACCCTGCGGCGGTCCCGGCCGTGCGAGGCGGCTCCCTCGAATCACCGCCCCGGACGAGCGCCGGATACCGAAGAGCTGCGCGCCCTTCGCGAACCGCTTGCGCGGCCGGGCGCGAGCATCGGGCCGAGGCGATCGATGATCCGGTCCGCCGCCGACTTCGAGACCCCGAACAGCGGGACGAACCGCCGCACGGTCAGGTTCGTGCGCCGACCGGACGGGTTCGGCACGAGGAGCGCACGCCCGTGGCTACGGAAACCGGGGGCGGAGGACTGTTCCACCAGCGTGGCCGGCTGATGGTGTTCGCGGTCGCTGACATACGGAGGCTGCCGAGGAGCCGGTGCAGCTGATCGGGAAGCCTCCACCGGACGCAGTCGTGGCGAGCCCTCGTACACCTGGCGGGGAGTGGACGCCGTCAGGTCGGCGCTGCGGTACCTGTCGATGAACCGGCGTGCTCTTCGGGGCATGTCCCGCACCTGGTTCGGCCTCGTCTGGTGCCGGACGCGGGGTGGAGCAGCTCGGTAGCTCGCTGGGCTCATAACCCAGAGGTCGCAGGTTCAAATCCTGTCCCCGCTACTGAAGTGGCATGAGGCCAGGATCCACGGGATCCGGGCCTCATGCGTGCGCCTGCACCTCAAGCCGGCCGTCCGGTTCTCGTCGCCCGGGCCGACGAGGCCTCCCCGTTGTAGAACCGTTGGTCGATCTTGGTGCCGTAGGTGTTGACCGCCTGGATCGGATGCCACCTCCGCGCGGTAGACGGCATCCGACCGGCCGGGCGCCGGAACCAGCTATGTGCTCTGGATCAGCAGACCGGTGTCGATGACCTCGGCGATGAGGGCGGCTCCGCGGCTGTTCTGGTGGATGTGGTCGGTCGTGAGGACGAGACCTCGGCGTCGTGAGATCGTGTCGAGGCTGCGGCGCAGCACCGCGTGCTGGACGAGGACGCCGACGACCGCTGCGGGCGTCGCCTCCCGGTATGGAATCGGCGGTGGGTCCGCTTGGCGCAGTTCCTCGATCTGGCGTTCGTGGAGCGGAAGGTAGGCCACCTCGTTGGTGGCGGCGGCCTCGGCGATCATCCGGCTGTACGCCTGCGATGCCTGTGCCGCTGCTCCGTCGAGTTGTTGGCCGAGGACCGGGAGCGACAGCAAACCGATCGTCGCGTCGGTCTCCGATCGCAGCCGTGCGACGACGGCGCCCAGGCATCGTTGGAACCAGCCGGCCGACGGGCGATCGGGGAGCTGTTTGCGCTTCATGGCCTGCTCGACGGGGTAGCCGGCGAGGCTCGCTCGGGCGTCGTTGGTCCCGATCAACACGGTGATCACATCGGGCGGGTCCGCGACGACGGCATCGAGGCGCTGCAAGAGGTTGTGGGCGAAGTCGCCGTTGGCGCCGAAGCGGGCAACCTGCACGGCACCGGGAGGGTGGCGTCGTCCGAGAAGATCCAGGTAGTCGACGCTGAACTGCGCGCGGGTGAGGCTGTCGCCGAGGCACGCGATGCGTGTCGTCACGGCGCTTCCTCCGGGCCGGGCGTGCCGGCGCGTTCGGTCGGGCGGGTGTCGGTCCGAGGACGGTGTTCGGTGCCGAGGCCCGCGGTGATGGACAGGATGGACGTCGGCCCCTCCATGTCGACCACGTGCCATGTCCCGGCCGGGTTGATGGTGGCCTCGCCCGGTCCGAGCAGAACGCGGTCGGGAACCCCGTCCACGTTGCGGGTGACCGTCACTGACCCGCTGAGGCAAACGACCAGTTCGTCGCCTGCAGGGTGGCTCTCCCAATGGTCGCCGAGGCCGTCGCCGTCGAAGATCATCACCATCCGGCCCTCGGCGCCGTCTGCCGCGACCGCGGTGCTGTAGGCCTGGAGCACCTCCGGGTCCCAGGCGAAGCCCTCGACGGGTTTCGCTCTCGACCCCGGTCCGAGGTGCACGGGGGTGGTCCGCAGATCCACGGCGTTGCGTTCGTGGTTGACGAGTCTCATGCCGACGATCGTCCACGACAGCGATCGGGCGGTCTTGAAGGAAAGGGAAGAGAAGCTGACGCGACGGGCAGACGGTTGGCGGCTACCCGGCTCCGAGGAGGACTTCGCCGCGACGCCAAGCCGTTGGCGATCGGTTCGTGAACTCGCGCCAGTCCCGAACGAGATGGGCCTGGTCGGCGTAGCCGGAGACGGTTGCCACATCGGCCCACGGGAGCGGGTCGTGCGCCGTCGCCAGTTCGTGCGCGTGCTCGAAGCGCAAGACTCGGGCGAAGGTCTTCGGTGACAGGCCCACCTCGCCGCGAAACCGCTCGGTGAGGTATCGACGGCTCCAGCCGAGTTCCGCGGCGACCGCACCGACCTGGACGCAACCCCGCGCGGCGACGAGGCGGCGCCACGCCTCGGCCACCTCGGGGCGCACGTGGTCGCCGCCGGCTCCGCGGCCGACAGCTCGGAGGAGCAATTCGTCCAGCGCGGTGAACCGCGCGGTCCATGTTGTCGCCGCTCGGAGCCGGTCGACCAGCTCGACGGCAAGCGTTCCGAGAAGCTCGTCGAGTGGGACCAGTCGGTGGGCGAGCTCGGCGGCGGGCATGCCGTAGATGGCCCGGGCCCCGAGCGGTGTCAGCGATACCTGCACGCCTTGCTGGCGTCCGTCGTGGTGGATCGCGACGGACCGGCACATCAGACCGCCGGCCACGCTGCCGAATCTGATGACCGGCGACCCGTCGTCGACGCCCGCCGCCACCTCCAAAGGGTCGGACAGGCTGATCACCGCAGTGAGCGCGCGGCTCGGCGGGCCGCAGTGCACCCCCGCCGGGAGTCCGCGGAGGTCGAAACCGACATACGAGTCGACGTACCGCCGCAAGGCGGGCGCCGGACGTGCACCGATCCCGGTGGCCGTGTGGTCCTCCATTTTCGTCAGTGTACGAGCCGCCCAGGTCGGCAAGATCACCGTCCAAGGACTGATCACCACCGTTTGCGGCCGGTGACACGGTTCTTACCGGCACCCCTCGTTGTCGACCGTCTCCCACATGGGGATCCCGGACCCAGTACACCCACGTCTCCTTCGTCCACTGCCGGGCGCAGAGCCGACCCTGGACGGCCTGTCCGTCGGGCAGCACGACCGTCACGGGGCAGGCGGGCGGTGCCGTCTCGGGTGTCCTCGGCGCAGCGCTGTACAGCGGTGGGGGCAGAGGCGGTTTGATGGCCGTTGCGGCGGCCGCGTACGCCGTGTTCTCGATCGTCGTCCTGTTCGGGCCCCGAACCGCGAACCGTTCGCTCGGAGGAGTCGCCGCCGAGGAGCTCGGCACGGCGGAGTGGCCCAGGTCAGCCCCCCGGCGACGAGCTGCGTGACGGTCGCGGCGTCACGTCGCGAGCCCTGGAACCGAATGCCGGACCGGAGGATCACCACGTGATGGACACACCCGCCGGAGGGTACGAGCCGGCAGAGTACGGCCGAATCACCGTGCTCGTCGGCGAAGGACGAGGCGCCTACCCGTACGGCAACTCGCTGTTCGTGCGCGGCTCGACCGCATCGCTGGTCGTCGACCCGTCGCTGTCGCTGCTGGGAGCGGCCCCTCCGGCGGACGCGGTCCTGGTGAGCCACGCGCACGAGGACCACATCGCCGGTCTCGGAGGCTACGAGGTGCCGGTCCACATCCATGAAGGCGATCTCGAAGCGCTGCGGTCGCGCGAGGTTCTGCTCGCCCAGTTCGGCCTCCCGCCCGCCGAGGCCGACGCCCTCGGCAAGAGCATGTGGGACGCGTTCCAGGTCCGGGAACGGCCGGACGCGAGGGGCTTCGGTGACGGGGCCGTGTTCGACCTCGGTGACCGCACGGTGACCGTCGTGCACCTTCCCGGCCACACCGCGGGCCACAGCGGCTTCCTGATCGAGCCGGACGGCTTCCTGTTCGTGGCGGACATCGACCTGACGTCGTTCGGTCCGTACTACGGCGACGTCGGCAGCAGCCTCGTGGACTTCGAGGCGTCGATGCGCCGCTGCCGGGAGATCGACGCGCGCTGGTACGGCACGTCCCACCAGAAGGGCGTCATCGAGGGCGCCGCGGAGTTCCGCCGCAGGCTGGACGCCTTCGCCGGCGTGGTGGAGAAGAGGGACGCGGCACTCCTCGCGTCCCTCGGCGAGCCGCGGACCGTGGACGAGATCGTCGAGCACCGGCTGGTCTACCGGCCCCACGTCGAAGGACCGCAGGTGACGCCGGTGGAACGGAGGACCGCCGAGCGGCACCTGGACCGGCTGATGAGCGGAGGGCGGGTCGCGGAGGTGGAGGAAGGCCGGTTCCGCGCGACGTGAGTTCGCGGCGGTCGGGTCGCCCCGTGTCGGCGGCGCCCGGAACCGGCCGCGGCTTCATCGGGTGATCAGGCCGGCGCCGGTCTCCGGGAGCTCACCGACGCCGAGGCCGCCTTCGCCGAAGCGGAGTTGCTGATCGCCGACGCTCGCAGCGGTGTGCTGGAGCACGTCGGTCATCTGAGACCAACTGCCGTTCGCGAGTTCGTTCACCATTCCCGGATCCGGCGCCTTGGCGGGCAGCGGGAACTTCGTCCCTCGCTCGAGCCTTCGGACACCGAAGGCGATGGTGTTGCGTGGGGTCAGGCGGTAGTTCTCCGTGATGGTGGGCTGCGTCACGACCCTGACCGACCGGTCCAGCTGGGCGCAACCCCCCCGCTCGTCGTCGATCGGCTCCGTCTCCGCCTCAATGATCCAGATGGGGACGGAGAGGTTCCTGGGGGTGATGTCCGACTCCCCTGCGAACGCGTCAGTTGCCAGCACGACCTTGTTGGCGCGCACCGCGCCGTGCGGGGTGGAGAGCATGACTCGACCGTCGTCTCGGGCGACATCGACGACCTTCGTCCCTTCGAAGACTCGAGCCGGCTACGCCAGCAGCGCTGTCCGGATACCGCGACTGAACTTGCCGGGGTGCATCATTCCCCGATGACCTCGCGCATCCCGCCGACGAATCCGCCGGGGATTCGGCCGACCGGAGTCGGGGGCGCTCGTTGACCGTCTTCCACGGCCCGACCGCTCCGGCAGATCGCGCCGGTGCACTCCGGTCCGAACCCGATGCAGAGTCCCGTCGATCACCTGCCGGTGATCACGTCACCGCCCACACCGACCGTTGCTCACCGGCAGAAACCGGCCGCAGCCGCTGAGGCCTGTGGCGGCGAGAACCTCGGCGATCCCGCGGGCGCGGTCGACGGTCGGATCGTGCGTGGAACCAGGTAGTGCGGGCGAGTCCCACGGCAGATGGCCGAGTGGATCGGTGAGGACCTGGATGTTCATGCCGTGATGCTTGTGTTTCCCCTCGGCCAGGGTGGGCGCGAAGGTGGCCAGTACGTCGACGGTCTCGCGTATGGAGCGGTACGCGGTGGTGATGCCGATGCCGAGCCCGGCAGCGAGCCGGGCGTAGGTGTCACCGCATCGCAGATGGGCCGGGGCGAGCAGGGCCTGTCGCGAGGCGGGAAAACGCCGCCAACGCGTTCCGGTCTGCCGGCGCTTGGCCTTCAGTCGCCCGCTCAGGGACCGCAGGGTGCGGTTGGCCAGGTCGGCCGAGGACGGGTGGACAGGCACACGAAGCTCCTGGCGGGCATGGGTGATCTTGGTCGAGAACCCGTCCACCAGGAGCTTCGTCATTGTGCAGGCATGTAGGGGGGCGACGGGGCCGGGCTTGCTCCGGACGTCAAGTTCATCGCGGAAGGAATGATCCGCAGTTCCATGGGGCTTCTCGACACGATGCGGGGAGCACGTGACACGGCCATCGCCCTGGGCCACGAACTGGCGCGGCATCACGGGATGGCAGGGGACGACGATGCCGGGCGGGCCTTTGCCAGGGTGTATGTCTCGGCAGCCTCGGTGACGCTCGACAAGATGGGCTTCAGCTCCTAGGTCCTGGGCGAGACGAGCAAGGGGCTGATGCGGAACGCCCGTGAGTTCATGGCCGAGGAGAGCCGCCAGGTCGCCGCCTTCCTCGGGCGACAGGCCGACCTCACCGCGGGAATGGGTGACTCTGGGGCCGACTGCACCGAGAACTACCTCGGGCTCGGCCAGGAACTCCCCGAGGTGGTGGGGGAGACCGCCTGGTACGAGCAGTACGTCCCCAGCGGCGGCAGTGACCGCTTCCGCGGTTCCCCGGAGAAGATTCGGGACGTAGCCGGTTCGTGGCGCCATGCGGGAGTGCTCATGCAGCGCTTCCTGGAGGACGCACAGGCCTGCTTCCTCACCGCGAGCAAGGCACACTCCGGCGAGGCCGCCGATGCCTTCCAGACGTACGTCAAGCACAGCGTCGGTCTCACCTGCCCGCCGGCGAAGGCCGAGGACGGTGAGCCGCTGGTGACGAATCTCGTCGCCGCCTGCACGCAGATCGCCAAGGCATGCGACCGGTACGCCGAGCATGTGGAGGCTGCCATGCAGCAGCAGTTCCGTGCGTGGATGAACGGTCTCCAGACCGGTGGCTTCGCGGGAGGCGGCGGACCGCTGGATCCGGACAACGCCTACCAGCTTCGTGTGTCCGGCTATCCCGAGCGAGAGGTGCCGTTGCTCGGCAGCAGACGCGGACTGATGGTGGACGGCATCCGCCCTCTCGACGGATATCTCGTCGAGGCGAAGCAGATACGGGACCCGGACTGCACGAACAAGAGTTTCCGCACACTCGACCGGGTCGAGGAAGCATTGACGAAGCCCGTCAAGGTGAACAAACAGGGGAAGATCGGTTTCGACCCGTCGTCGACTGCATGTACGCGGGCGACGAGAGCGAACTCGTCCGCTACAAGCAGGCCATGGCCAACCCCGCCAACAGTGAGATCAGGGGCCTGGAGATCGTGACGAATGGACAGGACAACGCCACCTACTGGCAGTCCATGATGGCGATGACGGGTACACCCGGCTCGACGCGGTACGTCCCCTGAGCACAAGGAAGACCATGGCCACGGAACGAAACATCCGGACGAACTTCGCCTTCTATCCCCCCGAGGGGGAGGGCGGAGCCTGGCACGCCACACTGCAGACCCTGGAGCGGGCGCTGCGCGAGGGATTCCCCGATCCCACCATCGGACACCGGCGGTCCGGCATCCACGAGATGACCGTGCTCGACTTCGAGATCGAGTTGGCGCCGGACGTGTGGGTGAACGGGACCGCGGCCGTCACGGAGCCCGATTACGCCTACGTCACCCTCACCGACGTGACCGCGGACGAAGCCGGCGTCTTCGCCGTCTGGTTGCGCGACTCCTTCGTTCCGGCGCCGAACCTCGTACGCTTCGCCAGCAGTCTCGCCATGGCCAACGGCGAAGATACGCCCTCACCACTTCCGGCCCAAGGGGACAGGAAGGACCTCGGTGACCTGCTGCGCCGCCACCTCGCCACATTCGACTACTGACCGGCGGCCACCATCGGGCACCTCCCGCCGCATCCATCGGGCCGGGCCCGAAGAGGCGGCCCGATGGATGCGGCGCAGGCGGCTCTGCCTCGACCTGGCGCGCGCCGGCCGCCAGTCGTCAGTGATGCGGTATCGATTTCTTCGCTGAAAGAATCACGACGGCTTTCTCTCTACGAAGGCACGCTGGCGAGCCAGACGGCCACGCCGCCGTGGTGCGAGCAGGTACCCCGACGGTGCGCGGAGTAGCTGTAGCTGCCGTCGTTGCATTGGGCGGTGGCTCCTGCGGGTGCCTGCTGCGAGTCGCCCGAGGGCGAGGAGGAGCTGGAGCCGCTCCCCGACGAGGAGGAACTGGTGTCACTTCCCGAGAAGGAGGAGCCGGTCGACGAGCTGGAGCCGCTGCTGGAGGAGTCGTCGCTGTAGTCGTCTCCGCTGCCGGAGGCGGTGGAGGAACTGCTGTCGCTGTCATCCCCCGTGCCGGAGGCGGTGGAGGAACCGTCGTCGCTGTAGTCGTCCTCCGTACCCGAGACGGTGCTGGATTCGTCGCTGCTACCGGCCCCGGTAGGGTCGTCGCAGGTTTCACCCTCGCTGGATTTGACGGTGTCGAACGTGAGCGTGTCATCGGCGCTCATCGTCGCGCCGGCCACGGGCTGCTGAGAGCAGACCGTCCAGTTGCGGTCCAGGAATTGCTGGCGGCCCAGGCCGGTGGCGTCCGTCGAGTCGAGGTTGTAGATGCCGTCGGCCTGCGCCGCGTCCTGGGCTGCCTGGAGTTCCATGCCGACGAAGTCCCCGACGGTGACGGTCGCCGCCTTGTCGTCGAGGACGGACGGCGAGGTCGATGAAGACGAGGAGGCGGACGACGAGTCGTTGTCGTCATTGAACAGAGCGCTGCATCCGCCGACGACGAGAAGCATGGCCAGCATGAAGCCACAGCCGACGCGAAAGTTCTTCTTGTCCTCTGCCGTCGGCTGAGGTCTCTGGTTTCGGGCCATGTCGGGTCCCCCCTTGTTGCTACGGGATGCACGCTCCCCTGCGTGCACGGTCCTGCTGTCGGTCGCGAACCGACGCCCGCCAGCGGCGGGGCAGGTGTTGTCAGGGCGACGACCTTAGCCTCGTACTGCCAGGTAGATGACCGTTCAATGAAAATCAGCCATCCGAGGTGACTCGCGACCGGCCGAGGTGCATAGCAGCGGCTCGATCGACCTCTTCACCGTCACCCCGGAGACGGGACGACCTCCAGGAGTGTCGCGAGGCGAGGGGCCATAGGGCGGTCCTGGGACGCGCTGGTCATGGTGATCCGCAGGACGGCCAGGAAGTCGGGCCACTGCGAGGTGACCGTGAGCGATAGTCGACGACTGGCGATCAGCTCACGGACCCGAGGGCCAAACAGGGGTACTCAGACCCCTTGCCGCCGGCGTAGCCGAAGGGCCAGGTCCCGGTGGCGGCGTGCCGGAGGGTGGCGGCGAGAGCGTGGCCCTCGGCGGCTGGGGCGACCTTGACCGAGCGGTGGTCGGCTTCGACGGCCGGGGCCAGTTCGGGGGCCAAAAAGTGGGGAGGTCGCCGTGGACCCAGCCCTGCCGGTGGAAGTCGGCGACGGCGCTGGGCCTCCCGTGCGAGGCGTGCGGGATGGGCATCCCGACGGCCGTCCTGTCGGACGTGAACGCCGCCATGGCCGCCCAGCCGGCGTACGGCCGGAGCCTGGACCAGCTGCGGGAGATGGGTGTGGTGGTCGGGTCGTACGAGACGCACCGGCCGAAGGCGGGTGCGGGGAGCGGACCGTTCCCGGTGGGAAGAGACGTTGGAGCTGCTGTACAGCAGGAGCGTAGGTCTCTTCGGACAGTGATTCGGGCCGAGGCCCACGCCCCTGGCTGTCAGGTGGTTCGGTCGTCCGCCCAGAGGCCGTTCGGACAGGCGTGTCGTCTCAGAGGCGCGTCAGCGAGACGAGCACGCGCAGGGTTCCTCGTCCTGCCCCGGCAGCAGTCGCAGGGCGAAGACGGAGCCGTCGGCGTGGACGGAGACGGGGCCGCCCCAGTCCTTGTCGAAGGCGAGGCGGGGGCGGACGTGGCGGCTCGCGTGGACGAGGGCGCGGTACTCCTTGACGTCGCCCCGGGCGAGCAGACGGAAGACCTCCGCGTCCACGCCGGAGAACGCCTCGACGCGAGGGCCGTTCAGACGGAAGACGTGATCGGTGCCGACGTACTCGTTGCCGAAGAGAGTGTGGGCGGCGTCCTGGATGCTCATGCCGGCCGCGTGCTCGAGGCCGGTGAACCGTTTGCGGCCCTGCCGGTCGGTCAGGTGGCGGGCGGTGGCGTGGCCGGAGCCGGTGAAGGCCATGAGGCCCGCTGCCGTGGTATGGGCCAGGGACTCCTGGAACCAGGCGTAGTCCTTCGCCTGCACGTGGCAGCCCCGTACGGGCTCCGGTGCCATCAGGCCCTCGGTCGGCGGGTGGATGTCCGGCATCACGTTCGCCTGGAACGGCGGGGCGTTCAGGTTCGGCTCACGGCCTTCCGCCGGGGACAGCCGACCTCCACTGCCGGGTGCCTGGAGGGCGTGGACGGTCATCGTGCCGCCGTCCGTCGGGAGCTGCGTGCTGAACAGCAGGACGGGGGTCTCGTTCCACGCGCCGATGTGGACCGCTTCGGCGTGGGCGGAGGCGGAGGCCAGCTGCTCGGCGGAGGTGGCGGAGTCGCCGTGGTTGCCCTTGCACGCGAGGGGGATGACGAGGGACGGCTCGCCCGGCCGCCAGACCTCCGCGAAGTACTGGGGACGATAGCGGTACTTCACCTTCTCGCCCTTGTCCTTGCTGGTGAGGGCCCAGCCCGCGCGTAACGCCGTGTCGGCGGGGACGATCGTCACCGAATGGCCGGGGAAGCGGCTGCGCAGCATGTGCTCGGCGAGTGTGAGCGCGAAGCCGACGCCGAGCTCGCCGGACTGCAGCGACTTGTAGTGGTCCGCGATCCGGTGGCCTTCGTCGGTGAGGCCGAGGAACGAGTCGCGACCGCCGGCCAGGGCCTGGGTGTACTTGAGCGCGCCCCAGTGCTCCGCCAGTCCCCGGCCCGCACCGCGCCAGGACAGGGCAGTGGCCCGGGCGAGGGTGTGGAGGACGTCCCAGAAAATCACTTCGAACTGCCGGGGCAGCTCCGTCTGCGGGATCGGGACGAGGGCGGGCTTCCTGCGGAGGGGCTCGTCCTCGTTCTCCTCCCGCTTCTTGTCGTCCGCCGCGATGGCGGTCTTCACCTTCCCGACGAGCGCGTCGTCGGAGTGGACGGAGACGTTCGACGGCTGGGTCAGGTCCTGGAGCACTTCCTCGGTCGGCTTCAACAGCTCTCCTTCACGGTGTGCGTGGGCGGTTCACCATCGCGCTGACCGTACGGAAGGGAGGAATGGCGCACGCAAGTGCGCAGGGGCGCGTGATCTTGGTTTTGGCCCGGGCGGGCCGGCGTTGGCGTCTTGGCCCCGCCTCGCTCGCGAGTTCCACGCTGCCGAGGCTTCCGGACGGGCGGCAGACAGCGAGCCGACTTCCGGAGCGGTCGAGCGTCGACCGGCTGATGGCCAAAGGGGCCGTGTTCCGTGAGCTGGAGCGATGTCGGCGCCCGACAGGTCAGTGGTGCGTGGGCGCACGTCGTCCGTGCCCAGGGGGTCCCCCATGTGTCTGATGGGCCATCGGATGAGAACTCCTAACGAAATGATCTCCAAGGTGGTTGGATCACTCCGGGACTGATGAGCCGGGGTGTGGGGCGGTTCGGCCGAAGCCCTGCCTAGGCGACGACGGGTTGTGGGCGGTGCATGCTGAGCCGCGGAGAACTTAAATGCGTCGACAGCGCCCCTGGGCACCCGGCACAGTGGCCACCCGTGACGAGCAGTGAACTGTGGAGCCGCGCGACCG
>NZ_JBIAMM010000026.1:0-54820 GCF_042874095.1 Streptomyces sp. NPDC004266
AGCCAGATGCTCCACCCGCCGCATCAGCACCATCGTTCAGGCCGTCCACACGCTGATGACCTGCGGCTATTCAGGATGAAAACGGCTCACTGTCCGGATTCACCGGCGCTACGGACATGAGCTGCCTCTGACCGAACGGCTCGCCGAGCTCGACGACGAATACGACATCCTCGAATACGGCAACAGAACTCTGCACCAGGTCGATGCCGAGGTCACGGCCGAGGCCCGCCGCATCGCGGCCGCCACAGCGGCTCCGGCGGGCCCAGGAACCGGTATGCCACGTCGCTCGGCGTGATTCTGTCGAACCGGTGAATCCAGGACGTACCGAGGTCAAGGTGCGGTCCGTGACCGCCCCGCCCGGGGCGCCGCACCAGCCGAGGACGACCGGCGGACCGCCGAACGTGAGATCCCGCTTCCATAGGGCTCCCCCACAGGGGTGAGCGTGCTCGGTCTCGCCAAGTGGTTCAACGCCCGGACCGCGGACGACAGCGTGCCGGTGTCCGGGTGCCCGAGCCGAGTCCAGAAGCCCACGAGTGTCAGTGCGGTATGTGAAGCTTCGCCCATGACGTGGAGCAGTGAAATCCCCTCGTGGCAGGACGTGGTGCAAGCCTTGCGGGAGGCGTCGGACGCCGAGGAGAGCGTACGCCTGGGTGACGGGGTGGATGACGAGGAGATGGACGGCTGGGGTGTTGCGGTGCCCGAGCCGGTCCGGGAGGTCTGTCGCCGGGTCGGAGCGCTTCACGTCGGCGGCCACGGCGATTTCGGGGCCTCGTACCCCTCAGGGGCTGTCAGCGGTGGGGCCGCGTGGCGGTGCGGCGAACCCGGTTCGTTCCGCGTGGTCCACACCAATGCGTACGCGGAGACCTACTACGTGGACATCGATCCCGCGACAGGTGCGTGGGGTCCGGTGTTCAAGTTCTGGGAAAGCCACGGCGCCGAGCTGGTCGCCCCCTCGCTCCAGCAGTGGCTGGTGACCGTGGGCGAGCTGGTGGAGCACGCCGCACGGGACGCAGAGCACTTCGACGGCTTCTCCACCGCGTTCCTCAACTGGTTCTCCGGAGACTTCGCCGATGCCGACGACGAGTTCGACGAGGACTCGCCTGCCGCCCTGGCGCGCACGGCCGGACCCGCGACCACACAGCCCGTCACCATCGAAGCAGCATGCGCCTCGGGTGATCCCGTACTCGCGCACGTCGGCTCCCAGCTGCCCCAGGGGGCGCTCCTGGCCGACCTGCGCGCGACGACGGGGCCGACGAGGGTTCCGTTCGGCCGCCACCCTATGTGGCCGGGAGGCACTCCCGTCTACGGACGCTTCCACAACGGCACGATCCTCACAGCCATCGGCCACACCTAGGACCTGTCCGGCCGCTCATGTGACCTTTCATGACCGGGTCGTTGATGTGGGCACGAGGCGGGGCGATCTGGCAGATGTCGAGTGGGAACGGCTGCGGCCCTTCCTGCCGGTCAGCAACAGGTAGCTTCGTTCGCGAGAACCGGTTCTGGCGCAACTTCTGTGGCCCCGGGGCGATGGTTGCCGGCGACCGGATAAAGATTCGCCCGCAGAGGACGGTGTCTCTACGCTTGGTCAGAGCGGGAGTGCGCGCATTTCCGCAGGTTGCGGTGCCGTGGCAGAGCGGTCCATTGCGATCGCCGTGGGCGAGGTCCCTCCCACGGCGACTGACGGAGACGGGGCGGACCTGCTCCCATCTGTCTCGCGGGTTCAAATCCCGTCGGCACCGCAGCCGACCAGGACGGAGTACGGCGCACGGACCTGCCGCCTCGCGCCAGGTCCACAGAAGTCGTGCCAGAACCGGCTCTCGCGAACGAAGCCGCCCGCTACGACAAGCGCCGCTACGTCTGCCTCGGCACGGCCGCTGCGGCAGCTCTCACGATCTGGCTCCGGACATGATCGACGGGAATGCTCCGTGGCACGGAGCCGACAACGTGCCACGCGCTGCCCCTGTCGACGGGAAGGCGAGACCCGTCGGCGCGGTCGGGCCGGTGGCGGGGAGGGCGGTCCGGCCACCGCCCGTCTCCTGGACGCGGACCACCCTGTTGTCGAAGCCGTCGGCGCGGAGCTGGGTGGCGGCGACGTCCACGTACCTGGTGTTGAGGAGCGCGAACGCGTTCAGCGCCAGGCCCAGGGCCCCGATCTGGTCTGCCTGTAAAGCCCTCCGCAGCCCCCATGGGTTCAGGGCGTGTCTGACAAAGGGCCTTGGACAGGTGGGCGGAGTCACCGGGTGTGACGACGAGGGCCAGACGGGAGGTCTCGGCCGTCGCAGACGAGGTGGACCTTCGTGGTCGGTCCGCCCCGGGACCGGCCGAGCACCTGGTCGTCGCCTACCTCGCGTACCGGATGGTTCGGTTCGTCCCCCACTGCCGTCTTCTCCCCGCAGGCCCCGGAGGCGTTCTGGTGCGCGCGGGCGATGGTGCAGCCCACCGACACCGTCCACTTCACCGTGCCGGCTGCGTCTTCGCGTATTCCGACGCGTTCGAGCAGCTTCACCCAGGTGCCGTCCGTCTCCCAGCGGGTGAAGCGCTCGTGGACGGTCTGCTACGAGCCGTAGGGTTCGGGCGCGTGCCATAGCCGTCCCCTCCCGTCGGTCTGGTCGGCGTGGGTCTACGCGTCTTGTCGTGGGTGCGGCTGCGGGCGTGGGTGTGGCGGTCCGGTTACCGGGGGCGGTGGGCTCGGACAGGGTGCGGAAGAGGAGCCAACTCAGGGCGATCAGGGGGATGAGGGCTGTGTGGAGGTCGGTGGTGTCGGCAAGGTGTCCCAGGAGAGGGCTGATGAGGCCGCCGATGCTGACGGTGAGGCCGAGGATGACACCGCTGGCGGTGCCGATGCGGGAGGGCAGGTAGTCCTGGCCGAGGGGGACCTGGAGGGAGAAGGGGACGTACAGGCCGGCAGAGGTGAGGGCCACGAAGAGGTACAGGGCCGGGCCGGGTGTGTAGATCACGCCGGTGACGGCGGCGATGGAGAGCAGGCAGGACCAGCGGGAGACGCGGACGCGGTCGTAGCGGTGGGCCAGGGATCCGCCGAGGAGCGAGCCGACCGCGCCGCCCAGGAACAGGGCGATGGTCCCTGCGTCGGTGCTGCCTTGCGCGCGCTGCTGGGCGTAGAGGGAGATGAAGGTGCTCAGGCCGGTGAAGACGGCGGAGCGGAAGACGACCGCAAGGGACAGTCTCAGGAACGAGGCGACGTCGTCGACGCTGCGGAGTGTGGGTGGTAGGCGGCCACGCCGATGCGGAGATCGCGGCGAAGAACAGCGTGAGCCCGTAGGAGCCGCTCAGACCGCTGAGTGCGATGCCCGTTCCGCCCAGCAGGGTGCTGACCGGTAGCAGCCACGGCATGGCCCACCGGTCGGTGAGCGGGCCGAACACCGGCTGGGCCACTGAAGAGAGCAGGGAAGCGGCCAGCACGACGCCGGAGGCGACCGCATCGGTGTAGTCCCGTTCGGCCACGAAAAACGGGATGAGAGCCGCAACAGCGCCCTGGTAGATGTCGACACAGGCGTGCCCCACGGCCAGCAGAGGGATCGAGGTATTCCTTCGCACCCCTCCCATGCTGGAGAACCCGACGCCGTCGCGCTTTCGACAGGTTGACAGGGGATGCAGAAAATCCGCCACGAATCCGTTGCGCCGCCCCGGACCCAGCGACTGGCTTCCGGCGGTGGGATCGACGCGCACCGCCACGACGACCACCAGATCGTCTACGCCAGCCGCGGCACCATCGCGGTGACCACCGACGCGGGTTCCTGGGTCGCCCCCGCCAGCCGCGCGCTGTGGATCCCCGCCGGCGCCGTCCACCAGCACCAGGCCCACGGCGAACTCGACCTGCACCTCGTCGGCCTGGACGAACCCGCCGTCCTCGCCGTCAGCCCCCTCCTGCGCGAACTCATCGTCGCCCACACCCGCGACCCCGACAACGACAACCCGCCCCACCTGCGCCTGCGCGCCGTCATGCTCGACCAGCTCGCCGTCTCCCCCGAGCAGCCCCTGCACCTGCCGGCCCCCACCGACCCCCCTGCTCCGCGAACCGCACGACATCCTGCGCGCGGCCCCGGCCGACAACCGTGCCCTCGACGACCTCGGACGCCAGATCGGCGCCGGCGCCCGCACCCTCTCCCGCCGTCTCCGCGACGACCTCGGCCTCACCTACCCCCAGTGGCGGACCCAGATCAGACTCCACCACGCCTTGGTCCTCCTGGCCGACGGCAACCCCGTCACCGCAGTCGCCCACCGCTGCGGCTGGTCATCCGCCAGCACCTCGCTCGCCCGCCTCCTCGCAGAGCGCCTCGGCTGCCCGGCGGTCATCCGCGACGAGATCAAGCAGGGCATGGTCCTCGACGCCGGCCCATCACCGGACGGGGCCGACCACCTCAACCTCCCTGCCCGCGACGCGTTCTTCGACACGATCACAGGCTCCTGAAGGAGATCGCGGCGGGCACATACGTTCCCGACAGCTTCGTCGACCTCTCCCTCGGCCTGCCGTGCCTCCTTGTCGACACCTCCAACGGCTACACCCCTGGCCTCAAGGAGATCATCGGTTTCGCCCAGGCCCCGAGCGCCCACGGAACATGAAGCCAGGCGATGGCCGACCCGCTCAGAGAGTTCGGCCATCGCCAACGGCTCCTTGAGACCGTGTCCTATGTCCCATGGAGCGAGGCGGACGTTGAGGTCGTCATGGGGCGGGGCGTGGAGGGTCGGATCGTTCCGGGCGGGCTGTGAGAGAGCGCAAAGCCGCTGATCCCGCCGTCGAAGGTACGGCCGCAGGGCGGCGGTCCGCAGGACGCACCCGGCGTCCCGCGCCGAGTGGTGGAATCACCTACTCGCCGGCGCGGGCCACAAGCAGCGGCTGGAAGAAACCCGTCTCCTGGGGCATCCGCCACTGAGGGTCGACGAACCCGGCCTCGGCTGCGAGGCCGGCCAGCCGGTCCCCGCCAAGTGCCCAGTAGGTGGTCCGGCGGACCTGGACGCGCCATTCTCCGCCCGCCGGAAGGAGCTGGAAGTGCTCCAGGTCGTAGTGCTCGCCGTCGTCGTGCCAGTGCCAGAGCTGGAAGGTGACGGTGCGCTCTCCTCCGTCGGCTTCGGCGAACCTGTGGACTTGCGGAGGCGTCGAAGCGGGGCGATCGCGCAGCAGGTCGTCATAGGGCCGTGTGCTGATCAGCAGCCGGCCGCCGGGGCGCAGGACTCGGCGCATCTCAGACAGGGCGGCGTTCACATCCTGCTCTGTCAGCAGGTGAGGCAGCGAGTTGTCGGCGCAGACGACAGCGTCGAACCGGCCATCGGAAAACGGGAGGCGCCGCATGTCGGCGGCGGCCGTGCACAGGCTCAGGCTCCGGCGGGCGGCCTCCCGAGCGGCGCGCGCGGCGGCACGGGGGCTGATGTCGGTCCCGGTGACCCGGTGCCCGCGCAACGCCAGGCCGATGGCCTGGGTGCCGATGCCGCAGGAACAGTCGAGCACCGCGAGATCCTGGTCGATCAGTGCGTCCAGGGCGTCCCCCTGCCGACGGACGCTCGCGTCCCAGTCTGAGTAGATCAGATGGTAGTCGTCGGCCAGTTCGTCATAGAAGTGCGCCACTGATGTCTCAGACATGACCGGAGATTACCGTGCCGGATTCCCCGGAGGCGCTGGTCGCCCTGGTGATCGGCGCGAACGTCCTCGCTGGTGATCACTGATGCGATGTGGGGCCGGATCGCGCCGCTGATGCCGGCCGGTTCGGTCCGCGATCTGCGATGGGCCGACCATCGCAGGATCCTTGAGGCCATCGCGTGGAAGTATCGAACCTGTTCGCCCTGGCGGGACCTGCCGGACGAACCCGGCTCGCTCCAGACCGCTCACAAACGGTTGATCCGGTGGGCAGTCGACGGAACCTGAGAAGGGTTCCTCATCGCAGTCCTGGCCGCAGTCGACGACGGCGACACCATCGGCTGGACCGTGTCGGTGGACTCCGCCGTCTGCCGGGCCCACCAGCATGCCGCCGGGGCCAGGAAAAGGGGATGCCGGACCGGGCCGAACCCGACGGCCAGGCGCTCGGACGCTCCCGCGGCAGCTCGAGCACGAAGGTCCACCTGGCCGGCGACAGTCACGCTCGACCTCTGGCGCTCCACGTCACCGCAGGCCGGGCTGACGACCACCAGTGTGCGAAGCCGTGATGACAGGCATCCGCTGACCGGGCCGGGAAGGCCAAGGGGCCGACCGGATGCCGTCCTCGCGGACCGCGCGTATGCGTCCCGCGCGATCCGGTGGCGTCTCCGGCGGCGCGGGATCCGTGCCGTCATTCCCCAGCCGTCCGACCAGGTGGGACGTCGTCTGTGACGAGGCCGCGCAGGCGGTCGGCCGCCTGCTTTCGACGCCGAGACGTACAAGCAGCGCAAGGCGTCGAACGATGCATCAACCGGCCCGAGCAGTGGCGTGGTCTGGCCATGCGGACGGACAAGCTCGCCGTCGCGTCCCAGGCCGCACTGCACTTCGCCGCCGTCCTCCTCTGGGCGCGAGGCCGACCGAGCGGGATGACTATCAGCCGTCGTAGAAGAACAGCTCAAAATCCTCCATGGACCCTGGCCCGGTCAGGAAGCCCTCCGCCTGGGCGGTCTCCTTCTCCGGTGGTACCTGACGCTCGCGAAGAAGCCGTGTCATCCACTTCTCGCCCTGCTTGCCCACGGA
Organism: Streptomyces sp. NPDC004266; assembly: GCF_042874095.1. Taxonomy (NCBI): domain Bacteria; kingdom Bacillati; phylum Actinomycetota; class Actinomycetes; order Kitasatosporales; family Streptomycetaceae; genus Streptomyces; species Streptomyces sp. NPDC004266. Next base: position 6,668 of record NZ_JBIAMM010000026.1, read on the forward strand.
GGAGGAGAGAGTTCCGTCCGTACAGACAGCCCCTCGTACGCCCAATCGATCGGCGTGCGCGCGGTGGGCGCCTCTGATGGAGACGACGAGGCAAGTCCGGCCTGCCGCTCGCGCTCCTGCTCCTTGTCTTTTTGGATTCCTGTGACAGTCCCGAAGATGCGGAACGAGAGCGGAAGACTGGCCACTCCATCGGGACCCGCGGCCTCCCCCGGCCGCGAAGGGCCGGGCAGGATGAAAACCGGCCCGCACGCGTGGTGTTGTACGGGCCGGTCCACCGCACGGCTACGGGCGGGTCTCGCAGGTGGTCACTCGAGGACCCCGAGCTCGGAGTCCACCTCGCACGCACGGACACGGCCGGTGTGGCAGCCGCGGGCGCGAGTGACGAGCACGGCCATGTCAGAGGACGAAGGGGGCCGTGGGGGTTTTTCCGCCCTGCGCCTCACGGGCGCGCGCCGCGATGGTCGTGTGGAGGGCGGTAAGCACAGCGATGCTGGGCTCACCCGGATCCTTGGACATGCGGATCTCGATCACAGCCGTTCCGGCGAGGACCGCCGACTCCGCCCACGAGTTGCTCACCTCGGTGCCGTCCTGGGACCGGAGCTGCCAGGTGTAACCGGCCGAGGTGTCGGCTCCGGCGACCGGCAGGGCGATCTCCGTACGGGGCTCTTCACCGTCCAGAAGGTCCTTCTTCGCCTCGGCGAAGCCGGCGATCGCCGCATCGGCGCTGGAATACATCTTGACGATGACCTGCACCCCGTCAGCGGCGTCGGTGTCGTACTCGGCGCGCACGTCGAAGACGAGGCCTCCACACGGTGCTGGTGCCGGGCATGGCTCGACGGTGGGGAAGGCGGGCTTCAGCGACCAGCCCGCAGGCAGACTGCCGGCACCCGGCGGAATGCTTCCGGCCGGTCCGCCATCCGTGATGGGCGCCGCAGAGGCCGCCTGCTCGCTCCCGCACACGGGAAAGAAGGCGTCCTTGGAGTCTGGAGGGAGGCCGGCATGGACGGATGCTCGCCGCACGACCGATCGGGTCGTCAGTGGAGCATGCCGAGTTCGGAAGCGGCCCGGCACACCCCGCAGGCACGGACGTGGCCGTCGGCCGACAGACGGCGAGCCTCGGCGGCCGTGACGGAAGTCGGACCAGGCCCGGCCGAGCCCGTTCGTGCGGCGCGCTCTCCGGCCTTGTAGGCGAGGCGGACAACGAAGGCGGTGGCATCGTTCGCGCGCTGATCTCGTCGCGCACGGATCCCGTAGCGCGCGGTCACGCCGGGCGACCCCGACCTGCACGCCCTGGAGGTGGATGGGCGTGTGGTTGAGGAGGCACTCGCGTTCCACGGCAACGACGCGGTCCAGAGCACTGGTTCAAGACGGAGAGGTCTGGGGTTCTGCCCTGTGGGGCCGGCGGCCGCTGAGCCGCAACGGCGCAGAGCTTCGCTATGTCAACGCTGTTGACCGGGCTGGCCATGGCTTGTCTAGGATCTGCCATACCGCCCCGCCAGCCCAGCAGCCTTACGGAGTGCCGTGATTGCCCCAGAGTCGCAGACCGTCGTCGGGCCGGTCTTCACCCCCGCCCTCGACTTCGCCTTCGAGGTCCGTGTCTTCCTCGCGCCCTCCCTGCACATCGGGCACGGTGCCGGCGAAGTCACCGAGTACGTCCCCATCACCGGCGGCACCGTCGAGGGCCCCCGCCTGCGCGGCACTGTCCTGGCCGGCGGCGGCGACTGGTGCGACAGACGCCGCGGGGTCTACCAGCTCGATGCCCGATACCTCCTTCAAGCCGATGACGGCGCGGTCATCGACATCACCAACCGCGGTTACTACCACGAGGACGACCCCACCGCCCCCGCCCAGTACGACGGCGCCCTGCAGGTGTCCGAGACCGGCGTGTACTACCGGACCTCCCCCGTCTTCCGCACCGACGCCCCCTCCCATCTCTGGCTCGCCCGCACCGTCTTCGTCGGCCTCGCCCGCGGCGACGACTCCGAAGTCGCCATCCGCTTCTACTCCGTGGCCTGACCGCCGTCACGACAAGCCGCAAAGGAAAGCCTGCCGGGCACGCCGAGCTGGAGCAGCCGCCGATCCAACGGCCGGCGAAGGTCGTCCGTGAACGGGGCGGAAACGGGCCGGGGGCGGTCGGCCGTGGCGCCTTCCGCCGGCGGAGCGGGGGCTTCTGGTGGCCGTCTCCTACCGCACGCAAACGCCCGGGAAGGGCACTGCTGCCGGGCGAGGAGGACAACGCCGAGCATCACAAGGCCCAGGCTCCGGGTCGAGCGCGCCTTCGCCCACATGAAGCGCTACAGACCCTCCGCGACTGCCGCCGGTGCGACAACGGCCTCCCCCACGCCATCCAGGCCGTCGCCCACACGCACAGCCTCGCCCTCACCACATGAGCAGACCAGCCACAAACCGGCCCTGACCTGACCGGACACGACCTCCTGCAGCCCCCTTTACCCCAAGACCACCATGGTCAGGAGGAGCAGGGCGAAAAGGACGGCGTTCGCCAGCAGGAGCAGGAGGAGGGTGCGCCACTGCCGGATCCGGAGATCTCTGCGCTCGGCGCGGGTCAGCGGCGGGATGGCCGCGGTGCCCGCACGGACCTTCGAGGCCAGCTCGTGGACCACCTCGGCCGGGTACTTGTCCACGTTCTCCGTGCCCTGCCATCCGCCCTTGCCCGTGACCCGGTACGGGCGCAGCGCCTTCTCCAGGGCGTCGTACGAGGTCTTCCTGGGAAAGAGCTTGCGCACCTCATGGAAATCGAGAAGACGACGCTCCGGCGTCTCGGCCACGGTGTCCCCCCTCCGCGCACGGGCCGCCATAGTGGGCCGGGGCCGGGCCGCCCGTCAAGGCCACAGGACGGCCTCCGCGGGCCGTCGGCGGGTTCGGCGGGCACGAAGACACCTGCGGCGTGGGCGAGCAGGACCGGGCCTTCCCGCTTGCCACCCTCACCATGGCCGGCCGGTGCTGAATGTGGAGGCCCAGGGTGCCTCCGAGCAGCACCGCCGCGACGGTCTCCGGATCGGTGACCCGCGCACCGGCCGCGCGCAGGTGGTCGTCGTAGCGGCCGCGGTCTTGGCGTACTCCTCGGCGTACGTCGCGCGGGCCGCAGCCAGTCACTCGTGAACCGCTTACGGTGCGCATGCCGGCGTGCGCACCGGTCGTCGCCGCCGTCCACGACTCGGGGGGTGTCCGCGGACGGCGGCTGTCTCGATCGTGTGCCCGCGAGGAGCGCCGGTCCGAGCCGGACAGCCGATCCTCGCCCCCGTCACCGTCGGTCGGCTCCGGGCACGGGTCTTCCCTGCGGAACCGTTCCTCTGTCTTGGCGCCGAGGGAGGACATGATCACGAGCATGACCCCCAGGGCGCCGGCGGGGATGGTGATCTTTTCGTGGTCGAGGAGCCAGACCACCACGACCAAGGCACCGTGCAGGACCTTTCATGTGTCCAGGGCCGGCACGATGTCGAGATCGCTCGGACGGGTGAGGGCCTTGGGTGGTCCGGCCCTGCACCGGATTCCGGCTAAGCAGGCGGTGTGACGTACGTGTTCGGTGCCAGGGTGCGCAGGACGTCGAACTCGTTGCCCTCAGGGTCGGCCAGGACCACCCAGCTCCGGTCGGGGCCCTGGCCCACGTCCACCTTGGTGGCGCCGAGGCCGAGCAGCCTGGCGACCTCGTTGTCGGTGTCGGCATCGATGGGGCTGACGTCGAGGTGGAGTCGGTTCTTCACGGTTTTCCCCTCGGGCACCTGAATGAACACCACTGTGGGAGGCATCTGACAGGCCCGGACAGCCTCCACGGTCGGCTCCCAGGAGCCGATCTCGACTTTTCCCTCGCTCCGGTCGAGCACGGTGAAGTCCAGGACCGCGCACCAGAAGGCGGCAAGCCGCTCCGGATCGTGGCAATCGACGACCAATTCGGTGAACCTGCTGGTCATGGCTTCTCCAAGTCGGTGATCGTGGAGGCGGGGATGCTCAGGATGCCGTCGAACGCGTCGAGGACAGGGGTGTGCAGGTGGACGCTCTGCATCCGGATGCGGTCGGGGCCGCTGAGGTTCTCCGCTCGGGCCTGACGGAGATCGGCGACGGCGAGTCCGAGGCCGGTGTCGGCGAAGGCCGCTTCGATGCTTCCGGGCACGGGTGGTTCCAGCGGGGTGTCGTGAATGCTGAACCCGAAGGGAGCCCGCTCATCGCGGTGCATCTCGGCCGTGTGCCCTGTGAGGCTTGTCAGACCGAGGGCGAAGTACGTGTCACCGAGGGCGTCGTCCAGGTGCTGCCCCATGGGGAGCCCCGTGAGGCGGCCGTCGAAGGCGATCGGTGTCTTCTGGATGTGGGCGTTGTGGGCCATCAGTACGACACGGGCCGCGGGTTCGAGTCGGTTCAGGTGCCACAGAAGCGATTCGGCCATGTAGAAGTCGCGGGCAGAGGTGTCGGCGGTGAGACCGTCTCCGGCGAAGAGGGCGGCCATGGCGCGAAAGGTGTAGTCGCCGTGGCAGGCGGCCTCCAGGCAGCGCAGGGCGGTGTCGTAGCCGTGCCGGTCTCCCCGGGAGAGGTACAACGGCTTCAGGGAACGGAATCGGATGAGCAGTCGTGCCAGGAGCGCGCTGAGGGCGTCCTGGTCGGTGGTGGCCAGGCGTGCCCACGACGGCGCGGCCACGGCTGCGGAGTCACCGGCGAAGGATGCGGCGATCGTGATCGCGCTCTGGACCGTCGGCAGGGCTTCCGGGTCGATCCGGCGGAGGTAGTCGGCGACAGGGACCAGGGCGGGGAGCAGTGACCCGCCGGCCGCCGGGATGTCGATCCCTGCGAAGCGGACCGGTTCCTTGGCCGTGTGGTTGTGCCGGCGGATGAAGCGTGCCGGCTCCTGGAGTCCGATGGGGACCGCTGCCGCCAGGAGCGCGGAGAGGTCGTCGTCCGTCCCCCGGCCCTGGGCCCAGGCGTCGAGGGGGATGGCTTCGCAGAAGCCGTACTCGAAGGCCAGGACGGTGAAGCCGCAGCGTTCGACGAGGAATCGCAGGATCCGCCGGCGCATCGCGGCGAACTCGTCGATGAAGTGGGAGTGCTCGCCGAGAGCGACCACACGGACGCCGTCAAGGATGTCGCGCAGTGGTTCCAGGTCGTCCAGGGGTGCTGCCGGGTCGAGGTGGCTGAGCGGGGTGGCATGGCCGTGGAGCCAGTCGGTGAAGGGGATTCGGTGGGTGGGGGTGGACATGCTGGGCTCTTCCGCGAAGGGGAATGGTGAGGGCGTGGGCATGTGGGCGGTCAGGGGAGAGGGAGAGTGGGTGCGGCGTTCTGCAGTTGGTCGACGCTGCCGGACATGAGGGTCCGTACGTGCTCGGTGATGTGCTCCGCGGGCCAGTCCCACCAGGCCAGCGCGAGCAGCCGGGCGATGTCCACGTCGCTGTAGCGGGTGCGGACGAGGTGGGCGGGGTTGCCGCCGACGATGCCGTAGTCGGGGACGTCCTTGGTGACCACGGAGCCGCTGGCGATGATCGCGCCGTGTCCGATGCGTACGCCGGGCATGACGGTCACGCCGTGGCCGAACCAGACATCGTTGCCGACGACGGTGTCCCCGTGGTTGGGCAGATCGGTGAGCAGGTCGAAGTGGTCGGCCCAGGAGCCGCCCATGATGGGGAAGGGAAAGGTCGAGGGGCCGTCCATGCGGTGGTTGGCGCCGTTCATGATGAACCGCACTCCCGTGCCCAGCGCGCAGAACCTGCCGATGACCAGCCTCTCCGGTCCGTAGTGGTACAGCACGTTGCGGGTCTCGAACGCGGTGGCGTCGTCGGGGTCGTCGTAGTAGGAGTACTCCCCGACTTCGATCAGTGGGGACGTGACCAACGGCTTGAGCAGCACCACCCGCGGCTGATCGGGCATGGGATGCAGGGTGGTGGGGTCGGCGGGTACGGGCATGGCGGGCTTCCTCGTCTGTGTGAGTGGTCGGTACGTGGTCGGCGGCCGGCTGGTGGTGCGGTCGCCCCTTCTCCCGCGGGTGTCCGGAGCAGGCGGGGAAGGCCCCCGGCGGCGCGGCAGTTCCAGGTTCTGCCCGCCCGGTCCGTTCACCCGCGGTGTATCGCGCGGCCGCTGTTGCCGCTCCAGGAACAGCGGATGCATGTCGCCGGAGTGCGGTTCGTCGGCCGGCCTCAGGCTTGCCGGCTCCGCGTCCCCTCGGCCACGTCGACGCCCATGTACCTACCCCTTCAAAGGTACGGCACGTGCCGTGCCGTTATGGCAGAAGCGTGCCGGGGTCATGGAACCCTGTCAAGAACGGCACGTGCCGTGCCGCTATGGTGGGGACATGACCACTGCCCGACGTCGCGGCCCCGACCTGACCGAAGCCATCATGCGAACCACGCTGGAACTGGGGCAGGAACTCGGCTACGCCAAGCTCAGCATCGAAGCGATCGCCGCCCGAGCCGGTGTCGGCAAGCACACCATCTACCGCCGGTGGCCCTCCAAGGGCGCCCTGCTGCTCGACTCGCTGCTGTCGCTCAGCGAGTCGGCCCTGGCCTACCCCGACACGGGCGATGTCATCGCAGACCTGCGCAAGCAGATCTACGAGGCCGTCGACCTCCTGGCCGGAGCACCGTTCAGCCCCCTCTTCCAGGCACTGGTCGGCGAGGCCCAGCACGACCCCGCCGTAGCCGGCGCGCTCAATGAGCGCTTCATCGCTCCGCAGGCGGACAGGACCGTCACACGCCTGAAGACAGCACGAGACCAGGGACAACTGTCACCCGACTTCGACCTGGACCTGGCCATGGCGATCCTCTCCGGCCCGCTCTACTTCCGCCTGCTGGTGACACAGGAACCACTGACCCACGAATACGTCGACCGAATTCTCGACGCACTCTTCACCGGGATGGGGCCACGGCCGTGAACAAGACGGCTTTCGCCGCCAGTTCACCGAGCGCTTTCAGAAGGGCCCTGCTGGTTCCGGAACCTGCCACGCTCGATGTCCCGCATGAGCTCGTCGAGCATGTCGTCCGCGACCTGGAGGAGGCAGCCGACACGGCTGCACGTCTTCGTGAGGCCATCACCGCCCGGGGCGTCCTTCACGCCTCGGATGCGCCCGGTGGTACGTGATCTTGGGCTCTGCTCCGTCTCGCTCGACGTCGGGCCGACGTTGTCTTCGTGATGCTCCGTGACGGCACACCTTGTACGGACCTCAGCAATCGGGCTCCCCCACCCGACCTACGGCATCCCTTTCGGACCTTGCCGGGCTCGTGCCGCTCGGCGAGATCGAAAGCGACGACCCCGGGCTCCGGCCGTCCGGCGACCGCAGGCCGGGCTATGTTGATCACATGACACGCAGTCACATCACCATAACCGCAGCTCTTCTGACGTGCCTGACGCTTTCCGCATGCTCGGCGGACAAGGCTTCGGAGGGGGCACCGCCACCCGCCGCAGCGCCGTCCGCGAGCGGAAAGGGCGAGCCGCAGCCTTTCAAGGACGACACCGACGTGCCGCTGACCAGACAGCTCGACCGGGGTGAGCTCACCCAGGCGATTCCCGACGCCGAGGACGTGGTCCCCGGCTACTACCCCGGCAGCCTGCACAAGAGCATGCCCGGGGAGCCCGATGACTGTGCTCCTCTGAAGGCTCCCGCGCCGGCCGGTTGGCAGCGAGCGGGCAGCGGCGACTACGACTACCAGGGATCGACCCTCTCGCGTGGGATCGACCTGGACGTTTGCCAGTTCGACACCGCCGCCCACGCGAAGGCCGCGTACGACCGGTGGCCCGACAGGGACGAATCGGCTCCCGTCAAGGTGCGCACTTCGGTCGGAGAGGAATCGGTCTTCCTCGCGCACAGCGGATCGAGCGGGACGGTCTACGGCTACAGCCGGTCCGGCACGGTCATCGCCCGAGTCCGCGTCGAGGACGCGGGCGGGGATCCCACGGACGCCCATGACGTGCTGGCCGCCACGATCAAGCGACTCCAGCAGGTCCAGGCGGGTCGGCGGGCGACGGCGACGGCGGTCGAGATCGCCGCGGCCGAGCAGGCCCGGGGCTGAACCGTTTTCTTCGGATCATCCGATCTTGGGTGCTGTGCGTCGTGGGCTGACGCCCAGGGGGCACGCATTGAGCCGTTGCCGCCGGACAGGACGCTGAAGCGGGGTGGGCGGTGGCGGGATCACCAGCCGAGGAAATGGGCCGCCGACGGGACTGGGAAGAAGGTCTCCACCGCTCTGCTCGCTCAGGCCGACGCCGAAGGCGAGACTGGGCCGTCACGGTCGATCCCACCGTCGTCCGTGTCCATCAGCACGCCGCTGGGGCCCGTCAGAAGGGCCCCGGCGGGCGGAGCCGGTCGACCATGCCCTCGGCCGGTCCCGCGGCGGGCCGACCACCAAGATCCACCTCGCTGCGGACAGCCGCTGCCGCCCGTTTGCGTTCGTCGTCACACCCGACCAGGCCGGCGGCGCACCCGCGTTCCCCGAGGTCATGGCCCGCTTGCGGGTGCCTCGACCGATCGCCCGGACCAGGACCGCGCCGGAGATGGTCTAGGAGACCTGTCTCCTTGGAGTTTTCCCGCGTTCAGGTGGTTTGCCGTCTCGTGGCGCACTTTCAGGGCTTCTGCGGCGTTGCCCGGTTGTCCGGCCGATCTGCGGTCCGGCCCACTCGTCGCCGCAGGAGGCTGTCCACCGGAGTCAGCCGCGGGGCGCGGCGATCACCAGGCGAAGGAGTCACCCATGGAAACCTTGAAGTCCGGCGTCTATCGCATCGTCAGCTGGCCCGACGCCCAAGGCCCCGAGGCGCGGGTCCTGACAGCCGGGGAAAACGGTGTGACCGTTACGGCTCCGGGGGCTGCGCCGGAACGAGAGCAAGAGTTCTCCGTGGAGATCCGCGAGGACGGCACCCTCATCTCCATCCAGTTTCCCGCCCGGCTCTTCCCCTCTCGTTCCCTGAGTTACAAGGAGCCGGAGAAAGGCGAGAGGGTGATCCTGGGGCCGGTGAGTGACTTCCCCACCCGTGAGTGGAGGATCGAGCCGGCTCCGCAGCAGCCGCTGCCGGTACCCTTCTTCATCCGTGTTCCCGACAAGGAGCTGCAGGTGGTGGTGTCGCCGAAGGCGATCTTCCCGCCTGAGCTCGAACTGGCGCCTTCCGACTTCGACCTCCAGAACGCCTGGGCGCTCCTGCCCGTCGCGACGGACTAGCCGCGTGACGTCCGGGTGAGGACACCGTTCCCCATGCATATGGCGTTCGGCGTCGTGGAGCACGGCGGGAGCGTCCGAGCGTGTGGTGGTCGGGTTCGGCCGGGCCTGGATCCCCTTTTTCCTGGCTCCGGCAGCGTGCTGGTGGGCCCGGCAGACGGTGGAGTCCACCGACACGGTCCAGCCGATGTCGTCACCGTCGTCGGCCGCTGTCAGGAGCGCGGCGAGGATGCGTTCCCAGGTTCCGTCGACGGCTCATCGGATCAGCCGTTGGTGGGCGGTCTGGAACGAGCCGGGTTCGTCCGGCAGGTCCCGCCAGGGTGAGGAGGTGCGGTACTTCCAGGCGATGGCCTCCAGGGGTCGGCGGTGGTCGGCCCGCCGTCGACCGCGGACCGGATCGGCCGGCATCAGCGGCGCGATCCGGTCCCACATCGCATCAGTGAGCTCTTTCAGAGTGGCCACTGATGGAATGACGTGCTGAGGTTCCGCAACGCACGAGGCTCCTGCGCCGTTGAGAGAGGTTCGACATCTCACCTCAGTAGCACAGGAGCCTCGTTGGTTCCCTATCCTGCCGTGCCCGACCTGCCGCACGCCCTGGTCGAGCGGGTATCCATGCTCATCGTCGCCCGTGAGGGTGACCGGCGCTGCAAGCTCCCGCCGCACCAGCGTGCCCTCGTCGGCCTGGTCGGTCTTCGCCGCCACGACCCGCTCGCGCAGATCGCCGCCGGCTTCGGCATATCCGTCGGCACCGCCCACGCCTACGTCAAAGCAGTCGTCCAGCACCTGTCCCGCAAGGCGCCCGGACTGCTGCGGGTCCTGCGCGAGACCGGGTCTGATCACGTCCTGCTCGACGGGACCCTCGCCACGTGCGACCGCGTCGGCGACACCCGGGCCGACTTCTCGCAGAAGCACCGCCTTCACGTCAGATCCTGGCAGATCCTCCGTCGGGCCCGCTGCAGCCCCCACCGGATGACCGTCATCGCCGCAGCCGTCCTCACCCTGGAACGTCAACGCTGAGGAATCTCATTGCCGTTCCAGGGTGAGGACGGATTGGCAATCGCCGTCATCCAGCTGAGAACCGTCTCACGACCAGACGAGTCGACCTTCGGTGAACCGACAGACCGGGGAGCTTCCATCGGCGATCCTCATCAGCGTCTCCGCCACGGAGTCGAAATACTTGGCCATCGATTCGTACTCGCCCGTAATCGTGGGGGCACCCACGAACCAGCTGCCGACGCGCCCGTCGCGCACATCGATGAACTTTCCCATCCAGCCGTCCTGGTCCGACAGGAACGGGATCCACTCGTTACGCCAGAACGGGTAGTCCGGCTGGTCCGGAGGATCGAATCCACAGGACGTGGAGCGGTTCGCGTAGAGCCTCTCCATCGCCCGGATGCCCAGAAAAAAGCTTCCCTCGTCGGGGAACCCGTCGAAGCCGCAGCATGCCACTTCGTCGTCGACGTCTTCCTCCGGCAGATCCAGATTGTTCCGCAACAGCCACGTCCGCAGGTCCCCATGCAGGGAGATCCCCATCCGTTCCTCGGCTGCCGCGAGCATCTCCTCCGTAGCGGGCCCTGGCAGATCCGCGTGATCGGCCGGCGCATGCTCCCGAAGAAGACTCATCACACGCGACCAACTCTCAGTCACACTCATCGCCCTCTGCCCTCTGTCCTCTCTGCAGGGATCTCTCCGTCCGACTACACCACTGCGGAGGTGGGGAAGTACCGGCCGGAGAACCTTGCAGGGATGGTACTTCGAGCGTGTGTTCCACCCCTCCCTACAAGCGTCTTCCGCCCCGAAGCGGGGGTCGGGCCCTCGGCGAAGTGACCGCCCGCGACCTTTCACAGACAACCCACCGTGCCCGGCGGGCCCAGCCGAGGAGTTTCCAGGAATCATGCGAGGGCCACTGCGTCACCCTGGGGTGGCGAAGCTGAAAACGCTCAGCGAGCACTAACCGGACGGACACATCCGGTCAACTGACCAGCCGTTCGAAGAGACACGCTCTACCCGACAAGGCCTACTCGTCCCGCGCGATCCGGGCCCTGCTCCGCCAACGAGGGATCCGGGCCGTGTTCCCTCAGCCCTCCGACCCTGCCGCCAAGCGCAAGAGGAAAGGCCGGTCCGACGGCCGCCCGACGCCCGACGGCCGACGGGCATACAAGCAGCGCAACCCCGTCGAGCGGTGCGTCGACAAGCTCAAGCAGTGGCGCGGCCTCGTCACTCGATGCGGCAAGACCGCCACCATCTGCCTCGCCGGACTCCACATCGCCGCCATCTTCATCTGAACGGCAAGACGATCCTTCGATGGGCTCCACTGTGCATTCCCGTCGTTCCCGTACGCGTGTCATTGCCGACTTCGCACACGAACGGTTCTTAAGCTGCCTTCTCCAGGCAGGGGCGGCAACGACGGAGGACAGGACGCCAGGAATCGACCGCGAGCACCTCACCAGAAAACTGACGTTCTGGCTGCGTCCCACCTTCGTGCTGCGCGTGATCAACCGATTCCAGAAGCTCGTGGGCTTTGACCGCTCGATGGCTCTGGCGTCGAGCGCGCTGACCGCGCTGGTCCCACTCGCCGTGCTGAGCGGTGCCCTGCTCGGCAGCGAGGCCGCCGACCGGATCATCAACCGCTACGGCCTCACCGGGGAAGGAGCCGAGGCCGTCAGGTCCGTGTTCTCCGCCGGGGACACGAGTACCAGCGCCGGCCTCTTCGGCATCGCGTTTCTGGCCATTTCGACGCTGAGCTTCTCCCGCGCCGCGCAGCGGCTTATTGAACAGACCTGGGAACTGAAACCGCTCAGCGTGCGAAACACGCGCAATGGCCTCTGGTGGATCCTCTCCCTCAGTTTCTACGCGGGGGTCATCGGGTGGCTCTATGTGATCCTCGACGTGGGGCGGCTAGGGCTGCTGGCCGCTGTGTGCGAGGTACCGGTAACCGCGGCATTCCTCCTGTGGAGCGGCCGGATTCTCTCGGCGAAGCGACTCACCTGGCCGACCTTGCTCCCGTTCGCGATCACCGCAGCTGCCCTGACCGCGGCCTACTCGGTGGGGGCGACCGTCTACCTTCCCCGCTTGTTCAACTCCTACGTATCCCGCTACGGTGCTGCCGGTGCGGTGTTCGGCATGATCACGACCCTTTTCGGCATCATGCTCGTCACCGTCACTTCGGCGGCGATCGGGCGAGAAGTCGGAGACGAACTGGTTCGGATCCGACAAGGCCGGCGCACTTCCGAGGACGAGGTCAGACGCCAATGGAACAGCATTGTCGAGCAGACACGTTCGCGCTGGCGCAGAGTACGCAAGCAACCCTCCTGAGCGGGCCTTGCTTTCCCTCCGTCAGGATCGGCCGCAGGTTGCATTTCCGGACCCGTCTGCACGGCTCTGCCTGGGGCGACGGCAGACGGGATCAGAGGACCCATCGTCCCGCCTCACCGGCCGGCACCCGCGTACGGCCCTCCTCCGTCCCGGATCCTGAGCGCTCCCGCCGGAGGCATCGCCTTGAGTCGCACCCGCGTACCGCCTCGGTCATCTCGTGGGTACGGAACTCCATTCCGAACTCGAACCATGCGTAGTCCGCTGCCGTCTTCGTCATGCCGCCCGTCCTCCGAGTAGAAGGAGGCGGTCAAGAGGTGGCAGGACTCGAGTACGGGAGACGGCCGAGGAGGAGTACGGCCCGTTTCGGACGGTGGCGGTCAGCCGCCCTGACGGGGGCGGCGGCGAGGCTTGCGAGTGCCGCTGCGGGTGGGCCGGACCGTGTCTCGTCCGGCGTCGGGAGCGGCGCCCGCCGAGGAGAAGAGGCTCGGGATGCCTGGGCCGACGGGAGCCGGGACCTGGGTGGCCGGCTTGGCGGCAGCGGGCCGGTCGGGGGGTGTGGCGCGGGCGATGATGCGGGCGTGCGGGATCAGCGGCGCGCACGTCTCGCACACTTCCTCGACGATCCAGACCTGTCCGATGACGGGGTCGTGGCGCAGGATCATCACCACACGGCCGGCGCAGTGCGTCTTGTGGTCCGTGTGCGCGTCGCAGCGCTCGAAGCGGCAGTGACAGGCGGCGTTGGGCCGGACGGTGGCCGCCTTCGCGTGGGCGGCGGCGTGCTGGGCGGCGAACAGGCGCAGGGCGGCGAGGTCACGCGAGCGGGCCGGCATGCGGCATGTCGCGGTGCAGGTGACGCTTGCCGAGCGGTCGCTGTGGCCGGTGAGCCGGATGGTCCAGGCCCGCCCGGGGACGCGGACGGGAGCGGTGGTTTCGCTGGGGGCGGTGGTCACGCGGAGGTTCCGTTCGTCTGCTGTTCGGTGGTGGGTCGGGTCCACTATGTGCCACCCGCGGGTTGCCGGGGCCATACGTTTTCTTCCCGCGTGGCTGGTTCCCAAGCCCTGGAATCCGGCCTTGTCCCATAGCTCCACTCGGTGGGCGGAGACGGAGGTGCTCCCAGGCGATCCCGGTGTGCGGTACGAACAGGATGCCCTGGAACACCAGCCGATCCGGATGCCGCTTCCGCCCTGGATGACGAACCCGACGCTCCGCCCTCGGCAGGAGCGGCTCGATCACCGCCCAGAGCTCGTCGTCGACCTCCCGCGGCTTCCGCCGAGCCACCCCGCTCCCCCCGGATCAACACGCGGAGGGCCACCCGGAATCGGGGGTTCAGGCTCCTGAGGCCAGACTGCGGCGGGTGCGGTAGAGCAGTTCCAACGCTGTGTTCTCGGCAGCGCGGTCCGCCCCCAGGAGGCGGTTGCAGTGCAGGTGAACGTAGCTGTGGCACAGCTCGGGCAGCGTTTTGCCGAGTTGCCGGCGGCGCCCCAGGTCGGCGAGTCGGTGGGCGGCTTCTGCCAGGTGAGGACGGCGCTGGGCGAGGATGTCGCCGATGAGGCGAGGAGGTGGCCCGCGTAGCAGGTCACAGAATTCCGCCTTGCGGGTGCGGTACTCCGCGCCCGCGAGCCGTCGCTGGGGAGTGTCCCGGTGGTAGAAGCGGAGCCTCTCGGCTTCGCTCAGGCCGAGCCCGGTCAACAGGTCGTCGATGGTGAGCAGGGCCAGGCCCGTCCTGTCGAGCGGGGACTTGCCGGCGTGGTCGAGGGAGAGCAGGTCGAGAACGGCGGAGCTGTCGGCGGAGTACAGCTGTTCGGTGACGTCCATCCCGATGAGGCCGCCGTAGCGTTCGATCTCACGGTCGTAGACGTCGAAGGTGAACCGCGAGAGGTGGCCGTCGGCGAGGAGGGTGCCGGCCCAGTCGCTGACCGCGGGGACGAGCACGGAGGGGTTGCCGCGCAGGCGTAGCCGTAGGTGGGGGTCGGGGTCCGCGTAGCGCAGGAAGACGCGTCGGTCGGAATGGCGGTCCAGCGAGCGGATGAGTTCGCGGATCCCGCCGACGAGCAGGGGTTCCTCTTCCTGCCGGTCGCCGTAGAGCTTGACGAAGGTCCAGTCGCTGCCCGGGGGGCGCAGCCGGTCCGTCCTCGTCACGCGGGCGCCGGCTGTACGGAACGGGACGGAGCGCGGAACAGAGGCGTTGCGGGTCATGGACACCACGAGTTCGACGGTGTGGCGGCCGTTCGGCCCACTGACCCAGGCGTCGTCGAGGCCGGGTACGGCCTCCTGGAGGACCACGCTGCCGCCGGGCCGCAGACGGCTCAGGGCTCGCCGTACTTCGTTGGCGTGGGAACGCGCGGTGATGTCGATGAGGAGCCGGTGGTCCGCTGCCGCGTCGCTGCTCGTGAGGTACGTGTGGCGGGGCACCCGCCACCGGCGGCGCCAGTCGTCGAACGCGGCCGGGAAGCGGTCTGGCCGCCCGGCCATCTCGTGCGCCGCGGCGTGGTCGATGCGCCACTGGGCCAGGTGCAGGATGACGGGGCCGGAGGTGACGCGGGGCAGGTAGGGGAAGTCGCGGGCCGGGCCCCAGTCGAAGCCGATGAGCTGTGCGCTGCCGTCGCGGCTCACCTCGGCGAGGAATTGGCAGACTGCGGGGGCTCGGCTGTGGTTGAGCATGTGTCCTGAGCAGACGCCGACCTCCCGGAGTTCCCCCGTGCCGTCGTCCCAGATCAGTGCGAACCTGCCGTTCGTGACGCGGACCGCGAGTCGGTCGAGGGGGATGTAGCGGGCGGGTCCGTCCTCGGCACTGGTGCGAATGCCGACCTCGTGGTCGCGGATGGCGGGCCGGACGACGACGTTCGCCGAGCGGGTCTTCTCGGGGAGGTAGACCAGTTCGGCCAGAACACGGCCGGTTTCAACGGCTTGTTCGGCGTCGGCGATGTCGGCGAGGGCGGGCACGGCGCCGGTGAGCATGCCGGCGAAGCGGCCGAGGTTGCGTCCTGCGGCTCCGGCGCCGACGTTGGGGCCCACGACCAGGTGGAAGTCGCCGGCGTCGATGGCGGCGGGTGACGGGGCGGAGACCATGGCGTAGAGGTCGAGCGACGCGGGGAGCCGCTCGGGGGCCATGTCCCAGAGGGCGAGTCGGTCGATGGTGTCCTGGTCGAGGTCGATGCTGGTGAGGTGGTCGTGGAGGGCACCGGTGGCGAGGCGGAGGAGGGTGTCGGACCGGGCGGCTTTGGCGGGAACGACCGGAGGGAGGAGGGACGGTGAGCCGAGGCCTGTGACGGGATCGAGGAGTTCGAGGACGGATACGTCGCGGTCGGTGCCGTAGCGGACCTCGAACGCGCTCCTGTACGCGCTGATCTGCGGCAGGCCGAAGGGGAACGGGGTCAGCCTCAGCAGCAGTTCGGCCGCTCGGACCGCTTCGTCGGCCACTTTGCGGGACACCTCGCGGGCCGCCAGGGGTTGGACGGTGTCGACCTGGAGCGGTGTGGCCGTTTCGAAGCCCGTGACACGGCGGGCGTGGTCGGCGAGCGCCGGGAAAGTGGCGGCGCCGGTGCCGGCCGGCTGCCTCTCCCAGTCCTGGATCGCGGCCAGCAGTTCGCCGAGGTCCGCGGCGGCGGTGCCGGCTGCCGGTATCCGGCCGAGGTGTTCGAGGACATGTCCCGCGGGGTCGAGGTGGGTCAGTGGAGGACGGAGGTCCGTCAGGAGGAATGCGTGCCGCCACAGTCGGTACAGCAGATCGTGGACCTTGTCGGAAGTGGCTCCGGGGACGGTTTCCAGGAGGTCGGCGGCGAGGTCGGCGTAGGCCATGGGTGTGCGGGCGAGGGCGAGGGCGCGAGTGACGGCGCCGGTGGCGCGGAGGGTGACGTTCTCTCCGCCGTTCGCCCCGAGGACCGCTTCGACACCGCTCAACGTGATCCGGCCGGCGCGGTGCAGCGCGGCCGGATTGGCGATGACCGTGGTCGCCTCCCGGATCTCGGTTCGCGATTCGAGGTCGGTGACGAAGTGCACGAGGGCGTGCATGTCGACACGGGCGTGGACGTCGGGGGGCTGGTCGGCGAGGCGGACGTCGGTGACCGGGCCCCACCGCCCGAGGGCGACGCCGGCGTTCAGCCCGAAGGGAGTGGGCCGGGTACTGAGGCGAATGAGGTAGCGCAGGAGGCTCGACTCGAGGCGCCGCCGGTCGCGTTCGGTGCGTACCGGCCCCAGCAATGAGGTGGCGAGGGGCAGTGAGGACACGACGACGGCACGCCGCGCGTGTTCGTTGTCCCGGATGCGAGCGGTTGCGGGTGCGCGCATGAGGTCCTCGGCCGCGGGGTAATCCGCGACGGGGAGGATCGGGGTGCGGATCACGAAGTGGTCCAGGCAGCGGTAGAGCCCCGATGCCCGGGGGGCGGCTCGTCGCCGGGTGCCGGGGCCGCTGGAGGCGTCGGCTCTCATGACAGCAGGAAGAACCGGTCCCAGGCGGGTGGTTCGAGGGTGACGGCGGCAAGGAGGGTGAGGGCGACCCCTGCGGCGCCTTCGAGGAGGCCGGACCGGTCCTGGCGGGTGCCGCCAGGCTCGACACTGCGATAGCCGAAGGGCGCCTGCGGCTGGTATTCACTGAGCAGTTGGTCGACCAGGCGGTGCGCGCCGTCGCTGATCTCCTCGTCTCCGGTGTCGACGGCGAATCGCAGGGTGATCTGCAGAAGCCCGGCGATGCCGTGGCAGAAGCCGGGCGAGTCGACGCGCCGCTGGGCGACGGGTCGCCGCAGTACGGCCCGCATGGCCGCAACGGCCGTACGGGTCAGGTCGGGGTCGTCGAGAGCGGTGCCGGCGAGCCAGAGGGCGCGCGCGACACCGGGGCTGCCGTAGCACCAGGCGTCGCGGGCTGCTGAGGGTGCGGTGGAGTCCTCACCGAGCGGGACGACCGACGGGTACGCCCCTCCTTGGGCGTCGTCGACCTGGTGCGAGGCGAGCCAGGACGCCGTGCGGCGGATCGCCTCGGTGTGCCCCGCGCCGATCGGGCCGTCGGCGTGGGCGAGGGCGAGCAGGGCGAGGGGGCCGGTGATGCCGTGGGCGAGACCGCAGTTGGCGACCGCGCTCCGGTACCGGTCGCGGATGCTTTCGTCCGTGATGAGGGCGTGGGGGGTGTGCCAGGCGGGGACCCCGTCGACGGCGCGGGACAGGTCCACGAGCCAGGCGAGCACGGTGTCGAGGGCGCGGTCCCGGGCCGGGCCGGTCGGCCGGGAGTGGAGATACGCGGCCACGCCGGTCCACCCCGACACGAGGTCGAACGTGCCGACGGCGAGGCCTTCCCCGGTGATGTCGGGAAGTCGTCGGGGAATCCGGGCGTACAGGCTGTCGTCGACGTCGCCGAGCAGGCTCCGGTACCTCTGCTCTCCGTGTGCCAGGTACGAGGTGGTGAAAGCCACTCCGGTGAGGCCGGCGAAAAGTCCCAGGGTGCTCACCGGGTTCGACGCGGTGCCGTCGACGGCGTGGCTGAGGTGGCGGTGGGCCACGAGGTCCCAGCCCTCGCCGGGCAGGCACCGGTCGAGGTGTCCGAAGGCGAGGGCGAGGCCGCACGTGCCTTGGGCGGCGCTGTGGGGCGTCCATCGAGGACGTCCCTGGAGCGGCGCCTTCCGGGCCGCTTCCTCGACGCTGCCGGGGTCACGCAGCCGCGAGAGCACGTCCACGGAGACGGCACGCACCGTGGCGACGGTCTGCGGATCGCTGATGATCGGCTGCCATGCGGGCGCGCCCATCAGCCTTCCCGCTGGGGGTGCTCGACGACGCGGCGGATGACATGCTCCCCGGCGACCTTGCGGGTGACCCCGTCGGCCCGGACCTGACTGACTTCCAGGATGTAGTGATCCTCGTAGAGACTGCGGTCGCACTCCGAAGTGCAGGAGCCGCAGGTCTCACAGGTCTCGGTCTCGTTGGGGGTGTCGAACGCGGGACAACTGCCCGCGCAGGTACTGGCACAGCTGTTCGTGCATTCATCACCACAGGTACTGGCACAGCTATGGGTGTCCTGGATGACGAACTTGTCCACTTCCCGCGTCGTCATCTTGACACGGATGTCCAGGTCGAACTGGTCATCGCTGTACACGACGTGTGCTTGCTCGTCGTCCATGGCTCAACCTTCGGCAATCGATCACCGAGCAATGCCCTCACTTCTACGATGGCACCCCCGGTGGAGGTCGCAACCCGGAGCAGCCACACCCCCTCCACTCAGGCTTTCCGACTTCCCGTCCCGACGGAACTCCACCGGTTTCGACGGGGGCCTCGTCCTCCCGCGCGGGGTCCGACTTCATCCGTATCGGCCTGAGCACTCCATCGAGCACGCGGACACCCGCGCTTCAGTAGTTGAAGTGGCAGTCACTTAGCATGTGCCAATCATCAAGAGACTGCCGAACGGTCTGCATCAGGGGGAAGCCCGTGCCCCTGATCAGGAGCTTCAAGCTGTCCGTCGCAGGGGCGGCTGGGACAGCCCTGCTCGCCGGGTGCGCAGGCGCACAGGGGCCGGGGGCCGCGAAGGGGGACGGGGTTTCCGGGACGAGGCTGCCGGTGAAGGTCGGCGCCCGGGACGTGGTTCATGGAGCGGTCGACGAGAAGTCGTACGAGATCCGGCTCGCTGTGAAGAGTCTGGTCCGCGGGTCGGAGAGCGATCTCGACGGGGTACGCGTGGACGGCGGGCTCAAGGGCAGGATCCCGCACTGCCTCCCCTATGAGATCACCGACACGGGCAAGAAGAAGACCCCCTACGCCTACGAGGTGTTCCGCGACATCGCCCTGTCCGGCACCGACTGGATGCCTGGAAAGTAGGTCGCGGGATCCGGCTCCGCCAAGGCCTCGGCACCTTGCGCGGACTCCGCACCGGACGCACTGGCGCCCGGTGACTCCTCCACCTCCTGCGGCACGTACATGCTGCCGAAGGGGGTCGGCGTGATGTCCGTGGTGCACATATTTGGGGCGGGGTTCATCACTCCTGCTTCTCGGGTCACCTCCTGGCCGGTGGCCGGCGGCCTGGCCGGTCTCGAACTGGGCAAGCAGAAGAACCGCGTTCCGCACTACGTGACCATCTCGTACCGCGTTCCGCCGACGGCGACGCACCGGTCGCGGTCGGCTTCGAGGACGCCGACGAGGGCGGCCTTACCGGCTGACGGGCGCGCATCTCCTGAAGGACAGGACCACCGGACATCCGACTGGCGCCGCTGCGAGCTGATGGTTCCGCCTGTCGGCGAGCACGGGGTCGGCGACGGTGCGACGGGCCCGTGGAGGGCCCTGGTCGAGGTGTTTCCTGCCGCGAGGCACCGGCGCTGTTGTGTCCATAAAACCTGTAATGCCACAAACCGCCTTCCGAAGTCCGCACAGCCGGGCGCGACGAAGGCGATGCAGGAGATCGATAACGCCGAGGACCGCGCGCACGCGGAGAAGGCGTTCGAGGCGTTCGCGAAGACCTACGGGACGAAGTGGCCCGAGGCCGTCGCGCAGACCACCGACGACCGGGACGAGCCACCGGCGTTCTACGACTTCCCGGCGGACCACTGGGTGCACCTGCGGACCACGAATCCCATGAGTCGACCTTCTCCACCGTCAAGCTCCGGACCAGGGCCACCCGAGGTGCCGGCAGCCCGGCCGCGGCCCTGCCACGGTGTTCAAGCTCGTCGAGGCCGCCCGGGCTTGCCGGCGGGCGATCACCGGAGCCCACTTGGTCCCGCTCGTCCGGGCCGGGGCCCGGTTCGGGAACGGCCGACTGGTCGAACGCACCGAGACGCAAGCAGCCTGAGTAGACTGCGCCAGCATGATCGAAATGGACGCTCGCTTCGTTGGAATCACCGAGCTGGTCGAGGCCCCCTCCGTGGCGGTCGTGGTCGACGTCATGCGTGCATTCACCGTGGCGGCCTGGGCCTTCGCCCAGGGGGCGGAAAAGATCGTTCTTTCCGAGTCGCTGGACGACGCTCTGGCGCTGAAGACCCGCCACCCGGATTGGGTGGCACTCAAAGACGGTCCGCCCGCAGCAGGGTTCGACCTGGTCAACTCTCCAGGCAAGCTGCGGGCTGCCGACCTCCGCGGACGGACCGTTGTGCAGAAGACCACCGCAGGGACGGTCGGCGCCCTCGCCGTCAAGGACGCACCGCTCGTGCTGTGCGCCAGCTTCGTCGTGGCAGAGGCGACCGCTCGGCTCTTGCGGACACGCAAGAGCAACGGTGTCACATTCGTGGTAACCGGCGAAGACGGACAGGCCGACGAAGATCTGGCGTGCGCTGAATACATCGCCTGCAGGTCGACCGACGCCGAGGCGGATGCTTCGGCATTCCTCCGCCGAGCTGCCAGGTCGCGCGCCGCTGCCGAGCTTGCGCAGGGGGTGCGTCAGGGAGTTCATCCTGACGACGTTGCACTCTGCCTCGAGCTCGACCGGTTTCCCTTCGCCATGGTGGCTTCCTTGGAGGGCTCGCTCATGGTCCTGCGTCCGTGCACCGTACCTGCACAGGTCGACGACCCCGCGATCTGATCGACGAGAGCCGACGTCAGGTGCGGAATGCGGCATCGGCCATGTCTCGACGGTGCCTGGGCGGCGGCAGGGCCCCGGCCCGTGGCGCGGTGGCCCGGCCGGCGACGATGTGCTCGTGCGTGAGGCGGCGGCCCCTCAGCGGCACCCCGGTCAGCGCCCGTGTGCCCTCGGCATCGCCGAACTCCTTCACCGAGTCGGCGTCTTTTCCAGCCGGGCGTCGACCAGTCCGATGGCTATCGACACGGGACGTTCTCGCGCCTCAGCCGTTCACCGGTGTCTCCCGGCAGCGACTGGGCCGTCTGGTCAATGAGTCGGCCGAACCGTGGCAGGCTGTCAGTCGATCTCGTTTCATCGGGGACAGGGCGCCGACCCGTCTCGTCACAGGCGTGGGGCAGGATGGCGTCATGCCACAGCGGATCTTGCCCCCCTCGGAATCCTGGCGTCGGATCGACGCCTGGCTGGCGACCCACGCCGCGTCCGATTTCGCACTGCTCAACCCACCTGCGACACGGGACGACATCCAGCAGGCGGAGCGGCTTCTCGGCACCCCGCTGCCCGGTGACCTAGCTGAGTCTCTGCAATGCCATGACGGGGTGAGCGCCTGGGCGACCTTCCTGCCCGAGCAGTCACCCCTCACGGTGAGCGGCATCGTGGACCATTGGCAGACCTGCATGGATGTCGCGGCGGAGAACGACGGGCTGACCCGTCGCCCCTGGGACGACGAGCCCTGGTGGCACCCTCTCTGGGTTCCCTGGGCCGAGAGCGCCGACGGCGGGGTACAGGTGATCGACCAACGTCCCGGACCGGACGCCGGCCGTGTCGGCTGGGCAGGACACAGCGGTGGTGGCGACTTCACCGATTCCTGGCCTGATCTGGCGAGCGTTCTCCACGCGGTCGCACATGCGCTTCACGAAGGCGGTGACGTGCGCGGGCTGCGGCCCTACCTCACCGCCCGAGGCGGGCTCTGGTGGGACGAAGACGGCTGCGAGGAGCTCCACGGTCACCCGTTGCGGGCGGCACCCATCGGGCTGCCCTGACTGTCAGCCTTGCGGTGCTGCCGCCGAGCCGACACGAACCACGCGACTGCTCCTGCTTCTCGCGAACGTTCCCGATGCCTCTGCCTCGTGGTCGTTCCCGAAACCCACCGACAAGTGCTCTCCGCCGTCACCTGCGCAGCCACGCGTGTTCGGCGGATCAGCCGCGGTCGAGCTGCGGCAGCGACGCGCAGAGGCGCACGGGCAGCTCCGGCAGGACTTTCCGGACGCCTGCGCAACCCTCATCGCCGTTCGTGGCGACCGGCCGCCAACCCGAGGTCTCGGCCCGGTAGAACCAGCGCTGGGAGATCCTCGAGGAGGAGCAGCCGTCGCCGGGGTCACCGCACACCGGCCCCATCCGGGTCGACAGGTCCAGCACCAGCCACGTGTCGTCGCAGCCGCGTTCCTCCCAGCTCGTGTGCTTGGCGATGTCCGTATCGTTGACCGCCTGCCGGTACGAGGACGAGGTGCAGCGCGGGGGCGTGGGGTCGCAGCCGTTCTCACCGCACCGCCGCAGGGCCGGCAGGACGGCACCGGCGGGGGTGTACACGTCCCGGCTGTTCACCATGACCCTGCGGGAGCCCAGGGGCTCCCCCAACTTCACCGTCGCTTCGACCTTCCGCGTCCCGGTGCAGCCGGAGTCCCGGCCCAGGGAACGGGTCTCGTACGTGACCCTCACGTACACCGTGCCGTGCTCGACGGTGTCGAACTCACCGCGCAGGCCGCGCACGCAGTCGCCTGCGCCGTCGGGCACTTCGGCACCGACCACCAGAGACCGGCCGCCGTCGGCGGTACGGACGCCGTCGATGCGGATCGGAGCGGCGAGCGTCCAGGCGGGGGCCGTGGCCCCGCCCGTGGCCTCCTCGGCGGTCTCGGCGGTCTCGGAACCGCAGCCGGCGAGGATCACCAGGGCCGCGCCGAGCACGGCCATCCGTATGCCCCGCTGCCCCATGTCGTGCCCCCCATTCGCCGGAGACCGGCAGCCTAGCGCGCCTCCGAGCCTCCCTCCTCGCGGACGGCCTCCACCGCCTCCCGGACGTCCGGGCACGGGTCGTCGGCGAGAGCCTGGAGCAGGTCGGCGACCCCCGGGGAGGACCAGCGGGCGACCGCCCACACCAGGTCCTCTCGGACGCCGGGATCGGGATGGGAGGCGAGGCGGGTCAGCCGGGCGATCGGGCCACGCCGCCGCATGCCGAACCAATGCAGTGCCTCCCGCAGGACGAGCGGGTCTCCCGGTTCACCGGCCGCCGCGACTCTGGCGAGCAGCGCTTCGGCCGGTGGAGGCGGCCCGTCCAGCGGATGCGGCAGCCGCTCGCGCAGGCGCCGCGACCCGTACTCTCCCCTCACCCGGCACCCGGAGCAGGTGCAGGGGCGAACACCGTGCGCGTCCGGCCAGTACCGCCAGCCCGTCACCTGTGGTGCGGTACGGATCCGGTGCACTTCGCGCGGTCGGATCGCCCTGGGTACGAACACCTCCCACCCCCGCGCGTCGTCCAGCGCGGCGATCCGCCGCACCGCTTCAGCCGCGACGACGGTGGACTGGGCGTCCCGCCTCCGGTCCGTATAGCGCCCGACCAGAACGTGCTGCTCGTCGTCCAGCCGTACGTGGACGGCCACCAGCCCGCCTCGATTGCCGGAACGGGCCAGTTCGCGCAGCCACTGGTGGGTGAGGGTGTACGACGGCAGCACCGGGAAGCAGTACACCCCGCGCACACCGCCTTGTCCCTGACTGACGGCCCGGATCCCGGACCGTCGGATGCGTTGTGCGTTCGCCGCCGACGTCAAGTGCACGAACATGGCCACGACCGGGCATGCTACTCGGCCGACCGGGCGGGAGAGCGGGCGCACACGTCCTCCGGCATCAGAACCGCTGCCATGCGGCGGAGGGAGCGTCGTCATATGCCGGACGGCGTCGTTAATCGGTCGTACTGAACGACGGGTCGGTAAACCCGACGCGGCTGTCAGCAGGACGGCAGCCGCCGCGGCGCTGGAGCGGGACGGGCGGAGGCCCACGCCGAAGCGGCCCGGCGTAGGGCCTGACCTGCTGAACAATCATTCGATCACCGGTATGCGGGGGCACCTGTCCGGATAATGACCGGGAGGATGTGATGGCTCTGCGTATCAGGCACACTCCGAAGCGCAAGCGAGGCGACGATCAGAAGGTAGATCCCACCTCAACTCTTCGAATCGAAAGTGAGTCCCTGTCATGCTGCGCCGATTCGCTGCGGTCTCCGCATCCGCTCTCCTCTGTGTCGCCGGCGCCACCGGTGTCGCGGAAGCCCGGACCGACAGCCTGTACGCGCCCTCCGCCGTCGTGCTGAGCATCGGCAAGGGCGCCGACGCGAGTACGGCCACCGTGCTGCGCGCCGTCACGCTCAGCTGCGCTCCGACCGCCGGCGGAACGCACCCCGCCCCCCAGGCCGCCTGCGCCGAACTCAAGGCCACCTCCCTGAGCGGCTCCTTCGACGGCCTGCTGGCCTCCTCGGACCCGGACCGGATGTGTCCGCAGCACTTCGACCCCGTCACCATCAACGTGGACGGAGTGTGGGAGGGGTCCCGCACGTCGTGGCAGTACACCTTCGCCAACGAGTGCGCCATGGGCGCCACCCTGAACGGCGGGGCGGCCTTCGCGTTCTGACCGGCGGTCGAGGCGGTCCGGGGGTTCGTGGTCGCCGCCGAACAGGGCGGGGACCACGAACTCATCGGCTGGGGAAACGGGCCCGGGACCGAGGCACTGCCTCGAGGCCCGGCGGGCGGCCCGGCCGACGACGAGGAGGACGCCACGATGCCGACCGTGCGCGCCCCCGGGCGGTGGTGAGGCGGACCGGTGCCCGGTCCTTCGACCGAGGGTCGCCTCGCGCGGTTTCGGAGGGGTTCGCGAACGGCCCTGAGCGTGCGGGGCGTTGACTCAGCCCGCCCAGCGCCCGGAGAAGAAGGTGACGGCGAGCACGACGGAAAGAGGCCCCGAGAGGCAGAGCCAGGCGGCGAGCCACCGGGGCCTGCTCAGCGTCCAGCAGGCGATCCCGATCCACAGGGGCCACCACAGGAGGGTGGCGCGGGGGATGGACATGTACCAGTACGAAGTGCCGAGGGCCCACAGGTTGAGCGCGATGTAGCAGGTCTCCGGCCAGCGCCGCGCGCGGGCCAGGAGGGCCACCGTCACGAGACCGACGCCCATGGCGACCAGCTCGGCCTGCCACATGAGGGCGTACGGCGTGGTGTAGCCGTGCCCGAACGCGGCGCTCCACGTGGTGCCCCAGGCCTCCCACGGCGGGTGGAATTCGCGGTACCAGCCGCGTTCCTGGGCGTGCTTCCAGGCCATCCAGTCACCGGTGCGCAGGTACAGGTAGCAGGAGTAGAGCAGAGGCGGGAGCGCGGGCACGGCCAGCCACGGCAGGCGGCGCAGCGCGCCGCGCGCGCGAGCCGTCAGGGCGAAGTGGACGAGAAGCGCGGCCAGAAGGAAGAGGCCGCTGACGCGCACGGCGGTGGCACCGGCCGCGAGGAGCGCGGCGGCCCGCCAGTCGTGGCGCCGGGCGGCGAGCCAGGAGGGAAGGGCGAGGGCGAGGAAGAGCGACTCGGTGTAGCCGACGGCGAGGAAGACGGCGCAGGGCGAGACGAGCAGCAGGAGAACGGCCCGTCGGGCATCGGCGGCGCGGGGCAGGTGGAGGCGGGCTGTGCGGGCGAGCGCCAGGACGGCCACGGCGCCGGCGACGAGCGAGACGAGAAGGCCGGCCGCGGTCCACTCCGGTACGACGAGGTGCGCCGTCCTCAGTACGAGCGGGAAGCCGGGGAAGAAGGCCTCCCGGTTGTCCCACTCGGCGGGCCGGGCGGCGGGGTCGTCGGGGAAGTAGCCGTCACGGGCGATGTGGAGGTAGTGGCTCCAGTCCCACTGCCCGACCACGTCCGTGAACGGGCTGGGGGAATGGGCCTCGGGCGCGCGGGGGAAGAGCCACGCCGTGCAGTACGCGACGAGCGCGAGCGCGACGCGGGTGAACAGGTACAGCGCCAGGACGTCGCGATCGACCGCGTCGAGACGCGGGAGACGGCGCCGGGCGGGCGGAGGTGCGGAGCCGCCGGGCCGGACGTTCGCCGGGGAGGGGACGGAGGGGGCGTTCGGCGCGGTGGGACGTGCGGGGGCGGGGGCGGGATTCGTCGAGGGCATCGGGGCGTCCGGTTCTCGTTCAGGGCGTGGCGGGGCGCGGGACGGCCGGTGGTGGGGTGGCGGTCCCGGGTGCGGAGGGCGGCGGTTCAGCCGGCGGAGCCGCGTGGCGGGGAGGTCATCGACGTGCTGGTGGGCGTTCCCGACGGGGGTACGGAGGCGGGCGGGGAGGTCCGGGTGCCGACGGGCGGCACCTCGGCCGTGGTCGGCGGGGTGGTGCCCGTACTCATCGGCGCGGGGCCGCTCATCGAGGGAGAGGTGGCGGGCGCGACGGGCTGTGACGGGCCGGGCAGCAGAGCGGCGAGCGCGGCACCCCCGCCGCCCACGACGAGGCAGGCGCCTGCGGCGAGCACGGCGAGGCGCCTCCGGTGCAGACGCCGGCCGCGCGCGCTGATCTCGGCGGCAGGTGCGTAGCGCGCGTGGGCGCGGGCCGCTGCGGCGGCCTTCTCGAAGAGCGGCTTCAGCGGGTCGTGGGACTCATTCACCGGGGGCCTCCTCGCCGGTCTGACGGTCGGTACGGGGCTGGTCGGCGCGGTCGCGGCCGGGCCGTGGCCCGTCGCCTCGGGGGTCGTCCGAGCGCGCGGGGCCGGTCCGCGGGTCACCGGTCCGCGGGTCACCGGTCCTCGGGTCACCGGTCCTCGGGTCACCGGTCCGCAGTTCGTCGGTCCGCGGCTCGTCGGTCCGGTCACGCTCGGACCCCGCGCCGCCGGGCTCGGGCAGGTTCGTGCGAGGGGCGCGGGAGCCCCCGGTGACCCGTGGTCCGGCGGGTGCCCGAGGGTCCTCGATGCGGTGGGCGAGGGCGGATCGGCCCCGGGAGAGGTGGGTCTTGACCGTGCCGGTCGAGAGGCCTGTCTCGGCGGCGACCTGGTCGACGCTCAGGTCGCACAGATAGTGGAGGGCGAGGGTGCGTCGCTGCTGCGGCGGGAGTCCGCGCAGCGCATCGACGAGCACGAGGTGGTCCGGCTCCGGTCCCGCGACCACCGGAGGCGCCCCGCCACGCCGCCACGCCTCGGACGTGCGTCGGCGAAACCGCCACCGGCTCACGGCGAGCCGCCAGGCGACGGTACGGATCCACACCTCCGGCTGCCCGTCACGGTCCAGCTGCCGCCGTCGGTTCCAGCCCTTGACGAAGGCTTCCTGCACGACGTCCTGCGCTTCGTGCAGGTCGCCGAGCATGACGTACAGCTGGCCAGTGAGCCGCGCCACCGCATGGGCGTAGAACTCTTCGAACTCCTCGACGGTCAACGAACACACTCCCGGATCTCCGACTACACCCCGCATACGCCTGGCGCAGGCCTCCCGGTTGACACAGGATCCCGCGAACCAAGGTGATCGTGATCACGCAACCGCGCCGTGACAACACGCGTCCGCGCGAGGACGTCCGCCCGGCTGTCGGGCGAGTGCCCGGGTCCGCCGGGGCCTGATGGGGTTCCGGCGGAACACCGCCGACGCGTGGGTACGGCAGGACTTACTGATGGTTTCAGAATGAGCTGCACCGGCTTGAGGAGCTGCGGCCTGGAGAGCCATCCAGGGGTCGCGCACCGTCAGATGCGGGCGCATTCGCTTCGGTGCTGATACGTCAGCGGCACTCGCTATCGTCCGTGCCATGACCTCGAGTGATGTTCTGCTTGACCTGATCCAGACCACCCCGGAGATCGATCTGCTGTTGCGGTCATCGTTCGGCTTCGACATCCACCGGAAGCACAACGGCGATGGTCTGAAGCTTGCCTCGGGTGCGCCGCTGGAAGCGATCGCCGGAGAGTCCGCCGGCGGGGCGTACTTCCTGCTGCCCGAGCGGAACGGTCGCCGGCCGGTGGTGTTCGCGAGTTCCGAAGGGGACGGCGGGCTGCTCGCCGATGATCTGACGGACGCGTTGGAGATCATCATCGGGCTGGAGTGGCGGGACTGCCTCACGTTCTCGGGCGGTGGCGATGTGGAGGTCATGCAGATCTCCGCTCAACACCTCGCACGGTCCCGTGACAAGTACAACCCGAACATCGACAGCGAAGCTGCTCAGGTGGCCGCAGCCCTGTCGCTGCGTATGCCGCCTGTCGCCGACCTCGTCATCCGGTTGCACGCAGCCGCCTCGAAGACCGAACCGGACTACGTCGTGACCGACGACGAAGGGCAGGAGTTCGATCCACCGTTCGGCACGCACGTGGAGCCGCGCCACGGTGGCTGGCGCTGAACCCAATCTGACCATTGCCGCCAGTCACATCGACACCGATATCTCTGCCGGTATCCGACATGCGTCGGGCAGACTCTCCAACGTGTCTGCCGACCTTGTTCCCGACGGTCTCTGGGAGCGCATAGCTCCGCTTCTCCCAGTCCGGCCTGCCCGACGCCATCGCCACCCCGGCCGACTGCCGGTGCCGGACCGCGTCGCACTGGCCGGCATCGTCTACGTGCTACGCAAAGGCGTGGCCTGGCGCGATGTGCCCATCCAGCTCATTGGCTGTTCGGGGGTGACCGCCTGGCGTCGGCTGCGGGACTGGACCGAGGCTGGCGTCTGGCCCCGCTTGCACGAGGTCCTTCTCGCTGAGCTGCGAGCGACGGGTCTCCTCAAGATGGACGACTCCGCGATCGACGGCTCGCACGTCCGGGCGCTCAAAGGGGGGATCACACCGGACCTTCGGCCGTCGACCGGGGCCGTCCGGGCAGCAAGCACCATCTGATCGTCGACCGGCACGGCACACCGCTCGCCGTGTCCGTGACTGGCGGAAACCGCCATGACGTCACACAGCTTCTGCCGCTCCTGGACGCGATCCCACCGATCCGGGGCGTGCGCGGACGCCCGCGCACACGGCCACGCAGGCTGTTCGCCGACCGGGGCTACGACTTCGACAAGTACCGCCGCTTGCTATGGAAGCGGGGGATCAAGCCGCTCATCGCCCGTCGCGGAGTCCCCCACGGCTCGGGCCTGGGGAAGACCCGCTGGGTGGTCGAGCGCACCTTCGCCTGGCTTCACCAGTTCAAGCGCTTGCGCATCCGCTACGAGATACGCGCCGACCTCCACCACGGACTGCTTCAACTCGCCTGCAGCATCATCTGCCTGAGACGACTCCGAACCTGATTTTGAAACGATCAGTTAGTCCTGACCGCCACGGCGAAGGCGTGTCCGCGCGGGACGACGGCGCCTCCATCGGCCATCGGCCATCGGCACCAGCCTCGTCGAACCCCGCGGCCCGGACCGGCAGACACACGCACGACCTCGCTCCCGCCACATGAGCAGGGCTGCCACGAACCGGCCCCGAACCGCCCGGACACGACCTTCGACACCATGCGGCAAGCCGGTTCCCGTGGACCACGACGGGCTCGTGACGCCCGGCACCGCACGTCGAGGGACGTGGCACCACAGGGCACCCGAGCTCACCCACCGCCCTTCCCGGGCGACAGCCGACGGCGCCCGCGCCGTCGTCGGGGAGGGACCCTGATCCGCGTGGGCATCGACCATCTGCCCGGCAGAGCCACCCGAAGCGGGGAATTCCAGCAGCACCCCCCGTCGGGTCTCCCGTCTCGGACACGCTGCCCCCGGAGTACGGTGCGCGTCTTCCCCGTGCCCGTTCCCAGCGTGAGGGTCCCGCGGTCGACGCCGACCGGGCGGTCCCGCAGGGCGGGGTCTCACACCGTGAGCAACCCCGGTCGCGCTCTGGCCAGAGATTTACATGCACACGGCACTTAATACGCCCTGTGTGCGGCAACAGCGCCGTAACATCCATCAGTGGACCGGACCCCAGCGAGCCGCACCCCGTGGAGGATCCGGTGACAGCCGCGCCAGAAAGGCTTTCTGTGACGACTCGATCCGAGACTCAGACCGTCCTCGACGATCTCCTCCAGGAGATCGAACACCGCGATCCCGCGCAGCCCGAGTTCCACCAGGCCGCCCACGAGGTCCTGGAGACGCTCGCGCCGGTGCTCGCGGCCCGCCCCGAGTACGCGCAGGCCGGGCTCGTGGAGCGGCTGTGCGAGCCCGAGCGGCAGATCGTCTTCCGGGTGCCGTGGCAGGACGACAAGGGCCGCGTGCACGTCAACCGCGGCTTCCGTGTGGAGTTCAACAGCGCCCTCGGCCCGTACAAGGGCGGCCTGCGCTTCCACCCGTCGGTGAACCTGGGCGTCATCAAGTTCCTGGGCTTCGAGCAGATCTTCAAGAACGCGCTGACCGGCCTCGGCATCGGCGGCGGCAAGGGCGGCAGCGACTTCGACCCGCACGGGCGCAGCGACGCCGAGGTCATGCGGTTCTGTCAGTCGTTCATGACCGAGCTGTACCGGCACATCGGTGAGCACACCGACGTCCCGGCCGGTGACATCGGCGTCGGCGGCCGTGAGATCGGCTACCTGTTCGGTCAGTACCGCCGCATCACCAACCGCTGGGAGGCCGGCGTCCTCACCGGCAAGGGCAATGGCTGGGGCGGCTCGCTCATCCGCCCCGAGGCGACCGGCTACGGCAACGTGCTGTTCGCGGGGGCCATGCTGCGCGAGCGCGGCGAGGATCTGGAGGGGCAGACGGCCGTCGTGTCCGGCTCCGGCAACGTCGCGATCTACACCATCGAGAAGCTGGCCGCCCTCGGAGCCCACGCCGTGACCTGCTCGGACTCGTCCGGCTACGTCGTCGACGAGAAGGGCATCGATCTGGAGCTTCTCAAGCAGATCAAGGAGGTCGAGCGGGGCCGCGTCGACGTGTACGCGGAGCGCCGGGGCTCCTCGGCGCGCTTCGTGCCGGGCGGGCGGGTCTGGGAGGTGCCGGCCGACATCGCGCTGCCGTCCGCCACCCAGAACGAGCTGGACGAGAACGACGCCGCGGCCCTCATCCACAACGGCGTGAAGGCCGTGTCCGAGGGCGCCAACATGCCGACCACCCCCGAGGCGGTCCGCCTGTTCCAGCGGGCGGGCGTGGCCTTCGGTCCCGGCAAGGCGGCCAACGCGGGCGGCGTCGCGGTCAGCGCGTTGGAGATGGCGCAGAACCATGCGCGGACGTCCTGGACGGCCGAGCGGGTCGAGGGCGAACTCGCCCGGATCATGAACGACATCCACGCCACCTGCCACGAGACCGCCGAGCGCTACGGCGTCCCCGGCGACTACGTGACCGGCGCGAACATCGCCGGCTTCGAGCGAGTGGCCGACGCGATGCTGGCCCAGGGCGTCATCTGACCCTCTCGCGGCCCGACGCACGTACCGCCCCGGGGCCCTCCCCCGCGCAGACGGCGAGGGAGGGCCCCGATGGGGCAGACCATGCTCTGGGCCCACGGCGTGTTCCAGCCGGGCGTGCCCGTATCCGAGGGAGAAGGGATCCGGGGCCGCGCCAGCCGCTCGCGGCCGGCGTCCGGCGGTCGGGGGGGCGTCGGTCATCGGTCAGGGCGTGTCGCCGGTGTAGTAGAAGCGGCAGGCGACGCCCGGGCCCGGCTGGCGCGGCTCGCCGGGCCGCGGATCGTACAGCGCGCGGCCTCCGGGCCACCGGCCGAGTTCGGTGGTCAGGGCGACGCCGTCGTCGACCTCCTCGGTCCGCCACCCGTGGATGTCCAGCAGCAGGCCGTCCAGCGGGCCGCCGACGAGTTCGGCGTAGGTCCGGTCCGGCCGCGGGCCCGGATCGGGGTCGTCGTGGTCGCGGCCGTAGACCCGGCCGCGCAGCAGCTGCTCGTCACCGTTCATACCGACCAGCCTTCCAGCCACCACTGACAGTGCATGTTCACGTCCGTATTCGGACAAGGCTGTATCGCCGAGCAGCGGCCTACGGCCCCGGGCAGGCCACCCGGCGGAGCGGCGGGAGCCGAACAGGTGACACGCCCGGGGCACCGGTACTCGTCGTGGTCGTGACCGCGATCACCCGGCACGGTGTCGGGTCGTCGCCGGGGTCGGCCGCGCTTGCCACGGACGGCGGGACGGCCTGAAGCAGGGGGACGAGCTGGGTGACATCGTCGCGGTTGCCACCGGCCAGTGGAGCAGGTGGCCTTGGGTCCGGTGACCGACCTCGCCTACGTGACGCAACCCGTCAGTGACGGTCGCCGCCTGGCCGACGAACCCGCCCCGCACCCGATACCGACCGCGCGCGCCACGGCGATCTGTGTGTCAACGAGGTCACTCCCGAAGGCACCGTCCGTGCCGTCATGTACCTCAGGGGTCTCGGCCACGGCGACGAGCATGTCGACGGCAGTCCTTGGCTCTGGTCGGAGGCCGACGCGGATCCCGTCGAGAGCGGCTTCGCCTACGGCGAGCGTGTCGGCCGTATCGCGTTCACCTCCGGCGCCATCGCCGATGCGGGAAGCGGCCAGATCGAGGTTCTCGACCCCTTCAGGCAGCGCGCCTTCACCCCGCTGTACGGCTTCCCGTCCTGGTACCGCACGCAGGCCTGGTGTCTGTACGGAGGTCTCGTCCACCAGAACGAGGGCAGCGCCTACAGCGCCACGAACCCACGCCCAGGCAACTCCTGGCGGAACGTCCACGACATCACCACCGGCAAGATGATCGAGCGGACCTTCAACGCCACCGTCCTCGACCTTTCCCACCGGGAGACCCAAGCCATCACGGTCACGCGACCCGTATCGGAGGCGGAATCGAAGCAGTTCCGACCGGCGACGGATCGTCGGCCTGTCAGGCAACCCTGCCGGGACAAAACGGCCTTCAAGGCCTGGACCGGCCAGGACAACAGCGGTCGACACCCAGGGGCACAGCTCCCGGTCGCCGGTCGTCGTATGGTTCGATCCCATCTGCGAGAGGAACGATTCGATGCTCGGCTACTGGCTCGCTGTCATACGCCGACTGGCCGCGCCCGCGCTGGTCACAGGCCTGCTGTGCGCGGCCGCCATGGCGGCCGCCCTGGTCCTGGGCGACGGCGAACCGTGGCGAGAGGCCGCTCCCCAGTCCCTGGCCGCGGCGGCAGCGGGCGCCCTCGCCTTCGCCGCGGTGCTGTCCGCAGCCGCCGTGGTGAGTGCCGTTCGAACGGCCCGCCGGTACGGGCTCGCGCTCGGCCCCGAGGCCGTGGCCCTGCCGTGCGTCCGCGAGATACGGGTGCCCGGCATCAGGGACAGGACGGCGTTCCAGCTGACCGACTGCGTGCAGCACGCGGTGGAGAAGGACCCCGTGCTACGGCGGGACGAGGTCACCGCGTTCGGGCACGGAAAGCTGGACCTGACAGTACGTGGGCCGTCGGACACGACGGTCGCCGTGAGGGTCCGCGTCACGACCGGCCCGGAGGAGACGATCGCCGTCGTGGAGGCACGCCCCGTCGCCGCGTACAAACGCCTGGACGCGGCTGCGTCCTGGGCCGTCGCGCGGGCCCTGGAGCACCGTGTCGAAGAGGCTCTGCGGGCCGAGGCCGAGGCCGTGGCCGGCGGACAGATCCGCTGAGAAAACCAACGAAGGCTTGGTTCTGTCCGGCGGATCATGCGGCTGCCGGCGGGCCGGGGGTCGTTGTGCTCGGCATGGGACGGGGCAACCTGACGGATGCGAAGTGGGTGCGGCTGGAGCCGCTTCTGCCGCCTGTCGGGCGACGCTGCGGTCGCCGGTGCGATCACCGATGTGCGGGAGGGGCGCCTCGTCCCGGTTGAGACCTGCCTCAGTGGCCGCCGGCCATCACCTGGGTCAGATCAGCTTCCCGTAGTGGTCCCGCCGGCTTCCGCACCTGTACTGGATCGCCCAGGCCGCCTCGGCCGTACTTCCGTCCAGGGTCGCAAGGCACTTGTTGCTGTTGCGGTTCCTCATGCGATAGCCACCCGTGTTGGCGTCGTAATCCATTTCACGCCAGTACTGGTCCGGATACGGTGTGGACCCCCGCGCGGATACTGAGTGATCCAGGCGTAGTCGTCCTGGGAAGCGCCATCGACTGACAGGCGGCCGGGCGCCGATGCCGGCGGAGGAGACGGGGAGGGGCGGAGAAGGGGGTTGAGGAACCAGGGGCGACTGTCGCCGGTCTTCTTCAGTCGCTCCCCCGGGTTGCCGTAGGTGTAGTAGTTCTGGTCTGGGACCGACGGCATGATGAGGAAATCCTGACCGTGATTGTCGATCACCTTCGAGATGCGTTTCGCGCCTTCCACCCATTCGAGGGTCAGGGTGAACCGGTAGCCGTGGCGCAGTCCGTAGGGGACCACGTAGAGCTTCATGGTCTTTCCGGGTTCGGGCTCGGTCGGCAGTTTGGAAAACTGCTGGTCTCCCCCGATGTGGGGGTTGCCGATCACGGTGTACGCCCTCGGTGACCTGTCGAGATCGAACAGGAACGTCCTGGCGTCGACTCCGCCGCACTGACTGGAGTAGTGCAGGTGGGCTCCCTGCGGAAAAGGGGCGAGCGTCTCCTTCACGTTGACCTTCACCGACTCCACAGAGACGGGCGCGTTTCTGTTGGGCTGCAGGGTGAGTTCGATGATCACATACTGCCCGGCCACCGCTCCGTTCTCCTGGAGGTACCGGGCAGATTGCGGGTCCGTGCTCCCCTTGAGGTCGCCAAAGCCGTCGAGTTCCGAGACCGGCTTGGGAAAGACGTACCCGTTGCCGCCCTCGCATTCGTCCAGAGGGTCCACCATGTGCATCTCCACGCCAAGGACCGGTGGCGGTGGGAAGAGGCGGTTCTTCAGCCACGTGACCCCGCCTTGCGCGACCCACGTCGCCAGTGCGATGGCCACAGCGGTCAGGATCGCGCCGCCTGCGGCCAGCATCTTCCGCTGGCGTGATCTACGGGCGGTCCCTGCGGCTGGCTGGTCCGCATCCGGCTCGGGAGGAACACGACTCACTCCCGCACTCTAGGACGGAGGCCAGCACCCAGGCATCAGGACGCACCGCCCCGGACGGCAACTGCCCCGACACATGAAATCGGACGATCGGCCTCGGACTGCTGAGGTCGTCCGTCACGCCCTAAGGGCTGCCCCATAATTGACCGTTGAGATGGCCGGGACAAGGCGGGCTGATCGCCGGTGGGTCGGGCTATGCGGCCTGGAGAAGGTTGTGGAGGCGGACGATGCCGAGCGTGGCGCGTGGTGGATGCCGTCGCCCTCGAGCCGGCCAGAGCGCAGCGTCCGCTCCCGCCTCGTCCGCGACGATCCGTCAGCCGGCGCGACTCTTCTCGACAGCAATCCGCCTCAGGCCTTGACGGACGAGATCTGACGTCGTGCCATGAGAGGACACACCGCGACGGGGGGATGACACGATGGCGGCAGAGGGACATGACGGACCCAGTGGCGAGCCCGAGAGCCACCATCAGGTCCCGCAGAGCAGCGCTCCAAAAACCCCACTGGGCATCGGCGGTTCGATTGCCCCCGTAGCTTGGATCGTCCTGGCTCTCATCGTCTTCGGGCTGATCTTGATCGCGACATCCGGCGATTGCTCTGACTGCGAGGGCACCAACACCCCCTTGTGGCACTGATCACCGAGCTGCCCACGGCCCTGGCCGCCACCGCGCTGGTCGCCACCACCGGTTCGCTGCTGCGGCGCCATCGCCGGGGCGTTGCGGTCGGCAGACGACTTCGACACTCCGTACAGCGGCGCCAACTGCCGCAGCGGAGGTTGGCCCGCCAGTATCCGGCGACCAGCAGGTCCCAGTCCTCCAGCGGCAGGCCTCAGGGCCGATCCTTGCGGACCGAACCTGCGCCTTCCCACCGCAGCGTGGGTGGACGGCTTGCCGAACTGCCTCGGACACAACCCGGTGAACGGGCTAGCAGGACGGCTCCGACGCCGTGAGCACACCGACCACAGCAAAACCATCTCACCCGGGACCAGCAGTTACGGGACACCATTCGCCGGAGCGCTACCGGACTAACGGATTCATGTTATGAATCCTCGACAGGCAGCCCCGCGATGAACTCTGAAAGATCGGAGGCTAGAGGCGGCACCTTCCCCTGCAGGAACCGCTGGTAGTGGTCGGCAACGAGTCGGCGCAGGTCTGCCTCGGCCGGTTCATCACCACTGAGCTCGAGGGCGACCTGATGGGGCTCACCCGTCATGCGCAACGGCCTGGCCAGGGCGTCGAACCCGCAGACGTACTCGTCAGGCATCTCCCACCACGCCTCGGCGGACGCTCGGTCCCGGAGGACGTACATGTGGTAGTCGTCGTCAAAAAGGATCACGGGACCTATCGGCGTAGTCACTCGTGGAGTGTGACGCAACCTGCAGCTCAGATGCACACCAGAGCAAGACTGAGCCCCGCATTCACGTACCGAATGAGATGGCCTCTCCGTAGGCTGAGTCGACCATGAACACGAGCGCCGAACCCGAACCGACCCGGAGCAACGCGTTCGCTTCCGGTCCGCCGGTCCGGCAGCTCTTCCGGGACGTCATCGCCGACCGCCTGCCGAGCCCCAGACCGCCCCAGGCCGCGATGCTGTTCGACGCCGAGGCCGACCCGTACCGGGACGACCAGCTCTTCCTCGGCGACTTCTACAACGAGATCCTCCACCAGGACACCTGCCAGCCCGCCACCGCCGGCGGCCTCGCCCTGCTCGCGGCCCTCGCCGTCGATGACCGGATTCCCGCACGCCACCGGTTCCAGGCCGTCGACCTGCTGTTCAGCGCCGCCACCGTGGCCGATCGCCACCTCGCCGAGGCCTGGCCGGCCACCCCGCAGCACACTGGTCCCGACAGCGAGACCCGGGCTCGCAGCGCGGTCCAGGCTCACGTTCCCCACCTGCTGGCCCGCTGGTCGGCCGAATGCCCCGCGGTTCGCCTCGCCCTCACCGGCCTCGCCGTCGTCTTCCCGACGGACCGCACCCTGCCCGCCCTGACGCCGCGCCTGCAGACCTTCCTCCACCAGCACCCCCAGGGCACCGACATCGGCGACTACGTGCGGTTCGCCCTCGTGCTGGCCGCCCAGGACGAGGACCAGACCCTCACGGTGACCGAGAAGCTCACCGACGCCTACTGGCGGGGAACAGCGCGCGGAGTACCGACACGGGCACGACCCCTCCACCTCCTCGGCCAGATGCTGACCAAGGTCGGAGCCGCACTCACCCTGTCACGTGCCAAACAGTGACGCCTCCGCGTGCACGCAACGATCTCGCTCCTGACGGTCAGCGGGGTGACGTCTCAAGCGCCGCCCTGACTGAGTGCTGTCGAAGCCTGGCGGCGATGAACTCCATCTCGACCAGCGTTCCCACGAGCCCGGTCGTCTTCAACTCACCCGCCAGGGCCTTTGCTTGCGTGAGCGTCAAGCCGTGCGCCTCGCGGAGAGCACGCAGGACGGCCACCGGGCTCGCTTCGGGCGCCATCAGGCGAAGTCGGGCTACGCGCCGGCATCGCCCGGCCGTACGGGAACACCTCAGCACATGGCTGCGGGGCACCCAGAGCAGGTCACGGCCGTCACTGACCGGTCGTCCGAAGCGCCCGCCGGAACTGACGACCGCGCGCCGCCCCTGCCGGCTCCCAGGACGGGGGCCGCCAGGGACGGTCGAGCGGGCAGGGGCGGTCGGGGTGGAGCGCGCCCATCGGCCAGTCATGAGCGTTCTCCCTCCGGCCGACACGCCCGCCACACGCCCGCCACCCGACTGCCTCCTCGGCTGAGAACGTCACGCTGCTCCTCGTACGTAGCAGGGCCGTCCCCGCGCCAGCAGGAGACGGTCGGGGTCGGGGGTCATCGCCACGCCGGCCAGGAACAGCCGTCGCGTCGGTCGGCACCGGCACGTGGTGCGGGCCCGGTCCGGCTCCTTCCGTGTCGGGTCAGGTACGGGGTACGCACGGGGCGCAGCAGGCCGGTGCGGGTTCGACGCAGACGGTGACGGAGTCGGTGTTGTCGGCCGGGTCGGGGTCCTTTTCGACGGCGGTGACGGTGGCCGTGTTGGTGAGGCGGGCGGGCCTGGTGGCCTTCGCCCGCAGGACGAGGGTCGCGCGGGCACCGACGGCCAGTTCACCGACGGACCACTGCCCGGTCTCCGGGACGTAGGCGCCGACGTCGGCGTCGGCGGACAGGAAGGCGAGCCCGTTCGGGAGCCGGTCGGCGACCGTGACGCCGGTCGCGGGGCTGGGGCCGGCGTTGTGGACGGTCAGACGGTAGGTCACGGTCTGTCCGACGGTCACGGTGGTGGCGTCGGCCGCCTTGGTCACGTCCAGGTCGGCGGCCGGCCTGACCTCGGTCACGGCTTCGTCGGAGGTGGACGTCAGCGCCTCCGGTGTGGAACCGAGGCGGTTCTCGTACGTGGCGACAGCGGTGTTGCTCACCCGGGTGCCCGCCGTCTGCAGACCGAGGGTGACCCGGTACTCGACGGTGGTGCCCTGCGGCAGCGCGGCGGTGTTGGCCAGGCTGCCGCCCTGGGAGGCGGAGGCTCCGGCGCCGAGCCGGAAGACCACCGAGTTGCTCTCGGAGTCGTAGGCGGCCTGGTCGTCACCGGCCCGGTCGGTCATCACGCCCGCGTTCGGGCCGTCGATGACCCGCAGGGAACCGGGCACGTACGTCGTTCCCGGCGGCAGGACGTCGGTGAGGGTGAGTCGCTCGGCGGCCCCGCCGCCCTCGTTCCTGGCGGTGATCCGGTAGGTGACGACATCTCCGACGTCCAACGGGCCCGCCGGTACGGCGGTCTTGGTGAGCACCACGTGCGGAGCCGTACCGAAGAACACGCCGTCGAGGAAGTTGCCGATCCCGCGGTTGCCTCCGGCCGCCGAGACGGACCGGAAGGCGAAACGGGTGGTGGTCTGCCCGGCCGGGACGGTGTAGGTGCCGGTGTAGTACCCCCACGCCGTGTTGCCGTCGGTGAAGGTCCGCTGCTCGACCGCGCTGCCCGGGGCGCCGATGTCCAGGGCCATGGTGTCCTGTCCCTGCCGGCCGCGGTGGTAGAGCCGCCAGTACAGCTTGGTGCCGGGGGTGGTCGGCAGGTCCTGATAGAGGGTGGAGACCTGGTTGGCGTTGAGTTCGGCGAACTGCTCGCCCTCCGCGGAGGGGACGCCGTTGAAGCCGGAGTGCCACAGTTCGATCATGTGGTCGGTGGCGGTGGTGAGCCAGCCCGGGACGTGGCGCGGAGCCTGGGTCTGGGAGGCGTCCGGCAGGAAGGCCATGTCGGCGACGGACGGCTGCTCGAAGCTTCCGTTGACGAGGGCGACCCGGAGCGGGACGGAGGGAGGTGTGCTCATGGTGACATCTCCGATCGGTCAGCGGTGCGCTATGGGCCCCACCAGCCCTGGGTGCCGCGTTGCGGGCGGGGCGGGGCGGGGGAAGAGCCCTGAACGCTCCGTAGCTCAGCGCCCCCGCAGCGCCGCGTACAGCCTGGGTGGAGAGGTCCTGGCCAGCTGCGACCGATGGGTTTATCCGCAGGGACATCACGCGTCACGGCGCTGCCGCCCCTCTCCGGCTCCTCCCGGTGGCCCCGTCTGCCATTCCTGGAGCACTGCCCGCGCGCGTCCCTCTCGTGCTGACCGGATGACACTGTCCTCTGGCGTTCACACGCCACAAGAAAGAATGAATTCGGTACTCCGATGTTGACGCACGTACGTTCCAGGCGTGGCGTCTCGGAAGGTCGCGCACGGGCCTGACGGTCTTACTGCGCTCCGATCGGGGGGCGTGGCCGGGGAGTCTCCCCGCGCGGGGCAGGAGTGCCGGGACAGCAGACAGCTTGGTTTGTTGACGACGGTGCTGGATCACAGCCGGGTGGCCAGCCAGATGGTCACCGCCGCGGTGACGGTGAGCCCGACGTTGAGTGTGATCCGGCGGTCCTCGCCCATCAGGTGGACGGCGATCGCGCCGGTCTGCAGGAGTACGAAGCCGATGGCCGCGGCCGGCGCAAGCGAGGGAGCGATGCCGGTCAGCGGCGGCAGGATCAGCCCGGCCGCGCCGAGTATTTCGACCGTCCCCAGCGCTCTGAGGACAGGCAAGGGCACGTGGTCGACCCAGGCCATCATCGGTCGGAGTTGATCACGGCTGCGGGTCACCTTCAGCGCGCCCGCGTAGAGGTAGAAGAGCGCGAGCAGTCCCGCGACGCTCCCATAGGCGATGTTCATGGTTTCCGTTCCTGGGCCACCGGTTCACGGAGCCCCGTCGATCGCGTCGCTTGCCGGAAGAGCCCTCCGGAAGAGCCCCGGTGAAGGCCCGGTCCGTCGGCCGAGGGACCCGGACGGCGGAAGGCGACAGCGCCGCCGACCTGCCGGCCGAAAGGGGGGAGGGAGACAGGGCCGGGCCTGTCTGTGCCGTCGGCTTCAGACGGGGTCGGTGGCGGGCTCGGCCGCGGGCTCGGTCGCGTAGCGGCTCATCGCGTCTATGTTGGCCTGTGGCGTCGGCGGCCGGCCGTCGGCGAGCGTCTCCTGGAGTTCTCGGAAGTACCGCACGTACAGGTCCGGAGTGAAGGTGCTGAGCATGACGGCGGGTTGGTCGGTCGGGTTGGCGAAGGTGTGCGGGGTACCGGGCGGAACCATCACGAGCGTGCCCGTGGTGGCGTCGTAGTCCTCCTCCCCCACGGTGAACCGCACGGTGCCGGAGAGGACGTAGAAGCCCTCGTCGTGCCGGGCGTGGCGGTGCTGCGGCGGTCCCTGGGTGTGCGGGGCGAGGACGGACTCGGCGATCGCGAGGCGGTGGCCGGTGTGACTGCCGTCCTCCAGAACGCGCATGTGCGTGGTGCCCAGAACGATCGTCTCGCCGTCGCCGGGGCCCACCA
Organism: Streptomyces sp. NPDC004266; assembly: GCF_042874095.1. Classification (NCBI taxonomy): domain Bacteria; kingdom Bacillati; phylum Actinomycetota; class Actinomycetes; order Kitasatosporales; family Streptomycetaceae; genus Streptomyces; species Streptomyces sp. NPDC004266. The sequence continues at coordinate 47,350 of NZ_JBIAMM010000026.1, forward strand.
CCGATACAGCGGGATCGGTCTGCGGCTCGCTGGTCTTCGCTTCTTCGGTCATGCTCACGAGTGCACCGCCGGGGACCCGCCGGTGTCCAAGACCCATCCTGCGGCGTCGATACCTGATGGATATCGTTGCAGCGTGGAGCTACGGACCTTGCGCTACTTCGTGGCGGTCGCCGAGGAACTCCACTTCGGCCGGGCCGCCACCCGACTGCACATGAGCCAGCCACCGCTGAGCCGGGCGATCAAGCAGCTGGAGGCCGATGTGGGGGCCCTGCTGTTCGCCCGCTCTCCTACGGGGGTCACGCTCACCGCGGTGGGCTCGGTGCTGCTCGACGAGGCGCGGGCCCTGCTCGACCACGCCGACCGCGTCCGGGTCCGCGTGAGCGCGGCGGCCGGCGTCGCGACCCTCACCATCGGCATCCTGGGCGACGGCACCGATCCGGGAGTGGCCAGACTGGCCGCCGCCTACCGCCGAAGCCGCCCCGGCATCGACATCCACATCCGCGACACCGATCTGACCGACCCGACCTGCGGGCTGCGCGCCGGACTGGTCGACGTCGCGCTGACTCGGGCACCGTTCGACGAGACCGGCCTGAGGGTGCGCGCGCTGCGGACCGATCCGGTCGGCGTCGTCCTGCGCGCCGACGATCCGCTGGCCCGCCGCGACGGGCTGCGGCTGGCCGAGCTGGGCGACCGCCGCTGGTTCCAGTTCCCCCGGGGCACCGATCCCGCCTGGCAGTCGTACTGGAACGGCGGCAGGCCACGCGAGGGCCCGGTGGTGCGCGCCGTCCAGGAATGCCTGCAGGCCGTGCTGTGGAACGGCACGGTCGGTCTTGCCCCTCTCGGACACGACCTGCCCGCGGACCTGGCCATGGTCCCGCTGACCGACATGCCGCCGAGCCGGGTGGTGGCGGTGTGGAACGAGGGTGAGACCAATCCGTTGATCCGATCCTTCGTCGAGAGCGCGACAGCCGCGTACCGCCGCTGAGGACCGACGACTGGGGCTGCCGCTGCTCGTGAACGACTCGGACACGGCAGCCCCACCCTGCCCCGCCCCGCCCCGCGACCGTCTTCGTCGGGACCATCCCCTGTGGGAGCCGGCCGAGTGGGCCCTGCCCTCCCTCTCCCCGCTTTCCGGTACCCAGCAGCGCTTTACCCGCATCCTGCACTGCGGCGAGAGCAGCAGCCCACGGTCCGGAAGGCACCTCGCCCCGTCACCTCGCGCACAGTGCGGTGCGGCGGTGCGCCCCGACGAGTGGTCGGCGGGAGAAATGTGGCAGGGCTCAGATACGGGGCCAGTCCTGGCCGGCCGTCACCTCGCGTGCGATGCGACGCCACTGGTCCTCCGCGCCGGGCAGGGGCCAGGCCCAGGTCGGCTGTCGTGCGGTGTCCAGGTCGTGAAGAAGACGGACGAGCTGCGGGCCTGCGGTGGCCGCGCCGTCCGGGACGGCGGGGCCGTGGACGGCTCGGAGTTCGGCGAAGCGCGTCAGTTCTTCCTCGTAGAAGCCCACGGCCTGATCGGTGCGCGCGGCCAGCTCGTCGCGCGGCACCGTGCGGTGCAACTGCAACAGCGGAGGCTCGACGGACTCGGCGATCGCCGCGCCGATCCGCGCGTGACCGTCCAGGATCAGATGGCAGTCCAGGCCACTGACCCACCACAACAGGACGGGTGGGAGCGTTCCTTCACGGGCCTGCTTGCGGTACGCCTTGACCCGGCTGTCGTCGGCATCGGGCATCGGCCGCAGCGGAAGGACCTCCCACGAATAGGCGTGGAGGAACCAGTCGATGTAGCCGTCTGGGCAGCCGTCGACGAGCATCGAGCTCCAGTGCTCGGCATGCGGGGTGTCGGCATGGCGCCAGCGCTTCAGCGGGCTGTCGCACGAGAGCAGCCACCGGCCCTCGTGCAACGGACCGTCCGGCGAGTCGATGAGGTACCGCGCAAAGCGATGAGCCCACCGTTCCGGGCTTCCCGCCAGGGCACGCCCCACATCGGCGCGCAACGGCGGGACGAAGGAGCGGTACTCGTCGGTGCGCCAGAAGTCCACGCCCTGGAGCTGCTCGTCGACCACGGCGAGCAACACAGGCCGCGACAGCTGGGAGACCAGGAGGTGCGGTCCTGCGCTGAACACGCACAGTCCCGGCTGGTGGGGGTCGCGTATGTCCAGGGACAGACCCGCCCACGTGCCATCGTCCCTCGTGACATCGCTGCACTGCATGCCGAGAGCATAAACAGCCGCCGCGGCAGACCCCGACGGCTCCCGTGCCCGCACGACACGACCCTCACCCGGCAAACCAGTGCTCTGGGGGAAACAGGCGGAGGTGCTCCTTGAGGCGCCTCGCTTTATGGGACGACGGATCGAGTACGGCGAGGAGTGGCCCTGGAAGACTTCAGGGATCTGACCGCAGTTTCGTGAATAACCTTGAATTGAGGCTGCTGTGCACTGGCGTCGACGAGTGTGGCCGCCTGCCGTCATGCTTGCTCGTCTGCAAAAGCGGTGATGACGGGGTCGAAGCCGGTGGACAGGAGTTCAAGTACCAGAGTCCCGGCTTCTTCGGCGGTCCTGAACGAGGCCCGGCCGCACATCACGAAACTGCGGGAAGAGCAGATTTCGGAGCCCCCCACACACAAATTCCGGGGAGCGGGTCCCCTTCCTTGCCTCCGTCACGATCACTCGAACCGAGGGGACTACGAGAAGGTCCGTTGATCGGTTGTTGATCAACAGTCCATCGTCGGATGGCCTACTACGAGTCGGTTCTCATTTCGTCGAAGACCGTCCCCTTCGACGGGGCAACTCGTCAGCGTCCAAGGCTCCTTGGCACATCACACGGTACTGGCTGCGGTGCACAGGCATCACCTGCAGTTCGTCGTGCTCCTGCAGCCGGAAGGACGCTCCAGAAACGGAATGACCGCGTCTGGATCGGCCGCCGGGTCGATCTCGGCGAGGAGGCGCTCACCCCGCCGCCGAGGAGCGGTTCAGCGTGCGCGGGGCCGGCGAGGGCGGTGGCGAGCAAGCCGCCCGAGGCGAGTAGGGGCAGCAGGCGGCCGAGGCCAGGTGCGGCGGCCCGGATCGAGTGGTTCGGCCGGAGGTCGCCACTGGCGTAGCCGTGTTGGTTTCCATGTAGCAGGTACGGAGTCCTGCGGTGGCCCCTCGGCCTTGGTCAGGGCGAGCTCAGTCCGGGGAAGCGTAGGGGCGGCGCCGCGCAGGCGCTCGAGCTTCGGGCGGGTACGGATGTGTCGCGGCTACGGACACCGGCCGCTGGCCGGTTACGTACGGTGGTCGCTTCGGTGGTGTCGGCGTCGTGCTCTCCACCGGGCGAGGAGTTGACCGGGGGTGGTGGCTGGTGGTGTCCGTTCCGTCGGCTCTCGGTCTTGCGGGGTGAGGGCGATGTGGGGCATGAGGTAGCGGTTGCCGTCCGTCTCCAGCACGCACAAGGGGACGTCGTCCGCGTCGTAGGGGTGGTCGATCCTGACGACCACCGGCTGGGGCGGGAGGGCGGGGATCTCCCCCTCCAGGACGGTGGCCTGGTGGTGCGGAGTCCGGGCCACGGCGATGGTCTTGCCGTTGACCCAGACTTCTGCGCGCTGGTGCCGCGGATCGTGCAGGACGGTGATCGATTGGCCGTCCTGATCCAGGTGATAACGGTGGTGCCCTGCCATGCCGACCTCCTCGGACGCTCCTGTCACCAGCGTAAGGCGCCGGACCTCCCGCCTGTCGCGGCCCATGCGGGACGGTGCGCTGCGGCGTGCGGCATGCCGCATCGGCTGTGGGGAGGCGCGGAGCGGATCAGGTCGCCGTCGGTGAGCCGGCCCGAGAGGTCACCGGTCCCTACTGATCCGGCGCGATCTTCTGTACCGCGACAAGCGCCGCGTCATCGCCGAGATGGCCGCCGGCGTACGTCCGGAGGTCGGCCCGCAGCCGGTCGAGCAGGATCGCCGGGTCGTCCCTCGCCCAGGCGGCGAGCCGCTCCGTCAGGGGATAGAAGGCGCGTGAGTGGTCACGTGCCTCTGTCACTCCGTCCGTGTGGAGGAGCAGCACGTCCTCGACGTCGAAGGGGAACGTCTCGACCGTCACGTCCGCCGCGAGGACGTCCGAGAGCCCGAGCGGTGGACTCGTACGGGTCGTGTCGAGGGGGATCACCCGCCCCTGGCTGAGGAGCAGCGGTGGGGGATGCCCGCAGTTCACGAGCCGTACCACCGGCTCGTGATCGGGGATGTCGAGCACCAGCGCGGTGACGAAGGCCTCGTCGGCGCCGTCGGGAGGGGCCGTCGTCACCTCGTGGGTCCGCTCGGCCGAACCGATTCCCGCTTCCAGCTGTCCGACCAGTTCCGGCAGTCCCTGTTCGCGGCGGGCCGTGACCCGGAAGGCGCCCAGGACGAGCGAGGCCTCGCTGATCGCGTCGAGTCCCTTGCCGCGGGCATCGCCGATCAGCAGCCGGGTTCCGGACACCGTGCGGGCCGCCGCGTACAGGTCGCCGCCCATCTGCGCCTCCTCCTCGGCCGCGAGATAGACCGAGGCGATGCGCAAGGGGCCCGCCCGCTCGGGAAGCGGCGGCAGAACGACGCTCTGGGCGGCGTGGGCGATCGAACGCAGGCGTGCCACCCGGTTCTCGTCTCGCTCGCGCAAGTGGGCGAAGAAGGTCGCGATGATCGAGATCAGGACGAGGGCGACGATCTGGTACGTGTGGTTGAGGTCCGTGACGCTCGTCCGCGCGACGGCCACCACCGTCTGCGCGGCGACCGCGACCGTCCCCACCAAGGCCGTCGCCCGGGGACCCGCGAAAGACGCGGTCACCGCGGGCGCGGCGATCAGGAACGGCCCCAGGTGCACATCGGGAGGGACCAGGACGTCCACCACCGTGACCGCCGCGATCAGCGCGAACGGCACGGCGAGCAGCAGCCGCCCGCCGCGCCGTGAAGGACGGGGAACGAGGTCTCGCCTGAGGGGGTGCACGTAAAAGGCATACCTCAGACGCCAGGGCATGTCCTCTCGTGCCCTTTCCGAGGTGCCGGGCACGGAGGGCGGACAGCGGTCGTGGATCGGCTCGTCCCCTGCTGAGGGGGGTCGAGTCAGTGCCCTGCCCGGTGAGCAGTGCGCGTCAGGTACATGCCGCCTGTTTCCCGGGCGCGCAGGGTTCACCGCCGGGAGGCCGGGTGGCCGGGTGGCCGATGCGACACATGAGGGGTCGCGGGGTGCCGTCGCGGGCGGGCCGCGGCGGTACAGGCGGCTTGCGGCGGGTAGGCGCATCGCGTGAACGAACAGGAACCCCCGAAGACGGAAGCCGAGGAGCTGCTGGCCGGGCTCAGCGTGGACGATCGCCGGCCGGAGCAACCCGTACTGCTGGACTCCTCCGGCGCCCCGATCCGTACATGGCGGGAGAACTATCCGTACGAGCGCAAGATCCGTCGCGCGGAGTACGAGCGCACCAAGCGGATCCTGCAGATCGAGCTGCTGAAGCTGCAGCGCTGGGTGAAGGAGACCGGTGCGCGGCTGGTGGTGATCTGCGAAGGGCGGGACGCGGCGGGCAAGGGCGGCACGATCCAGCGGTTCACCGAACGGCTCAACCCCCGCGGAGCACGGATCGTGGCTCTGGACAAGCCGACCGAGCGGGAGGCGGGACAGTGGTACTTCCAGCGGTACGTCGCCCACCTGCCGGCCGCCGGTGAGATCGTCTTCTTCGACCGCTCCTGGTACAACCGCGCCGGTGTCGAGAAGGTGATGGGGTTCTGCACCCCCGAGGAGTACGAGCTGTTCCTGCGGCAGTGTCCCGCCTTCGAGGCCATGCTCGTGGAGGACGGGATCCTGCTGGTCAAGTTCTGGTTCTCGGTCTCCCGCGCCGAACAGCGCACCCGCTTCGCGATCCGCCAGATCGATCCGGTGCGGCAGTGGAAGCTGTCTCCCACCGACCTCGCCTCACTGGACCTCTGGGACGCCTACACCACCGCGAAGGTCGAGATGTTCCGCGCGACCGACACCGACCACGCACCATGGACGGTGGTCAAGAGCAACGACAAACGACGCGGGCGCCTCGAAGCCATGCGCAGCCTGCTGTGGCGCATCGACTACGACCGCAAGGACGAGAAAGCCGTCGGCCGCCCCGACACCCTGATCGTCGGCGCCGCCGACACGCTCCTGGAGTCCGGTGAGGAACCCGCCGCCCTCTCCCCCACCCCTCTGGCCGGCCCTCCCCTCGGTCCCGGCCTGCATCCCGGGCCCCAGCACTCCGGCCCCCAGCACCCCGACCCGTAGCGCTCCTCGCCCGGGCCCGGCTCTCCGGAGGCCGCGGAGGCCCCGGTCGCTGATGCGGGTGGCCGGCCACGGTGACGGCCGGGCCGCGAGACCCGCCGCTTCCCGGTCGGGCAGCAGGTCGACCAGCCGCCGGGTTCCGACAGCGATCAGGACGGTCACGCTTCGGGACATCCGTCGGCACCGTCCACGCCTATGTCACGACCATCAGCACTCTGCTCGCCGTCCTCACCCCGGAGAGGCAGCGCTGAAAAGCGCTCCTCGATCCAGCGCCTCATGGTCAGCCGATGACCTGGAGAAACTCCCCACGGCTTCGGAGGTGTTGCCGACTACGATCATTCGATGAGGATCCCCACATACCCTGCCAAGCCCCGTCCTGGGGATCGCGTTGCGGTCCTCTCCCCCTCGTCCGGCCTTCCCGGTCTCCTGCCCATGCCCTACGAACTGGGACTGCACAGGCTCCGGAGCGACTTCGGGCTGGACACCGTGGAATACCCCACGACCCGCCAGATGGGTGCGACCCCACAAGAACGCGCCGCCGACATCCACGCGGCCTTCGCCGACCCCCAGATCAAAGCAGTGATCTCCAGCATCGGCGGCGACGACCAGATCAGTGTGCTCCCGCATCTCGACCGCGAGCTTCTCCGCGCCCACCCCAAGCCTTTCTTCGGCTACAGCGACAACACCAACCTGCTGGTCTTCCTGCGGAACCTGGGCATCGTGGGCTACCACGGCGGTTCGGTGATGGTCGAACTCGGGCGACCCGGCGCCATGCACCCGCTGACCGAAGATTCCCTCCGGGCGGCCCTTTTCACGTCGGGCGAGTACGAGCTCACGCCCGCCGAGACGTCCGGAGACGTCAACCGCTCCTGGGAGGACCCGCAGACGTTCGAATCCGAACCGGAGATGGAACCCGCCGAGGGGTGGACCTGGCACAACGCTGACCGGGTGGTCGACGGGAACAGCTGGGGCGGCAACCTGGAGATCCTGTCCTGGCTGCTGATGGCCGACCGCGAAATACAACAGGCCGAAGCCTACTCCGGCAATGTTCTCTTCCTGGAGACCTCCGAAGAAATGCCGAAAGCGGAGGAGGTCTACCGAATCCTGCGGAATATGGGCGAACGCGGGCTCCTGCGTCAGTGAGCCGTTTTCATCCTGTCTCTGTGGGGTGAAATGGCAGGTCAGCAGGGGTGTGCAACGAGACGAGGCTCCTGGTCGTTGCGGTGGTG
>NZ_JBIAMM010000027.1:0-50508 GCF_042874095.1 Streptomyces sp. NPDC004266
GCGCGCGGTCTCCTGCGGAGACACGACGCGGAGTGACTGCGTCACTCCCAATGCCGCTGCGCCGCTGCGCGGCGCCGGGCTGGCTGCCTGAGGGGCGGGCACCTGTGGTGGCAGCGGGGTGGTGGAGTTGGGTTGAGGGGTGCGGGTGTGGGTGGGGGTTGTTTGTGGTTTGGCGCCCGCCTGCGGCGGGGCCTGGTGCTGGTAAGTGGCTTGGTTTGATTGGTGGTTGATGGTGTGTCGGTGGTGAGTGGGGTGGGCCCCTGCGGGGCCGGCGGAGGCATGTTGGCTTCCTGCTGTGCTCCGTGGAGCGGTCGCGGTGCGCACGGGGTGGAGTGACACTCCGGAGTCTGTGAGCGTGACAGAGATAACTACTCTACGTAATGAGTAGGGGTCTGCATCGAAATCTGTTATCTAGACCACTTCATGATCACCTGGATGGGGTTCCGGCCCCTGCGGAGCCGACCACTGCAGCAGAAGAGACATGCGAAAAACGCAAACCGCAGCATGAATCGCCAACTACCAGAATCGCGCATCTTTATGACGAAAACGCAAAATACCGGCAGGAAACGCCTCCTGACACCACACCAACAGCCCATACAGAAAACGCATCAGACGAACCACCACACACCCCTCCCCCGCGCCCTCCAAAGGGGCAGGGCGCGGCAACGGGGACGGGGCCGGCCGGGCGTCCGCATGTCACGTGACTCGCCGCGGGGCAGGGGGCTGTCCCTCTTCCCATCACGGCCGGCCCCTGGACGCGAGCCGTGGTGAGTCCACCACTCCTCACAGCTCCCAGCCCACCCGGCCAGCTGGGAAACAGTCTGAGAGGCTCACAGGCTCCCGTTCACCACACCCCCAGGCACATGAAGCAAGACGGCTGCCCGAGCGACGGCCAAGCGGTGCGGCAGCGGGGGCGCTTCTCGGCTCAGCTCCGTCGGGAGAGACGTTCTGATGTCGCCGAAGGGTCTTGAATGGCTCTCGCTCTAACCGGCGTCGAGCGCGGCCACGATGCCTTCAAGGATGCCGATGAGTTCCTCGGCCGGGAGCTCGGCCACGAAGACCGCACCGGCGTCTTCAGGGTGGCTGAGCAGGTGTTCCTCACGCCAGAACCCCAGCGTGATGACCAGGTGGTCCCCTTCGCGGAACAGGTAAGCCGTCAGGTTGTCGGTGGTGGGACCCCAGAGCAGGACCCGAAACCGGCTGCGCAGCTGGTAGTCGGCCTCGGACTCGTCGTCGTCCCCCGCCTGCTCCCTGAGGCGCCTGTGTGTGGCCTCGGCGGACAAGCCGGCGAACGGCAGGGAACGGCCTTCTCCCGAGCGCAGCCAGGCGGCGGTCTCCAGCACATCGCGGCGGAACTGGGGGACGTACGCCATATTGTCGTCGCAGGTCAGCCACTTGCCAGCCGCCCAGAGATCGACCCGGCACAGGGCGCCTGGCTCGCCGACCTCTGCGGCGAACCTCGATTTGTCTCCCAGAACCACGTTCATGCCGTTGACCGTCGCAGGTTCAGCCCTTCGTGGACAACCGAATACTTCACCGGCGACCAGTCGGTAGCTCGCCTCAGCAGAATCGAACGGCCGCCGACTCGGTGACTCCCGAAGTGATGAACATCTGCTGTCGGTTCTCGGGTTCTGGCGCAACTTTTGTGGAGCTACGCCGACCGGGCTTCTGTCTGCCTCGTGACAAGCACCTGACCTGCCGGTTCCCGGCGTGCTCCGGCCTCGGACACCGAGCTTCGACCCGACACCACAGAAGTTGTGCCAGAGCCGGTTCTCACGAACAAAGCCACGGCGCCAAGGCCGAGGACCAGGAGGACCCCGCTGCACCACCGCCCCCGCTGATCAGACAATGCCGGCGCGGATGCGGCGGGGCGGGCTGCCCGGGGACGGGGAAGCTGACGGGAACGAGAGGAAGGAGAGCCTGCGACTCTCCCCTCGGCCCCGAGACGGGCATGCAGACACACCGGCCCCGGCATGACAAACCCGGGGCCCGGGCCGCGCCTCACCCCGCATACGGAAAACGCATACACCATGCGTGATCCTGTATGCGGAAACCGCATCACCCGTCCAGGCCCCGACGCACCCGGCCCGCCTCGCCAACACGGGAACCCGCACGGCCCCGACCAGCCCCCACCAACGGCAAGCGGTGGGCGCGGGGCTGCCGGACGAGCCGAAAGGGTCCGGCACGGGACGGGCCCACCCCCACGGGCCGGCAAGGTGCCTCGCCGCGGGCAGGAACACGTGCGGAAGCGCCATGGCAGGCAAGGGAGTCAGGAGCCGGCTGCGATGCGGCGGACCGGCAACCAGGGCGATCCCCGTCAGGTGCGGAGAGCGGCGGCCGGCGGCGCCTGGTCCCACCCCAGAAGGCCACGGGATAATCCCTGCACCACGTGCGGGGTTGTTCGGTGAGCCCGGGTGGTGAGCAGACCACGGGCAGGGTCAATGCACCCATCGATGCCCACCACACCCGGACGACACAGCGACCCAAGCGACCGGAACACCCACACACCCGCACGACCAAGGAACAGACCCGCCCCGAAGTCCCGCAGACGTCGCACAACCCACCCCACCCCAGCTGAGGGGACAGTCGCAATCTCGGATGGTCTTGCGGTACCAGAGAGGACCCCATTCCCGCGGGCGCGGGCGCGGGAGCGGGGGTCCGTGGGAGTCTGGCGCGCCTCGCTGATGGGACCATCCCCGCGGATGCGGGGAGCAGGTCCAGTGCGCTCCTTGGGGGCGATGCGATGAGGGGCCATCCCCGCGGGTGCGGGGAGCAGACTCTGTGACCTGCAGTTCTACCGTACGTACGGCTTCAGCTGAACCACTTTCACCGAAACCGGCAAACCGGCCGAATCGCCCTCTCTCGTTCTGTCCGCTCACCAGGCAGAGCAGGCACACCTCTGTCCGCCTCGTGGAAGACCTCACCCGGCCTGTCGCCTGCATCTGGTCAACCACCTCACGACAGGGGAAGCCCCTATATGCAGGGGTGTCCCTGGGCGTGGCGGGCGTCGTCGAGGATCTGTCGCCCGGAGACGCCATCAGGCCCGCGGCGCGGCAGGGCGCGGCGTTCGCGTTCGGTCATGCCACTCCACACGCCCGGACTCGGTCCGGTGGTCCCCTGCCTCTGCCGGGCGCTCGGTGCGCACCGTCCTTGCGTGGCTGTGCTGCGGGGTGCCCTGGACGAACAGTTCCTCCGGTTCGGCGGTCGGCGTCGCTCCCAGGCCCGTGGCCCGGCTCCAGGCCGTGGCCGCCCCTGCCTGTCGTACGTCTCATGCGCCCCGGCCTGCGGGAAGGGGAAGAATGCGGGCGGTGCGTGGTTCGGTCGCCGCCATCCACGACTCGGGGGGATATCCGCGGACGGCGGCGCTGGCTTCGTTCACCTTCGTCAACGGCCTCGAACGCGATCTCGTAGCTGTCACCGCTGGCCTCACACTGCCGTGGAGCTCCGGCGTCGTCGAAGGCCACGTCAACCGGATCAAAATGATCAAGCGTCAGATGTACGGTCGGGCTGGGTTCGGCCTCTTGCGGAAACGAGTCTTGCTGGCGTCCTGACGGGCCTGTCACGAGCTCTGTTGGAGTCGCTCCGCAGCCTGAGCAGGGGTGTCGTAGTAGCCAGGCCGTGCCAGCAGGACCGAGCTGAAGTGGTAGCCCTGCTCTTCCTCGGGCTCATCGTCGGCTGCGAACGGACGCCAGAAGCTCAGCAGCAAGTCCGGGGCAATGAATGAGGCATCGTCGTCAGGATCTTCCTCGATCGAGGTGAACTTGCCCATGCGCTGGACAACCTCGCGGGCCGAAAGCGCGAACACGTCCACACCCTGAAACAACACTCGGTCCGTCTGGGACGACGGCCTTCCCAACTCGATGGCCTCAAGCATGTCTCGCATGCAGTAGATGCTGATCATCAGCCCGCTGGGACGGAAGATGTGCTGCCCCGGCCGATCAGACTCCGAGATCGCAGAGAGATCGCGGAGCGAGTCCAGCGCCGTGTTGGCCGCCTGCCGAGTCATACCGATCCGCAACGGGCCAACGCCGGTCGGTGGGGCGAGGTCGAAGTCCATGTGGGCATGATCCCAAACAGGTCTGTCAACGAGCCACGAAGGGATATCCAGTCCCGGCAGGTTACAGAGCGTGAGAGCTCCACAGAACTTGGACCAGAACCGAAACTCGTGAGCAAAGCCAGGTGCCGGAACCCGAGCTCGTGAACAAGGCCGGCCCGGTCCTGGTTCAGTCGCCTGGCGGTTTCAGCGGTTCGTTGAGAGCGTCGGCCCCTCGGACTCTTCGTGTGGCGCCCCATCGTGCGGCTGCTTCGAGCTGGAGCAGGGTGAGTCCGGTTTCTTTGGCGAGCTGTTCTTGGTCGAGGTGAGGTTGCTGTGTCTGGGCCCGGTCGATCTGCGCGCTCCAGAGCTCTTCGTTGACGAACGGGCGGCGCCGGTATTGCTGCTGCAGTTCGGCCAGGTGCGCGATGCCGCAGGCGGCGATCGGTCGCTGGCCGTCGCGTCTGGCGTCGATGGGATCGGCCCAGGAGGAGTCGCGGACACACCCGTAGACGCCCTCGCCGGCGGGATCGCCCGGTGGCAGAGATCGCAGATATCAAGCAGGCCCGGGTCGTCGGAGTTCGAGTTGTCCTCCACCAGGCACAGCATGAGCGGCCGAACAGCCCGACCGCCCCATTACTCCCATAGCGGCACGCCGCCGCCCCTCACACGGGGTGGCTCCCCATCTCATCGCCCGGACCACCGATGGCTCCAGAAAAGCTCGTCCCAGGGGCTCTCACATACCCCGCTAGAAACAGCCCGCCTGCGAGCTCTCGGTTTCGTGTCGATGCGCGACCTGCATGAATATCGCCCCGTGTCAGTGGAATCGCCCCAATTTCTCATACCTAGGCAGTGCGCCTCACCCGGCAACCGAAGCTGAGCAGCACCAACGCACAGGCCTCACTGCCTCTCACTCCACTGTCATGAAACCGAAAGATCGCAAGCCCGCGCGACGCGGCAACGATCGCGGCCTACCTCCGTACGCGGGTGTACCGGCCCGAATCCCTGGTGTGGCTGGAGGGCTACCAGGCCCTCATCCGGTGGCGCGCGGAGAATGAGATCACCGGCGTCCACGCCGTCCCCTACGACACCGAGACCGAGGTCGGCGTCACCAAGAACTTCCCCCTCGGTCGGTGGGTGCACCAGCAGCGCAAAGCCCTGCGCGCCGGCGAGCTCGAGGACCGGCGCAAGGTCCTCCTGGACGCGCCGGAAGCCGGCATGGTGTGGGAGCCCGGTGAGGAGGCGTGGGAGGCCAAGCTCGCCGCGCTCCGGTCGTATCGGCGGGCCACCGGACACCTCGCGCCCCAACAGGACGCGGTGTGGGGCGAGGGCACCGAGATGGTGCCCATCGGGCAGCACATGGCCAACCTCCGCCGCAAAGGCACGAAGAACGGGCTCGGGAAGGATGAGGACACCGCGGCTACCCGGGCCGCGCAGCTCGCCGAGATCGACGAGGACTGGAACTACCAGTGGCCGCTGAACTGGCAACGCCACTACCGCGTCCTCGCGGACCTGGTCGACGCCGACGGTGTCCTGCCGGCCATCGCACCCGGGGTGCTGTTCGAGGGTGATGACATCGGGCGGTGGCTTCAGCGGCAGAAGAACCCGAGCACCTGGGCGCAGCTGCTCCCCGAACAGCAGAAACGACTGGCAAAGCTGGGCATCAAGCCGCTGGAGAAGCCCTCTCCCGCCTCGGCGGCGCCCCACGCGGCAAAGGGACCGAACAAGGCACAGCAGGCATTCCAACGCGGCCTGACCGCCCTCACCCAGTGGGTCGAACGGGAAGGCGCCCACCGGCCCGTCCCCCGCGGCCACAGCGAGCAGATCACCGTCAACGGCGAGACCGAACCGGTGGCTGTGAAGCTGGGCGTGTGGATCTCCAACACCCGGGCCAGGAGAGACCGGCTGAGCCAGGAACAGCGGAACGCACTACGAGAACTCGGTGTTGGGTGGATCTGACGGTCGTCGGCAAGATCTCTCTCGTTCGACAAACCCCAGCAAGGGCCAAGCCCGCTGGACATACGCTGGAAGACCACGCTGAACGCCTTCGACATCGCCTCGACGGCCGCCTCTCCGCAGACCGTCAGTAACCATCAACCCCAGTTGCGCCACTCGTTTGACAGACCCGGGATCGGCGCAGCCGTTGCGCCCATGTGAGTACGCCTGCCGACCGCCGCAGAAGCGAGCAGGGAGAGTCCAGCGGCTCCGCTGATCGAGATGGATACAAATCCCTCGTTGTCCGACTGCGATGTGTGATGAGGTGGCCTCATGGGTTCCCGCTCGAAACGCCGCGCGACGCGCAATAAAAGGCAGCGCCATGCTGGGCCGGCGCCATCGTCGACGTTCGACCCGCACGCCCAAGTGATGGCGGACACCTGGGAGGCGTTGACATCGCTGATGGCCACCTTCGCCGACGACGACGATCCCGCGACAGCGGTCGACGCAGCATTCGACAAGGCTGTCGACAAGCTCGTCGCGAAGCTGCAGCGGTTCGATCCCATCCGACTCATCGAGGTAGCGCGCCAACGGTTCCTACCGATGGCGTTCGGAGACGAGATACCCGTCACTGCGGAGGCGGGCGCCGCCTACGTGGAACTGCTGGCGCTGGTCGCTCTCGCCGCCCGGCAGGAGACGGCGGAGGCCACAGCTCCCGCTGTCGAACACCAGCAGATGAGCCACTTCGTCTCCGAGGTGAAGCAGCAACTCGACGAACTCTTGCACCTCGCTCAGCTCCGGTCGCTCGCCGCCGTCGACCCCGCCGATAAGCTCGCCCTCATGTCCCTACTCATCCGGGGCGCCGAGGTCTGGGTGCGCAATGCGTCCTACCCGGAAATGGTCGCAACGACCAACCTGGCTCTTCTGGACGGCAATCCGAGCGTTCGCGCGGCCCTGAACACTCAGCTCGGCTTCGACGCGACCGATGCCCTGGCGGTCCTCGACACAGTCCACCACTTGCAGCAGGACGGCCTGAACACCCGGCTGCAAGCAATGGACGCCGCCGTGCAGGAGGCGATGAAGGCGACGAAGGAAGGCCAGCCGGATGACAGGCTGACGGCACTGGCCGGAGCCAGTTTCATGTCGCTGTTCGAGCCCGACGCCGACCGGGCCGCGGTCACGCTCGACGCCGTCGCCGCGCACACGGGCATCACCGTGGAACGTGCCAGAGCCGTGGTCGAGCGGTTCCGCCTGGACCACGTGAAGGCCACTGCTGCGGAGTTTGTCGACGCATTCACCACCGGCAAGAACCCGATGCGCACCCGGCCACTCATTGTCGACGGCCACGGACGCCTCATGCTGCCGCACCCGGCCCTGCATGTGTTCGCCGTCCGGGAAAACCTCGAAGAGCACCTGAAGACATCGAAGCCCGTCTGGAACCAGTACGCCAAGCACCGCGGCGACCTTCTCGAGGCCCGCACGCGCGACGCGCTGAGCCGTGTACTGCCCGGGGCCCGCTTCCGGGACGCCTTCGAGTACTACATACCCGCGAACGACGCACAAGCCACGGCCGCCAATCCGGCGCGGTACACCAAGCGCGTCGAGGGCGACCACCTCATCGTCCTCGACGACGTCGCCATCATCGTGGAGGACAAGGCCATCGCCTTGAGCGCCCTGTCACGCGGCGGCAAGGCGACACGCATTCGCACGGACCTAACCGGCATCATCACAAAAGCGGCCGAGCAGTCCGGCCGTATGAAGGATGCCATCGAGCGAGACGGCGGTCTGCGCATCGAGGACGAAGGCTGGGTCGACCTTCGCCACATCCGCGAGATTCACACCATCGCCGTCAGCCTCGACGACATCTCCACTGTCCTGACCGCCACCGCGGAGCTGGTGCGGGCCGGCCTGCTCACCCGTGACAACATCCCCTGGACCGTGTCCCTGCACGACCTAGAGCTGATCACCGAGCTCGTTGCACGCCCGGCAGAGTTCCTCCTGTACCTGCGCCGCCGCCGCAACCCCGACGTCACCGTCATGTTTCGCGCACCGGACGAGTTGGATCTGTTCCTGTACTTTTACGAGGCGGGCCTGTGGGTCGAACCTGACCCGGCACAGGTGCGTGTCGCGTATCCCTTCCTCCCCGAGCCGACCACAGCCGAGCTACGCCGCTACCGCGCACAAGAGCTGACCTTCCTGACCAGTCGAACCGACGCGCTCGACCGGTGGTTCCACAGCAGACAACGTGACGATGTGACTGCCGGATCCGCTCCCAAGCCAACGATGGTGCCCTCACCACTCGCGCCTCTCATCGACGAACTGCAATCACGCAACGTCACCGGATGGCTCAGCATCGGCGCGACGCTGCTATCCCTGGCAACGCCCGCCCAGCACAAGTTCGCGTGCCATGGTGACATGCTCCTCAACAACCCGCGCCCGAACGGCCAAGGCCGCAGTATGACGGTGCCCGTCACGGCCAGCGTCGATCCGGCCGAAGGATGGTTGTTCGTGTGGGCGACACGCCCAGCTGGACAGGACCCCGACGACGCCGAGAAGAGCCTCCGTGGCTACCTGCGAGCTAAGAAGCATCAGCTCGGCCTGCCGCGTGGCGTCGTCTTCCTCTACGACGAACCGACTCGCGATCTCGTCGGGGTCCTCTACGACGGACACATCGGGCCGCTCGACGCCACGCTGACTGCCACCTTGCAAACCCTGTTGCCCGCCACACGCCTGCAACGCTCGATCCACCGGAACGTGAAGCGACCCTCACAAGGCACGAAAACCACTCCAAAACGCAAAAAACAGAAGCCGAAGCGGTAGCCCCACCTTCTGTGCTGTGGTCGCGGATACTCGGCGCATGCCGCTCATCCGTGACATCGCCCCAGCCGACTACCCGGTGGTGGAGGAGCTGCTGTACTCGAACCGTCTGGGAGACGGCATGTCCTACAACCCCGGGGGCCTGGACGTCGTCGTGGCCGAGTTCCACGGGCGGCTCGTCGGAGTCGCCGAGTTCGAGCTCCACTGCGACTTCGGGCACGACGAAGGCCGGGAGGCGCACCCCGGCGAGCAGACGTTCATCTCGACGATGGCCGTCGCCCCTACCGATCGTCGCGGCGGGGTCGGCCGGGCGCTGCTCACCGAGATCGCCCGCCGGGCCCAGGAAGCCGGCGACACGTTCCTGGCCCTGGTCCCACAGGACGGCGCCGATTCGGCCGGCCGGCAAGCGTTCTTCCAGGCGTGTGGGCTCACGCTCTACGGCCCCGCCGGACCGGGCGCGGCCTGGGGCTGCCCGGTCTCGGAGATCCTCGCCGTGAAGGGCACGGCCGACGCCGCAGGTGAGTAACCCGCACCGTGCAGTGGCCAGAGCGGAGCCGTGTCCGCTTCACCGGTCGGGGAGTTGACCGGGCATGGAGAACATCACCACCGCGGCCGGGACCACGGTGCCAGGTGCCGCAATCGAGCAGTTGCTGTTCACCACCGACTGGCTCACGGGCGTTCGCGGCGCCGCGAACGCCACCCTCACCGAGCAGGCCGACTCCACGTACAGGCTGGCGTACGCCCTGTCGCGCGGGGGTGAGCTCCATCCCGACGCGCACAGCGCCGCTCTCGCCAACCTCCTGCACAGCGTGACACTGGGCATCGTCGCGTTCGCTCTGCACCACCTGCGCTCGCTCCTGCCCGACCTCACCGACGAGCAGTGGGCGCGTATCGACGCGGCAGCCGTCGCGCTGGACTTGCGGGTGTGCGAGGACCTCAGCGGCGCCAACATCGTCGAGGAGACCGCCGGGTTCCCGCTGGCACACGCCCCGTGCACGACGGACCAGGCTCTGAGCACGACGTCTACGGATTCCCCTCTCTGACCGGCCGGGCCCCCCGATAGGGCCCGGGGCCCCGCACGTCACCGCGCAGCCCGCTATTGCCCTGGCGTTCGTTCTCCGGATCCGGCCTAGAACAGGTGGGGAGTCGCACGAGATGATGCCTGTCAGCACAACGGAGGCACGGTTGATCATCTTTGATACGAACGCGGTGAATCTTCTCCCGCCGTCCGGTCCTCGGGCCGACATCATCCGCAAGCTGCGGCAGTCCGGCCATCACAAGGTGGCCGTACCGTGGATGGTCATGGAGGAACTGGTCGCCCACCAGACGAAGCACTACCCCGACAAGTACCGGGCTGTCGTGAACACCCTGGCAAAGCTGAACGAGACACTGCCGTGGGAGCTGGAGAGCTCCCTGGAGCCGCTCGATCTGGACCGTCTCGTTGCGCACTGGTGCAGCGCGTACGAGGAGATCTTCGAGGTCATCGACACGAGCGGGGACGCCGCCCGCAGGGCTCTGTCGCGAGAGGCCATGGCCCTTCCTCCGGCGAAGGCGACCAAGGACCGGTCGGAGGGCGGCCGCGACGCGGCGGTCTGGTTCTCCATCCTCGAGTACATGAGGGAGAACCCGGACGAGGAAGTCTGCTTCGTCACGAACAACACCAAGGACTTCGGCGACGGGGTCACCTATCCCTATCCGATGAACGAGGACGTACGTGGCCTGGAGGGCCGGCTCAATCGGCTCACCGACTTCAACGCGGTCGTCTCGAAGTTCACCAAGGAGGTGTCCGGGCAGGACGCCGAAGCAACCGCCGAGGAGCTGCTGAAGTCGCTGTCCGTCCGCAAGCGGGTGGCACAGACGGCGGTTGAGGTGCTCAGCTCGCCGATCGGATTCGTCGGCCTGGACAGCGCCGAGGCTTCCGTGCAGTGGCGCCAGTGGCTGGCATCTCCCGAAGCCGAGCTGCTGAGCATCACGAACGTCCTCGGTCACGAGATCGAGGACAGCATCTGGTACACGGCCAACACCCGGTGGCTGCTGTACGGGGCAGCCGTCAACGGCGACAGCGAGGACGTGCGGTACGTGTCGTGCGTCTGGGAGATGAAGGTCCTCTTCTCCGCGAACGACGGGGACGAGGCGCCGACCCTGCTGACCCCCGGCGAGCCCGTGCTCCCGGACACGGCGGACGCGCGGTGCATGGAGATCCTGAAGAAGCTGAAGGCCAGGGCTGCCCGCATGGCGCGGGTCCTGCGCAACCAGATGTTCCACTCTTCCGGTGGCAACCTGTTCGCCGATGCCATGCCCACACTCGATGTCGCCAGCGCCCTGACCCGCAGCCTCTCCGGCGTGGTCCCCCCGGTCGATCTGAGCTTCATCGAGCAGATCAGGGCGTCAATGCCCACGCTCGACATCGCCAGCGTGCTGCCCAAGCCCGACTTCAGCGGGCTGGTTCCTCAGATGGACTTCAGTCACCTCGTACCAAAGGTCGACTACAGCAGCCTCTTTCCGCAGACAGACCTCAATCAGATCGCGGCAGCAGCGCTGGCGGCGGGAATCCAAATCCCTGACACAGACGACGATGCCTCCATCTCCGAGGCCGACGACAGCTCGGACCCGAAGGCCGAACCGAGCGACGCAGACACTCCGGACACAGACGACTGACGGCGAGCGCGATCGGGCTGTCCCGGCACAGCGCCAGCCGAAGCCACGAACCGCCGGTTCCCTCGAACGGGCGAGGTCTTCGGAAGGTGGCTCAGGCGTGCCCTGCCGCCGGCTCCCACAGTGGGCGGGCACGTCCCGTCCCGTCGCAGTGGAAGTAGCGGCCGCCGCCCGGGGTACTGCGGGCGCCGATGGTGCCGGAGGCGTGCCGGAAGAGCCGGGTGAGTCCGGCGATGTGTGCCGGGTGAGTCCGGCGATGTGTGCCGGGTGGACCGGGAGTTCCTGGCGTCTGCCGAGGGTGCGTTCCAGGGCGACGCCGGGGCCGGTGAAGTGGGCGTGGGGCAGGTTCCCGGTCATCGCGCGGAGAATGTCGTTCACCTGGTGCATCGTCTCCGCGCCGGTCAGCTGTACCCGGGCCGCGAGGATGGTGTCGGCGGCCGCGGTGAAGGACAGCAGCCCGGCCGGGCGGGCGAGTGGTCCGACGCGGCCCACGGGGTCGGGATGGGTGTGGTGGAGCTGGACCAGGGCGTGCCACAGCTCGCCCGGCAGATCCTGGGCTGCGGTCTCTTCTCGGGTGCGTCTCATACCGCCTGTGTAGGGCCTGTGGTGGGCTGGCGCCGTCGGATGGGCCAGCCCGTCCCGCCCGGTGGCACGGTGACTTGGGGACCGGTCCCGCTGTGCGGCCTGGCGGGTTAGGCGAGGCGGCTGTCGACCGCTTCGCGCCATGTGGTGAACTCGCGGAACCACAGGTCCGGTACCTGGGCGGGATCCTTCAGATAAGCGTTTGCCCGTGACCATCCGCCGAGCCTGCGAAGACCGGGTTCCCCCAGGGTCAGCAGCGCGGTGCGCGGGTAGCGTGCCACGCGCTGGGCCAGTAGGGCTTTGATGAACTCAGGGAGCGCGTCTGCCGCAGCAAGGGCGGCTTCGGTCTCTTGGTACGTCGGGCGGTAGCCGCGGTGGACGACTCTGTTGCGCAGTGCTGCCACGGCGTGTGCCCAGTCGTGGATCGGGCCGGGGCGGGTGCTGTCCCACGTGCCGCCGAGTCGGGGGGCGTACTCGGTCTTCACTCGGGTGGCCAGGCCGCCGCCCCGGGAGAAGTCGAACACGGCCACAGCCGCTTCGATGGAGGGAGCCTGCAGCTGTTCTTCCCACAGCATCAGGGACAGGGTGCTGGTCAGGATGATCTCGGCGAACATGGCGGCCTGGACGACAGCGTTGCGGTAGTCGCCTTCGTGGCGGAAGGCGCGGTTGGCTTCGATGGAGCGCTCCATCGCGAGCTCGAAGGGTGATCCGTCCCAGAAGCGGTGCAGGTGTGCGTTGAGGCGGGTCATCTGATCCTCGTCGAGGACGGCGTCGGGCGGCCCGGCAGGGGGTGTCAGGGGCATCACGCCCATCCAGCCGTCGGCGTAGCTACCGGTCAACGTCCTGGCGAGCCAGATGGTCACCGCTATCTGTTCCGGAGCGGCCACCGGGTGACCGTGGGGCAGGGTCAGTTTGGCCATGGAGGAGACGTCGGTCAGCACGTCGAAGCAGCGGGTGAACGCCTCGTGCAGAGCTTCTTCCTGCGGGTGCAGACGATCGGCGCCCTGGACAGTGACCATCTCCACGACTGTGCGGTAGGTATCGACCGTCTCGTCGGTAAGGTCCTCGGGCGCGGGTTTGCCGATGATCTCGGCGCAGACCTGGGCCAAGGCCGGCAGATGCATGCTCCCACCGCTCTGGCGTTCTTTGAGCTGCCAAAACTTCAGTGACACAAACGGCCGGTCCTGCACGGTGGGCGGAAGTGCAGGCCCGTCCTGGGTGGCACGCGCCTGCATGCCCTCCAGTCCTTCGACTGTGCCTGGCAGCATCTTGCTGATCACCGCCCCATGCGGCAGCGGGCACGGGAAAGGCAGAGCCACCAGAAAGGTGAGCAGCATCGGACCCAGTACGGCCTGGGTCTCGTCGGGGACGGGCTCATCGGGCTGGTTCATTGAGGAAGCCTAGAACCGCATACACAGGCAACGAGCGACTTTCGGGCCCGAACCCTGTACCGGGCTCATCCCGGCCCGGGGCGTCTTGCTCGGGAAGGGAGGGGCGGCCCGGTGGTACTGCTTCCAGAGCGCATCTGGGCGCCGGGCCTCGCCCGCGCACGCCATATCGGCACGGGCTGCCACTGACCCTATCGGGGGACGTAGAAGGACGGAGCCTTACGGAAGATCACTCCAGTCCCACGAGCAGTGGCGCCTGGGTGCCCCTGGGCCGAACACCCCCGTCCGTATCGGTGGGCTCCTGCCTGGAGTGGCCCGGGGCATGGCCGTGGCCCCCGCGGCGTCGTGCTTGCCGGGGCCAGGGTCAGCGGGCGCGGGGGGGGTGCCGCGGGGTGGGTTACTTGAAGGTGATGTCCCAGTGGACGCCGCCCTTGCGGGGGGTCTCGTAGACGTATTCGGTGGAGATGCCGTTGAGGGTGCCGTGCCAGCGGGGGTCGTTGCCGCGGGGCTTGCCCTTGCGCTGGGTGTTCTTGCTCCAGTTGGTGACGCAGCGGCCCTCGTCACGGGTGCGCAGGTCGAGCTTGTAGCCGCCTGCGTGGGAGTAGGGGCCCTTGGTGCTGTGGCCCGACTCGGTGCCGCCGGTGATGACGATGGTGCAGCGGCTGGCCTTCTTCAGGGCGATGACGCCCTGGATGGTGCGGGCGCGGACGCCGTGGAGAGAGATGCGGCCGACAGGGGGCTTGATGCCGGCGGCGGCGAGCTGGCGGAGCGCCATCTTGTGGTCGAGGCGGACATCGCGGGGGGGGAGTTGGGGACGGGGAGGGTGTGGGTGCCGACGACGAGGCGGTGCCAGGTGGCGGGCCTGACGATGCCGTCGACGGTGAGGCGGTTCTTCTTCTGGAAGTTACTGACCGCGGCCGTCGTCTTCTTGCCGAAGACACCGTCGGGGTTCACTCCGAGCTGGACCTGGGCGGCCTTGACCGCTTGGCCCCGGGCTCCAGAGGCGAGGGTCAGGTTGGTCAGCTTGGCCCAGGTCCTGGAGCCGATGGCTCCGTCGACGGGGAGGCGGTTCTTCCTCTGGAAGTCCCTCACCGCCTTGGCGGTCTTGGGGCCGAAGGCGCCGTCGGCGGTGAGACGGTGGCCGCGGACGGCCAGGAGGTGCTGGGCGGTCAGGACGTCGGTGCTCCGGGAGCCGCTCTTCAGCGTCGGCCACGCCGTCTTCAGGGAGGTGGCGTGGGAGCCGGCGCGGGGGCCGGGCTGCGCCGAGGCGTTGGCTTCGTCGCCGGTGGCGTTCACCGCGCCGAGCGCGCCGCTGGCCAGAAGCACGGCCGCGAGGCCCTGACCCAGCGCATCCCGTAGTCGTGTGCCCGGGCGGTGGCGTGAAGCCAGAGCTCCAGCTCCGCGAGTTCGAGTATGTAGCAGGCCCTCAGGAACGCAGCGGTCTGGTGAGGGTCGACGAGAAGGGTGTCGCCCGCGATGACGCGGCAGGCGGTGCTGACGGCAGTGACCACGAGCCCGCGATTCGTTGCCTCTCCCCCGACGGGAGGTAACCGGCCCAGATGTGTTGCCGACGCAGGGCACGGCTCAGATCTGCCCTGGAGAAGATGAGGGTGAGGTCGGGCGCGGCCAGTACGTCGACGGCCTCGCGTATGTACCGGTACACGGTCGCGATGCCGATACCGAACCCGGCAGCGAGCTGGGCGTAGGTGTCGCCGCATCGCAGAGGGGCCAGAGCGAGGAGAGCCTGACGGCCGGCGGTCAGACGCCGCCACCAGGTCCCGATCTCCCCTCGCCGGGCAGCGAGTCGCCCGGTCAGGCGCCGCAGGGTGCAGCTGGACAGGTCGATCGAATGGGGTCTCCCCTGCTCGAGCGAAGCCGAGAGCTTGAGGAAGGGTAGACAAGCACACGAAGCTCCTGGCGGACGGTGGATCTTGGTCGTGAACCCGTCTACCAGGAGCTTCATCGCTCCGCAGATCCGTCCAACACGCAACCAACGCCGTCAGGTTGGAAACGGCTCGGTCGGCCATCGCACAGGAAAGAACTCAACGGCGCCTACCTGGGAGCCCCGCTTTACTCGTAGACCCTAGCAGCTAGGACCATCCGTCCGATCATCTGCCAATTCGGAACATCCGGGACGACTTCACCGCGCGCCGCAAACCATCCCGGGCAATCCACCACCCACGCAGACCACGCCGACAGGAATTCTTCAAGTGAAGAATTCTCCCACGCCTCAGGATTAGCCTTGAGGTCATCGACCGCAACTCTCAAGAATTCAGCGAGATCCTGTCGCGTCTCAATACACTCGGCAATTTGCGAAATCTCATCCATTTTGTCACCTAATCCTGATCGAAGTTCCGTCATTCTGTGTCGTCATTTTCCAGCTCTCGTTCGCTATCTCCTGAGGCGTCGCCCGCCTGAAATTAATGGGCACATTTGCCTCCTTGAACACATAGAGCCTTCGATTATCTAGAGTATAGATTTTCCCTTCTTTCTCGAATATTCGAATAGCCGGGAAGTCGTTGGCTGCCGTCCGACCCTCCACCAGGTCGTCTATCGCCTGCTTGAAACCCTGCCCATCCTTAAATGTACCCTTGATGCTGTCCTGCGAGTACCTGATTGCCTTTGGCGATATCGAACCCGCTGCGGGGAGTCCTGCAACCCCACCGGGCCCAGGACGCATACGCCCTGGGTTCGTCCCAAAGGGCAGAATAGGAACCTCGTTGAGCGTCTTATTTTTACACGCAATGCCTGGCGTGCAGGGGTACTGTGGCTCCGGTTCCCCGCCTCCGAGAATTTTGCGCAGCAGAGCCCGAAAACCCTCCCACCAGTCAACGTTGGCCAGAGGTCCATGGGCCTCAGGGGCACCCTTGAACCCCGGACAATTACTACCCCCGAACGTAGCTCCGCACTGGCCTGCATTCGAACCAGTCGCGTTGAGTGCAGAAATCTGTTCCTGGCACGAGCTGTCGCAAGTGGAATTGAAATCGCCGCCACCGCTACTGGCACCGTCATTGCCACCACCCCCGCTGGCACCGCCATTTCCACCACCGCCGCCGTTTCCGCCGCAGTGGTAGTAGCAGCCGCCAGGTCCTGTTCCGCCCGCTGGGACACCGGGTGTGGTGCTTTGCCCCCCGCCGGGTCCGCCGCCCGGCTCGTTGTGGCCAGTTCCGTCATCGATCCACAGACCAGTGGAGTCGCTGGACGTCACAGGGGCGTTGTTGGCGTACGCATAGCCGTTCAGCGACTGGTGCTGGTCCACAAAGAGGACAGGGTCGACGCTGATGAACTGGCCGAGAGTGGGGTCGTACTCGCGGGCTCCGACATGGGTGAGGTTGGTCCCCGTGTCGGCGGGCTTGCCGAGGAAGGTCTTGTCGTCGGGCCACGTGCCGCTGGTGGTGCCGCGGGCGGCGCCGAAGGGGGTGGTGTAGCGCTTGGTCAGGGCCTGGGTCGTGTCTCCCGTGACGGAAAGGTTGCCGGTGCCGTGGTGGTCGGCGGCGAGGAAGTGGAGCTTCTCGGTGCCGGTTTCGTTAGTGCGCAGGGCGATGGTGGTGCCGGCCGCGGTGTAGTAGCGGTTGGCCCACTTCTGGGTGCCCTTGAGGTGGACTTCGGTGGCGCCGAGGTAGAGGACAGTTTCACCCGTGGTGCCGGAGGCGCGGCGGATGAGGAGTTGGCCGTCGGCGTCGTAGAGGTAGTCCGTGGTGGCGGTGCCTTCGGTGAGCTTGGTGAGCTTGCCCTCGGCGGACCAGCTCAGAGACTGGGTGGTGGCGCTCCCAGCCGTCTCGACACGGGCGATGGTGTTGCCCGTCGCGTCGTAGGTGTAGCGGGCAGCCTCGTCCGTACAGTTGCCGTCGGTCGTGGTGGCCTTCAGCGCGTGCGTGCGGGGGGCTGCGTTGTAGCAGTAGGTGCGGGTGACGGGGGTGGCGGTGTTCTGCTTCTCCGTGCCCCGCTGGCCTGCGGCGTTGTAGGTGTAGGAGGTCCAGTAGGGAGCGGCTCCGCCGAGGTTGGCCACCGTGCGGCCGGAGGTGGCGCAGTCGGCGGTTTTGGGCGTCCAGGCTTCGGTCATGCGGCGCTGGCCGTCGTAGGTGAAGCACTGGAAGTCGGCGCCGTTGCCGGTGTTGGCGTGGTCGAAGATGGAGGTGACGTTGCCGGCGGGGTCGTAGGTGTAGGCGGTGTCGCGTACGGGTCCGCGGGTCTGGTCGTCGACGTCGGCGTCGGTGAGGCGGCCGGTGCCTTCCTCGTAGAAGTTGGTGAGGAAGACCTTCTTGGTGCCGACGGCGGTGGAGGGGCCCAGGGTGAGCTGCTGCACCTGGCCCAGATCGGTGTAGGAGGCGCCCAGGAGGTAGCCGGAGGCGCCGGAGAGGCCGATCTGGAGGCCGTAGGGGTTGTAGTCGGTGCTGACGATCTCGCCGGTGAGGCCGCCGCCGGCCGGTTCGGTGGTGCTGCCGACCGTGCCGTCGAGTCGGTAGTTGACCTTGGCCGTGGTGGTGGCGGTGACGGCTCCTGAGGTGACCAGGGCGTCGTCGGCCGGGAGGGTCAGGGTGGTGGTGGTCGGCCGGCTCATGGAGTCATAAGCGGTGACCTTCTTGGTGTAGGTCTTGCTGCCGGTCTGGCCCTTGCCGCCGGTGTAGCGGATGGAGGCGTCGGGCAGGCCCTTGAGGAGCGAGTCGTAGGTCCACTCCGCCAGACGGTTGGCGTCGGTGGCGCTGTTCTGCCACAGGCCGGTCTTGCGGCCGAGCTCGTCGTAGCCGTAGACGAGGACCCGCTGTTCCGCATCCTTGGTCGTCTGGATCTGGTCGAGATCGGTGTAGGACGTGCTGGCCGTTCCCTTGTCGGGGTCGCTGGCGGTGTCCTGCCGGCCGTAGAGGTCGTAGGTGTACGACCACTTGACGTTGTCGGGACCGGTGATCTGCTTCTGCTTGCCGTCGCGGAGGTAGCCGTACTTGACGGAGGTGTAGGAGGCTCCGAGGGTCGCGCCGTAGGCGGTGTCGTCGGGCTGGGTGCCGGCGTAGGTGCGGGTCTCGGTGGTGCGGCCCAGGACGTCGGTGATGGTGCGGGTGGCGGTGCCGCCCTGCTGGGCGGTGGTGGCTACCGAGTCACCGGTGTAGGTGGTGAGGACCGGCGCGAACTTGGGCACGCCCTTGACCAGGAGCGTGGACTTCACCTGGCGGCCGAGGCCGTCGAACTCCACGTTGTACTGCTGGGGTGCGCCGCCGTACTCGGCACGGTGGTACGTGCTGTCGGGCGCGGTGGTGGAGTCGAAGACGCCGGCGTAGGTCTCGTAGGCCAGGCCGCGGTCGTTGTAGCGGGTGTCGGTCAGGATGCGGCCGCCGTTGGGGGCCGGGGTCTGGGTCTGGAGGGGGCGGAGCAGGGAGTCGAACAGGCTGTAGCTAGTGGTGTAGGACTGGCCGTCGGCCTTGAGGGTGGAGACCGAGGTCCAGGAAGGGTCCTTGGTCTGGTTGATGCCGTAGCCGAAGGTGGCGGTGGGCGTGTCGCCGCCGGACTTGGAGCGGTTGGGTGCCCAGGTCGCGGTGATGCGGCCGAGGGCGTCGTAGGTGCTTTCGGTCCGCTTGAGGTTGGCGTCCAGGGTCTGGGTCACCGAGCCGCGCGCGGGGTCGTAGTAGGTGTAGGACCTGTGGGCCTGGCCGTTGGCGAGGGTTGGCTTGGTGAGGATCGTGGCCGTGAGGGGGCCCGTGGTGGCCGGGACGTACGCCGTGGTGGTGACCTTGCCGGCGGCGTCGGTCACGGTGAGCGGACGGCCGAGCTTCGCGGTCGCTGTGTCGTAGGTGACCTTGGTCAGCGTCTGCCAGCCGGTGGGGTGCCGGTCGGCGGTGCTGCCGGCGACAGCGGCCGGGTAGCCCTTGGCTCGGCCGGTCCAGGTGGGCAGGCCGAGGGTGAGCGTCTGGTCGGCGGTCCAGCCGGTGGCAGCGGGGGCGTCGTAGACCACTGCGGTGTCGGACAGGATGTCACCGCGCTGGTCCGGAGCCTCGGTGCTCGTGAACTTCTGGGTGATGCTGGTGGGCATCTTCAGCAGGTCGTCGGTGACCGAGCAGGCCTGGCCGACGGTGCGGGTGCGGGAGACCAGGCTGGTCAGGCCCTTGGTGTCGTTGCGTGCGTACCAGGTGCGGGTGCAGGTCTCGTCGCCGGTGGTCGACCAGTCGCTGTGGTTGTCCGACTTGATGGTCATGCCGTAGCCGTCGTAGGTGGTGCTGACGGCTGTGGTGCGCCACTTTTTCGCGGCGGTCAGGTAGGTGTTGGAGTAGGTCCGTGCGGTGCGGACGTAGCCGGCGGTGATGTGGGCGTAGGACTTCTGCTGGCTGGCGGTCTGCTTGTACCAGAGGTCGTTGACCTGGTTGCCGACCGCGAGGGTGCCGTTGTAGGTGATCTGCTGGCGCAGCTGGCCGGCGTACTGGTCGCTGTCGGTGGCGTCGCCGACCGTCACTTCGTCGCCGGTGCTGCCGGCGATGTTGTCGATGTCGATGCCGGGGACGGTGACGCTCTTGGTCAGCGGGTTTTCGTTGGCGTCCTTGGCCAGGCGTCGGTCGCCGTTCATGCCCTGCATGTAGAGGCTGACGGTCTTGGAGCGGGTGTTGCCGATCGCTCCGGTCTGTGCGGTCACCTTCTGGTAGCCGCGCCAGGAGGACCAGGTGCGTTCGCTTTCCTTGGTGAAGGGGTCGTCGTTGTAGTGCCAGGCGGGTCCTTCATAGCTGTAGGTGTTTTGGACGGTGAGGCTGCCACCGCCGGTGTCGGACGTGTTGACCGCGGTCACTCGGTACTTGTTGAACCAGTCCAGCTGGGGGGCGCCGCCGTTGATCGGCCAGTACACGGGGTAGCAGGACAGGTTGTTGTTGTCTTCGGCCGTGGGCATCCGTGAGCCGCGGAGGCAGTCCGGCTCGGAGAGGTCCACGCTGGTGATCGCGCCGGTTTCGGAGACGATGGTGGAGATCCGAGGGCGGGTCAGCGGCACGACGTTGTCCGGCTCCTCCGTGGGGGCCTGTTCCACGCGGTTGGCGCGCTGTTGGTAGGTGAAGCCGATGGTCGGCAGACCGAGGGCGGTGCCGTTCTTGCCGGTCCGCTTCAGCCCGGTCAGGGTCCAGACCTGGTCGGAGCTGTTGCCGATGTCCTGGCCGTCGAAGATGTCCTGGGTCAGGGTGTAGGTGTCGACCGGCTGGTAGTCGTCGGGCTCGGCGGCCGTGGACCAGACGTGGGTGTTGATGCCGGTGAGGATCTTCCGGGTGAAGAACGCCGGGCCGCTGGCCTTGCAGTCCGTCTCGCTCGAGGTGCAGATCGAGTCGAAGGGCACGTCCGGCCAGTTCTTGGCCGTGTCCTCGGTCAGGGCGCCGCAGCCCCCGCCGATGTCCTTGCAGCGCTCCTTGTAGTCGAAGGTCACCTTGCCCGAGGCGGTGCCGGTGAACAGGGTGTCGGAGCGCTGGCCGTAGCGGATCTCGTTCAGGTAGCCGCCACGGGTGTAGGCGGCAAGGGCGGTCTTGTCGCCATCCTTTGCGTAGTAGTTCGGATCCGCCGAGTACCAGTAGGTGGAGGCGTTGCCATGGATGTCCTCGACCAGGTCGAGGTTCCAGCGCCATGCCTGCTGCTTGGCACGGCCGGAGAAGGAGGTGCCGGAGGAGTAGCCGGGTTCGCCGCTGTCGTCGCCGAAGACTGGGACGGTCCACACCGAGTTGGTGCGCTCGGTGCCGGCGCCGTCGAGCTTGTTCAGGCCGAAGGTGTAGGTGGTGCCGTTGCCGGTGACGACCTTCCAGTACTCGCCGGCGCCGTCGATGGCGTCGTCACCCTTGTCGTCGTTGTCGGCGCCGATCGCGTGAGTGACAATGGAGGCGTCGTCGTTCTTCAGCCGCCAGTGGTTGCTGGTGTCGTCCTTGACGAGTTCGGTGGCCTTGCCGTTCAGGACGAGAGAGGCGTTCTCGTACTTCCAGCACAGGTCGTGCTTGCCGGTCTGACCGTCGTCGTCGCACGAGCCGTACTTGCGCTCGATGTACGACGAGGTCAGGTCGAAGCCCTCACCGACCAGGGAGCCCTGGTTGTTGGTGTTCGCCGTGCGGCCATCGACGCTGCCCGAGTCATAGGAGAGTCCCAGAGACGGGGCGGGTCCGGCTGCCGCCGGGGGTACTGAGATCGGGTAGGACCACGTGAACGAGCCCGAGGAGCCGCCGGCCTCCCAGGAAGCGGAGCTTGCCAGCGGGGTCGCCGTGTAGTCGCCCGCGCCCTTGTCCGAACCGCCCGTCGTCGTGGCCGTGAGGGCCAGCACCTGCGGTGCGGCGTTGACTTGCGCCAGGTTCGCGGTGACGGTCTGGTCCTCGGCCTTGTTCTCCGAGGCGACGGGGCTCGTCTTGCGGCACTCGGCCTTCTGCGGAGTGGTCAGCGCACACGCCGGCAGCGACACGAGACCCAATCGAGTGGCCCATGCGCCACCGATCGCGGAACCGAAGGAGCTGTAGTCGACCTCGACCTTTGCAGCCCCTGTGCCCTGGGCCGCCACGGTGAACAGCACACCGGTCACACCGGCCGCCCGAGCTGCTTTCTGATCCAGCACCTTCACTGTCGAAGTGCCGGACGCCGGGTGCCGGACGAACCGGGCCTCGCCCGTCCTCTCCACACCGCGCAGGCGCACCAGCGCGTTGCCGTCGGTGGCAGGGGTCGAGGTCAGCCGGCCGGTCAGTATCTGTGCCTTCGGCCAGGCGTTCCGGGCGCGCTCCTGGTCGGCCAGTTCCGACAGGCGGCGGTTGGCCGCCCGATCCTGTGCGACCTTTGCACGCTCCTTCTTTGCGCCCGGTTCGGTGACGGCGTGCACCTTCACCGGTGCGGAGGCGGGGACCTCCGGTCGGCCTGGAAGCTCTGCGGCCTGGGCCAGGGGCACCAGGGGTGTGGGTATGGTCAACGCCAGCGCCAGTATGCCGGTCACGGCACCTTGGCGTCTGCGCAGACGTGTACGTCTGGACACGACGAAAGGACTCCTTCTGATCTTCGATCGAGATGAGGGAAGTAGCGGCCCTGGATGGGCGCGCGGGCAAGCTGGGGTAACGGGGCGGGGCGTGATCGTGTGCCCCTGTCCCGTTACCCCAGGTGGGAATGAGCGGGCTTATGCCGGCTCAGGGTCCGACGACGGCAAGCACCTGGTTTTCGTCGCTCAGTGCTCCCGCCCACAGGCGGATGTCGCTGATCGTGCCGGGCAGGTAGCTCCCCCAGGTGGTCCCGGTCCACTCTTTTCCGATGCTGAAGCCTGACCCCAGCGTGGCCTGGTAAGCCTTCGGATCGCCCTGCCGTGTAGTGCTGGTGTAGAGGCTGACTGTCCCCGTCGTGGCGTCGTGGACGCCTGTCAGCCGGATCTCGCCGTTGGGTGTGAGGAGTTCGTCGCTCTGGACCGAGCCCGAGCCGTCCGAAGACCAGCGACCGAAGAACCAGCGTCCCACCGGAACCAGCTCCGTGGTGGGCAGGTCATCCGGGTTGGGCGATTCAATAATCTGTTCCTGCATGCCGGTCTTTTCGAACCAGATGCCCCACGAGGAGCCTGTGCCCGTTTGCTGTCCCAGGACCTGCATCCGTGATCCGTCAGGCATCGTCTTCAGCTTTGCCGTGGTCACGTTCACTGCGGTGGACACTGTGAAGGAACCGGTATCGTCCACGAGCGGCCGGGCCGTTGAGCCGGAGCCGTCCACGCCGTCGAGGCTGATGCCCTCGCTTCCCAGCGTGGCACCACCGGACAGGCTCAGTGTGTTGCCGTAACCGCTGGTGTCTTGCAGTGCGGAACTGGACGCACCCTCCGGCGTGTATTGGGCGACGAGCTCGACGTATCCGCTGCCGTCCGCGGCCTTGGCCCCGGCTTCCTTCTTTACGTCTCCGTCCACCAGTGCTCGCTGCCAGACGGCCACTTCGTCGATCTCGCCGGGGAAGTAGTCGCCGTAGGCGCCGGCGTACTTGGCCCGTCCCACCTGCAGGCCGCCTGTGGATGTCCAGGCACCGGTGGTAAACGGCGTGCTGCCCTGCGAAACGCCATTGACGTAGAAGGAGATCTTCTTCGTCGGGCTCGGATCCACCACGAGGGCAAGGTGGGTCCAGGTGCCGAGCTGCGGCGTCTTCGTTGCGTTGATTCGCTGGGTCGAGAGGGAGGCCGCGTCGGAGTCCGCCTCGGGCAGCCGGACGCACCAGGTCTTCACGTTCGCGCAGTAGCCCATGTAGAAGGCGCTGTGCCGGTTGCCGTTCTGTCCGAGGACGGTGGCGTTGAGGGAGCTGGCAGCATCGAGCCGGGCCCAGGCCGTGACGGTATAGGCCGAGAGTGTCTCGATCACCTGCTTGACGGTGGATGCGGATCCCTGGCTCGTGCTCGACAGAGACAGGGTCTTGTCCTGAGCCTTCGTACCGTCGGACGCCGCGAGCTCGCCGCGCCGGCCGTGGTCGGTTCGTGTCGCGCCTGCGGTGGTGAGCGTCAGGTTGTTCTGCGACATGGGATCCGCTGTCGAGCTGTCGTACGCTACACCGGACGGTTCATTGAAGCTCCAGCGGCCGCTAGGGCCGCTTCCCTGAGCCACCAAGAACTTGACAGCTCTCTCACCCACGCGCCCCTTGGCGTCCCTGGCTGCAACGTTCAGAAGCAGGATGCCGTCTACTGGAGGGACGATGGTGGCGGTGTAGGAGCCGGAAACGGCGGGCTTCCATGCGCTCCAGACCTTATCCGTGGACAACCGGTACTGATAGTCGGTGTTCACGTCACCGGAGGCCGGGCTGAAGGTGACGGTGCCTGCCTTCTCTGCCTCGCCGGCAGGCACACAAGACCCACTAGTAACGCACTCGGAGTAGGGGGTCCCGAACGTGACGATCGGCGGCTTGGGCGCGGTGGGGTCCACCTTGAAGTAGCACCAGGGGGTGGGACCGCTGCTGAGTGCTCCGGTGTAGGAGGTGTCGGGGAATGACTGCGTGAAGGCGTGGTAGCGGTAGAGGGTCCCCTCCTTGAGGGGCACGTTCCACAATGTTTTCTGGTTGATCCAGTCCCTCTTATTGATGTCGTAGGTCACGCGGCCTGTGTTCGGGGCCACGGAGCCGGTCGTCGGCTCCGGTGCGTCGAACCACGTGCCATCCGTGCCCTTGCCATCGACGTCGTAGTACACCCTCAGCAGAGCGGCCCGGTCGCCGCCCGTCATCACGCGCGGCGTCGCCACCAGCTCCGGGGTCGTGGCAGAGATCGTGGTCGGCGCCGATTCGGACTTGCTGCAGAGTTGGGCGGAAGCCGAATCGGAACCCGACGGGAATCCGTACTCGCCGGGCGTCGCCGGCTTGCTCATGTACGTCACACGGATCACGGCGTCGTCGTCGAAACGCTTCCAGGATTCCGTGTCCGTCTCGTCCTGTGCAGACAGCCGCAGTGTCAGAAGGCTCAGCTTGCCGTCGGCGAACGACCGGACCGTCGAGGTCAGGTTCTCGTCGGGCTCGTCCGGGTTGTCGTGGAACTCGATGGGAGCGCGAGGCTGGGACGGGGAGCATGCCGTTCCGCGGCCGGCCGACACGTAGCGGTCGCCCATGTGGTCCCGGGCTGTTGGACCTGGCCATCGGGAGGAGGAGGAGATGGGGTCGGTGCGCTTCAGGTCCACCCAGCGGGGGCTGCAGGAGAACGACCACGTCTCGGTCACCGCGAAGGTGGCGTCCAGGACGTGCTTTCCCATGAGCACGGTGGGCAGGAACTCGAAGTACATGCGGTTCACATAGCCGGAGCCGCAGTAGTACGTCACACCGTTGACCACCGCACTGCCGCACTTGCCGACGCTCATGCCGTTGTCGCCGCCGGAGAAGTTGTAGAAGACGTCGCCGTCCGAGGACAGCACCGTCCGCTCGGCTTCGTTCAGCTCGACCGACGGGTCGATGTAGAGCGGGAAGTCCTCCGCCTGGGTACGGGCGACCAGATCGGCATCTGGCGTCACCGTCAGCGATCCTTGCGCCAGGTCGACACCCATCAGCGCGGCTTCGTCTCCGGCCCCGGGGCCTGCCAGCGGGTCACCCTCCTGAGGAGGCGCCACCGGCTCCGTCACCGCGTCCGCCACCGAGGCGGATGCGGCGGAGAGCACGCGGAATCCGGCGCTCTGCGCGCTCACACCCGAGGCCGGTGCGCCGACGTTGCCGTCGCCGGCGGAGTTCCACATGCGCGCGGTGGGTGAGCGGAAGACCACTTGGCCGTTGCCGTCCAACGCCTCCACACTGCCCACCGAGCCCTCGCGCAGCCGGAGGCCGTCGGCCTTCAGTCCGTACTCGATGGCCTTCAGCTCGGGAAGCGCTGCCGCTTCGGGAGTCTCGACTTCCAGAACCTGGCGAAAGCCCTCGACCGTCGCGGTCAGGATCAGGTTCACGTCCGGCAGGACGTTCTCATAGACGGCGCGCTCGCCGTCGAGGCGCGGCTCGGGCAGGTTGCCCGGCCAGCCCATCGACACCGACTGTCCGTCCTGGCCGATCGTCACCAGGCCGGTACCCGAACCTCCGCCGGAGAACGACAGGTCCACCACGGCGGCCTTCGGGCCGATGGACCCGTCTTCGCGGCGTACGAGCGTCGCGTCGGGCGTGGCCCAGCCGCTTTTCGTGTCGACGCGGACCGGGGCGATCGACTTCTCCAGCGTGAACGTCGCACCGTCGGGGTTCGCGAACACGGTCTCCCGCTCCGTGCGCTCCCCCACGACCTCCACCCGGCCACCTGAGGCAGCGGCTTCCCTCAGCGCCTGCTCCGACTCCGTAAGAGCATGCGCCGGAACGTCATCCGCCAGTGCAGGACCGACAGTCAGAGCCGGCGCAGCGCCGGCCAACAGGGTCCAGGCCGCTGTCAGAGCGAGTACCCGTCCTCTTCTTCGGGCATGCCGAGCACGCCCCGATCTCACGTTCATTCCCCACCCGCGACTCAACCGGACGCGCAACGCGCACGGTCCGGCATGGCATGTGACCTACATGCATGTGAAGTGAAGATCAAAAGCACTTCCTGTGATCTTCCTGTGCCAGGGGATCCAACGCCTTGAGCATCACCCCGTCAACGCACTTGACCAGCACAAACGCCTAGCAGGCGCCGACTTAGATCAGACATCTCCGACCGACCACCACAAGAAAATCGGACACACGTCCTATTTCGGGGTGACGTATGCCACACAAATTCCGGACGCCGGGGGGAACCATCTGTCAGGTCTCCACGCACAGCAGACACCGCAGCACGCCGCCGCTCCGTGACGACCCCGCGCCCGGGCCCCCCGCCCCGCGACCGCTCCACGTCCGAGCGTCGGCTCGCTCCACTCCAGCTCAAGCATGCGGGCAGATGAAACGTCGACCCCGGGCACCGCGAGCTTCATCCCCATGGCAGGTGCCTTCCAGGACGCCAACGCCCCAGCTGCACCGCGATCATGGTGAATCCGTGCTTCGCGACCTCGGCGATCAGCATGAGTTCGCGGCCGGTACGGCGATAAGAAAGGCGGCCACTCCTGCGGGATCGCGGACTCCCTCACCTGTGTCACGCTCGGTCTGGCGCCGGCCCCAAACCGAATCGATCGCTGGCATACCCCCCTCCCTGGTCGTCACCCTCCCCGACGCGGTCACCCGCACGGCCCGGGAACAACTCGGCCTCGCCACACTGCCGCCGCCACTCCCGCTGCCCGACGTTCCCCTGTACCTGCTGTGGCACCAGCGCTACGAGGAGGACCGTGCCCACACCTGGCTGCGAGAGACGGCCACCGAAACCGTCCAGGCCCTCTTCGCACCACCGACCGTCTCGCCACAGCCCCGCATCAACCGGACCGGGCAGCAGTGAGCCTTTTTCATCCTGAATAGCTGCAGGTCAGCAGGGTGTGGACGGCTTGGACGATGGTACCGATGCGGCGGGTGGAGCATCGGGCCCGGCGGAGGATCCGCCAGGACTTCAACTACACGAAGGCCTGTTCTCCAGGAGCCCTCAGCCAGGCGTGGTCGCTGTTGAACTGCTGGTAGTGCTCAGGCTGTTCGCGGTGACGGTAGTATGAGGTGCGGACGGTGACGCCGGCGCCCTGGTAGGCGCGGTCCGCGGGAACGAGGATCTGCCGGGTCAGACAGGCCTGGACGATGCCATGGGCCCGGGCCGCGGTCAGATCGTGAATCCGCCCGGGTGCCGCACGGGAGAACCACAGCGGTGTGCCGTCAGGACGGGCGATGACCTGCACGTTCATACCGTGCTTGCGGTGCTTCATCGAGTAGTACGGCTCGTCTGCGCGGATCCGGTCGGCGGGGATGAGGGTGCCGTCAACGATGACGTGGTCGCCTTCGCCGAGGCCGGTGAGGGCTTCGTAGAGGCCGGGGGCCCAGCCGGCCAGGACATCCAGCGTCTCGTCGACGTAGCGCCAGGCGGTGGCCTGGGATATCCCGAAACCGGCTCCGAGCTGCGAGAACGTCTCGTTCTTCCGTAGGTGGACGAGGGTGAGTAACGCCTGCTTGAAGCAGCCGAGCTTGCGCCAGCGGGTGTTGCGGGCCTGACGGTGCTCGTGCAGCAGCCAGGCGACATGCTCGACGAGCTCGTGCGGGACGTCGAGCATGGCTCGATACGGAACCAACAGGGCTCCTTCGGTCGCCGGTGTGATGAGTGGAATCACCACGCCAACGACAAGGGGCCCTGCCTCGTCACCACACCCGCTGACCAGCCCATTTCACCCACCAGCACAGGATGAAAGAGGCTCAGTGATGTCGCTGATTCTTAATGCCGTTTGAAGGGGCCTGGCACCCCCTCCACCGTAATCTCCGCCTCCGGCTCCAGGTGCGCGCCTTCGAGATCTGCTCCAGTCAGGTTCGCTCCGCCAAGTTTGGCGCCAAGCAGGTTTGCACCGCGCAAGTCCGCGTTCTTCAGATTGGCGTCCCGGAGGTCCACGTCACGCAGGTTGGTACCGACAAGCTTGGCGCCGCCAAGGTCAGCTCGTCGTAGGTCGGCCCGCTCTAGCCCTTCGCGCGAACCGAAGGAAGGGGCGCTGAGATCGGCGCCCCGAAGGTCGGCGTCTTGGAGGTCGGCACCAGTCATGACCGCGCCGACGAACACCGTCTCTTCGAGGTTGGCCCGGCGCAGATCCGCGCCGGGGAGGAGTGCGCGCGAGAATCTGGCCTTGTAGAGCTGCGCTCCGCTCAGGTTCGATCCGGTCAGGTCAACCCCGGTGAGGTTGGCTCTGACTCCGCTCGGAGCGTGGTCTTGGCCACTGGACACGCCGGGCGTGCGGTTTTCCTGGGCCAGGTCGAGTTCGCCCATGTCCGCTAGCCCTTGCAGGTTGACGTAGCGGAGCTGAAGGATCCTTCGATCCTCGTCGTTGACGGGGCGGTTGGCCAACACGGTCATGGCCGCTTGGAGGTCGACGGCTAGGGGTTCAACAGGGGATGTGAGAGCGGGTTTGGCTCGCTGGATATCGGCAGAGGGAAGGCGGGCGTGGGCACGCATGTACGCAGTGAGTACCGACAGGCCTGTAGCGTTGTCACGGGGCGAATCGCGCATGATGCGTTCCAGGGCGTAGATGCCGCCGACCCGCACATCCGCACTCTGCGATCCCAAGGTGGTCACGGCTGCGGTGTAGCGGCCAGTGATCTGTCCTTCCTGGCTGATCCGTAGCTCTTCCCTTGCCTGCCCAACCGAGATCCAGGTGAAGAGCACCGCGATCACCGCGGCCAACCCTGGCAGGGCGCTCACCGCCAGCCCGGCCCAGCTGTGCTGGCCAGCCAGCCCCATTTCGGTACGGTCGACGTCGCGGCGTCGCCGACGGCGCTCCGCCGCTCCCCGCCGGGCGGCGCGGTGAAGACGTCGTACGACACCGGACTGAACGTCGGAGGACCTGACCACGATCGCATTTCACCGCATAAAAGCATCGTGAGACTGCGGGGCGCGCTTGCGGCCTCCTGAAACGGAACCCTTTGGCCCCACCCTGCCCCGGTCCTACCGCCGTTCTCGTCGGAGCGCCGCCGGACGCGCCGGGCACGGTGAGCACGGCCGTCTCCGGGACGGGCGGCATGTACGGGGGCATCCGCTCCGTCTCCGTCAGCAGGGTGAAGGCGGCGACCGAGCGGGCGGCCCGGCACCCCCCCTGAAGCGGTCAGCTGGGTCGAGGCGTGGCTTCGGGCGGGAACGGTGTTCCCGTCGTCGTACCAGGGAGCCAGATCCCGCCTTGTACCGTCGTACGACACCCCCGCCCGCCATGACTAACGAGCTGGTGCGTGATTGCGGGTGAGCGTCCGTGCTGGTGGGTGGCATGATCCGGGCTGTGACGATCATGGCCAGTCGTACGGTTCTCGCGCATCGGTTGTTCACGGGTATCTCCCGTGAACATCTCGCTTGTCTGGTCACAGAGTTGGCCGGCCCATGGCAGACCGGTGTCGAAGGCCGCCGCCATGAGGCACGTGGTGGGGCCAGGAAGCGGGCCGCGGGTGCCGGCGCCAGGCATCGGCTGATGTTCGTCGACCTGCTGGTCGCCACACTGATTCATCTGCGGCACGATCTGCCGCACTCGGTCCTCGCTCTGCTCCTCGGCGTCGACCGTTCCACCGTCACCCGGGGCATCGGGGAGATACGAGCGCTTCTGGCCGAGCGGGAATGCGCGGTCCCCGACCGTCCTGGCCTGCGGCTTCGGACCCTGGCGGATGTGTTCGCCTATGCCCAGGCCGAGGGCGTCGAGCTGCGGCTGGACGCCACCGAGATCCAGGTCCGCAGGCCCTTGGCCGGCCGCGGCGGACGCCGCGCATTCGTCTCGGGCAAGAAGAAGCAGAACACGATGAAGGCCACCGTCATCGCCGACCACCAGGGCCGCACGCTCTGGGCCGATGCCCTGCGGCCAGGGCGGATGCACGACGCGACCGCCGCACACAACGAAGGCATCGGTGTCTGCTTCCGGCACTTCCCGGACGTGGAGGTTCTCCTGGACAACGGATATCCGGGCCTCCGACGCGACCACCCCGGGCAGGCGATCACACCGCCCAGAAAACCGAACAAGATCGCCCTTCCGCACGCGCACGCCGCCCGAGAAGAAGCCCGGCACCATCACTCATCGAACCGCATCACCGTCGAGCACGCGCTCGCCGACCACAAACGCTGGAAGCAGCTGACCCGCTGGACGCATCGGCGAGATGCCCTTCCTGACACCTACCGGGCCGTCGCCGGCCTCGTCTCCGACCGCACCGCCAACACCTGAGAACAGGCCACGATCAGGCGAAACACGCCTCCATCGCTATCACGCACCAGCTCGTTAGTCCGGGGGAGCCGTGCCGGGCCGGGGGCACGAAGGGCGTGTGTCTCTTTCGTGGTTTGGTCGTTTCGCGGGAAGGAGAGCCCATAAACCCCTTGGAGGCTGATGTGGCAGAGGATCGGATCGGACTGGCTGAGGTGCTGGCGGCGGCGGAGGCGGCCGCGCCGGTGGACTCTCTCGATGTCGTGGCACGCAACCTGCGCGACCGGTTCGGAGCCCGGTACGTGTCGTTCCTGTTCGTCGACGTGGTTGGCCGACGTCTGCTACGGGT
Organism: Streptomyces sp. NPDC004266; assembly: GCF_042874095.1. Classification (NCBI taxonomy): domain Bacteria; kingdom Bacillati; phylum Actinomycetota; class Actinomycetes; order Kitasatosporales; family Streptomycetaceae; genus Streptomyces; species Streptomyces sp. NPDC004266. The sequence goes on from NZ_JBIAMM010000027.1 coordinate 30,892, forward strand.
CCATGACACGGCGCGGACGCAGCGGGAAGAGCGGGCCGAGCAGGTGCCGCTCGCCGGTAGCAGCGTCTACGACGAGGTCCTGCGCCATCAGCGCCCGGTGCTGGCGCAGGACGGCGGGCAGGGCCAGCGTGTGCTGGCCCCGGTCACCAACCGCGGGGACACGGTCGGTGTTCTGGAGCTGTTCCTGACCCACGTCACCCCGGGCGTTCTGGAGCAGATCCAGGAGGCCGCGCATGCGCTGGCGTACATCATCGTCACCGACCGCCGCTTCACCGACCTCTACCACTGGGGCAACCGCACCACCACGGTCAGCCTGTCCGCAGAGATCCAGCGCCAGCTCCTGCCCACCGCTGCCGCCTGCGAGGCCCCGCAGTTCACCCTCGCGGGAGCGCTGGTCCCGGCTTCCGACATCGCCGGGGACACCTACGACTACAGCCTCGACCAGAACACCCTGCACCTGTCGATCACCGACGCTATGGGCCACGACGTGAGCGCCTCCCTTATGGCCACCCTCCTCGTCAACGCCTCCCGTAGAGCCCGCCGCGCCGGGAAAAACCTCGCCGAACAAGCCCGCCAGGTGCACCAGGCCCTCCTCGACCACGGAAACCGAAGCATCGCCACCGGCCAACTGCTGCGCATCGCTCTTGACGGCACCGGTGCCCAGCTCGTCAACGCAGGCCACCCCTGGCCGCTGCGCCTGCGCGACGGCACGGTCACCGAACTGCGCCTCGCCGTGAACATGCCCTTCGGTGTTCCGATGCAAGGCGCCTACCAGGTCCAGGACCTCGACCTGCACCCCGGCGACCGCCTCGTGCTCCACACGGACGGTATGCAGGAACGTGACGCCGAATCGGTCGACCTGCCCGGCCTTCTACGCAAGACGGCCGACGAGCACCCGCGTGAGGTCGTACGCACCCTCGTCGGCGCGGTATCCGACGCTTACGAAGGCCACCCGCCCAAGGACGACGCCACCGTCCTGTGCCTGGACTGGCACGGCCCACAGACCACCCACCCCATGACCATCTGAGCCGGACAGAGGGATGCGCATGATCATGCCACGCTTCCAAGGCCCACTCCGGAGCCTGACTCGGTAGGGCCCTCTGGCTGTATCCACGTACCGCACGTGCCTCGCCAGGGAAGGCTGTCGGGTGCTAAGGGCTTGCAAGGAATCAAGGTGTTGCTTCCCGTTCTGCGGCTCGTTGGTGTGGTATGCGCATCCCGGACGAGACTCGTAGCCAGCTCTCAGTGAAGTTTGCGGTGTTGTTCCCGCATCTCGACGAGCGGCAGCGTCGGTTGCTGCTGGCTGCCGAGGCCCGTGTCCTGGGGCACGGCGGCGTCCGGGCCGTCGCACTGGCGGCCGCGGTGAGTGAAACGACGGTCCGCAAAGGCGTGCTCGAGCTGGAGGCCGGCGAGGAACCCCTGGGCTGGGTGCGGCGTCCGGGCGGGGGCCGTAAGCGAGTCGTGGAACTCGATCCGGGACTGCGGCCGGCTCTCTTGGCACTGGTTGAGCCGGACGAGCGGGGTGATCCGATGTCGCCGCTGCGGTGGACGGTGAAATCGACCCGCGTACTTGCGAGGGAACTGACACGGGCCGGGCACCGGGACAGCGCGGACACCGTCGCCGATCTGCTGCGGGAGGAGGGCTTCAGCCTGCAGGCCAACGCCAAGACACTCGAGGGCGGCCGGCATGTGGACCGGGACGCACAGTTCCGCTACCTCAACGAGCAGGCCCGCATGCACCGGGACGCCGGCGAGCCGGTCATCAGCGTGGACACCAAGAAGAAGGAGCTCGTCGGCGAGTTCAGGAACGACGGCCGCCAGTGGCGCCCGGCCGGTGATCCGGTGCCGGTGAACATGCACGACTTCGCCGACCCGAAGCTGGGCAAGGCGATCCCTTACGGGGTCTACGATCTTGCGGCGAACACCGGCTGGGTCAACGTCGGCACCGATCACGACACCGCCGCGTTCGCGGTGGAATCGATCCGCCGCTGGTGGCACGGCCAGGGCCACACCTCCTACCCGCGAGCGACGCGGCTGCTGATCACCGCCGACGCGGGCGGCTCCAACGGCTACCGCACCCGGGCCTGGAAACTCGAGCTCGCCCACCTCGCCGCCGAGACGGGCCTGACGATCACCGTCTGCCACCTGCCGCCAGGCACATCGAAGTGGAACAAGATCGAGCACCGGCTCTTCTCCCACATCACCATGAACTGGCGGGGCCGCCCGCTGACCAGCCACGAGGTCGTCGTCCAGTGCATCTCCGCAACAACCACCCGCACCGGACTACGCATCCATGCCGAACTCGACAACAACACCTACCCGACCGGAGTACAGATCGGGGAGGCGGAGATGGCGGCTCTGCCACTGACCCGGCATGCCTTCCACGGCGACTGGAACTACGTCCTGCATCCCCAGCAGGTCCCGGTCATCCCGGCGGCCCGAATCCCGCAGACACCAGCGCCAAAGTGGGACGAGTCCCTGCTGTCCGACCCCGCACTGACCGGCATGTCCCCGCAGCAACTGACCGACCTCACGCAGGCACTGACCCCGGACAAGGACGACCGGCACGGCCGCCCGCCCCGGCTCGACTTCCCCGATCAGGTCCTGGCCACCGTGCTCCACCTGCACCTCGCCCTGGCAGCGGAACCCCTCGCCGTGCTCTTCGGCAGCAGCCGCACAGCCATGCACCGCACACTCCTGAAGATCAGGAAACTCCTCACGGCCCACGGCGTCGTCATCCAACCGGCCGCCGCCCCACCCGCTGCCCTCGCGTCCCTCCAGGCTCGGGTCCTCGCCCAGAGCAACGATCCCGAAGGGAAGACCAAGACAGCGTGTTAATGATCTGCAAGCCCTTAGGACTCGGCGTCCTCTGCCTCGGCCTGCTCCTTGAGGGGTTCGTAGATCTTCTCCCAGGTGTAGGGGGAGTCGTGCAGGTCCACTATCATCTGGCGGAACAGCTTTCGGTCGAAGTTGATCCCGTACAGACCGCCATCAATGCTGTGGCTGTTGACGATGATGGTGGGCGTGCCAGGACCTCTCGGATCGTCTCCAGTGTTCTCGTAAGCCTGCTCGGAGGCGGTGACGAACGCCTGGTACTTCATCGTCCGGACTGCCTGGTCGAATGCCGCGTCGCGAAGTCCCGGCACCTGCTGCGCAAGCTCCAGCAGCCGCTCCGTGGTAAACCCGCCGCTGGCCTCGACTTCCGTCTGGAACTTCCACAACACCGTGTGGTACTCAACGAACTTCCCCTTCTGCAGTGCGGCGCGCAGAGCATTGACGGCCCGCTTCGAGCCATCGCCGCCGAGACGAATGTCCTTGAAGGAGGCGAGGGTGTACTGGGCCTTGATCTCTCCCTCAAGCAGCAGCTCCTTGAGTTCCCGGGCGCCAGTGCGTTCGTACTCCTCGACGACGGGGCAGCGCGGGTCCTCGAACATCTCCACCGTCGAACGGGCTGCAGGGTTCCCGACCCAGATAGTGGTCCCGTCCACAGCCAGCCGCTCCGGCAGCATTTCAGCGGACCCGTAACCAACCGGCTCCGCCGGCAGCTCCTCCCCCGCCCTCCCACCGGCCGTGCACCCCGCAACACCTCCGATGAGGCTGAGCGCGACGGCTGCACGGACGGTTCTGCTCATCTTCTTCATTCGAACTCCAGTCCTTACTCTTGAACAGGCGGACTCTATGCGTCCGGTCTGACAGTTGCACTGAGGTTCCGGCGGGCTGCGGTTCGATTACGGGAAGGCCACCTCGCCATCTGCTGGCCGGCGCCGCACAACTCGCAGAGTGCGCCCCGCTCGCCGCACGGCGCGCGGCCGCCACCGAGCGGGCCCGCGCCCCAGGCGGAGGTGAGCAGTGCGTACAGTCACACGTCATGGGCCCGCGGCGCCGGAAGTCCGCTCTTTTGCCGACATGCCTTCCATTGCCGACGGTGCGACTGATCGGAGCGGGCGATGACGATCTCTGATTTTGGAGCGTCATCATCGGTCCCACGCGTCGACCACACCCTGGCGAACGTAGTCGCGGTACCGCTGACGCCAGCCGTCGTCGGTCATCAGCGTGCGCTGCGCCTCCAGCGCTATCTTCGTCCCGTCCTACAGCAGCACCTCCACGTAGGCTCGCCGGTCACGGTCCTGCGTCCACTACTTCAGCCGCACCCGGGTTGCCCCGGACCGCGTCCGAGCCCAGGCCTCTAGTGCCTTGACCACTTAGGTTCGCCGGGGTGGCCCTTGCGGCGGTTTGATGTGCGGCGACGTCCATCCGACTGCAGGGGGTATGGTGGCTGAGCCTGTCCGTGTGCGCAGGTTGACCGACGAGGAGGGGCAGAAGCTGTAGTAGATCGTGCGCCGGGGCAGCACCAGTTCGGTGCGGTTCCGGCGGGCGATGATGCTGCTGGCCTCGGCCGACGGGAACCGGGTCCCGGTGATCGCGCGGCTGCTGCAGGCCGATGAGGACACCGTCCGGGATGTGATCCACCGGTTCAACGAGATCGGCCTGGCCACACTGGACCCTCGGTGGGCGGGAGGCCGCCCCCGCCTTCTCGATCCTGACGACGAGGACTTCGTCGTCGCGACGGCCCCCACTCGCCCGACCAAGCTCGGCCAGCCCTTCACCCGCTGGTCGATCCGCAAACTCGCCGCCTACCTGCGACGTGTGCACGACCGCGTGATCCGGATCGGCCGCGAGGCGTTACGGTGCCTGCTTGCCTGCCGCGGCGTCACTTTCCAGCGCACCAAGACGTGGAAGGAGTCTCCGGACCCCGACCAGGACACCAAGCTCGACCGCATCGAGCACGTCCTGCATCACTTCCCGGACCGGGTGTTCGCGTTCGACGAGTTCGGGCCGCTCGGCATCCGGCCCACGGCCGGCTCCGGCTGGTCTCCTACCGGTCATCCAGAGCGGCATCCCGCGACCTACCACCGCACCCACGGCGTGCGGTACTTCCACGGCTGCTACTCGGTCGGCGACGACACCCTGTGGGGCGTCAACCGCCGCAAGAAGGGTGCCGCGAACACCTTGGCCGCGCTCCGGTCGATCCGTTTGGCCCGCCCGGACGACGCCCCGATCTACGTCATCCTGGACAACCTGTCCGCACACAAGGGCGAGACGATCCGGCGCTGGGCGCGGAAGAACCGGGTGGAGCTGTGCTTCACGCCGACGTACGCGTCCTGGGCGAACCCGATTGAGGCGCACTTCGGGCCGCTGCGACAGTTCACGATCGCGAACTCGAACCACCGCAACCACACCGTCCAGACCCGAGCCTTGCACGCTTACCTGCGCCGGCGCAACCAGAACGCTCGCCACCCCGACGTGCTCGCCGCCCAACGCCGCAAACGCGCCCGTATCCGCAGCGAGAGAGGCATCCGCTGGGGCGGACGGATGCGCATCCCGGCGTCCTGACCACCGGAGAAGCAGGCTCGCAGGCGAGCGATAGGGTCACCCGCGTGCGGTCCCGGCGCAGACCTACCGCAGGCGGCATGGGAGGCCCGATGACCACATGGCGGCGGTTCGAACGCCAAGAGGCCAGGCTCGAATTTTGGGAGATCCGTCAGGAAGGGATCCGCTGCTTCCTTCGCTGGGGCTCTGACCGCACCTCGGGCAAAGGGAGCACGACAATCCTCGACGACGAGGAACAGGCGCGACGTCACGCAGCACGCAAGATCAACGAACGTCTCCGCAAGGGCTTTACCGAGGTGGACCCGCCCTGCGATCCGGCAGAAGCCGAGGCCGGGACACCGGTGCTGGACGTCATTACCAGGTCTGCGGGTCCCCACGCGCTGGCACCCCAGTACCTGCCGGTCGACGGCTTCGACCAGGTCTACCGCCGCGCACACACGCCCGATCACCCGATGGGCTTCTTCGAGTACTACGTGCTGCGGGAGCCGGGACACAGCGCGGTTCGCTTCACAGTGCGAGCCAGCAGCCACCAGGACACGGTGGTTGCCGGGTTCCTAGACTTCCTCTGCACCAGGCGTGATCTCGCCTTCGGCGGCCAGTCCCACCACAAGGTGGTCTTGCCGAGCCCGGTCGGGTCCTTCGACCATGCGCTGTTCTGCTCGCCGGCACTGGGCCGCGCGTGCGTCGCATATCCGGGAGTGGCAGCGAGGGTCGCGACAGCCTTTCCCGTGTTCAACTGCGAGATCGGGGACGGGGACTCGGAAGTGCTGGTCGACGCCCGCATCCATGGTCACGCCGCGCTGCCCTACAGCGACTGGGGACGATCCCCGTATCCCGCCGTTGACATGCGCTTCGACATCCAGCCGTCGCACTACCGACCGTCACCGAAATTCAAGGTCTACCGGTCGGCCGACCTCCAGAAGCTCATGGACGTACTGCCCACGGCATCGCCGCAGAGTTGGCTGGAAGTGCGGTCCTTCCGAGGCGAAACCACGCTCCTCCAACCCGACACGGCCATGTCCTTCGCGGACGTGTTGTCCTCTCTGATCAACTGAAGAACGGCCTGGCTGTCGCCTTCCACACCCCCAGGCCTCCGAACGTCACCAGACCGTAGCTCGGTGAACCTTCTCGGTCACGGCACTAGCCGACATCCTCGGACTTCAGCAGGCGGCGTGCAGCCGTCACCAGCTCGCCAAGAGCGACGTTGAGGCTCTCCTCATGGTCCCGCCGCCGTTCGCGAAGGTGAAACCGGTACGTGTCGTCGAGCAAGAGAAGCCTTTCGTCGTCACTCATGTGGGGCAGCTCCTCCAGCGCCGTACGGGCCGCCGATCTGAACGCCGCATACTCATCGCCGTCACGCGCGAGGTTGGCGACACGTGCGTCATCCAGCGCGCGGAGCGCTCGCTGTGCCCAGAGGTGGTGCGGCGACAACACGGGGATGGCCTCCAACCTGCGGCGAACTCGTTCCGCCGGCGCGCGGTCATCTGCGAGGTCCATGCAGCTCTCCACCACCACGACAACCTGGCGAGCCAACTCCACCAGGCTTGCCGGGGCGATCAATTCAAGCTCTGCCTGCTTTTGTGACAGCTCCAGATATGCAGTCCGAATGGCCGCCTGGTCAACCCCCTCGTGGTCCCGCTGGTACAGCGCCTTCGCATAGGACACTGTCTCTCGCGCCTTTTGTACGAACTGGGCTATCTCACGCCTGCGGTCGTCTCGCAGGGCTGCCAACCGCTGCGCCTCTGCCGTGATGCGAGCGGCATCCCGAGCGGCATCCGCTTGAGCACGGCCACCCCGCAGCTGGATCCGCGCACCGATGAAGTTGCCGAGGATACCCCCACCGATCCCGATGAACGCCACCACTGCGGCGAAGACTTCAGGGTTCCCCTTGATCGCTTCGATGACACTGCTCATGGCGGCCATCGTGCCTCGAACTGCTGTGCAGAGCCGACTGTTTGCCAGCCCTCATCCTCCGCTGTCATGCCTCGGATGACGGAAAACAGAGATGTCGCGACGGGGTGCTCTGCCAGACGGCGTGGTCAGAGAAGATCCAGAAGAAACGCCTAGTACTCCAGTGCGACTTCGTGATCTACCCGATTGAGGGGCTGGCGAGCCGCCGCCGGTAGTGGCTGCGGCGAGCTGCGGCCTGGTGTCGTCTGCGCCAGGTTGACCAGTGCAGCAGCTTGCGCGGAGATGTGCTCATCGGGTTCAGCAGAGTTCCGAGCAGGCGGCGGATCTCGGGGACGGTCAGGTCGATGGGGTCCGTGCTGCGGGCGGCTCGGTCTGGCTGAGCGGTCCTTTCCGGCGTCGCGTCGGCGGCGAGGACCGCCAGGAATGCGAGCGCGAACATGGCCAAGGTGATGTGCCGATGCCAGGCGGTCCAGTGGCGGACCTGGTAGTGGTCCAGCCCGACCTGGCCTTTCGCAGCCTGGAAGCACTCCTCGATGCACCATCTGGTCCCGGCCACCCGAACCAGCTCGGACAGCGCGACCCGGGTCGGGGACCAGCACAGGTAGTAGGCGAGTTCACCGCTGGTCGGATTGCGGCGGATCAGGAGGTACCTGTGGCCGTCGGCACCGATCTCGATCCAGGCCCAGTCGTAGTAGCGCGGCCCCTTCGCACCGGTGCCAGCGCTCTGCCGGTGCCAGGCGGAGACAGGCAGACAGCCGGCCACCACGTCCGAGCGGGCGGCGGTCCTTCCTTGGTTGATCCGTACCCGCGTGCTGCAGGCGACGGCCAGGACGTAGCCGATCCGGTGTCCCTCCAACAGAGCACGCAGGCCAGGGTCCTGGCCGTATGCCTCGTCACCGGTCACCCACGAGGCGTCGATCCCGGCGTCCAGTGTCGCGGCGATCATCTGCCCGGCCAGTGCAGGCTTGGTTGCGAACCGGGCTTGGTCAGGCACGCCGGAGCGGGTGCGGCGCTCGGCGTCCTGGCACCACGGGACATCGGACAGATAGAGCCGGCGGTCGATCAGCGCCCGTCCTCGGCTGGAGGCGTAGGCGAGGAAGACGCCGACCTGGCTGTTCTCGATCCTGCCTGCGGTGCCGGTGTATTGCCGCTGTACGCCTGCCGAGTTCCGGCCCTTCTTCAGGAACCCCGTCTCGTCGACGATCAGTACGCCGTCGTCGGTGCCGAGGTGGTCAAGGACGTAGGAGCGGACGTCGTCACGGACATCATCGGCGTCCCAGCGGGCGGATCGTAGCAGCCGCTGCATCGGCCCGGGGCGGTCATGACCAGCCTGCTCGGCCAGCTGCCAGCAGTTCTTCCGCTCGGTTCGGGACAGCAGTCCGAGCAGATAGGCACGAGCGGTCGTCCGTGGTTCCACCCTGCGGAACCGGCCCGCGATCCGGGCCATGGTCTGGTCGAACATCGCCCGCCAGCGGGCTGCATCTATGCTGTGGCCCGCGGTCACAGCATGATCTTCAGGAGTCCACACAACCCGTGATGATCACGTGATGGCCGCTCCTGTTCCTACACCCGTGCCCAGATGGTGCCAGACATGGCTGCACCCCTGGGCACAGAACCGAGCCCGCCGCCGCTCGTCGGCCACGCCGAGCAGAGCGACCAGCAGCCGGAACGCCTTGACGCGCTCGTCCTGCGGCAGATTGATGATCTTTGTCAGCTGCTCGGTCAGGTGCCCGCGTGTGATGAGCACGGCCGGGGTGTGGGTGGACCGGATCCCGGCCCTGCAGATAGCCTCCGGTCCGTCCTCGACGAGGGCGCGGGCCTGGATGCAGAAGCCTGCCAGGTCACGCAAGACTTCGAACTGCTCGGCGCCGTCCAGGCTCCCGAACCAGTCGACGCCCTGATCAAGCGGACAGATGCCTTGCGCCAACTGGTTCAGGACCACCACGCGCTCGTTCAACCCGCCCCACCTCCGCAGCACCTCAGAACGTCACCGCTGTATGGCCATCGAACCAGATCGCGAAGTATGACTGGGGTACTAGGTGTGGCCGTGTAACCGACGGGAACTCCTCGGTACGCCAGGTCGTCCCCTTTATGGAGGGACAGCATCGGGGGGTGCGGTTGAGAACAATGACGCTGCGGGCAGCGGGGCTACTCGCCCTGGCCGTGACGAGCGCCGTGGTGGTCACGCTGCTGGGTCTGGCAACCAACCAGGCTTCCTCGCAGGAGCGTTGGCCAGGTCCGCTGGACGTGCTGAGGGAGCATCCCTGGCCTGCAGGAACGCTGCTCACCGTGGTCGGGGTGCTGTTGAGCCTCCTGCTCCAGCGGCTGACGAGCCGGTGGACCCCGGCCAGGCCGCCGGTACCGGCGGTGCCGCCCGTACCGGAATGGGTGGTCGCGCGCTCGGAGTCCCTCGATGTGATCAAGGCGTTGTGCCAGCGGGCACAAGGGACGATCGGCATCACCACTGCTCTGCGGGGAGCAGGTGGATTCGGAAAGACGACACTGGCCGAGATGGCGTGCGCGGACCCCAAGGTCCGCAGACGGTTCCGGGGACGGATCTTCGTCGTGACGATCGGGCGCGAGGTGCGCGGTCGTGAGGCTCTGGCCGCCAAGGTCGCCGAGGTCACCAGGTTCGTCACCGGGGACACCACCACGTTCGACGACCCCGGACTGGCAGGGTCCCACCTGGGCCGGCTCCTGGACCAGCAGCCACGGACCCTGCTGGTGCTGGACGATATCTGGGAACGGGAACAGCTCGAGCCGTTCCTGCACGGGGGACGCAATGTCGTACGCCTGGTCACGACCCGCGTCCCCAAAGCCCTGCCTGGCGGCGCCTATCAAGTACGGGTCGACGCCATGTCCGACGACCAAGCCCGCGCAGCCCTGACCTGGGGACTCCCGGAACTGCCCCGGGTTACGACCGAGCTGATCCTCGCCGTGACGGGAGGATGGCCCCTCCTGCTCCGTCTGGCCAATCGCCTCATCGCCGCCGACCTGGAGACGGGGGCCGATCCGGCGGACGCGACACGCGACGTGCTGGAGCGGCTGCGGGCCCACGGTCCGGTCGGCGTCGATCCTACGGTCCCGCTCGATGTCGACGACCCCAAGGAGCGACGCAAGGCCGTCCGGGCGACCGTGGAGGCTGCCACGCGTCTGCTCACCCCCGAGGACACACGGCGTTTCATCGAATTGGGCGTGTTCGCCGAAGACGAGAGCATCCCGGTCGCACTGGTCGCGAGCCTCTGGTACGGGGAGCATGAAGGGAGCCGCGCCCGTGAGCTGATCCGCACGCTGGCGAATCTGTCCCTGCTGACCCTGCATAGCGAAGGCGGTGGATTCATCTCGCTGCACGACGTCGTCCGTGACTACTTACAGCGGCAACTGACCGGCAGACAACTGAGCCTCGTGCACGGCAAGCTCACGCGCGCGATGGCTCTGGACCTGGCGCCGGCCGAACCGCTGGTGGTGGATGATCCGTCGCCCGAGACGAGCTGGTGGGAAACACCGTACGGTTACGCGCTCGATCACTTGATCGCCCACCTGATCGCTGCCGATCGTTCCGAACTGGCCCGCACGGTGGCCCAGGACCTGCGATGGATCGAACGCCGGTTGTACCAGCGCGGTCCGGTGGCGCCGTACAGCGACCTCGCCCAGCTGGGCACCCGCGAGGCAGCACAACGTGTCCGGGAGCTGTCCCGCGTCGCGCACCTGCTCACACCCACCACCCCCGAGCACGCGCTGAAGCACGTCCTCTACAGCAGGCTCGGATATCGCTCGGCCTGGCGTGGTCAGGTCGCCGCGCTGGTCCATAACCGGACGGGACCGGGGCTTGCGCAGCGGTGGGAGCCACCGGACCTGACCGACGACCTCCTGCGCAGCTCGCTGGTCCATCCCGGTCCGGTCACCGCACTCGCCGTGGCTCCCGATGACGCGTGGCTGGTCGGCGGTTGTGCGGACGGCAGCCTCCACGTGTGGGAGACACGTACATGGAGTCGTCTGGCCACGGTGCGGGCGCACACGGACCGGGTGGCTGCCGTCTCCGTAGCGTCGGACGGCTCCTGGCTGGTGACGGGGAGCGCGGATGGGACCGCGAAGAAGTGGGAGACGGCGACCTGGACGTGTGCGGGAACATTCTCCGGCCACCACAAGGCGGTGACCGCTCTCGCTCTCTCCCCTGACGACAGTCTGCTGGTCACCGGCAGTGCGGATCGCACGCTCAGAACCTGGAATCCGGATGACGTCTCCTGCACCGCAAAGCTCAAGCACCACGCGTGGCCGATCAAAGGCATCTCCTTCCACCCGGACGGCTCTCACTTCTTCTCCACCTGCCTCGTAGAGGTGGTGCGGTGGGAGACCGGCACGTCCCGGCGCAGTACCCCTGTCTCTACCAATGACGCCCATGTCGGTTCTGTCGCCGTGGCACGTAATCGCGGGGCCGTCCTGTCCACAAGCAGCGGACTGTACTTGGTGCGCCGTCCCGCCCATCGTGCAGTGCCGGCCTTGGGCGGCGGGGACGCGCAACGCATCGTGGATGTCGGGCCGGTGACGGCTCTCGCCGTTTCCGACGACGGCGACCTCATCGCTATCGCGGGCCCTACCGGCACGACTCGGATCCGCCCCTTCGGCAGCGGCTCCCAGGTCGTCGCGACCGGGCACCTGGGAGCGGTGAACGACGTGGCCTTCGCCCATTCGGGCTCCTGGTTCATGACCGCGGGGTCGGACGGGACGGTCAGGACGTGGGACCTGCGGCGTGAGAGACCGCGCACCGTGCGGTCGGAGGGCGGTAGGGTCGCGTTTCCGCGAGCCGCCCTCAGTGCCTCCGTATCCGCAGGCGGTGAGTACCTCGCAGTCATCAGCACGGCCGGGAACCTGACGGTGCGAAGGCCTCCCGTGGACCCGGGCGCCGGCCAGACGACGGAGCTGCCGCTCTACGATCGGAACGGGTCCTTCCGTCACGGTTACGAACCGTTCGCGGCCCTGTCCCCGGATGGCACGCTCATCGCCGTGTGTGAGGAGGGAACGTGGACGACTCCGGGCAATGGCACCGCTCACATACGGCTGTTCGACACGTCGGGAGGGCGGCTGCACCGGTACCAGTGGTACGAAGCGACGATCACCGCCCTCGCCGTGACCCCCGACCGCACGATCGCCGCCGGTACCGCGGACGGCAGAATCATGTTCTGGGCGCCCGGAGCTCCGGAGGACACGTCTCTGGCCGTGCCCGGTCACCGGGGGAAAGTAACCACTGCGGCCTCAGCACCGGACGGCAGCTGGATCGTGACCGGCGGTGCTGACACACAGATCAAGGTCTGGGACGTCACATCTCGAAAGCCGCGCAGGATCGCCCGGCACCCGGCCGCGGTGACGAGCACGGCGATCGCCTCGGACGGCACCTGGCTCGCCAGCGGAGACATGCACGGAACCGTCTGCGTCCTGGACATGCCCCGGGGCACCGTCACCGGAACCTTCCGCACCGATTCGGGCCCGGTGAAGAGCATCGCCATCTCTCCGGACGGGGTGTGGATCAGCATCGTGTCCTCACCACGAACCATCGAGGTCTGGCACAGGGCAACATGCAGACGCATAACGATGATGCGTACGGAGGCGCCGTTGCTCACCTGCTCCTGGCCCGGCGGCAACGATCTCGGCCTAGTCGCCTGCAGCACGCGGGGTCTGCACGGTTTCACCTTTCTTCCCCCCTCGACCGCGTAGGCGCTGACCGCAAGAACGGCCGTCGTTCCCACTCAGCATCCGCGCCGATCCGATTAGCCGGTCCACCTCCGCCCGCGTCTGGGAGGCGGCCAAGAGGCGGTCGAAGGTGCCGTCGGCGGCCCAGCGGGCGAACCGTCCGTGGATGGTCTGCCAGGGGCCGAACCGCTCGGGCAGGTCCCTCCAGGGCAGACCGGTGCGGAACGTGAACATGATGCCCTCGAGCACCTGGCAATGGTCCCGCCACTGGTCACGAGCCCGGCCCCCAGGCGGCAGCAGTGGTGCGATCACTGTCCACCTGGCGGCAGAAAACTCTCCATTCCTCCCTATCGGACCACCGATCCAATGATCGGAAAGACACCCCCTAGGTTCTGTCGTCAAATGTCACGCCCACATCAGGAGTGAGGCGAGGGTGACGGCCGCCTCGTAGGACTGGGCGGTCTTGTCGTAGCGGGTGGCGATGCCACGCCACTGCTTCAGGCGGTTGAAGCACCGTTCCACGACGTTGCGATGTTTGTACGCCTCGCGGTCGAAGGCGGGCGGGCGGCCTCCTCGGCTACCTCGCCGGGCCCGGTTGCCGGCCTGGTCGGCCCGCTCGGGAATCGTGTGAGCGATGCCCTTGCGGCGGAGCCAGGCGCGGATCGCCTTCGAGCTGTAGCCCTTGTCGCCCAGCACATGATCGGGCCGGACGCGGGGCCGCCCGGGACCGATCCGGGGCACCCGGATCGCCTCCATCACGGCGGTGAACCGGGTGCAGTCTTTGGTGTTGCCGCCCGTGACGACGAAGGCGAGCGGACGGCCACGGCCGTCGCAGGCCAGGTGAATCTTGCTGGTCAGCCCGCCTCTGGACCGTCCGAGGGCCGGATCGCGCAGCCCCCTTTTCGGGCCCCGGCGGCGTGCTGGTGGGCGCGGACGATGGTGGAGTCGACCGACACCAGCCAGTCGATGTCGCCCGCCGCGTCCGCTTTCGCCTGGGCAGCGTGGAGCATCCGGTCGAACGTTCCGTCCGCCGCCCACCTGCGGAAACGTGTGTGCAGCGTGGCCCACGGCCCGTAACGCTCGGGCACGTCCCGCCAGGCCGTCCCGGTCCGGAACTTCCACATGCTTCCGTTCAGGACCCGGCGGTCGTCCAGCCGCTTCCGCCCTCGCAACGACTCGGGCAGCAACGGCCGGACGAACTCCCACTCGGCATCGGACAGTTCATGACGACGTATCACGCCACCATGACCCACCAGCCGTGATCATGTGAAGACACCGCCTGTCAGTACCGGCCGTGCGTCCTCGGCTCTTGGTTCCGCATTCGCCCTCTACCCGAATACGGAACTCAGTATTCCGATTCTTTCGTCGAGATCGGCACAACCCTTTGAAGTGCTGACGTGTCTTATTTCTGGCGGCGAAGCCCCTTCTGCGGGAATTGAGACGCCTTGCGTAAACAGCCTTGACCAAATCGAATTGAAGATCGTAGCGTCTTCCGGAAGCCACTCCTGAAGGGGAAGAATGTCTAGAGTCCTGACTCGTGTTCTGGGCGTATTGACATCGGGTGTCGCCATGATCTGCTTGGCCAGTGCGCCGGCCCAGGCGGGCACAGCAACGATGAGCCGCTCGCTGTACCTCGTTCAGTACCCCTACGGTGGTGAACTCGCCAGCGTCAGCCGAAGCATCTACCTTGCGGCTGATTGGTACGAATGGCAGGTGGCTACCACGCGCGACTCCAACGGTCAGATCCTGGGCTATGCATCGAGGAGGATTTACCTCGCGGAGGGGTGGTACGAATGGAAATGCAGTATCGCCTCTCCCGCATACGAAAGAACCTTCATGTATTGGAATTACTGCTCCCTCTTGCCGAATGGAGCCGGCTCCGTAGCCAGGTTGGAGTCCGACCTCTACGGGCTGTCCGCGTCGGCGAATCACACGATCAGTAGCCGCCTCACCGGATCCTGACACCTCCATCCGCAGGGCAGCACAGGGAACCGGCAAGAAATCCGCGAAGGGGAAATCATGTGGGGAACGCTCGGCAAGGTGGCGGCGGCCACGGCGATGACGGCGGCGGTCGTGACGCTTGCAGGGGCTCCGGCGAGCGCCGGGGCCACGGCGTACAACACGCGGAGCGTGTGGCTCAACGGCCTCCCGTCGGCGGGAGAGGCGCCCGCCTGCACCAGCAAGTCGATTTACCTGGCCTCGGGGACCTACACATGGACCCAGCTCTGGGACGGTGCGAAATATTCGACCCGTGAGATCTATCTGAGTGCCGGCACGTACACGTGGAAGGACTGTGTCGTGCCGTACGACGGCGTCTACGGTCAGACGTCCAGCCTCTCCAGGCTTGGACTGCCGACGGCGTACCTTCCCGACACGAACACGGTCGGCTGGGACCGCGGCACCTACACGTTCGGCTCCCTGCTCGATCCGCACTTCTGATCCACACTGTCACGGAGCCCCTGGGGTCGCGACGGCTCAGGCTGTGGCGACCCCAGGAGCCGCAATGCGCTCGATGACGAGCTGGTGCGTGAGGGTGGTTGAGGGATGATCGCGCGAGGGTGGGGCGATCCAGCCCGTGGCGATCATGGTCAACCGGGACATCCTCGCCCCTCAGCTGTTCACCGGGATCTCCCGGCAGCATCTGGCTTGGTCGGTGGAGGAGTTGGCCGACCCGTGGAAGGTCGCCGCGGTCGAGGGGCGTCGTCATGAAGCACGAGGCAGAGCCAGGAAACCTGAGGCGGGACGCCTGTGCGGCATCGGCTGGTGTTCACCGGCCGGCCGGTCGCCACGCAGATCCAGCTGTGGCATGACCTCCCGCACTCCGTCCTCGCCCTGCCGTTCGGTGTCGACCGCTCCACCGTCACCCGCGCCATCGGGGAGATACGCGGGCTCCTGGCCGAGCGGGCCGCGCGGTCCCCGACCGGCCCGGCCTGCGGCCGCGGACCCTGGCCGACGTCTTCGCCTATGCCCACACCGAGGGTGTCGAACTGCAACTGGACGCACCGAGATCCAGGTCCGTCGGTCCCCGGCCGGCCGCGGCGGACACCGGGCGTTCGTCTCGGGCGAGAAGAAGCAGAACACCATGAAGACCACCGTCGTCGCCGACCACCAGGGCCGCACGCTCTGGACCGACGCCCCGCGGCCCGGAAAATGCACGCTGCGACCGCCGCACGCAACGAAGGCATCGGGATCCGTTTCCGGCACTTCCCAGAAGTGGAAGCGCTTCTGGACGACGGCTGCCTCGGGCTACGGCGCGACCACCCCGGCCAGGCGATCGCACCACCCGGAAAACCGAACAAGATCGCTTTGCCGCACGTACACGCCGCCCGAGAAGAAGCCCGGCACGGACACTCATCGAAACGCACCACCGTCGAGCACGCACTCGCCGACCCCAGACCCTGGAAACAGCTGACCCGATGGACCCACCGGCGAGATGGCCTGCCCGACCCCTACCGGGCCATCGCCGGCCTCGTCCCCGACCGCACCGCCAACACGTGACCACCACCCCGATCAGGCACACACGTCTCCACCACCACGCACCAACTCGTCAGACACCCCTTTCTTGTACCGATCCCGCGAGGGCGTGGAGGGGTGAGCGGCGGCCCGGGGCGAGGATGCGCAGGGCGTGCCAGTCCACGGCCGGCCGGACGGTGGGCAGGAGGGCGACGTCCTCGGCGGAGTACAGGGGGACGGTGGTGACGCCGCCGTGGTGCTTGTAGTCGATGTCCACGGTGCCGGTGGGGGTGATCCAGCCGAGGCGAACGATCTGGTCGAAGTCGGTGCGGCGCACGCCGAGGCGGCGGGCGGCCTGGTCGGGGCCGAGGGGGACGTGGCGGTCGAGGAGGGCGGGCAGGTCCCGGCGGCGGGCGCGGACGGCGACCCGGTCGGGGTGGACGTCGGGATAGGCGGTCTCGCCGCCGAGGTAGGTCAGCAGGCCGGAGCCGACGAGGTGGCCGACCGCTGAGAGGGGCACGGGCGGGCGGAAGCGCCGGGGCTCCCCCAGGGCCGCGGTGAGCCGGTCCGCCACCCAGGACGCTCCGGCCGGTCCGCGCAGCGCGGCGCGGACGGCCTCCGGGCCGGCGGCCTCCACCGTGATCCGGGACCAGCGGCCGGGCCCGGCGTCGGCGGCCGGGACCAGGCCCGAGGCGGTGGCCCAGCGCCAGGCCGCGACCGGCACCCGCAGCCGGCCCGCGGCTTCGTACGCGTCGTACGTCTCACGCATCACTCCCTCCGAATCTCGCGACGGTGCGGCCCGTTCACCGGGCCGCGCCGGAAACATGCCGAAAGATCCCGATTCATGTCAATAGCCGGATTTTCAGGGCGAGTTGGGGGTGCGCCTCACAAGTCGCGTACGCGTACGCGAGGGCAGAAATCACCCGCCCGGGTGAGCGCAGCGGCGGCTGAAACGACGAAACCCCCGCCGTGTACGGCAGGGGCTTCGGGGCGGAGCAAGCGACCTCTAGGCCGCTGCCTCAGTCGTTCCGGAAGGCGCGGCGGTGCGTGGCAACACGGAAGCTTTCCAGAACAGCTGACGTCTGGATGTCTCGGCGGAGGCCGCTACGGGCGAGGAGAGGATGGCGTCTACCCGCGATGTGTCCAGATGTTTCTCGGCGGCCTCGACGACCGAGGCCATCCCTGCGGCCAGCTCAGGAGCGGCGACCTGGTTCGGCAACCTCGCCGCGGCCGTCACGACCGAGGCCATCTCGGCGGCCCACTCAGAGGTCCAGTTCTCCCCCACCTTGAGGACCGTGTCGCGGATCGCGTCGAGCATCGACAGCGCCACCCACTGATTCGCAGAGATCGAACTACGCCCTACGGCCCGGCGCCATGCCTTGATCCACTCGCCATGCTCACGCTGGGGCACATGACAGCCCTTGAGGAACGCGAGCATCTGTTTCTCATCTACTGGCAGCATCTGTCGGCGGAGGATTCTAGAGATGCTGCTGAGCGGGAGCAGGTAGGCACCGCCGGCCCTGGTCTGCATCTCCCGGTACGTCGGGGCTCCGGCGTTCTTGTAGAGGACATCGAGAGCGTCGGCAAGCATGGCGCCCGTGTTGACCGTGGCCGCAGCGACTCCTCGGGTGTATCCGCCGAGCTCATCCCTTCGGGCCTGATGCCGTAGCGCCTTGGCCGAACGAACGGTGCGGGGTCCGCTTCCGCAGGCCGCCAGGAAGGCGTCGATGACCTTCTCCGAGGGGACCACGTTGCCGGAGGCCGCCCGCTTGAGCGTCGCGGCCGACACCCCCGTCTGGACGGCCAGCTCGTCGTAGGTCCTCCCCGCTTTCTCCTGGCGCAGGAGTTCAGCGAGGCGCCCCCGGGTGAGCACGTCGTAGTTGATGGGGTTCGCGGGGCGTCCCATGTTCACCACCTACTGAGGGTTGCTCATGGCGGAGGAGAGCAGGGCGGCAAGGCGCCTGCCTCCAGCCACCGCGGCACCGGCGCCGGCGCCGATAGCGGCGCAGCACAGCAGGATCTGGGCGATCGTGCCCAGGGCCACACCCGCGAGCGTCAGGACGGTGCCGAGGACGGCGAAGACCGCGATGGGCTGAGGGTGGCGGCGTGGGAGGTGCGGCTGTCGGTCACGACCGGCAAGGGGGTCGGAACACCGGTGATCAGGGAGTGAGTGTTGTTTACAGGCATGTGGATGCCCCTTCGGGCTGACGTGGTCGGGTGCGAAGGAGCGCTTCGCACCCGACGTACTTGTGGACTGCAATTGCATTCACCACTCCAGGAGTTGGCGCTCTCGGGGCGGCCATCACATTGTGGCAGGTGATGATCCAGGGGCAGACCGGGTTCCATGGCCCGCCGGGTCGATTCGTTCGCCGGTGTTCCCGAGCGAAATTAAAGAAACTTTCTGCGCCGATTTATTAGCGGGACTAAGAGCGGAAAATTAGCGTCGCTGCGACCTGCAGAGTTACGCAACAGGGCACGTGAGCGCAGGTCTGCGGGGACCGTTGCAGATCTCTGCAGCCCTCACTTTTCACTGTGGGTGGCCATCGAGTGCAGGGATACGAAGGGGTTTCGCTCACTGGTGTTCACGATCGTTGGAGCAGATTGGAGTCAGCATGGTTCTATGCGTGGACAGCGCTCTTCGCTGAGCGTGTTGACCCCTGACGACTTGTGGACTGCAACCAGTTTGGATCAGGGAACTTCTGGCACTCATGTTGGCGCGTGGGTGTCATGAGGCCGCCGGTCACTCCCGTGACCGGCGGCCTCTTCACTTGTGGCGGGGACACGATCGAGCGCGCGCACGGCCGCGCTCAGCGTGTGAGCTGCGTGGCGTGTGTCGCCCTCACCAGGACGGCGGGAAGATGCGGGTGTACCACTCGTGCGGGGGCTTGTGGAGGCGGTGCCGATGCCCGCCACCTCCACGGTGGGACAGCGAGGCGGTCACCCGCAGGAGAGGCATATTCCACCAGCACATCGGTAGCACGCGAAGCGGTACGCGCCCCTGCCGGGGCCGGCGCCTGCGGGGCGGGGAGCCCGGCACGGGTGTACCGGGCTCGATCGGTTCTAGGGCAGCGTGTGCTGGGCCACGGGGGCTGCGTGCTCCCACTGGCCTGTGTGGTGGACGGTGGGCTGGTTCATGTCGTCGGCGAGCAGGTGGGCCAGGAGAATGCCGGTCGC
>NZ_JBIAMM010000028.1:0-47050 GCF_042874095.1 Streptomyces sp. NPDC004266
CGGAGCTTCGCCGTCCACCGTGAGCCGGTGGGCAAGCGCATCACCACGGCGATCGCCCTGGCCGACGAACCCGGCGACGCGGCCGCCGGTCACCCACTGTGAGAGATCGTCTCGATGGGCGATCAATGCTCGGTGTCGCCGGAACGGGGATGTCGGTAGCCCATCCGAGTGCATCGATTGATCAAGTGGGGCGGCGCTGCGCCGAGAGGCTTCGCGGTCTCCCCTCCGACAGCGCAGGAGGAGGCCCTCGGCGCGTCAGGTAACTGGCGTTGGGTTGATGGTCCTGGCGCTGCGGGTGCCCCTCGGCTTCCGTCCGGACCGTTTGCTGCACTGCAGGCCGGTCCTGGGCGCCATGGTCGAGGACGGCGTCTACCGCTCGCACACTTCGGGTGGGGTCGGGTCAGGGGCGTTCGTAGTGCTGGAGGATCCCGCCTGCGGAGAAACAGAGGGCACCGGTGAGGGTGCCCCAATTGGCGATGTCGGCGTTGATCAGGCTGCCGGTGGCGGGGCGTGTGTAGGCGGCGAGTGCCGAGACCATGAAGAGGACGGAGCCCAGCTGATTCACGGCGACGATCCACCAGCCCAGGTCGCGCTGTCGGATGCACGGCCGGCCGTGGCAGATCTCGACGAACGCCAGATGGCCGGAGATCAGGAAGAGCACGCAGCCGATCACGTCGGGTGCCCAGATCAGTCGGTTGATCTGCTGGGTGGTCAGACCCTGGAGGAAGGAATCGAGCAGGTCGACGGCGAACACCAGGGTGCCGGCGAAGAGGACGAAGGCGCTCAGCCAGTCGACCCGCATCGGTTCATAGCTCCACCACCGCCACCGTCGGGCGACCAGGGCGCCTTCCCCTCCGGGCACATGGCGCGGAGCGTTGACGACCTGGAGCAGAGACAGATAGCCGCCGGTGTTGAAGAACAGGCCGCCGGCGAAGTAGATCGAAGCGCAGGTGGTGGCGTCGCCGGAGCCGAACTGGGCGACGGCGGCGCCGGTGGCGAAGAGCGCTCCGCCGATGACGAAGGCGGTGGCGGCCACGGCGTTGAGCCTGCGCAGCCGGGCCAGGGCGGTGCCGTCGGCGCTGACCTGACGGGCGCCGACGGTGCCGGGAGGACGGACGGCGACAATGCCTCGGCGCCGGGCGGGCCGGGATTCCCAGACGGCCGTGCCGCCGCCGGGCGGCTGCCAGGTGAGGCGGGTCGTGAACGGTCCCGCCCCTTCGGTGCGCTGATCGGGTTGTTCCACGGGCCGAGGCTAGACGTCCTGCCAGTCGTCGGCCGAACGCAACGCCGTCGGTGGGGCGGGCTGCGCCTCGGTCCGACGTTATGGTCGACGCGGAAGGCTACGCGGGGGGAATGGTGGCGATGCCGCCCTCTTCCTCGGGGCTGATAGGCGAGCGTGGCGCCTTGGCGCCGCGCCACCACAGCAGGCGGCCGTAGGTGAAGAGGGTGACCAGCGCGGCGCCGGCGACGACGTAGATGCTCAGCACGACGAGTGGCTGGGTGATGCTGTTGCCGTCGAAGTAGAGCGTGTTGCGCACCAGCGTGGTTCCGTTCCACGGCGGCAGGCCCGGACCGATGGCCTGCCAGAACGCCGGCAGGTAGGCGGTGCCGTTCACCCCGCCGGTGGACGGGTTGCCGAAGAAGACCATGATGACGACGGTGACCAGGGTCCCGATCGGGCCGATCAAGCTCTGCAGAGTCGCGGCGAACAGGGCCACAGCCAGGCACATCAGGGTGAACTCGCCCCACAGTGGCCAGAAGTTGGAGCCGACGTCGGGATAGGCGCCGAGGATCGGGCCGATGATCACATCGAAGACGAGGGCGGTGACGATCGCGTACCCGATGAGGCTCAGGACGCGTCGGCGGGCGGCCGCGGTCTTGGTGCGTTGCATGGTGAGGGTGGAGCCGAGGTAGCCCGCCACGAGCAGCACGAACACGGCAATGCCGGGGACGACGCCAAGGGGGTCCTGTTTCGGGAGCTTGTTGGTCAGCTTCAGGGCGAGTTTCTGGCCCTGGGGCTTGGCGGCCTCCTCGTAGAGGGCCGGCATCTGCCCGGGGGTGACCAGGCTGGCCACCTCGGCGATGACCACCGTGTTGGTCTGCGGGACGAAACCGCCGTAGATCTCCGCCCGGTTGGCCGCGGCCTCCAGAGCCGCCTGGTCGGAGTACTGGTGGATGTCCAGCGAGACGTGCTGCTGCACCGCCGTGGTGAGCGGCGAAGCACCGGTCACCCCCACGGCAGGTCGCGGGCGACCACGGCGTGCTGCGCGGACACGTAGGTGGTGACCATGATCGTGGCCATCGCGAGGGCGATCAGCAGGCCCGAGATCAACGCGGCCATGACGGGGGCCGCGGGCCCTCGACAGCGCCCGGCACCTCGCTGCCCGGACGGGTCCCCTCTCCTGCATCACTCATGGCATTCCCCGGGTCAGATAGGTGCGGGCCCATCGACTCCGGCCCCTGAACACCCGCTGACTCTCCCAGACCAGGCCGCCGATACCCCGGAGCCCCAAGAGCGGTTTAACCCAATTGGCCCGATCCCGGCCCACAGCCGCCGCTCAGGTCGCCTCCGGCGGCGGCAGGCGGAGCCACTCGTGGCGGGCCCAGTGCCACACCGACTCCCAGCGGTCTTCCGTGAGACCACCCGTCCCGATGCACGACCAGAAGACGACCGCGTTGTCGGGGCCGACGAGATAGAAGTCGCCTTCGTCCTCGCACAGGACGATCAGGTCGCGCGGAACGCCCTGGTCCCAGGCGATGGCCGTGAGCTCCGGCAGATACGTGTGCGCGTCCTCGTCCGTGACGGTGACGGGCTCCAGGCGGGCGCGCTCGACGTCACCGACATGGAGCAGGAACTCCCGCAGCCCGGCCGGCAGCTGGACGCCGTATTCCTCTTCGATCCGCGCGAGGAGCTCCTCGTCGGGAAGCTCCGGCGGGGCCTTGTCCGGCCCGTGGGTCTCCCGAATGTACTGCATGACGTCCTTCACGAATCTCCTCACGCCCACGGCCCCAGACCCGCGACTGCGGACCTGATGATCATTCTGGGACAAGGACGGTCCCAGGGCGGTCGCCGGACAGCGCCCATCCCAGGACGGTGCTGGACCGAAGGGCATCAGGACCAGTTCTGGCGCACGCAGGAGAGGTTGCGGCCGGCTCCGGAGCCGGCCGTGAACACGCGCAGGAGGCTGTCACGATCGGAGATCGGTGGCTTTGTTCACGGAAACCGGCTCTGGCACCCCCTCCGTGGAGCTACGCCGACCGGGCTTCTGTCTGCCTCATGACAAGCCCCTGACCTGCCGGTTCCCAGCGTGCTCCGGCCCCGGACACCGAGGATCGGCTCGACTTCACGGAAGTTGCGCCAGAGTCGCCGAAGACCGCCGCAGACACGTTGAACGACCAGGCGGATGACCAGGCTCGGCTGGCGTCTTGAGGCCCCGGATCTTGGGGCTTCAGGCCTCGTCTGGTGCGACTCAGTTCACGCATCTGCAGAACATGGGGCGCCTGTTCGTGTCCCGCGCCTGTGAATTCGAAGAAGCGGCGCGCGGGGCGACCAGAGTGCGAGCCGGTTTCCTCCAGCCAGGGCCTGTCCGGCCGATCATGCGGCTGATCCGAGCACCGATCCGATCCGATCCGGAAGGTCAGGAAACGGGGAAGCGGGGGCCGGGTCATCCAGCGGCTCCGTCCGCTGCTGACGCTGGAGCCGGCTTCGCGGCCGGTGGCGGACACCGACCGGTTGCGGATCGTGGACGGCCCCCTGATCCCGGTCCGCGACCGCAAGATCGGGGCCTCGTCCCGCACCTCAAGAGAGCCAGCCGCCCCCTCCTGCGCGGCCAGGAAGAAGACAACGCCGAACACCGGCGCGTCCGTGCCCGCGTCGAGCACGCCTTCGCCCGGATGAAGAACTGGAAGATCCTGCGCGACTGCCGCCAGAAAGGAGACGGCCTCCACCACGCGGTCCAAGCCGTCGCCACCATGCACAACCTCGCCATGACACGGTGAAACAACAGGCCAGATGTCACTTCCGCCTGCCGAAGCCGGACCTCCTGCAACACCCTTTAGGCTCGGGTCACCACCCCAGGCAAAGGCGGCCCGAGCTGTGAAGAGATCCCTGGTGGCGCCCAGGACCAGGGCTCAGTGGTCTCGTCGAGGCCGAGGCAGACGTAGGCCGACTGCGCATTTCCCAAACGGACCGGCAAGGCTTCATGAGCGTGGCCTCCTTGACCCGCCGGGCCGCCGCCTGCACAGTCGCGATGCGGCACCGTAGCAGCGCCGCATCCCTCTGCCGACCGGCCCTTAGCACATGGGGCGCGGACGGCCCTGATGATCAGGAGCGAATGGTCCGATGGTCCTCGACCTGGTGGTGATCGGTACGGCCATCACCCTGGGGCCCTTGCACAACAGCGCCTTCATCCTGCTGCTCTCCTCGCGGCGCGGCGTCCGTCAGGGCCTGGCATTCCTGTTGTCGTGGCTGGCCAACCTGATCGCCGTGATCGCTGTCGTGGTGCTGCTGACCGGCGGTCAGCCCCCGGCCCGCAACAGCGCGCCCTCGACCGCCGCGATCGCCGCGAAACTCGCCATCGGTCTGGCGTTGGTGCTGTACGGCGCGCGTCGGCGACGCCGGCCGCCCCGCCCGCACGGCCCACCGCGCTGGGCCGCCCGGATCGACAACGCCTCCTGGGTCACGGCAGCCGGTCTGGCGTGGCTGCTGCAGCCCTGGGGACTGGTCGGCGCCGGCGCTGCGACGGCCCTTGAGGCGAACCTCTCCACCACCGGCGACTGGCTCGCGCTGACCGGCTACTGCCTGCTGGCCACCCTCAGCCTCATCGTCATGGAGATGTACGCGGTCTGGGCACCTGCGGCCGCGGAGGCCCGGCTGAACGCCCTACGGAACTGGCTGAGCCGGCACCAGGAGCAGCTGGTTGTGACGCTCTCCCTCCTCGCCGGCCTGTGGCTGACGGCCGTGAGCATCTACGAGCTGGTCGCCTGACGCAGGCGGTTCCAGCTACGAGCACCACCTTCGTCCGGTTCGACAGTGATGGACAAGGAACCCTTCTGCGAGGTACCGGGCCTGCGGGATTCAGCTGGTGCGCTGCAGCGGCGGTGGGGTCCAGTCGCCGGTGAGGGCGGGCTGCTGGGGCCAGTACAGGCGCAGGAAGACGTTGAAGCTGCCCGCGGGTGCGGGGAGCCAGTTGCTCTCGCGGTCGGGTCCGGGGTTGTCGTGCTGGACGTGGATGTCCAGGGAGCCGTCGGGGTTGGTCCGCATGCCGCTGCGGTCACCGATCGCGTAGCGGTCCAGCGGGTTGTCGGCGAAGAGCTGGTGCTCGTTCATCATCGTGAGGGACCAGAAACCGTCGACGGGCGGGGTGTTTCCGGCGTCGAAGTGGAGCATGTAGGTGTGGGCGCCGTCGAGGAGCCGGCCGTCGGCGTCGGTGGTGGCGTGCGGGTACAGGGCGTCGGCGTCGAGGTTGGCTCCGTACCCGAACCGGGTGATGACCGCGCGTTTGGCGTAGTCGGTTCCGTAATCACCCAGGCCCCGGTGCACGGTCCAGCCACCGGAGTTCGCGGACTCCGTCCGGGCGAGCAGATCGCGCAGGACCTCCGGGCCGCGCTGCGCGCCCGCGTCCAGGGTGGCGAGCTCGTCGGGGGACAGGTCGTCCAGGCTCGCGCCGGGTGCGATGCCGAGTTTGGCGGCGCTGCCCAGGAACGGAGCGTCGGCGGGGTCGGGAGGGTTGTCGACCATCATCTGGTTGAGGAGGGTGAAGTACTCGCGGCCGCTGAGCGCATGGACCTGGTCGACGGGCGCCGTCGTGGTGACGGCGTCGGCAGGGACGGGGACGTCGGCGGGAGGGGAGTGGTCATCCGGGTCGCCGGTCCACTCCGACAGCGGAATCAGCCGCGTGTCGTCCTGGAGCCGGTTGA
The DNA here is from genome assembly GCF_042874095.1 of Streptomyces sp. NPDC004266. NCBI lineage: Bacteria > Bacillati > Actinomycetota > Actinomycetes > Kitasatosporales > Streptomycetaceae > Streptomyces > Streptomyces sp. NPDC004266. The sequence goes on from NZ_JBIAMM010000028.1 coordinate 5,920, forward strand.
CGGCCGGGAAGTCCGACGGGCCGCTGGTCGCGTACCGGGCGATGATCCAGTTCACGGCGGTGGGCGACTTCAGCAGGGTCAGACCGGCGGGGGCCCCTCCCGACCAGGAGGGCCCGGCGATCAGGAACGGCCCGGCGGACGGGCCGTTGTCGCGTTGGCCGACGACGGCGCAGACGTTCGACCAGGCGTCCAGGATCGGGACCATCCAGAACCGGTCACCGAACTCGGGCAGGGCCAGCACCAGGGGCTGGTCGGACAGATCGAGCCAGGCGCTGGAGTACAGGGTGTCGGCGTTCGGCGAGACGACCTCGGTGAAGGAGGCGTCCGGGGTGGTGCGCATGTAGCAGAACTGATTGACCGGGGCCTTCCTGCGCGAGTCGTCCCGGGCCGGGACCGCCGTCATGTTGCTTTTCGTCACGGCCGCCGTGACCAGCGGGTACCCGTAGAGCCATGCCTCCGTGGCCAGCTTCTCCATCGACTCATCCGTCATCGGCTTCTCCCAGGGGCTACGGCGAATCTCGTCCGGGCCGACGCTACGAGCGGGGCCCGCCCCCGGCGCGGTGAGTCCGCCGAACGGGTGGCCCGGACGGAAGGGTCAGACCCGAGCGGCAAGCCGCATATCCACGCTCGGCCGGCGACTCACGCGTCTCACCGATCGCGCGGTGACCATGAACCGATCAACACCAAGCAGCCCGAGCAGGCCAGCTTCGTTACGCAGGCAGGTTGCCGCCCGGTCATGAAGATCAAGGTCCAAGACCTACGGCTGGAGTACTAGGGACCTGAGTCGGAGATTCGTCGTTGGTTAGGCATGAGTCGTCCGGGTCCGAAGGTTCCGCCGTTGTCGGTCACTGACGCCCAGCGTGCGGTACTGGAGGGCTAGGCCGTTTCTTTCGGATCATCTGGTCGGCGAGGTGACCCGGAAGGAACGGCCTGGACGCGAGGCCGGGACAGACCTCGCGATGACGGCTGTACGCGACGAAGAGCCCCGCGGCCGAAGCCGCGAGGCCCTTCGATGTTGCCGTGCGCATGCGAGGGGCGATGCGCGCCCTGCTAGACGGTCTGGGCGCACATGTTGTACAGGTCCATGTTGCTGTCCGACTGGTCATCGGTGGCTTGGGCCCACCAGCCGTCCTGGGAGCCGGTCTCGCCGGCCTTGGCCGGTCGGCTCGCGTACAGGCTGGCCGCGGGCCCGTTGGCCGAGGCGGGGTAGGACTTGCTGAGGCCGGCCCAGTCGCCTTGTGCGACCGTTCCGTCTCCGCCCAGGACGACCTTCCCGGTCGGGCACGTCAGCTTGGCGACCTCCTTCTGGGGCAACGGCACGGGATCGCCCTGGAGCACCTGGTACCCCGCCGGCGGCGCGGCACAGATGGCGTAGGCCGTGACGGTCTGGGGGATGTTGTCCCACAGGTGGTGGGCGCTCACCACCCAGCCCGTCGCCTGGCCGCCCTCCATCATCGGGCTGCTGCTGATCAGGTTCAGGTCGTGGCCGCTCGGGGTGTTTCCGAAGCCGGCCTCGGCGCCCCCGCCGATGGCGACCCGCCCCATGGTGCAGGAGGCCGACAGCTCCCAGAAATCACCGACGTTCGCCTCCACCTTGACGATCTCGACGGCGGCGAGCCGTCCCGGCGGCGGAGGTGCCGCGACCCCGGAACCAGCCGACGCGGCGAGCGTGCCCGCGGCGACCGCGAGCGCGGTGACAACGACCCTGACCCTCTTCGTGATGCGCATGAATCCCTCTCTGGACGACCCACTTGCGTGACGAAGCGTGATCATTATATTACTTTGAGTATCTTTATTTTCTGTTCGAGAGCGCCGGACGCCCGGGGGTGAACGCGGGTGGCGAGAGCCTGGACGAGACGGCGCTCCACCGCTCGCAGAGTTCGAACCGCGACCGATTCCATGATCGAATCGCGATAGTCCCGGTATCCGTCGCCGCGTTCCGGACCTCGCTCAGGAGTGGTGAAGCGCGTATGGCTCCAACCGTGTGAGGGCGCGTGTTTGGTTGTGATCAAGGGCGGTCGGGAGAGGTCTTTGATCAGGACACCGAGACACGGAGGTGCTGACGAGACCTTGCCGGACCAGGCTCGGATGCCCCACCAGGCCTTCAGCCTGTCGACGAGGCGCCCGACGGTCTCACCATTGCCTACCAGACCGCATTCCACCTCGCCCCGATCCTTGTCCGGGCACGGCGACAGCCCGCTCAGCGATCGACCACCCAATGTCCTTCCACAGGCCAAGAGCCGGTGCCGACGATGTGTTCCACACACCGGAACGCCTTACGGATGGGGACGGTGTCCCCATCCGGGTACTCGTCGTCCTGCCCGTTGGAGAGGACGAACCCGTCGCTCAACCCCTCAGCTCCGGGGTCAACGGCATGCTCGCCGGGACCGCCCTCGTCTTCGAGCAGCATCACCATCGCGCGCTCGGTGTTCGTCACGGAGGCGAGCGACCGTCCGGACGAACTGGTCAGCCACGTCGCAAGCTGCCCGCTGTCGATCCTCGACTGAAGAGCCTCCAACACCATCTCGGACCACAGAGGCACGAGGCTGTCGTCACTGATCACCCAAGACTCGGTCACGAGCACGACGATCTCACGGACGATTCAAAGAGACGGTTCCTGAGCGCAGGAATTTGCGGTACTGGGCGACTACCTGTCCGCAGGGCGGGGGAAGTTCAGGGCCAGGGTCGGCACGTCCCCGCCGAGGTGGTCGATGGTGAAGACCGATCCCTCGGCCAGGGCTGTCTTGTCGCGCCACAGGGCCCATCCCACGCCAGTGGGGCCATGCCGAACGTGGCCGGAGGCGTTGATCGAAGCAACCCGGAGCCTGAAGCTACCGGGGCGACAGCTGTCATCGGGTGGACCGCCGTGATCACACACGTGGGCTTCGAGCTCCGGGAATTCTGGGATGGTCCGTCCGCTCCGACCGCAGACTCGCGGTCTGTGGCCGTCGCACACTGATACCTGTTTCCGGATGCTTGGTCCGTAAGTTCGGGGAGGCCGACCGCTCAGCGAAGCGGTGCAATCTCGGAAGATTGAGAAGAATGACGCGAGTGTGACGCTCAGCCGCCGACCCTTCCGACGTCGATGCGCCGACCACGCGAGGTATCCACCACAACGGGGATGCCGTCCGGGATCCGTCCCTCGAGCCGGTCGAGCAGGGATTTCACCGGCGGGAGTTCTCCCGGGGTCCGAACGTGGATGTACATCGTCCGGGAGGCTGCGTCGACGCTCGTGACGGACGCGTCCGGCTCCGCGGCGAGCCACTGCTCCGCGGCGTCCTTGGTGCTGTTGGTCCAGGCGTTGAGCAGCAGCGTGGTCGCGGTGTTGGCCGTCAGCGGAATGAGGACGAGGACGAACAGCAGGGCCATGGCGGCAGATGCTTTGCGGGCGGGGTGCCCGGCTGCCTTGTCAGCCTCTGCGGCGTAACCGAGCGATGCGAAGACCACCATGCCGGCGAAGACCAGGGCGAAGAGGTTCGACACGAACAGCGCCAGAGCGCCCAGCGCCAGCCATCCAGACAGCTGCCCCAGGCACACTCCGGCCACCACCAGAGGCGGGACGAGAGAGATGGCGATCGCGACGCCGGGCAGCACGGCTGCGACGTCCCGGCGTGCCAGCGCCACCGCCCCGGCGAAGCCGGTCGCCAGGGCGGCGATCAGGTCCATCAGGCCCGGCGACGTCCTTGAGGAGATCTGGCTGTTCGACAGCAGGTCGTAGTCGCTGGGCAGAAACACCGACATGACCATCCCGAGCGCGATCACCAGCAGGCCCGCGAGCAGGACGACCGTGGCCGATCCGGTACGACGACGCAGCACCGACCCGAGGGCGATGCCCATGATCGGCGTGGAGAGCGGGGCGATGATCATGGCGCCGATCACGGTCGCCGTCGAGTCCGTGAGCACCCCGCCGGCCGCGATGACCGAGGACAGCGTCAGCATCGTCCAGAAGGCCGAACGCTTGGACGTGGTGTCCCCGGTCGACAGGACCAGATCCTGTGTCAGTTCGTCCAACGAGCGGCGCTGAGAGGCCGGCAGAACACGGGCGCGAACCTTGCTCATCATGCCTCCAAGCAACCATGAACAGTAATATTTCGACGGGTAGGGCACAGGCAGATGATTCCGGTCCCGGGCCAGAACTCAGCGGAGGATCCTCTCCTTGGCCGACTGGAGTCCGACCGGTACGGGCGCGAGGACGAAAGGGATCAGTAGCCGGTGCCGCGTTTGACCTGGGCCCGCTCGGCGTCGTGCGTCGCACCCTTGTCGTCCAGGGTTCGGCAGGCATCGGTGATGTCCTGACTCAGGCGGTCGATGTGTTCGCGGCTCAGGGTCTCCTTGACGAGGGCACGCATGATCTTCACCCGCTCCGCGTTGGGCGGGAGCGTGTACGCCGGCACCATCCACCCGCGTTCCGCGGAGAGCTGCCAGGCGATGTCGGATTCGTCGTAGGAGCGCTTCTCCGCGAGGCGGAACGCGACCAGGGGCAGCTGTTCGAGGTCGCTGCCGATCACTTCGAAGCGGCCGCTGCTCCGCAGGTTGTCCGCCAGTACGCGGGCGTTCTCCTGCATCATCTTCATGACGTACGTGTAGCCCTGACGTCCGAGCCGCACGAAGTTGTAGTACTGCGCGAGCACCATCGATGCGCCGGTGGAGAAGTTCAACGTGAACGTGGCGTCGGTCTTGCCCAGGTAGTTCTCGTAGAACACGAGGTCCTTGGCCAGGTCGGACTCCTCGCGGAAGATCAGCCAGCCGATACCGGGATAGACCAGGCCGTACTTGTGGCCCGAGACGTTGATCGAACGCACCTGCTCAAGCCGGAAGTCCCATGCGGAGTCCGGGTAGAGGAAGGGCCACACGAACGCGCCGCTGGCGCCGTCGACGTGGATCGGGATGTCGAGGTCCCGCTTTTCACGGACATCCCGCAGGAGCGCGTCGATGCCGACGACGTCGTCCTTGTGGCCGGTGAACGTGGTGCCGAGGACGGCGACGACACCGATCGTGTTCTCGTCGAGGTGGGGTTCCACGTCCTCCGGGCCGATCGTGTACTTGCCCTCCTCCAGCGGCACGATCCGCGGCTCGACGTCGAAATAGCGGCAGAACTTCTCCCACACCACATGGACATCCCCGCCGAAGACCAGATTGGGCCTGTCGGCCGACAGGCCGGCGGCCTGACGGCGCTCACGCCACTTCCACTTCAGCGATAGCGCTCCGAGCATGATCGCCTCGGACGAGCCCTGGGTCCGGCACCCGGCAGTGCCGCCCGGCGCGTGGAAGAGGTCGGCGAGCATGCGCACGCAACGCCGCTCGATCTCGGCGGAGATGGGGTACTCCGCGTGGTCGATGAAATTGCGGTGAAGGTTCTCGGCGATCAGCCGCTGCGCCTCCGGCTCCATCCACGTGGTGACGAACGTGGCGAGGTTGCGCTGCGGATCGCCCTCCATGGCGAGATCCACGTCCACGAGCCGCATCGCGTCCGTCGCGGCCATGCCTTCGTCGGGGAATCTCTCGGAGGGGGCGGGCGCGGTCAGAAAACGATTGCCGAAAAGAACTGCGTCATCACGCTTGGTCATACGCTGATTCAAACAGCACGAGTTCCCTCCTCGGCAAGGGACACACCAAGAGGTGCTCGCCGGGCACCCGGCATGAACGACGCAGCAGGTGCAGAACACTGCTTGGAGTCCGCACGCCCGCCGGACGCGGCTGCAGGAGGTCCTCCCACCGCATTCGGCTTCCCCAAGCCGTAGAAACGCCGGTCATCCAGCCTTGGGGATGAACGGCTTCACATGGAGTTCCAGTCGTCATGGGCGCCGACCAGCGGAACCAGCTCCGTCTCCGACACGGTCAGCCGCACGATCCCGGGGTCACCGAGCCTGACGGGTGGTTCATGATCGGCCACCATGGACCAGGGCGCCCAGAGCGCGTTGCGGGCGGCCCAACGCGCGAGACGGGCCAGTGGCCAGGGCCCGTCGACGGGGCGGTGCTCGTAGGCGATCAGCCGGCCCCGGCGCCGGGTGGCCACCACCAGGCCCTCGACCCGCAGCTCCCTGCCCGTCGGGCTGCGGTCCCGGGCCGCGTACTCGCGCAGCCGTACGTCGCTGACGTGCCCGATTTCCCGGCCGTCGCGGTCCCGTACCCGGGCTCCCATCAGGTCAGCCAGACGCATGACCGGCTCCCGGCAGCCGCCCGATGACGTTCTCACGCGTCCAGTCCTCCAGCGCATGCACCTTGACGTCCTCTTCCGGCAGATCGACGCGGACCACCGCCCCGATGCCGATGACGTGGTCGAAGTCCAGCCGGGCCGGGCCCTCGCCCTCGCCGACGCTCAAGCGCCGCTGCACTGCGGCGAGCCACCGGGCCGCCTTCCCGCCCAGACGCGGCGCGAGCGCGGCGGGTCCGACGAGCACGGCGGTGACCTGAGGGGAGCCGTCGACGTCCGGTTCCAGTTCCAGGTCGTCGACCTTGCACACCGGCCGGTCGTCCCTGTCGACGACCTGCCGGTCAAGCAGGTGGAAGCGGGCACTGTACGCGCGGCCCGCCCACCGCTCCTCCGCCCAAGGCTGGGCGTTCTCGCGCGCGTCCTCGTCGGGCATCACAAACCTGCCTTCGTAGCGATCATCAGCGGGATGGCGGCCACCGCCGCCACCAGGACGACGACGAGGTACAGGCCGCCCATCAGGTTGGCGAGTGTGCCGTTCCTCGCTTCTCCCATGTATTCGGGGTCGTTGGCCACCACGAGGATGGGGAGGTAGGTCAGCGGCAGCGCGACCGCCGCGAAGACCAGCGAGTACTCGGTGACCATGACCGGATCGACCCCCGTGAGGACCAGCATCATGCCCGCCACCAGGGCGGCGATCACCACGGCGTGGAACCGTGACGCCGTCCGTGGGGCGGCCGTCTTCCCCCAGGTCCAGCCGAAGTACTGCGCCACGGTGTAGCCCGAGGACAGTGCTGTCTCCAGGGCTGCGCCGAACGTCGCCGCGAAGACGCCGACCAGGGCGAGGCCGAGCCCCACCTTTCCGAGGGCGTATCCCACGGGAAGCACCACCTGGGACAGGTGGTCGACCGCGATCCCCGCCGGGTGCAACAGCAGCGCGGCCGCCGTCATGATCGAAAGGGCGAGGAGGCCGCCGAGGGGAAATCCGAGGAAAACGTTGATCCGTGCCGTGAGCAGGTCCTCGCGCTTCCACTTCTCCTCGATGCCGCCGGAGGAGAAGAAGAACACTTCGTAGGGGGTCATGGCGCTCGCGAACAGCGCGATGGCGTAGTAGAAGTACGTCGGCAGGCCCTCGCCGGCAGGGACCTCAGGGTGCGTGACCCGTTCGAGGACCGAGCCCCAGGACGGGTCGAGCCGGAAGACGGCGACCACGAAGACCACCAGGGTCAGGCCGGCCAGACCGAAGACCCGTTCCATGGTCTCGAACCGGGTCCGCCAGATCACCAGCCAGACGGCGAGGCCCACCAGCGGGATCCACAGCAGATGGGCGACGGAGCTGATCAGCTCGATCGCAAGCGCCACCCCCGCGAGTTCAGCCGCCAGGGTCAGCCCCGTGACGAGGAGCGAGCCCACCAGGTTGGCGAGGGCCGTCCGTGGTCCCAGCCGCTCGCGGACCAGGTCGAAGGTGGGGCGTCCGGCCACGGCGGCGACCCGGCCCGCCATCTCCGCGTACACGCAGATGCCGACCACGCCGACGAGGAGCACCCAGACCAGGGAGAAGCCGAACCGGGCGCCCACGAGGGAGGAGGCGACGAGGTCGCCGATGTCCACGAACCCGCCGATGGCGGTCAGGATGCCGAGGGTGACGGCCAGGAGGCGTTTCACGATGACATCTCCTCCTCGAACCCCTCCAACCGCTCGGCCGCCTCCCGCAGCTCCCCGGTGTGCTCCGCCAGTTCACGCACCTCGTCGCGGCGTGCCCCGATCCGGACCTTCGCCAGCACGTCCGCCGCGTCGTCAAGGAGGGTGCCCAGGCGATCGCGCACGGCGTCGGCCGCCTCCCCCGGCGGCTGCCTGGACTCGAACGTCCCCTGGGCGGCGAGCAGATCGGTCTCCGCCTCACCGAGCAACACCGACGCGTAAGGGCCGGTCAGCCGGCCCTTACCGGCCGCTTCCACCGCGAGCCGGGCGGTAGAGACGGCGGAGGCTGCGGTCTCCGCGGTGTTGGCCGCCTTGCGCCGGTAATCCTCGTCCGTACGGGAGGATTCCGCACACCCGCTCACCATCGCCATGACCACGGCGACCGTGGTCATGGCGACTGCACGCCAGCTACAGCGTCGACCGCTTCGTTCTACGCGCACTCGGTCTTCACCGTCCCCGAAAGACGAAGTAGACCGCCACGGCAAGCAGTAGCCCGAGCTGCGCCCACGCCGCCAACAGCACCAGGCCCTGATCCACAGTCCCTACCTCATCACAGTCGACAGAGTCGATCTCCTACCCGGACACCGGAAGAGAAACATGGCCGCATGGCTACCCACTCCACTCCCGGCTTGAGCGATGCCGGGTCATGCGGTGGGCGCGGTGGAGTGTCCACAAGCAGATGGCGAACCACCGGGCCTCGATCCACACCGTCCTCTTCGGGACCAACAGAACGCCAGGGTGCCCTTGCTGTGCCGGTGCCGGATTTCACGAGGGGTGGTGAAACCGCCGTGACAGAGCCTGGTGGCGATGGTGGTGGAGGCGACGGTTGTGCACTTCCTTCTCACCCAGGAGGTTGGTTCTCCGGTCGAATGGCCGGAGACCCCTTCTCTCGCCCGGGGGTATTACCTCCAGCCTTGATAACAGCGGACGAGCGATGGCGTGACGCAGGGTGCCGCCTGAGCGCGATGGGCGTCACACTGGGCTGATGCCGGTCGTTGTCGGCGGCTCAGACGATCGTGCTCTGGCTGCGGGGTTCCGTGGTGGCGGCTGCGGTCGCACATGCGGCGCGTACGAAGGCGGCGACGGCCGGTGAGCGGGCGCCCTGAGGCCAGGCGACGGCAAATGTGCAGTTCGGCAGGTCGCTGACCGGGCGGTAGGCGATCCCGGGGCGCGGGTTGCGTCGGGCGACCGAGGCGGGTGCGAAGAAGACGATGCTGCCGGTCTCGACGAGGCTGAAGATTTCCGACAGGTTGGAGGCCGTCCTGGCCGCGCCCGGCCGGACGGGGGCGGTTTGTCCGGCGTCGACCGGCACGCCGCTGGGGAGGGTGCGGCCGGCCAGGTCGGCCAGGCACAACCGGGTCCGGGCGGCCAGCGGGTCGGTCGCCGCCAGGGCGGCCAGGACCGGCTCGGTCATCAACGGTTCGCTCTCCAAGCCGCGATCGTCCATGGGGCAGAGCACGAGTGCGACGTCGGCGAGACCGTCGCGCAGGGCCTGGGGTTGAGCGCCGTACCCTCCGAGGACCAGTTCGTGGGGTAGGGCGGCGGGGTCGGTGCGGTAGGCGTCCAGGATCCGCGGCAGCAGGCCGCCGTCGATGTCGACTTTGAGGGCGATCCGCAGCCGGGAGGCGGCGGTGACGTCGTTCATGGTCCGCCGATCCTGGTTCAGGCAGGGGCCTTCAGCGACGGTCTGCATCCGCCCTTCTGACTACTCGCCTCCGACAACAAATCGACCCACCTGTGCGATGAGGGTCAGAGCGTGCGAAGAAACGTGCAGAACGGCTGTTACCCGGGCCGGTCACTCCGCCGGCGCAGTGCGCCGGGCAGTACGGGCGGTAGCGCGCCGGCGGCCGTAAGGGCTTGTTGTTGATCACTGAACGGGTGGGTGTAGCCCACAGTGAAGGGCAGGGCCACACCGCGGCATATGCGCGCCCGATACAGGCGACAGTTACGGGAAATGTCCTCACCCGATAACCGGGCATAGCAGGCATTCCAACCGGCGGTTCAGGGCGGCAGAGTTCGGGCCCTCGGCCCAGCACCGGACCGGGACCCGTACCCGCTCACGTCGGTCGCTGTCGGTCGGCGGAGCACTGTTCCCCTGTTCTGCCTGCCCCGCCCCCTTTGAAGCGGGTGCCGGCGGCGGATCGGTCCGGGAGTCGCCCGAGATCAGGGCCCGCACGGCTTCCTCGAAGCCGTGCGCGACCCGCTGAACTCCGGCGTCGCCGCCGAGGATGATGTCACCGTTCTCGGCGAGCAGCACCATCTCCTCCGTCTCGAAGGCGATGCCGACCGGCAGGGCGGACATCCCCAGGCGCTTCTCGAAGTACCGCACGTTCGGAGCGAACGCCTCTGCGGCCTCCTCGACGGAGATCGTCAGCGACGTCTCTTTCCCGGTGATGTGCGACGGCCAGAAGACCGTCGTCTCGCCGTACGTCCCGAGGAACGCCACGAGCTCGTCGGTGACGTCGAAACCCGCCTCCTGGTAGGCCAGGCGGGTCGCCTCGATGTCCACGGGCCTGCACTCGACGCGCGAGGCACCGGTGAACGCCCTGCTGAGGGATTCCTCCCTCGCCCTGCTCTGCTCGTCACTCATCCGGTGTGCGCCTTTCCGACCATGCCGGGCACCCATGTCTCGCAGCTCTTGCACATAGGGAATCTACGCGGAACGGATGGGGCAAGACGTCCGGCAACTGCCGCCGAGGCCAGACGGATGCTTGCCCCGCCCCGGCACCCTTCGGCAACAACGGTTCCAGCATCGCCCGCTGCACGTCCGTGAGATCTCCCCGACCTATGACCCGTGATCATTCACAGTCCAAGATCCACTTTCGATACACGGCCTACAACCGACGGCTCCGGCGCGTCCTCTACACCTCCGCGCTCTTCAGCATCCGACGGTCTGACGAATCCCGCCGGTTCTACGAACGCAAACGCGCCGAAGGCAAGCGCCACGCCCAAGCCGTCCTCGCCCTCGCTCGCCGCCGTGTCAGCGTCCTCTGGGCCCTCACAGTCGACCACCCCGCCGCCGATGCCCACCCCACAGCCGTGGAACACGGCCGAACCGTCCTTCACCCCACGCCCGTTTGCCGACGAGCTGGCGGAGGTCTCGCAGCTCTTCCGCGAAGCCTTCCACCAGAGAACGCAGCCGCAGATGCGGCAGGCCGATCTAGACGATCTCCAGGCCCAGGCCAGGGCGATCTGCCAAAGGGTCACCCTGTACATGGGCCAACGGACCGCAGAGCTCACGGGGAGCCCCTTTGAGCAGCTCAGAATGCTGCTAGAACGGGGCGATCACACCTCCGACTCCGACCCCTTGATCACACTGCTGCGCGCTCTCGAAGCCGAGCATCCGAACAGCCCCGATCCCCTCGGCACCCACATCCGTCGCGTTCAAAACGAGCACCCAGATCTCGAAAACCATGAGGTTGTTCAGATCGCCTTCGACATCCTGACCGGCGACCGACGAGACACCCGGTCCACTCCGACCGCGGCCAAGACTGAGAACGAAACGGCGGCTGCCCGCGATGAACAGGCAGCAGACGGGCCACCTGCTGACTGACGCCAGGCCGAGATCGGGAACACGCCCATGTGACTGCGTGGTAGGACCCGCCGTCCGCCAGTGTCCCCGCGCTGTGGCCGCGAACGCACCCTGTCTCGCCGCCTTTGCCCGGGCAGGGGCCTGCTTCGAAGGCGGCCAGCTCGTCAAGCGTCCCACCACCGTGGCAGCACGGCTGACTTCGGCCTGGCGCCCGCTGACATGAGGAGCCGTCCACATACCTTTCGGCAGGGATGCAGACGGCTCTCAGCCGGCCACATCTCGTCTACGCCTGGATCCACCGCCTCAGCGCCTCGACCGTGTCCTCCGGCGTCGTGTTGAAGCACAGCCGGATCCCGGGCGCCGCCTCGATGAGGAGGTTGACCAGCCGCTCGAACAGCAGAGTGTTCTCCGGCAGCATCCGCACGCCACCGCCGATCATCGCCAAGCCGAACGCGTGCTCCTGGAGCTGCTCCCGGACAGTCGCCTCGGCGCGGTCTGGAGAGATGTCGATCAGGCAGGGAACAGCATCGAAACCCGCTTCGCGCAGCGCCGCGTTCGCCGCCTCGATCCTGGCAGTGAGCACCGTCTCGTCGACACCGTCGGGCATCCGGCTGTAGTCAAGCGCACTGGGATGCAGACCGATGGACAGTACCTTCGTGTCGCCCGGCATCGAGGTCATCGGTCGGTCCATGGACGGTGTCCTCTCTGCTCACGTCATCTGATCTTCCCGGTGTATCACGGAAGTTGGGCAGAGAACCCGCTCGGTTCGCAATCAGTAGACGATCTCGACCGGCTCCCCCAGCACTTTGGGTCCAACGAACCGCTGATATGCGGACGGCTCCCGATCCCTGGCCGGGTCGGGCAACACGGCCAGGGGGCCGCGACCATCCTGACGGGGGATCAGGCGGGTGTGCCGGCGTTCCTCGGGCTGGTCGGCCTGCTTCTGAGTTCAGCGGGCCCCGTCCAGGCGAGGCTGTGGGGATACGAGGTCGATCGCGCCCTCGGAGAATCCGAAGCAGACGCCGCCGTAGATCGTGACGGGGCGCCGTCCGGCTGTGCCGTGGTGATAGGAGACGACTGCGCTGGTCAGCCATTCCCGGGTCGTGTTCAGGCCCTCGGCCTCGATGTGGATGAGCTCCAGAGCCCAGTCCGGCAGTACTCCTTCGGGCGTGAGCAGCGCGCTGTGGAGGCTGTCCAGCGCCGCGTACCTCTCATCTGCTAGGCCGATGTGCGTGCGGACGAGACGGTCAACTGCGACGGCCCCGCCTTCGGAGGCTGCTGCTCGTAGGTCGCACTCCTGAAGGAGCCCTTCCACGAGGTCGTACGTGCGGTCCACGTAGGCGGCGATGTCCGTGCGCCGTTCGAGCGGGACGTGCTCGAATCGGCTTCCCCATCCTGCTGGGAAGTACTCCGCGTGCCAGGCGGGCGTGTCCGGCCGCGGGCGCAGGCGGATCTCCGCGTCTCCCATGGTGATGGTGTGGAGCTCCTCGTCGACCTCGCACCAGTCGGCGCCGGGGCCGAAGCCCTCCGTGACGGAGAGCCTGAGGTCTTCCAGGTCGTGTCCGTGAGCGCGGACGAGTTCGCTGGACGCGGTGAGGACGGGGCGGTGGCGAATCGACAGATGCAAGGAGGAAATGTCGACGGGGTCAGACATGGAGAGGGTCCGATCTGGCGTGGGCAGGTGATCACGACCCCCAACGAGCGGCGCGGGCTGCGGGGTGCGTCCCTGCTCTCTGCTCGGACCGTCACCGGCGACTTCGCCTTCATCGACATCGCAGCCGCCATGGCGGCCTCCTCCGTCCGCCCCGGCCTCCCATTGCTGGTGACTGTGCCCCGAGGCGCCCTCGGGAGTCCCGGAGTCGCCGGCACGTCGTCGATTGCTCCTTGACCGCCCCCGGCGGGGGGTCACAAAAGGGCGGGCGTGCCGAGGGCACGGCGGAGTTCTGACACCGCGGCGGCGAGCGCGGGCAGGGCGGAGGGAGCATCCGGGTCGAGGTGCTCAGGGTGGGGAGCGCGTGCGATGAGGCGTGCCTCGACCGGGGGCCCGCCCGCGCACCACGTGCACACGGCCTCGGCCAGGTCTTCCACAGCCTGCACGGCTGCGGTGGTGGTCGGGTGGTCGGGAGCCTCGGCGGACAGCCGTTCGGCGCAGTGGTACAGGTTCGGCAGGTGTCTCCAGGTCGCGACGGCTCGCTGGGCCGGCGCTGAGAATCGGTCGCTGTCGACGGCCGGTGGGGCGGGGGTGAGCGCGGCTGCCACGAGATCGTCGGCGAGGGGCCGCCGTCTGGGCTGGGTGGTCAGGCGGATGGTGGCGGTCATGGTCTTGGTGGCGGTCGTTGTCGGGATCGCGGGGTGCAGGACGCCGTCCGGGCCGGGTGGTGTGGGGATGGTCAGGTGCAGGGTGATGCGGGCGGATTCGATGCTGTAGAGGGGCCATCCGGAGAGGTCGGCGAGGGCGATGTGCCGGGTCCTGCCTGCTGGGACGGCGGCAGCCGCCGTCTGTGCGACGGGCTGTGGGCGGCCGTCGTCGCCGCTGGTGAGCAGGGTCCGGGCCGCGCTCACCAGTCCGGCGCTCACCGCGCCGACTTGTCCGTCCAGCACCGTGCGGCAGGCCTGAGTGAGGAGCGCGGCCAGGGGCCCGGCGTACCCCGGGTCCACGGGGCCTTCCGTGCGGAGCGCGGGCGCGCGGCCAGTACCGGTGTCGTCCCCGCAGATCACGGGTTGCTCTTCATGTCGGCGACGTCGGTCACCGGGTGGCTTTCGATGTCGAGGAGGAGTCCCCAGAACTGACGGGCCATCTTGTTCCAGTCCGGAGCGGCGGCATTCCACTTTTCCGGTGTGAGCCACTTCATGGGGCCCGGTGTGGAATACTGCCTGTTGGCCTCTCCGACTACCGTGTTGAACTTATTGAGGCGAGTGACGATCTCCTCTGTGTGGTCGTCCGGGTTCCACTTCCGGGCTTTCCAATCGCCTTTGTCCCAAGACCTTAGATGTTCGGCCACCTCGTAAGCCAGCTTCAGGGGCTTGATGGAGACACTGGAGGGGAATCTCTTCACCTGCTCACCAAGTTCGTCCAGCAAGCGGTCGCACTTGTCCAGCAGCTCTTTGATCTCTTCCGCGCTCATCCGGCTCTCGGTGCGGAAGTCGTCCGGCACCGTGCGGGCCAACGCGTCCCACACCGTCGTGGCAGCGGCGGCCAGTTTGTTCTGCTTGGCCCAGGAATCACGGCTTTGGGGGACCGTCCTCCACATCTTCCGGATCTCCGCAGCGGTCCCGTTGTAGCGATGCAGAGTTGCCGTGACGGCCTCCGGCTGCTTGTACTGGTGAGCGATGCAGCCTTGGGCGACGGCCGCTTCGAGGCCGTGAAGCTGCTCAGGCAGACTTTCCAGGCCCGTCGGAGCGGCAGCGAGTGCGGCGACGGCGGTCTCGAACCGGACGCGCAGTTGGTCCACGGTGGGCGGTCCGAATTCGGCGACCGGTGCGCCCGGCAGGAGGGCATTCCACACGTCCCTGGCAGCTGCGATGAACGTCCACCGCAGCTGCGCCATGGTCTCCGGCTCGGTATGCCGGTCGATCCAGGCCAGCTCCTGGCACTGGGTGTTCCAGCTCTGATGGAGCTGGGGAATCTTCTCGAGCAGCCCGTCGCGGTAGGCGCTCACCGCATCCGTGACGCTCTCCTTCAACTGCCACAGCTGCTGCAGCCACTGCCGTACCCCCATGTCTTTCCCCTCGGAGCCATCCAGGGCGACGGTGTCGATCAGCGCGGTGGCGGCTGTGCGGAATGCCTCCGCCTGGTCCAGCACCTGGTACCAGACGCTGTCACGGTCGCTGACGGCCGCGTCCAGCAACTGGGACAGCCGGCTGCTGCCCAGCAGATCGCGCTGCTTGAGGGTGGACTCGATGGTCAGGACGGCGTTGCTGTCGCTCTTGTGGACAATCCGCCCCTTCAGTCGGGGCGTCGTCCCCTCCGCCGCCGGTGCCCCACCACCTGCCGCCGAGGCATAGGCGGACCCGGTCTCGGTTCCCTGGCTGATCAGGTGCAGGCTCATGCTGATCGCGGCCTTGTCGATGCTGATGGCCGGCGGATTGATCAGTGACAGCAGCGGCACGGTGGCATGCACGGTACGCACCTGCGGGCCGTCTTCCGTGGCCTCGGTGCGTTGATAGGCGAAGCGGAACGGTTTCGCGGTGCCGTCCTTCTCGAATCCGAGATCCCGGACCAGCTCGACCGCTTCGCGTGCGGCCAGGTTCTGCCCGTGGACCACCGCCTGGTACGCCGCGCCGAGGAGCGCGCCGACCGGGACGACGTCGTCGCTCATCGCCCGTCCCCCGCTGCTCCCGCTGGGACGATGTGATGGCGGCCGTTGACCTCGAGCCGCTCCACGGGCCGGTTGCGAACGGTGAACGAGACCGTGTTCACGTGCTTGGCGTCGGCGAGGGCCTGCTGGTCGACGGCGATGCGCACATCGTCGTCGGCCTGGCCGGGAGTGGACGAAGCGGACGGAGCGGTGGGATCGGCCACGAAGGAGACGGTGAAGGAAACGTCGTCGATGACCATCTGCGGCTGGATTCCCACACAGTCGCTGTCCGGTTCCTGGGTCCGGCGTACCGCCTGGTCGGCTTCGGCCACGGCCTGCTGCAGGCCTTGCAAGAGCCGACGTACCGTCAACTCGCTCACGGGTACTCCTTGGTTGGCTTTTCCCGGCTAGGGCCTGCCATTTTGGTGGCGGCGGCGGCCATCACCAAAGCTGGCAACCGCCGACCAACCCGAACGGGGGAACGCGCGGGGGCGGGTCGGGCAGGGCTGACAGCCCTCAGGCGGGGCCCGGGCGCCGGATACCGACGGCCGGCGGGGACGGTAGAGGTCCCGAGACGATCCAGTGCTGCACCCGGATCTCCGGGCATGAGCGCACGAGGATTCGGCGCCGGAGCCCCGTAGGTCCGTCTATGAGCCGTCCGGCTTGACGGTGACGGCATTGTCGGTCAGCATCGAAAGGATCTTCTCCATGCCGCTCGGCATCGGTCCTTGTTCAGCTTCCACATGGACCGACATCGACGCGCTCCGATTGACCGTGTCGGAACTCGAACTGCTGGAATCGTAGCTGGCCTTGATCGAGGCTTTGACGCCCCAGAAGCCGGCGCTCGCCTCCGTCTGGGCGCCGATTTTCTGCTCTTGCTTCCGGGTCGAGACCGAGTCGATCTTCACATTGAAATCGAGCGTCACTTTGGAAAGCTGCAGGTAAGGGATCGGCACCACCGTGAGAAGGGGCACCTCCACCTTCTTCACCACGTCTTTCTTCCCGGTGGCGCCTTCAGTTTGCGTGGGTTCCGTCGAGGTGTAGGAGAACGCCACCATTTCGGGCTGACCGTCCTGTTTGAAACCCACGCTCCTGATGAACTGTGCGGTCTCGTTCGCGGCCATCGCGCTGGACCGGATGACCCCCTGCAGCGGTCCGCCGATGATCTGCTCGAACGGCAGCGACAGCTCCGCCCCCAGATCGACCGGAGAAGCCGGCGCGGCCGGCGCCGCCAGGTCGCCCAGGGCCAACGGGACCCCCGGCACGGATGACGCGGAGTCCCCGTTGCCGGAGACGCCCGGAGCCGGCTTCTGAGCTGTAGCCTTCGCCGCCGTCCCCTTCCTTGCCGGACTCGTCTTCTTCGCCTCCGCCATCAGGTACTCCCTCAACCAGGTACTGGATCTTGAAGCGATCCTCCGTCTCTTTCGTCCCACCCCCCTCCCGACACACCAGAGCTCCTCGAAAGTAATACGGCCGCGTTCATTCGAGACCAGTGCTCCGTCGCACACATGAATCCCGTTCGCCCTGATACCGGGAACGGTCGGCGCGGTAAGGATCCCTTGCTCCAAGCCCCCAAGGCCGGAGGAGCATGTTGTCAGCACCACCACCCCCGCCACCCACATCGCCGTCGGCGAGCGACTACATCGAGAAGGCCTCGTACCACCGCGACGCAATGCATGAGCGGCGGTCGATCGGGCTGCGCATGTTCACGGCGGTGGTCATCCTCGATTTCGTTGCCACGAAGCTGGTGATCGATGCCTCAAGTCGGGTGGTGCACCTGCATCAGCTGACGTCTGTTCCGCGGCTGGTCGTTGTCGGGATGCCATTCGCCCTCGCCGGCCCGGTAGCTCAGCTGGAGCTACGTAACCGGCGAGATCGGATTCGCTACCACACGAACGACTTGCGCGCGGAAGCCGTTCTCCGTGGCGATCCACCTGGGTCCGTGCCGGAACAGACCGAAGGCCGCATCTACTCCGTGCGGCAATCGTGGGCCTCGACGCGGCCTCTCCTTGCTCCTCTGGGGCTGACAGCCGCCCTCTGGTGGTTCGCGGGTCTGATCACCCACCCGGCACCGAAGCCCACTCCCCCGCCACCATGTCGGCCCTCGGCATCCGTGTCCCCACAGCCCAGTAGCGCGTCCCGGTCACCGGCACCGACGAGGGATCCCTCCTGAGATTGGACTCGTGGTGTCGTAGGAGCTGATGGCTCGTCGCCCGTGCGGTACCACCGGGGCATGCGGTATCCACAAGGAGGCGGGCTGACTGCCGAACGGCAGGAGTTCAGCGAGGAGTTACGGCTCAAGGCGGCCGAGCGGTTCGCCCAGGGGGAGGCGGAGCCGGCCAAGGGGCCGGCCGCGCACGGCTGGGAGGACCAGCGCTGGACACTGGCGCGGATCAAGACGGTGATCGGTCGGCGCTTTCACATGGCCTACACGATCCAGGGCGTGCGGAAACTGCTGGCGCGTAACGGCTGGTCCTGGCAGGTCCCGGCCCGACGGGCCATGGAGCGGGACGACGGGGTGGTGGCCGGGTGGGTCAAGGAGGTGTGGCCCTGCGCGGAAGACTTGCGGCGGCCCGTGGAGCCTGGCTCGTCTTCGAGGACGAAGCCGGATTCTCCATGACGCCGCCGCACGCGAAGACCTGGTCACAGCGCGGCCGGGCGCCGGTGGTGCGGGTCCGCGGCGGCTCCCGCAGACGGATCTCCACCGCCGCGCTGACCTGCTACAAACCCGGTCACCGCTCCAGGCTCATCTACCGGCCCCGCCATGACGACGGCCGTCGCGATGGGCGCAAGAGCTTCTCCTGGCGCGACTGCCGGGACCTGTTGATCGCAGCACACCGGCAGCTCGCCGGCCCGATCGTTCTCGTCTGGGACAGCCTCAACGTCCACAAGGCCGCCGACCTGCAAAAGTTCGCCGAGGCCCGGGACTGGCTGACCATCTACTGTCTGCCGCCCTACGCACCCGACCTCAACCCGGTCGAGGGGATCTGGTCCCTCCTGCGACGCGGCCGGCTCTCCGACGTCGCCTTCAGTACCCCCGAACACCTCGTCCAGCACATCCGGTGCGGCCTACGGCACATCCAGTACCGCAGCGAACTCATAGACGGCTGCCTCGCCGAGACCGGCCTGGCCATCAGATCCACCTGAGCAACCCGGCCGCATCACGAGTTCCACCTCAGTCATGCAGGGCGGCCGCGAGTGCCTCGGCCAGGGTCACGGGCGGGCGGCCGATCAGGCGGCGCAAGTCGCCAGAGTCGGTGTACATCTCGCCGCGGTTCATACCGCGGTCAGCGTCGGCGAGGACCTCCGCCAGCTCGGCGGGTAGGCCCGCGGAGGCCAGTACCTGGGCGAAGTCGGCCACCGGGAGGTCAGCGTAGGCAACCTGCTTTCCGGCCGCAGCGGAGATCGCGGCGGCGAGCTCGGTCAGGGTGAAGGATTCGTCGCCGCCGAGCTCGTACACGGCGCCGGTGTGGCCTTCAGCGGTGAGGACGACCGCTGCGGCCTCGGCGTAGTCGGCGCGGGACGCGGCACTGATCCGCCCCTCGCCTGTGGCGCCGACGACCGCGCCGTTCTGCAGGATCTGCGGCAGTTGGCTGGTGTAGTTCTCCAGGTACCAGCCGTTGCGCAGCAGCACGCTGGGGATTCCGCGGTCCCGCAGATACGCCTCGGTCTCGCCGTGCGTGGCACCGATGACGGTGGTGGCCGTGTCCGCGTGCGTCGTGCTCGTGTACGCCACCAGCGACACGCCTGCGGACGCCGCGGCGTCGATCACGCGGCGGTGGTTGGCGACCCGCTCGTCCACGGGGACCGAGGCCGAGATCAGCAGCAGCCTTTCCGCCCCCGCGAATGCCTCGGCCAGGCCGTCGGTGTCCGCGAAGTCGGCGCGGCGTACCGTGATGCCTCGGTCGGCCAAATCCTTGATCCCGGCGATGTCCCGGCCGGTCGCGATGATGTCCGCGGCCGGGATCCCGCGCCGCAGCAGTGCCTCGACGGTGAGCCTGCCCAGCTGGCCGGTGGCTCCGGTGACGACGATCGGCATGATGGTCATTCCTTCCTTCCGCACGTGCCTTGCACGCCTGCCGCGGTCCGTCCGCCGCGGGATGAAACACAGAATGACCTGGACACTCTCTGTTGGGGAGTAGCCACTTCTTGGTACGGTACTTACCGTAGCGAAAGCATTGAGGTGAGCCGTATGGCTGCTGTCGAGAATGTGACCGGGCCCATGCCGTCATTCGATCCGTACGAGCGCGGCTGCCCGTCGCGGGACCTGCTCGACCAGATCGGCAGCAAGTGGGCGGTCCTCGTGCTCGGCGAACTCGGCCGGAACGGGACCTCCCGGTTCGGCCGGCTCCGGCAGGCGCTGGCGGGCGTGAGCGAGAAGATGCTCACCCAGACGCTGCGCACCCTCGAACGCGACGGGCTGGTCAGCCGGACCGTCTACCCAGAGGTGCCGCCGCACGTGGAGTACGAGCTGACCGCGCTCGGTCAGACGCTAAGGGAACCGCTGAAGGCGCTCACGGAGTGGTCCGTGCTGCACATCGAAGAAGTCATCACCGCCCGCGAAGAGTACGACGACCGCACTGCGCGCACCAGGTAATCAGCGGCGGCTAGTGCTGTGAGCGCAAAGGTTCACCGGCCTGGGGCGCGTGTGTCTTCCTTTGGCTGAGCAGGCGTTCAGGAGCACTCGCGCAAGGGAACCGTCGCAGGAACGCAGCGCGTCACACGCCGGCGGATGAGCTTTGTCGTCGGGAGAGGGTTAGCCTGCGTCGCTCTCGGTCGATCTCGGTGACGACCACCGTGACCTCGTCGCCGACCTGGACGACATCTGCTGGAGTCTCCACCGGTGTCCAGGCGAGCTCGCGCAGGTGAACCAGTCCCTCGATCCCGTCGGCAACCTGGACGAAGACGCCGAACGGGATCAGCTTGGTGACCTGGCCAGGCAGTTTCTGCCCCACCGCGATGGTGTCGGCGAATACCTGAAAGGGGTCCGGCTGTGTGGCTTTCAAGGACAGTCTGGCCTCCAGGTTCCACGTGTCGAACTGGAGGAACTCGCATGAGACGCGCTGTCCGACCTGCACGACGTCGGTGGCTGCCTCGAAGCGCTGCCAGGACAGTTCAGCGAAGGAGATGAACCCGACGCCGGGGAAGACCGGATGGTCGGGTCCTTCGTCCAGCGCCACGAACACACCGAACCGTTCGATCGCTGTGACGGTGCCGGAAAGGAACTCGCCGCGGTGCAGCGGCTCCAGGAATGCCCAGAGTTCCGGGTTCTCAGACGGCCCACCCATCATGCTCCCAGCCTTTCACGAGGAGCTGCGCACTGGGTAGGAAGTGCGCTCAGGCTGCGGTCTTGAGGCAACGTCCGCCCCAGCGGATGCCTTTCTCGCTGCGGATGCGGGCGCGTTCCTTGCGTTCGGCGGCCAGGACGTCGCGGTGCCGGGCGTTCTTGTTGCGCCAGCGCAGGTAGGCGTGCAGGGCCCGGGTCTGGACGGTGTGGTTGGGGTGGTGGGAGTTGGCCAGGGTGAACTGCCGCAGCGGTCCGAAGTGGGCCTCGATGGGGTTGGCCCGGGAGGCGTAGGTCGGGGTGAAGCGCAGCTCGACCTTGTTCTTGTCCGCCCACCGTTTCATCCGCCAGTTCGTGTGGGCGGAGAGGTTGTCGAGGATCACGTAGATCGGGGCGCCGTCCGGACGGGCTGCCCGGATCGTTCGCATGGCCGCCCAGGTGTGGTCGATGCCCTTGCGCCGACGGTTGATCCCCCCATCTGGTCGTCGCCGACGGAGTAGCAGCCGTGGAAGTAGGTGATCCCGTGTGTTCGGCGGAACGTGGCGGGCATGACGAGCCGAACCGCCAAATAAGACGACGTCTTACCGCCGGATGAGTAGGCCGGTCCGGTCCACGTCGGTCCAGCGGCGCAGGCGGGGCCCAGCGGGGTGGGTTGTTCCCGCCCTTGCCCCGTCCACGCAGGTGCCGGCCACGGGCTTGTGTGGACGGAGCTCGTTGGGGAGTGTTACGGAGTGACCGTGGCGTCGAGGGATCCGGTCAGGCAGGCGAGGACGTCTGAGTCTCCGTCGTGGTCGACTTCGGCGAGATCGGTCTCCAGGGCGTCGAGCACTTCCTTCGCGGCGGACACGATGCCGCGAGCCTTGCCATCCATTCTTGACAATGCCCCAGGTCAGCGACCTGGGGCATTGTTGTCGTACGAACCGGGTAATCCAGGTCTCCGACCAGGCAGACCTGGTGCTGTGGAACCGTCAGGGGGTCACGATCGGGAAGTTCCTGTCGGGCGTCGAGCGATAGGCGAGGAGCCGGGTGATGAGGGTCGGGTCGCCCTCGGCCGTGATGCCGAGCTCGTCGAGGCTCTTTCCGGCGAGCAGGCCGAGAAGCTGGGCCTTCCCAAGGGTGAGGGTGAGACCGATGGGGGTGCGGGGCGGGGCGGTGGTCTCGCGGTGGGTGAGGGCGCCGTTGTGGAGAGTGAGGCGGTGCCGGGCGCCCGCGTCCGTGGGGCCGTCCGTGAGGACCAGGTCGATGACGAGCTCGTCGTCCCAGGCGCGCGGGCCGTCGATCGCGATGGCGATCGAGTCGAGCAGCATGGGGACGGTGAGCGCCATCACCATCTCGGGGTTGGACAGGTCGACGACCTCGCCGGTGATGCCCTGCCGGAGTTCCTGGGCGCCGCGCAGGTAGAAGTTGCGCCAGGTGGCGTTCTCGGCGCCGAAGCCGAGCCGCTGGTACACCCCGGCGAGTGTGTCCTTCGCCTCCTGGTCGTCCGGGTCTGCGAAGACGAGGTGGTTCAGGAGGGTGGCGGCGAAGCGGAGGTCGCCGCCTTCGGCGTAGGCGCGGGCTTTGGCGAGGGTGTCGGCCGGTCCGCCGAGGGCCTCCACGTACCGCTGGGCCAGTTCGGCGGGCGGGTGCTCCCACAGGTGGGCGGGGTTGCCGTCGTACCAGCCGAGGTAGCGCTGGTAGACGGCCTTGGTGTTGTGGCTGAGCGAGCCGTAGTAGCCGCGGGCGTGCCACGCCTTCTGCAGGGCGGGCGGCAGTTCGATCCGCTCGGCGATCTCGGTGCCGGTGTACCCCTCGTTGAGGAGGCGGAGGGTCTGGTCGTGCATGTAGGCGTAGAGGTCGCGCTGTTCCTCCAGGAACGCCACGACGTTGTCGTGGCCCCAGGTGGGCCAGTGGTGGGAGGCGAAGCCGACGTCGTACTTCCCGTGGAAGTACTCGATCGCCTCGTCGAGGTAGTGGGCCCAGATCCGGCTGTCGCGGACGATGGCGCCGCGCAGGGTGAGCACGTTGTGCATGTTGTGGGTGGCGTTCTCGGCCAGGCACAGGGCGCGGTGGTCGGGGAAGAGGAAATTCATCTCCGCCGGGGCCTCGGTGCCCGGGGTGAGCTGGAAGACGATCCGGACGCCGTCGACCGTCTCCTCCTGCCCGGTCCTTGTGATGTCCACGGTCGGCGGGATCAGGCTGATGGTGCCGGTGGAAGTGGCCTGGCCGAGGCCCACGCCGATCTGCCCGTCGGGGGCGGTGGGGAGGCCGACGCCGTACATGTAACTGGCGCGGCGGCCCATCGCTGTACCGGCGTAGACGTTCTCGCTGACCGCGTGCTCCAGGAAGCCGGCGGGGGCGAGGATCGGGACGCCGTCCTCGGTGCCGTGCGGGAGGACGCCGCGGACGCCGCCGAAGTGGTCGCCGTGCGAGTGGGTGTAGATCACGCCGGTGACGGGGCGGTCGCCGCGGTGTTCCTTGTAGAGGGCGAGGGCGGCGGCCGCGGTCTCGACGGAGATCAGCGGGTCGATGACGATCACACCGCGTTCGCCCTCGACGAGCGTCATGTTGGAGATGTCCAGGCCGCGGACCTGGTAGATGCCCTCGGCGACCTCGTACAGGCCCTGGCGGGAGGAGAGCTGGCCCTGGCGCCACAGACTGGGGTGGGCCGTGTCCGGGCAGTCGGCCTTGAGGAAGGCGTAGGCGTCGTTGTCCCAGATCACCCGGCCGTCGTCGGCCTTCACGACCCCTGGCACGAGGGCGCCGATGAAGCCCCGGTCGGCGTTGTCGAAGTCGGTCGTGTCCTCGAAGGAGGGCAGGGTCTCGGTCATGTGCCTGATGCTCCGTTCCGCACGCTCGCTCTACCTGCCGGTCCATCTCAACATCAGCCGCGAACTATCGCATATCGGACCCTGTGTGGGGCGGTCGAGACATCCGCTCGTGCGCGGCCTCCCACGCTTCCTCCAGCGCGCCGAGGAGTTCGGGGGTGGCGAGACGATGCCGCCGTCACCGAGGGGGCCGGCGTCATGCCCAAGCCCGTGGCCCGGCTCCAGGCCGTGGCCGCCCGTACGTGCCGTACGCCTCATGCCCCCTGCCTGCGGGAAGGGAGAAACGACGGGCAGAGCCGTGCTTCAGTCGCCGCCGTCCACGACTCGGGGGGGGTCCGTGGACGGCGGCGCCGGGGCCCGTCTGCCCGCGAAGTCATTCCTCACACCGGGCTTTCCCGAGAAGGGCGCGGGGGTGTGTGACGGCCGGCATCGAGGGCATGCGGAGGTGGAGCGGATGGGACCCGCTCACTCGCCGGGCCTTGGGCCTCCCCCGCCCGCAGGGCCCGGCATGGGGAACACCGGCCCGCACCGATGGTGGTCGCGTGCGGGCCCACGAGGAGCCCCGGGCGTATACGCCCGGGGCTCCTCCACATCCGCCACAGCACACCCGTCACCTGCGTGCGGCCAGTGGGTAAGGCGGTCTGGGCGGCGGTTCCGAGGCCACCTCGCCGTACGGATACACGCCCGGGCCGGCGCGGATACGCCCGATACGTTCTGTCAGTGCCGCAGGCCGACATGGAGCCGGGCACTCACGCCCGGCGGCGGGACCGGCGGCCTGCTCCACCTCACCGTCTCGTCAGTCGTCCCCAGACCCTCCGAGCTCGTGGCCGCGCGGAAGGCGGCCGCCCGGCCGCGGGGGCCGGCGCGGACCGGCCTCGTGGTCCTGGTCGACGCGCCGGCCGGAGCAGGCGCGCTGGACCACCTCGGGGAGCAGACGCGGCGTCTGCTGCCCCTGCTGCCCCGGTCCACCGTGCTCACCGACGACGCCGTGCCCGCCGCCGTCCTCCAGGCGCACGACGTCGTCCACTTCGCCTGTCACGCGGTCGGCAGTTCCGACGGCCCCTCCACCGGGCACCTCGTGCTCGCCGGGCCGCCCGAGACGGCCCGGCTGTCGGTGGCGGGCATCCGGCGGCAACCGGTCCTCGGTGAACTGGTCGTCCTGACGGCGTGCGGCACGGGTCACCCCTACGCGATCGCGCCCGAGGAGTCGACGAACCTGACCACCGCGTCCCACCGGGCCGGGTTCCGTCATGTCATCGGCACCCTGTGGCCGGCCACCGAACTCGCCGAGAGACAGATCGCCGAGGACGTCTACCGGAACATGGCGGGGCCGGAGGACGGACTCGACGTCTCCCGGGCGGCGTCCGCGCTCCGCGACGCCCTCCTGCGCAAGCGCGCGGCCTACCCCTGAACCCGCTGCTCCGGGCGAACCACGTGCACGTCGGCCCCTGAGCCGCCCCAGAGGGACGAGGGGGCCGACCTGCGGGAGACGGCCGCCGCGCCACCGCCCGTACGACGTCCGTCGCGGCCGCCGCCTCGTGCGCTTCGGCCATGGCCCACCCGCGTCACGGCCCGCGCCAGAGGTTCGCGAAGGCCGCGTTCTCGATGGTGCGCCGCTGGCGGACGGCCTCCAGTTCCATGACCGCGTCGTGCACGGCGGCGACCACGGCCGTGGCCGCGTCGTCGTCGAGGCCCGGCTCCTCGTCGGACGGTTCGGCGCCGATGCCCACGACCGAGGCGAGGGCCGTCAGGACGGGTTCCCGCCGCTCCCAGCGCTCGACGGCCCCGTGACGGGCCGGCGTGTCGACCGCCTCCACGCGTCGCGCGCCGAACGACAGGCGGCCCGCGGCCTTCGGCGTCAGCTCACCGTCCGCCTCCAGGGCGGTCTGGTACGTGGCCGCGAGGCCCGTGCCCCGACGCCACAGCCAGTCCTCGACGGTCTCGTACGGCGTCTGCCGGACGATCCGCGCCCCCGCCTCGCCGAGGAGCCGGTCGTCGGAGGCGGGCGCCACACCCGGCACGAGGACGTCGGCCTCCAGGGTGAGGCCTCCGGCGCCGAGGAGGTCGATCAGCTCGGCGCCCGCGAGCGCGAGCGACAGGTCCCCCTGTCCGACGGCGGGCTCCTGCCCGGAGTCCATCGCGATGATGAACAGGTCTCTCGCCGTGGTCATGAACGGCTCCCCTCGGAGGCATCGCTGAAGACGCGCCCCGCCCGCCTCCCGGCCGTGGAGGCCGTCGCGGATCGGGCACGCTGCCCTTGCCAGTATCGTCCCGTCCGGTCGCTCCCGTCACAGACTCCGCCGAATCGCGATCAACGGCCGGGCAGGTGGACTGGGGACGGCACGGTCGCGGGGGTGCCACGGTCCGAGGCGGCCTCCTCCCTCACGGCAGGGCGATGTCGCCCCTCGACGCGGCGTGTTGCTTCCGCATGATGCGGGCCACGTGGTGCTCCACGGTGCGGGTGGACAGCACGAGGCTCTCGGCGATGTCCCGGTTGGCGCGGCCCTGGACGACGAGTCGGGCCACCTCCTCCTCGCGCGGGGACAGCCGGTCGCCGTAGCCGAGGCGGCCCCGGCGGTGGGTGGTGACGATGGCGTGGCGGCGCAGCAGCCGTTGGCAGCGGGCGACGTCCCAGCGGGCGCCCAGGTGCCGGTAGACCTCGACGACGTCCTGGACGCCCTGGGCCGCGGCCTCTCCGTGCAGGTCGAGCAGACACCGCCCGCGGGCCTCCGCGGCGCGGGCGGCGTCGAGCGGGCGGTCGAGCAGGTGCCACCGCTCCTCGGCGTCCGTCAGCAGGGCGACGGCGTCGTCGGGGCGGCCCGCGGCCTCCGCGAGCAGCGCGCGGCACACGGTGAGCGCCGCGCGGGCGGCAGGCGCGTCGGCGTCCGCGGAGCCCGCGGCGAAGTCGGCGACGAGCCGCCGGGCCCGCGCCGTGCGGCCGTCGCCGTGGAGGGCCTCCACCGCGACGGGCAGGACTTCGCTTCCCCACATCCAGCCCCGGGTCCGTTCGATCCGGCGCAGCACGTCCTCCACGGCCTCGCACGCCTGCCCGGGGCGGCCCGCCTCCAGGTGGACGCGGGCGGTGGCGGCGGCCGAGGACGTGAGGATGAAGCCGGTGTCGTAGCAGGCGGTGCGGGCGGCCTGGGCGAGGTCGTGGCGGGCCCGGGGGACGTCGCCGAGCGCGTGGAGCGAGGTCAGTCCGCGCACCAGCATCGCCTCGGCGGTGAGGTCGGGTATCTCCTGGTAGAGCCGGGTGGTGCGGTCGGCGGCGGCGTGCAGACCGTCCCAGCGGCCGCCGTGCCAGGCGAGGACCAGTCGGGCGGTGCCGACGAGTCCTTCCAGGTACGGGCTGCTGCTGTCGGCGAGACCGGCGACGGCCCGGTCGAGGAAGTCCCGCGCCCGCGTGCCGTGCCCGAGCGCGCTGGCCGCGTGCGCCAGGTTGGTCCAGCCCCGGGCGTGGTGCGCGGCCTCCATGGCGGATCCGGCCGGACCGCGCAGCGCCTCCGCCGCGTGCCAGGCGCGCGGGTCGCCGAGGAGCATCAGGGCGGTGGCCCGGTTGGCGGCGATGGCGGCCCGGGCGACCGGGTCGGTGACCAGCTCCGTGAGCGTCTCGCCTCGGTCCAGCCAGTGCCGGTGCCGGTCGACGGGCCAGCCCTGGATGGAGGGGATGGCGGCGACCGCCATGGCCCGTGCGGCGGTCTGCGGATCGGACGCCTCCAGGTCGGGGATGGCGCGGGCGACCTCTTCGAGGCTGTCCAGCGCTCCGCCGGTCTGGTTGCGCAGGACCACGCTGAGGTGCAGGCGGATCTCGCCGCGCAGCCGGGGCGGCGGGTCGTCCTCGTCGAGGACGGTGCGCACGGCGGCGACCACCTGCTCGCCGGCCCGCGCCAGTTGGGCGGTGCGGGCCAGTTTCGCGGCGGTGCGCACCCGGCCCTCGGTCCGGGGGTCCTCGACGACGGCCCGGGTGTACAGGCGGGTGGCGGTGGCGTAGTCGCCGGTGGCCGCCGCCCGGTCGGCGGCCACCACCAGGCAGCGCAGGCCCTCGCGGACGTGTCCGGCGGCCGTGTACAGCCGGGCGAGGTCGACGAGCGGCACCGGTCCGTCACCCGCGCGGTGGAGGACGCGGGCCGCGCGCAGACCGAGCCGCGCCGCCCGGGGCCCCGGGATCCGCGCCAGCGCGGCCCGGCGGTCCAGCGGGTGCCGGAAGGACAGCGATGCCCCCTCGGCGCGCAGCACGGACCGTCGTACGCACGTGTCGACCGCCGCTTCGGCCGCTCCGGGCGGACACTCCGCCACCTCGGCGAGGACGTCGACGGGGGCCGGCCGGCCGAGGACCGCGGCCGCCTCGACGATCCGCCGGGCCTCCTCTCCCAGCGGCGCGCACCGCCGGGCGAACTCCCGGGCCACCCGCCCCGGCACCTCCGCCTCCCGTACGGCGGCGAGCACCGCGGGCCCAGCCGTGCCGTTCTCCGCGCCGGCCGAAAGCAGCTCCCCGGCGTCGTCGAGGAGGGCTCCGGCGGCTCCGGGCAGTCCGCCGGACAGTTCGTGCACGAGTGCCGCGAGCTCCGGCAGCTCCTCCGGCCGCACCTGCGGGTATCCCGCCGCCCACCGGCGGACGCACTGCTCCGTCTCCTCCGGTGTCCAGGGCCGTACGCGGATCTCCTCGCATCGCCCCGCTGCCGGGGTACGGACGCCGAGGACCGGCACCCCGGGGGCGGCGTCCTCGGTCACGACCAGCCGCAGCCCGGCGGGCAGGTCGTCCATCAGCCGGTCGAGCAGCCGGAGCGTCGCGGGGTCGGCGAGGTGGACCTCCTCCAGGACCAGCACGGTGTCGCCGAGCGAGGCGAGCAGGGTCGCCACCGCGCGGGGCAGCAGTCCTCGACGTACCTCCGGGTCCGAGGCCGACGCGGGCGGATCCGGCAGGCGGTCGGCCAGTTCGGGCACGACGAGTCCCACGACTCCGGTGACCGGCGGCAGCAGGTCGGCCAGGCCCGGACGGTACGGGAGTTGGGCCAAGGCCGAGGCGACGGCCTCGAGGGGCGGCGGTTCCGCGTCGTCCGGGCATGTCCCGCGCAGCTGCGTCCACTCCGCGAACTCCGCCCCGCCGAGCACCTCGTCCACGAGGCGTGACGTCCCGGCCCCGGCCTCCCCGCGCACGACGACGACACCGCCCCCTGCGCGCAGGGCCGTCCGGAGTCGCCGTGCCTCCTCGTGCCGGCCGACGAACCCGGCCCCGTCGGAGGGCACTTCGTCGTGTGGCGCATCGAAGGGTCGTCTCTCCACGGCTCCGCCTTTCACCGGCCACCCACCCGGTGGCTCCGTCAAACGTCGTGGAGGTCCCTCGGGGACCGGACTCCACGCGCCGCGCCGCGGGCGCGGCCGCGGTGCCCGCCGGGCAGGTGGGTCCACCCGCAGGTGGTCTACCGGCAGCGGGGCCGCCGTCGCAATAGGGGGCGACTACCCACGGAATTCCGTCGCTCGGCGCGGTCTCCGCCGGGCGACGGGCGGCGACGTCCCGTCCCCATTCTTTGGGTAGCGCTACGCATTGCTGGCCTCCTCCCGGGTGACCGAAGCTCTGGGCGGTCCGGTCGCGCCGTCCCCGTCCACCACGGTCCCCAACCGCTGGAGGCACGGGGCGGCAGCACCCCACGCAGCCGTACGGCGTGACCGGATCCGTGCGTCGCGGAGCCCGCTCCGTGACGCCATGTCACCCCGTCCCGCCGTCCCGGCGCCGCCACCAGTGGCGCCCGTACGACCGCCTTCGGCCGACGGATCGTCACGGTCCCTACCCGGGCCACCGTCTCGGCCGGCCGGCGGCCATCCTCCGGGCGCGCCCTCCCACCCCTGACGGAGCGCGCCCGGAGCCACCGGCGGGACGGATGCCGCCCTCCGGACATCGACCCCGGTCCGGACACCTCCCACGAAGGAAGCAGTCATGGAGTTCGACGCTCGCGCCCTCCGGCGCCTGCTCGCCATCAGTACCAGTGCCGCCTTGTTCGCCGTGGCCTCCGCGACCGCCGCGGCCACGGCCGCGCCGACACCGCCGAGCGGCGGGGAGAACCGCATCGTCGGCGCGGACCGGCCGGGAGCGGTCGACGGCTCCTACATCGTCACCTTCAAGGGGTCGGTCCCCTCGGCCGACGTGCCCGCCTCCGCCCGGGCCCTGGCCAAGCGTCACGCGGGCAGCCTGCGCTACACCTACACCACCGCCCTGCGCGGCTTCGCCGTCCGCATGACGGAGAGCGAGGCCCAGGAGCTGGCCGCCGAGCCCACCGTGGCCCGCGTGGAGGCCGACGGCGTGGCGTACGCGGTCGACACCCAGCCCTCGCCGCCCTCATGGGGCCTGGACCGCGTGGACCAGCGCAGCCTTCCCGTGGACTCGAGCTACACCTACGCGACCACCGCCTCCAACGTGAACGCGTACATCGTGGACACCGGCATCCGGATGACCCACCGCGACTTCGGCAACCGCGCGGTCAGCGGCTACGACTTCGTCGACAACGACTCCAACGCCTCCGACTGCCAGGGGCACGGCACCCACGTCGCGGGCACCGTCGGAGGCAGCTCCTACGGCGTCGCCAAGGGCGTCAAGCTCATCGGCGTCCGCGTGCTGAACTGCCAGGGCACCTCGGGCGACACCTGGGCCCCGGTCCTCGCGGGCATCGACTGGGTCACCAAGAACGCGGTCAAGCCCGCCGTGGCCAACATGAGCATCGGCGGCGGAAAGACCCAGTCGGTGAACGACGCCGTCGCGGCCTCCATAGCCTCCGGTGTCACCTGGGTCGTCGCGGCCGGCAACAACAACGCCGACTCGTGCTCCTACTCCCCGTCCTCCACGCCGTCGGCGATCACGGTCGGCGCCACCAACAGCCGCGACGCCCGGGCCTCCGGCTGGTCCAACGGGCAGGGCTCCAACTACGGCACCTGCCTGGACGTCTTCGCCCCCGGGGACAGCATCGTCTCCACGTCCAACTCCGGTGACACCGCCTCCCAGACGATGAGCGGCACCTCCATGGCCTCCCCCCACGTCGCGGGCGCGGCCGCCCTGCTGCTCGCCGCGAACCCGACCTGGACCCCGGCCCAGGTCCGCGACAGGCTGGTCGCGGACGCCACGCCCGACAAGGTGACCGACGCCCGCACCGGCTCGCCCAACAAGCTCCTCTACACCGGCGCCGGCGGCACCACCCCGCCGCCCACCGGCAAGAAGTTCGAGAACACCGACGACTACCAGATCCGCGACAACGCCACCGTCGACTCCCCCCTCGCCGTCACCGGAGTCACCGGCAACGCCCCCTCGAACCTCGCCGTCACCGTCGACGTCCGCCACACCTACCGCGGCGACGTGAGGCTGGAGCTGGTCGCCCCCGACGGCACCGCCTTCCTCCTCAAGGACTACAACTCCAACGACAGCGCCGACAACATCCAGGGCACCTTCACCGTCAACGCCTCCGGTGAGTCCGGCAACGGCACCTGGAAGCTCCGCGCCACCGACAATTGGACCAACGACACCGGCTACATCAACGCCTGGTCGCTCCAGTTCTGACCCGGCTGCCTCCCGCGTGACGCGGGTCCCCGGTCCAGGGGACGGCCCCGTTCCCGGCGGGCTCCGCCGGGAACGGGGCCGTCGCGCGGCGTCCCTGGATCATCGCCGGGCGATGCGGACCACCCCGGTCTCCGTGCCCTGGTAGAGAATGCCGTCCAGGGCGGCGGTCCCCCGCATCTGGAGGGGGTTGTACACCAGGTCGATGCCCAGGTAGGAGCTGCTCAGCCGGTGGCCGGTGGCCGGATCGACGACGGCGTGGTGGTACTGGGCGAAGGTGTTCAGGCCGGCGCTGCCAGTCGGACCGGTCACGGAGACGGTGTAGATCTTCCCGTCGGCCGGGGAGAGGCGGGGCAGCGCGGCGGACTTCACGGGGCTGTTCCACCCGACCGAGCATCCGGTCCCCCGTGCGTCGACGTCGATCCGGCTCAGACCGCCGTCGAAGTTCGCGGAGGGGGGCTGACTCGCCGGAGCGCCCTGGGGCGGGGCCGGGTAGGGGTAGCCGTACGTGTCGGTGACGAAGACGCTGCGGCCGGAGGCGATCACGGCGTCCTCGGTGCCGTTGCGGGCGTACTGCGTGAGCACGGGAAGGCGGCAGACCGGCCCGGGCCCACCGGACACGCGGTAGACGAGCAGGTTTCAGTGAGGCGCGGCGTTGTCGACGATGGTGACGAACTCGGTGCCGTGCTCCGGCCCGAAGAAGCTCGGGGTGGTGCCGGTGCCCCAGCTCAGCTGGCCGGGCTTGCGGGCCGGCCTCCGGTCGTAGGGGGCCCGCCATTCCACGACGGGCGTGCCGTCGGGAGCGGCGGACAGCGGGGAGAGCGCGTGGTCGGTGGCGACCGCGGTGCGCCCCGGAGCGGTGGAGATGCTGTTCTGGACGCCTTCGCCCGTACTGATGCTGCGCACCGTCCCGGCGCCGGTGTCGACGGTC
The DNA here is from genome assembly GCF_042874095.1 of Streptomyces sp. NPDC004266. Classification (NCBI taxonomy): domain Bacteria; kingdom Bacillati; phylum Actinomycetota; class Actinomycetes; order Kitasatosporales; family Streptomycetaceae; genus Streptomyces; species Streptomyces sp. NPDC004266. The sequence continues at coordinate 38,164 of NZ_JBIAMM010000028.1, forward strand.
CGATCACACCGCCGCTGGTGGCGAACCAGACCCTGCTGGCTTCGTAGGCGACAAAGGGGTTCTGGCACAGATCTTGGGGAGCCATCGCGGAGGGTGATGGCGCCGTTCGATTGAGAGGGGTTCACACACCGGTGGCTCGGCGTGAGGGCTCACCTCATACCCTCCGCACATGACTGATGATCCGTTCCAGTGCCGCTGTGTCCTCTGTCATGACTACGGCGACCGGGGCGAAGCGGACCGCATGGATCTGACGGTCATCGAGCATGTGCAGCAGCACGGATGGCACGTCGTGATGGTTCCCGAAGACGAGATCGGTCCTGGATTCGCCTACACGATCGGCCTCGCGCACACGCACGGCGGACCTGAACTCGCCATGTTCGGGCTCGATGTCCACTCCATGCACCGCATGCTCAACACCCTCGGAGAGAAGGCCGCCGCAGGCGAAGCATTGGTGGACGGCCAGAGCCATTCTGATGTTGTCGTCGGCCATCGAGTCGCGCTCAGGCAGGTTGATCGCCGCTGGTATCGGACCTTCTTGGGGCAGGCCCTCGGGTTCTACCGGCGGCCGCCTCTGCCCGTGCTGCAAGTCGCGTGGCCTGATGCCGAGGGCCATTTCCACTGGGATGAGCAGGCTGACGAGAGGCATCGCGAGTCACAGCCTCGGTTGTGGCTGCCTCCGAGTGACCATCCTGTCGGAATCTGGACGACCGAACTCTGATCTGGGACGTAGCGGGTGGCGAGCCGGCACCCGAGTGGTGGACTACTGAAGCAAGATCATCTTGCGTAGGAGTTCGAATCCGGCCCGACCGTAGAGCTGCCTCTTGATCTTCTTGATGCGGTTCACGGCGCCCTCGATGCTGCCCGAGCTCCAGTCGAGAGTGAGCCCGGCGGTCACGGCGTCGAGGTCTCGGCGCAGGTGGAGTGCGAAACCGGTGAGCCTGGGCAGCTGGTTGGCGTCGACTGCGTCGATCCAGGTGGGGAGCGTGGAGCCGAGGCGGTCGGTGAGTATCTCGCCGAAGTCGCGGACGTGTCCGGTCGCGGTGTCCAGTTCGGGACAGCGGGCCAGGACGTCCTTCAGGCCGGCTCGGACTTCCTCGGCCAGGGTCGTGGGATGCCGGGTGATCCAGCCGGTCACCTGCCGCACCGTCAGCGGCCTCGGCGGCGCCTCGGACGGGGCCCCGCGCAAGGTGGCGATGTGGGCTCGGACCATGCCGTAGGTGACGGGAGCCTGCTCGGCGACCAGCTCGCCGAGCAGCCGGGTGACGCTGGTGCATCCCTCGGCGAAGCGTCGCTCCAGGTAAGGCTTGTAGGGGTCCAGCCTGCTGGACCGGGGGCGGTTGTCTCGGATGGTGTCCTGCCAGCGTGCGGCGTTCGCGTACCGAAGCACGGTCTTCAGGCCCCAGCCCAGGTGCCGGGCGATCGCCCGGCGTGAGTGGCCCTGGGCGAGCAGCTCGTGGACCAGGGCGTGTGCAGCCTTCTTCCGTTCGGTCCGCCGGCCGCTGGGCGCCGAATCGTCCTGCGGCCGACCGGAAGCCCGTCCGGTGGCTTCCGGCTGCATGCCGCTGGGCGTCGGGCTGCGCAGGCAGTCGCGGTGGACGGCGACGCCGGTCTCCACGGCCCGGCCGAGGCCCTGCCACAGATGGAACCGGTCAGCGACCTGCAGAGCATCGGGAGCACCGCGCCGGGCACCCTCGGCGTAGGCGCCTGCCCGGTCCCGGCAGATGATCTCCACTCCGGGATGGCGGATCAGCCAGGCGGCCAGCGGCCAGCGGCCCAGCCTCGCGGGTCGGGAACACGTCGACCACGCGATGGTCTTCGACGCTGGTCAAGACGGTGAAGTAGGTCTGGCCCCGGCGGATCGCGAAGTAGTCCACGCCCAGCACCCGCGGCGTGCTGAACCGCGGATCGGGCAGAGCCATGACCCTGCGTAACAAGGTCATCCGGCCGGCTCCGAATCCCAGCTGGGCGGCCAGCCGGGCGCCTGCTCGCCTGGCCAGCGCGAGCCCCACTCGCTCCAAGGCGTGGTTGAGCCGCGTGGTGAACCGTGCGTGCAGGGCGGCCAGCCGGAAGAACGGCTCGGCGAACGTCCGGCGCGGGCAGTCCGCCGACCCGCAGATGAAACGCCGGACCGTCAGCCGGAACACAAAGCCCTGCTCAGCAAGTGGGAGGTCCTTCAGCCTGCGCTGGTAACGGTCGTGGGCCCGGCCCGAGAAGCGGCCGCAGTCCGGACACGCGGCTTCTGCAGAGCGGCCTCTTGCCTCCACCTCGACCGTGCCGAACGCGGCCGTAACCGCTTCGACATCCACCTCTTCGATCCCGGCGAACATCAGCGATTCCCAGAATGGTGCATCGGTCCGCATGACCAGCACCATCACCGTCCACAACCGACTGCATCAGCGACTGACAGGGACCTGAGGGAGCGTCACTTCTGGCTGCCAGGCGACAAGGCATACGCCGTCTCGCACGAGCCAGTCACTCGCAATCGAACAACGATGTCACGCTCCGCGACGGCTCCCCAAGATCTGTGCCAGAACCCAGAACTCAGAACCCAGAACTCAGAACTCAGAACTCAGAACTCAGAACTCAGCGACATCACTCTCCCGTGGAACCGGGTGTTCCCGCCGCTGAGCATCAGACGTTCCTGAAACTCACCTACAAAGCCACACCAGCAAAGGAATGAACAGCCGCCTCACCGTCCCTGCTCTCACACCTACTGAGATTGAACTCGGGGTGTCGTGCGGTTGCTCGCCGATGTCGACGAGAGTGGGGGACTCGCCTTCGCGGAGGTCGTCACCGCCGCCCCTCTCGACACCCCGGCGCCCGACAGCGCCGCACTCGTTGCGACCAGCGCACCCCGCGCCTCGGAGCCGCCGGCCGGGGATCGCGGCACCCCTCGTCGCCCTCCTCCCGCGCAAGGGCCGGGGGAACGGGGATCGGAGGGGCTGACCTGGGCGAAAACCCGCTTTACGATCATGCCCATGTCGACATCCATCTCCTCCCTCCCGGTGCTCCGAGGCCGAGGCGGGGCCGTCCTGTCCGCCGAGGACATCGGACTGGTCCTCGACCTCCCGCGCGAGCAGGTCACCTTCACCCCCGACGGGCTGGGCCGGATACGCGCCGAGGGCCGCTCGGTCCTGATCGAGCTGCGGGCGAAGGCCGGGACGACACCGCGCGTCCACCGCATCGACGACGTGGACGAGGTGGCGGCGACCGCCTTCGCCGACGGGGTCAACGCGATCCTGGCGAACCGGACGGACAGCGACGACGTCGACGGGGCCCCGTTCGCCGTGGTCCGCTCGCTCGCCCCCACCTGGCGGACGAGGTTCCACCGCCGGATCCTGCGGGGCACGCTGTGGCACCTGCTGGCGCTCGTCGTCCTCTGCGTGGTGGCCGGCGCGCTGGGCAAGTGGGACGTGGTCATCATCACGATCCCGGTCGGCGGCCTGGCCTGGCTGGGCCTCTGGATCGGCCTGTACGGAGTGGTCCGCGCACGGCGGGAACGGTGGCTGTACCGACACGGCGTCCTGGTGACCGCCACCCGGGCCACGATGACCCGCGGCGGATACGTCTACCCGGACGCGACCGGCACGTACCGCGGCTTCCTGCACGGCGAGGCCGGTCCCGCGATCACCGTGGCCCACCCGCCGGAGGACCCGGCGGACGTGCTGGTGCCGGTGGCCCCCTTCACGCACCTGGTGGACACCTACGCCGGCGCCTTCCTGGTCGTCTGCGGCGGCCTTCTGGCCCTCATCCACGTCGTGATGGCGGTGGTCTTCCTCCTCGACGGCTAACCAGCTCGTGCACGGCTGTTGAGGCTCGGCTCGTGGTGTCGTAGGGGCTGACGGTTGTTCGTCCTCTGCGATACCACCGGGGCATGCGATATCCAGACGACCAGGCCGCGGGGTGGCGGGCTGGGAGTGGGAAGTGGACGCCGGCCGGGCTGAGACACGGCGAGCAGGGAGCAGGAGTGGTACGGGGCCGGGTGGGGTGGGTGGGTGCGTGTGAATGACCGCTGGATGGTGTCGGGCTCGTGCCGGACGACGCATGCGGATGATCTGTTCGTCGAGGGGGCGGCGCAGAGCCGGGCGAAGGCGCTGTGTACCGGGTGTCCTGTGAGAGCCGAGTGCCTGGCGCATGCTTTGGACGGCCGGATCGAGCACGGAGTCTGGGGCGGGATGACAGAACGAGACAGGCGCGCCCTGTTGAAGCGCCGGCCTCTGGTACGGTCCTGGGCCCGGCTGCTGGATGCCGCCAGGCGTGAGCATGAAGCCGGAGCGTCACCTGTGAAGCGCGCTTCCGCCTGACCGACCACCGAGCCCTTCCCACCCCGCGACGGTGTAGAAGACGGGCACGGGGACCGCTTCCCCTGCCCGGGCACCGGAGTGGCGGGGACCAGGGCCGGTCCGCTCGTTGTCCCGGCAGACCGGACCGGTCCCTGCGGAGGTTCGGCAGCTTGCCTCGCCCCCAGCGTCGGGCGAGGCGGCCAAGGCACACAACAGTCGGCCGAACGGGTTGGCCGGGACGCGGACCTTCATAGCGTGCTTCTTGTGCTTGCCGGGAGAGAACGGCCGGACAGCGTCGATCCGGTCGATGGGCAGGAAGGTGCCACCCCACAATCACGGATTTCTTGACCTCCGCCCCCCTCCATGGCTGGCTGGAGCGTGGAGGCTGTGGTGGCCAGAAAGTCCAGTAGCTGTAGGCCTCTGCTGACGGACTGCCCCGGCTGTCGCCGAGCACGATTGGTGCGCGCCCAGCGCGGCCGCGGCGTCGTGAGCGCGGCCCCGCCAAGCCCTGCCCCGGCGCTCTTGCCGTTCAGGAGAGGCGTACGTGACAGGGGCCCGACGTCAGCCGGGCCCCTGTGTTTCGTAGCGGGGACAGGATTTGAACCTGCGACCTCTGGGTTATGAGCCCAGCGAGCTACCGAGCTGCTCCACCCCGCGTCGGTGACACCACCGTACCCAATAGCCGGCGCGGGGTCGAAAGCATTTTCGTGGGGTCTGGCGGGTCAGCCGCGGACGATGTTCTCGGCCTGGGGGCCTTTCTGGCCCTGCGTCACATCGAAGGTGACGGTCTCGCCCTCGACGAGCTCGCGGTAGCCGTTGCCGGAGATGTTGGAGTAGTGGGCGAAGACGTCGGGGCCGCCGTCCTGGGCGATGAACCCGAAGCCCTTCTCGGCGTTGAACCACTTCACGGTACCGCTGGCCATGCTCATGTCCGTTCGATCAAGCCGGGGGCCCGGCCGGGATGAGAAGAAGGGAGCCCTCCCGTTGGGGGAAGACGCCCGCTACCCGTCCTACCCCGCCCATGATCCGGTTAACCGATCATGCGGCTGTCGGGCCGGACGGGTGTGGTGAGGGTGTTACTTGCCCTTGGCGGCTTCCTTGAGTTTGGAGCCCGCGGAGACCTTCACGCTGTAGCCGGCCGGGATGTCGATCGGGTCGCCGGTCTGCGGGTTACGAGCGGTGCGAGCGGCACGGTGGGTGCGCTCGAAGGTCAGGAAGCCGGGGATGGTGACCTTCTCGTCACCCTTGGCGACAATGTCGCCGACGGTCTCGGCGAGCGCCGTCAGGACAGCGTCGGCGTCCTTGCGGGTCACCTCGGCACGGTCGGCCAGGGCGGCCACCAGCTCACTGCGGTTCATGGATGGAGCACTCCGTATCTGTGGACCGTCCCACCCGTCTGATCGCGGGCGGGACATCTCCCCGCTACCCTCCCACCCGCCCCTGACACAGGCCGGCAGCCGCCGCACCATATGGGCCGTCTGGGCCATATCGCGGGATCAGCGCCAGCGAAGTCTGGACACCGAGAGCGCAGCTCGGCCACAACGCCGCGTGCGACGCCGATCAGCACCGCCGCGAAGAGGATGCCGGTCAGCTCCGGCGGCATCGCGCAGGCCAGACCCGCGGCGGTGAGCGACAGTCCCGCAGCCAGGTCGACCCGGGGGTGAGACGGCAGTCATCCAGAGCGCATCCGGCCCGCGGCTGGACGACAGCCGCACAGCCGGTGAGCACCGACACTGCCGCCCCGGTCGCCACGGTGCCCAGCCCGGCGGCGCGACCCGGAACTGGCAGGAACCCGACGCCGACCGACAGTGCCGCGGTGGCCGCGGCGAGCGCGGCCGTCGGGGCGAGGAAGACGGGATCGGCCAGCCTGCGGGCCAGGTCGAGGACGGTCTGCCGGGCCTTGGGCAGCGGCGATACAAGGGGCACGGCAAGCCCGGCCCAGACGGCGACCGCCGCGCCGAGCACCGCGAGGACGGTGAACAGCAGGCGCAGGCCGCCGGCCCACACCAGGACGCCGCCGAGCAGCGGGCCGAGGGTGCAGCCGATGGACTTGTAAAAGCCGTAGCTGCCGAAGGCGCGCCCGTGCTTGGCCGCCGGGTTCAGGCGGGCGCCCAGTGCGGAGGCTGCGGCACCTTGCCCGAGACGGGCGCCCCACAGCCAGCCGGGGCTGTCGGCGACGACGTACAGCGTGGAGGCGGCGGCGAAGGCGAGGAGGCCGCCGACGAGGACGGGCTTGGCGCCGATGCGGTCGGCGAGGCTGCCGAAGACCGGTTTCAGGAGAACTTCGGCACCGTCGTAGAGGGCGAGGAGGCCACCGAGGACGAAGAGGGAGGTGACGGCATCGTCGGAGAAACCGCCGATGCCGGCGGCGATGCCGTGGGCGCCGAACGCGGTGGTGAACCCGGCCGTGTACAGCGGCCACATCCCGGCCGCAGGAGCCGCCTGCGGGGAGGGGGCCGCGGCGGTCACCGGTCGCCTCCTTCGTGGAGGACTGCGAAGAGGCGCCCGGCGTAGTCCTCGCACATGGCCACGCAGGTAAAGACCGTTGCAGTACTAGCTGCCTTCAGCCACCTGGTGAGCGCCGGTGCTCGGTGCGTTCCTCCCCGGCCGGGATCGCGGTGGCGGCCTGCCGACGCGCGAGCGACTCCGCAGAACCCGCAGTCCCGGAAGCCGTGTCGCATCCGCGGGGCGGCCTGTGGCAGAACTACGGGTAAGGACCAGACGGACGAACGGCGAGGTCGAGCCCATGGACGACACAGACTGCGCACCGGACGGCCCCAGAAGTCCCGTACGCTCCGGGTCGCGGCCGACGGAGTGCGTGTGGGACTACCCTCGGCCCCCGGAGCTCATGCGTGACGACCGCCACGTGACGGTCACCGTGGGCCTCCAGGTCGTGGCGGACACGCGCGCGAGCCTGCGGGTCCTGGAGACGAGCCATCCGCCGGTCTTCTACCTGCCCCGGCGCGACGTGCGCGTCTCGTTCCTGCGGCCCCGGCCGGGCCGGACCCACTGCGAGTGGAAAGGCGAGGCGTCATATTGGGACGTCGTCGTCGGTGACATCGTGATCGTCCGGGCTGCCTGGAGCTACGAACGGCCCCGCGGCCCCTACGAAGCCCTCCGGGGCCACCTGGCCTTCTATCCGTCCCCGACGCGCTGCACGGTCGACGGCGAGGTGGTGACCGCTCAGGAGGGCGACTTCTACGGCGGGTGGATCACGCACGAGATCGAAGGTCCTTTCAAGGGCGGTCCCGGCACCTGGGGCTGGTGACCGCCCGCGACGAAGGAGGACGTCATGACGAACACAGCGCGGGCGACCAGGGGCGCCGGGGTCGTGAAGGAACCGGAGCGCCCGGCTGGCGTGGCCGCAGACCTCTACGCCTACCTCAGCTACCGGGACACCGAGGCCGCGCTGGCCTGGCTGTCGGAGGTCGGATTCGAGCTCGTGCGGCGTCAGGACGCCGAGGACGGTTCACTCGCCCATGCCGAGATCCGGTGCGGGGACGTGGTCCTGATGGTGGCCGGCGCGCACGCCGAGTACAGCAGGCCCGCTCTTCACGGCACCAGTACGGGGAGCGGTCTGTACCTGTGCCTCCCCTCCCCGTCGGCGGTGGACCGATGGTACTTCCACGCGGTGTCCGCGGGCGGAGTCCCGGTGATCGAGCCGGAGGCGACCGAGTGGGGCACGCGACGCGCCCGGGTCCTCGACCCCGAGGGACACGAGTGGAGCGTGGGGACCTACCGGCCGGGCTGATCCGACTGCCCGACCGGCAGGCTCTCATGGGCGGAGGGGGTGCGCGTCATCCGGAGCCGGGCGGGGCGAACCCCGTCAGGAGCACCGTCTCGTGGGGCGAGCCGCTCTCGTCCACCACTTCCGCCAGCGTCCGCGGCGTCCGCACCGTGGCCAGCTCGTGCTCGAAGGTCTCGGCGTTGGCGGGCGAGACGAAGTAACCGTGCTTGGCTTTGTACACGGGAGTGTGCTCGTGGTGCTCGTGCACGAAGCCACGGCCTGGAGCTAGCCGAGCCAGACGATGTCCAGGACGGAGAGGTGCCGAAGGGCTCGGTTGGTGAAGTAGATGACGGACAGGCGGCCGGCAGACGCGATCCGGACGTCTTTGCCCTCAGGGTCGTCGGGGTCCCACTAAGGGTTGGTTCTTCCGCCGGCCGGGGACCTCTCCCCCGGCCCAGGTCGTTGACGCGCTTGTGACGGCCCCCGTCACCATCTGAATCCGACGACCTGATCCTTCCCGCACCCCCCGCCCCCGGGCCGCCTCGGGGTGCCGTGGGTGCGGGTCTGGCGGAGGGCAGCGTGCCATGTCCGTGGAGCACGCCGACGAGGGCCGGATCCCGGCCCTGTACGTCCCGGCCGATCTCGACGTCGCCTCCCGCGCCGCCGCGGCGCTGCGCGTGCAGCGTCTGGTTCTCGCCTACCGGCCGCGGGGCGTGCGGCTGCACATGGCCCCCGGCCCGGCCGGCAGCGCCTCACTCAGCGTGCTCGCGCGGCTACGCCGCCTGCGCGAAGGCCCCGGCATCCCCCTGACCCTCACCGACCAGCCCTGGACCCCCCGTACGCCACTCGTGCCCACGGGCACGCCTGAAACGCCCGG
>NZ_JBIAMM010000029.1:0-46550 GCF_042874095.1 Streptomyces sp. NPDC004266
GCCCCGGCCCCGGCGGGGGGGGGGGGCCGGGCGGGGGGGGGGCCGGGCCGGGGGGGGGCCGGGGGCCCCGGGGGGGGCCCCGGGGGGGGGGGGGCCGGGGGGGCCCCGGGCCCCCCCCCGGCGGGTCAACGGTGCGGCGTCACTTCGCCAGGAAGGCGAGGAGGGCGGCGTTGACCTCCTCCGCGTGGGTCCACAGCAGTCCGTGCGGGGCGCCCTCGATCTCGACGTAGTCGGCCGACGGAAGCGCCTTGTGGAAGGGGCGCGCGGTGTTCTCGGCGGGCAGGATGCGGTCGGCGGTGCCGTGCAGGATCAGGGCGGGCACGTCGACGGCCGGGATGTCGGCGCGGAAGTCGGTGTACCAGGTCGCCGGCGCCGCGGAGGCGGCGAAGGAGCCGCCGCCGGCCGCGGTGTTCCAGCTGTTGCGGACCGCTTCCTCGCTGATCCGGGTGCCCAGGTTCTCGTCGAGGTTGTAGAAGTCCTCGAAGAAGGCGGTGTAGTAGGCGTAGCGGTCGGCCTTCACCGCGGCGACGACGCCGTCGAAGAACTCCTTCGGGGCCGCGCCGTCCGGGTTGTCGTCGGACTTGAGCAGGCAGGGCTCCAGCGAGGCCAGGAAGGCGACCTTGGCGACGCGGGCGGAGCCGTACCTGGACACGTAGCGGGCGACCTCGCCGGTGCCCATGGAGAAGCCCACCAGGACGGCGTCGTTCAGGTCGAGGGTCTCCATCACGGTGTTCAGGTCGGCCGCGAAGGTGTCGTAGTCGTAGCCGGTGGTCGGCTGGGAGGACTGCCCGAACCCGCGGCGGTCGTACGTGATGACGCGGTGGCCGGCGTCGAGCAGCGCGGCGGTCTGCCGCTCCCAGGAGTGGCCGTCGAGCGGGAAGCCGTGGATGAGGACGACCGGCTGCCCGGCACCCTGGTCCTCGTAGTACAGCTCGATGGGGACGGTGTTCTCCTGACCCACGGTGATGTAGGGCATCGGGATGCTTCCTCGATTCGGTTCGGCTGGTCCGCGCGTCGAAGCGGCGCGGTCTGCCCGTCACGCTAGGACCGGTCCCGCGCCTCCTGTTGCCGTACAGCGCACCGCCCCTTGCACGGGGGCGCAGAGACCGCTCAGTCGGCGGTGGCCGTCCCGGCGTCGCCCTCCGCGAGCACGATCCGGGCCAGGTGGACCCTGGAGCGCACCGAGAGCTTGCGGAAGATCGACGCCAGATGGGTGTTGACCGTGTGCGGGGAGACGACGAGGGCCTCCGCGGCCGAGCGGTTGGTGTGACCGGCGGCGATCAGCCCGGCCACCTTGCGCTCCGAGGCCGTGAGCGCGTCCCAGCCCTGGTGGGGGCGCGGCCGGGGGCCCCCTCGGCGCCGGCCGGGGCGGCTTGTGGCCCGTTCCAGCTCGGCCCGGACCAGTTCGGCCTCGCCGTCGGCCCCCGCCCGGGCGTAGATGTCGTGGGCCCTGGTCAGGGCGGCTGTCGCGGCGGGGTCGCCCGCTGTGAGGAGAGCGCGCCCGAGGTCGGCGGAGGCGGCGGCGAGGGGCAGCGGCCGGCGGCCGGTGAGGAGGATGCGGACCGAGCGCTCCAGGAGTCCGTGGTCGGCGTTCACCAGGGCGGACGCGTGGGCGGCCGTCCCCTGGGCGGTCGGCACGTCGGGGTTGCGGGCGGCGTGTTCGACGGCCTGGGCCGCGAGGTCCTCGGCCAGGTTCCGGTCCCCGCCGCGCAGCGCGATCCGCACGGCCTGGACGACGTGGGGGCGCAGCAGCCGCCACCGGAGGAAGGGGTGGTCCCGCTGCACGGCCCGGACCAGTTCGGCCGCCGCCGCGTGGTCGCCGTCGGCGTCGGCGACCACGGCCTCGAAGTACTGGTGCGTGGCGTGGTTGCCCGTGTTCGGCCGGTCGGCCACGGTCGCCCTCACGACGTCCAGGTGTTCCCGAGCGGCTTCGCGGTCGCCGCGCAGCATCGCGATCAGGCCGCGGTTGACGCGGACGTTGACCAGGTTGCCGGGTACGCGGAGGTCCGCTTCGAGCCGTTCGGCGGTGACGAAGTCGGCGTCCGCGTCGTCGAGCCGGCCGAGTCCCATGTTCAGGGTGCCCTGGGCCCAGATCAGCAGGGCGGGGCGCAGGGGGGCGTCGCCCGCCGTCCGGAGCAGTCGCCGTACGGTGTCGAAGTCGTCCGTGTGGATCCGGGCGACGGCCTCCTCGGGCAGGAAGGCCGTGTCGAACACGCTCAGCGCCGTGTGGTGTTCGACGGCGGCGGCGCAGTCGCCCGCGTTGAGGGCGATCTCGCCGAGGCCCCACAGCGCGAGGACACGGGCCTCCCGGTCGCCGGACCGCTCCGCCTCGGCGAGCGCCCGTTCGCCGGTCTCGCGGGCGGCCCCGAGGTCGCGCCCGCGGGACCGGGCGAGGGCCTGCCGGGCGGTGAGCCGGGCGCGGATCGCCGGGTCGGTGACGGCCGCCAGCGCCGCCGTCGTGCGGCGGGTCAGCTCGTGGACGTCGTCGAGGTGCCACAGCGTGTCGCCGAGCACGGACTGCAGGCGGGCGAAGACGTCCAGGGGCGGCTGCCGGGCGAGCAGGGTGTCGCCGGTGTCCCGCGCCCGGGTGTACCGGCCCGCGCGGGTCAGCGCCACGATGGCCCGTTCTCCCACGTCGAACATCATGGGCGCATGGGGCGGTACGAGTTCCAGGGCGCGCACGGCCAGGTCGGCGGCGAGGTCGGGCATCACGGCGATCACGTTCGTGGCGGCCGTGCCGAGCAGCCCGATCGCCTCCTGGTCGCCGGGTTCGGCGCTCTCCAGCAGGTGCGGGACGGCGTCGGTGGAGCTCCGGCCCGCCGCGACGAGCCGGCGCGCGGCCTCCCGGTGCAGCGCGCGGCGTACGGAGGGGGCGAGGTCGGCGTACACCGCCTGCCGGAGCAGGTCGTGGCGGAACAGGAGGCGTTCGCCGTCGTCGTGGAGGAGGGCGGCGGCGACCGCCTCGTCCACTTCGGCGCCGAGTCCGGAGGCGGGCCGGCCGCACAGGGCGGCGGCGTCCGCGAGCGAGAACGCGCGGCCGAGGACCGAACCGATCCGCAGGAAGTGGAGGGTGTCCGGCCGGAGGCCGGCCAGTCGGCCGCGTACGCCGAGGATCAGCCGCTCGGGCGGTTCCGGCCCGTCCGCGCCCGACGCCGCGATGCCCGTGAGCATCTCGGCCGCGAGGAAGGGGTTGCCTCCGGCGCCGTCGAGGAACTCCGCGACCTGCTCCGGTACGTCCCGGCCGAGGACGTCCCGGGCCAGCTCGGCCAGGGCCGTGTCGGACAGCGGTCGGAGGGGGAGGGTCGTCGTCCGCGGGCCCTGCCCGTACGGTGCCGGGTCGTTCCTGGCCGTGAGCAGCCAGAGGACCGGGGAGCTGAGCAGCCGTGCCGGCAGGACGCTCAGGGCGAACCGGCTCAGCGGGTCGGCCCATTGGACGTCGTCGACCGCGATCAGCACGGGCGTGCCCGCCGAGCGTTCCTCGATCAGCTGGGCCAGCCGTTCGACCAGCCAGATGCGCTGGTCGTGGTGGCCGGCGAGGTCCGCGAAGTCCGTGCCGGCCAGCAGCGGCGGGTCACCGTGGAGGAGGCCCGAGGCCAGTGAGGCGAGCGGTGCCAGCTCGTGCAGCTCCTCGGCGCGTCCATGGCTGACGACGAATCCGTGGGCCCGTGCGATCGAGACGGTCTCCTGCAGCAGTACGGTCTTCCCGATGCCGGGCTCGCCCAGGAGCAGCGCGATCGCTCCTCCCTCGCCGTCGCGCACCGCCTCGACCAGGGCGCGCAGCCGCTCCAGCTCGGCCTCGCGGCCCCGCAGCCCGGGCCGGCTCAGCCCCGCGCTCCCGGGCGCCGCCGCTCCTTCTCCCCCGGTCCGGTCGGGGCTCATCCCTTGACCGATCCGGCGAGCAGTCCCCGTGCGAAGTGCCGCCGGAGGGCGAAGAAGACGAGCAGCGGGACGAACGCCGCCACGAAGGCTCCTGCGGTGAGCCGCTGCCACTCGTTGCCGTACGTCCCGGCCAGGTTCGCCAGTCTGACCGTCATCGGTGCGGTCTCGGCCGTTCCGCCCGACAGCGTCAGGGCCACGAGGAGGTCGTTCCACACCCAGATGAACTGGATGATGGCGAAGGTGACCAGGGCCGGGCGGGCCAGGGGCAGCACGATCCGGAGCAGCAGCGTCCCGTGCGACGCGCCGTCGACGCGGGCGGCCTCGATCAGGTCCCGGGGCAGCCCGGCCAGGAAGTTGTGCAGGAGGAACACCGCGAACGGCAGCGCGAAGACCGTGTGGGCGAACCAGACCGGGCCGAACCGCGCGGGACCGGTGAGATGCCACCCGGGCAGGAACAGCCAGCCCCGGGAGAAGAGCTTCAGGAGGGGGACGAGCGCCATCTGGAGCGGCACGATCTGGAGCGCGAAGACGCCGACGAGGAGCGCGTCCCGCCCCCTGAAGTCGATCCACGCCAGGGCGTACGCCGCGAGGAACGCCAGCACGAGCGGGAACAGCACCGAGGGGAGGGTGATGACGACGGAGTTGACGAAGTGCTCCGCGAGCCGCCCCGACCCGTTCCCCCCGCCGGACAGCACCTCGCCGTAGTTGTCGAGCGTGAGGCGCGGCGCGCCGAACACGGTCCACCAGCCCGTCGTCTTGATCTCGTTCTCGGGGCGGAACGAGGAGAGCAGGAGGCCGAGGGTCGGTGTCGTCCAGAGGACCGCGATCACCACGGCGATCGACGTGAGGGCGCGGGAGGCCAGACGCTCGCGGACGCCGTTCACCCCGCTCTCCGCTGCGCCCGGACCTGGTGGGCGACGAAGGGGGTGACGAGGACGAAGAGGAGCACGGCGAGGGCCGCGCCACGGCCCGTCTCGCCGTAGCCGAAGGCCTGGTCGTACATCTCGTGGGCGAGCACGCCCGTGTCGAACTGCCCTCCGGTCATGGTCTTGACGATGTCGAAGGCCTTGAAGGTGCCGATCGCCTGGGCGAGGAGCACGACGAGCAGCGTGGGCCTGATCGACGGCACGGTGATCCACCGGAAGATCTGCCGGGGGGACGCGCCGTCCAGCCGGGCCGCCTCGGTCAGCTCACCGGGGACGGCCCTGATCGCGCCGGCCAGCAGGACGGCCGCGAAGCCCGCCTGCGTCCACACCATCGCCACGATGAGGAAGAGGACGTTCCAGGGGGAGTCCACGAGCCACTGCCGGGGCTCGCCGCCGAACGCGACGACCAGCTGGTTCAGCAGCCCGATCTGCCCGGCCGCCGCGGGACGGTAGGCGTAGACGAACTTCCAGACGACGCCGGCGCCGACGAACGAGATCGCCATCGGCGTCAGGAGGAGGGACAGCGCGAACGTCCTGAACCGTGACCGTACGACGGCCGCCGCGTAGAGCAGACCGACCGCGGTCGCCGTCGGCGGCACGAGCACCACCCACGCCAGGGTGTTGCGCAGCGCCACCAGCGCCCGGGGGTCGGTGATCATCCAGCGGTAGTTGTCGAAGCCGGCCCACGCCTCTCCCCCGCTGTCGGTGAACGACAGCGCCAGGGTGCGCAGACCCGGCAGAAGAAGACCGGTCGTGAGCAGCAGCAGAGCAGGGGCCAGCAGGATCAGGGCCGCGGCCCTCCTCCGTACCGGCCCCCGGTGCAGCGCGAGGAGGATCAGGGAGACCACCGCCGCGAAGGCGGCGACGCCCTGGAGCAGGTACAGCAGCTTGGGCTGCTGGGCGACGGCGTCGAACGACATCAGCGGCTCGGCCAGGACCGTTCGACGGAGGCGGCGACCTGCCGGGTGCTCGCGCCGCCGATCCAGTCGACCGCTCCCTTCCAGAACGTCCCGGCGCCGACCGACGCGGGCATCAGGTCCGAACCGTCGAACCTGAACCGCGTCCTGGGGTCCTGGAGCAGCCGGATCGAGAGCCGGTCGACCGGGGTCGCGGCGTTCGCCGGATCCACGCCCCTGTTCGCCGAGACGAACGGGCCCTTCTTCATCCGCGCGTTCGCGAAGTCCGCGGAGGCCAGGTACTCCTGGAACGCCCGCACTTCGGGACGGTCGGCGAACGCCGCGGTGAACACCCCACCGCCCAGGACGGGGTGGTCGGCCGGGTCGGCCCCCGGCAGGAGGAAGGCGTAGACGTCCTTGTCCGGTCCGATCTCGGTGCCCTTCGGCCACATGTCGGCGTAGAACGAGGCCTGGCGGTGCATCGCGCAGTCGCCGGAGAGGACCGGTGCGCCGGCCTCCTGGAAGGAGATGGACGCCATCGACCGGGCCGGGCCGAAACCGCCGTTCGCGTAACGGTCGTTCTTGAGGATGGACCCGACGGTGTCCATGGCCTCGATCACCCGCGGATCGTCGAACGGGATCTCGTGGGCGACCCACCGGTCGTAGACGTCCGTGCCCTGCCGGCGCAGCAGGACGTCCTCGATCCAGTCCGTCACGGGCCAGCCGGTCGCCTCGGCGGACTCGATGCCCGCGCACCAGGGCTTGACGCCCGAGGCCGCGACCTTCTCCGTCACGGCCATCAGCTCGGACCACGTGCGGGGAACGCTCAGTCCCCTGTCGCGGAAGAACTTCGGCGAGTACCAGACGAACGACTTCACGTTCGCGACCAGCGGCGTGCCGTAGAGGGTGCCGTCCACGGTCGCGTAGCTGTTCCAGTCCGCCGACCAGCCCTGCTTCGCGAGGGCCACGACCCCGGCGCTCGCGGGCTTGAGCCTCCCCGCCCGCGCGAAGCGTTCCAGGAGGCCGGGCTGGGGGAAGAACGCCACGTCGGGCGCGTTCCCGCCGTCGACCCGGAGCTGGATCCGGGCCTCGAACTCCCCGTCCCCCTCGTACTGGACGTCGATTCCCGTGCAGTCGGCGAAGTCCGCCCAGGTCTCTTCGAACAGGTCGGCCTCCCGGTCGCGGTTCTCCGCGTAGACGGTGACCCGGGTGCCGGGGTGCTTTCCGTACCCGGCGTACGGCCCGCATGCGACGGCGGTGTGCGGCTGCGAACCGCTGTCCTGCGGAACACCGCAGGCGGTGGCAAGGGCGGCGAGGGCGATGACGGCGGGCGTGAGCCTCGCGCCGAACCTCATGGGTGTGTCTCCTCCGATCGCCCGCCGAAGGGTTCTCGGGGGGCGATCAGAAGCTATCAGCGCCCGAACACATCGACTAATCGTTCGATCCTGGACGATCGGGTCAGTGGACGGTGGACCGGGCCGCGTCCTGGATCAGCTCCACCACGGCCTTGGGCTGGGCCAGCATGACCAGGTGGGAGGAGTCGACCTCGACGACGGTCATGCCGGCGCGCTCGTAGCCGTAGCGCTCCACGTCGGGGTTGATCGTGCGGTCGGAGGAGGCGACCAGGCCCCACGAGGGCTTGGTCTTCCAGGCCGCGACGGGCGCCGCCTCCGAGAAGGCGCGTGCGGCCAGGGGGCGCTGGGAGACGGCGAGCACCGCGGCGAGGCCGGGGTCGACGTCCGCCGCGAAGAGGGCGGGGAACTTCTCGGTCTCCACCGAGACGTCGATGCCGGTCTCGGTGGAGCCGGCCACCGGGAACGGGGTGCGGACGAGCGCGTCGGCGAGGCCGGAGTCGGGGAAGCGGCCCTGCAGTTCGCCCAGGCTCTCGCCCTCCTCCAGCGCGTATCCCGCGAGGTACACCAGCGCGCGGACGTTGTCCTCCGTGCCGGCGAGGGTGATGACGGCGCCGCCGTAGGAGTGCCCCACCAGGATCACGGGGCCTTCGACGGCGCGGATCACCGAGGCGATGTACGCGGCGTCGTCGACGAGGCCGCGGTTGGGCACCGCCGGGGCCACCACCTCCATGCCGGCGGCGGTCAGCTCGGGGATGACGCGGGCGAAACCGGAAGCGTCGGCGAAGGCGCCGTGGACCAGGACGACGGTGGGGCGGGCGTGTCGGGGCATGGGGGAACTCCTCGGTGGGTGAGGGGGGGGTCGGGGACGCGGGAGGCGGCCGTGGGGTGTCGGTGGGGCGCTTCACAGGCCGAAGCGGGCGCGCCTCGCCTCGGGCACCAGATCGGCGTACTCGGGGTGCTTGCCGATCCATCCCCGGACGAAGGGGCAGTACGGCAGGACGCGCAGCCCTCGGGCCCGGGCGTCGTCGAGCGCTCCCCGGGCGAGGAGACCGCCCAGGCCCCGGCCGGCGAACCGGTCGTCGATCTCGGTGTGGATGAAGGCGATCTCGCCCTCCGAGAGGTGGTACTCGGCGAAGCCCGCGGTCTCGGTGCCGTCGTCGCCGGCGAGGATCTCGTACCGGGACTTCTCGGGCCGGTCCGTCACCTGCGGTTCCATGGGTGCTCCTGTGCGGTCGTGGTGCGGCGGGGTGGGTGGGTGGGTGCGGTCAGAGCGTGCGGCGCACGCCCGCCTGACGTTCGAGGTTGCGGAGCTGGACGGCCAGGTCGCCTTCCACCGCGAGGTGGGCGGGCCCGCTGCGGCCGATGGGCAGGACCTGCTCGCTGCGCATGTCCTCGAGCATCAGGGCGAACGCCGTGTACATCGCGACGAGCGCCACCACGAGGCCGAGCGCACCGGACGTGCGGGTCAGCCATTCGGCACCGGTGACGCCCGCGAGACCGGTGGCCGCCCAGCGGGGCAGGGAGACCGCGAGCACGAACCACAGCGCCCGCTTGGGCCGGGTCACGGCGGTCATCAGAGCCCCGAAGCAAAGGAGCGCCAGGTTGAACACGCCGAGCACCCGAAGGCCGTCGGCCGCGCCGCTGAGCATGATCAGCGAGTAGGGCAGCCAGCTGCCGGCGAAGACCGCCATCAGCGTCGCCGCGATCACGTCGCGGGCGCCGAAGGCCAGGAAGCTCACCAGGAGTTGGAGGACGAAGGCCGGCAGCACGGTGAAGGCGACGGCGGCACGGGCCGTCTCGTCGAAGACCCCGAGCTGGAGGCAGCCCGTCATCACGGAGGCGATGGCGATCGTGAAGAAGCCGAGCGGCATGGGTGAGGCGATGGGGCGCAGGTTGATCCGGGTCATCGACCGTAGGTCCGGTTCGAAGCGGCGTTCCGGGGGCGCGTCCGGCGGGGTCGCCGGGGTGTCGCCGCCGTCGGCGGCGGGGGAGGCTGCGGACATCGGGTGGATCTCTCCTTCAGTGCTCGAAGCAGGGGTCGACGAAGGACGGCGTCGTGTCGGGGACGGTGCCGCGGGCGACGCGCCACCGGCGGTGCCGCTCGGACTCCGCCGCGGCCTCGGCCACGAGCGAGGCCTGGCGGGCGCCGCTCTGGTAGCCGCCGAAGCGGGCCACGGGGCTCCATTCCGGGCTGACCGGCGGGACGGCCTCGTCGAGGCCCTCGTACTCCGCGCTCGCCCAGACGATCCGGCCGCCGACGACCGTGAGCACGGACTCGATGCCGGGGATGACCTCCTCGGGCACGGTGAGGTAGTCGTCGGACAGGACGGCGAGGTCGCCGTACCACCCCTCCCGCAGCACGCCCTTGACGTCCTGTTCGCCGGTGAGCTGCGCTCCGCCCCGGGTGTAGAGGCCGAGGGCGGTCTCGCGGTCGATCGCGTTCCCGGCCGGGCGGAGCGCGGTGCCGCCGACGGTCCTGCCGGTGACCAGCCAGTGGAGCGCGACCCAGGGGTTGTACGAGGAGACGCGGGTGGCGTCGGTTCCGGCGGCGACGGTCAGGCCCCGGTCGAGCATGGCCCGGACCGGCGGGGCGTGGGCGGCGGCCTCGGCGCCGTAGCGGTCGAGGAAGGCGGTGCCCTGGAAGGACATCCGGTTCTGGACGGAGAGGGCGCCGCCGAGGGCGGCGATCCGGTCCAGGCTGTCGGCCGACACGGTCTCCGCGTGGTCGAAGAGCCAGCGGTTGCCGCCGGGGAAGAGTCCCTCCGCGGCGAGCTTCTCGAAGACGGCCAGGTCGCGGCGGATCGTCTCGTCGTAGGTCGCGTGCAGGCGGAAGCCCCAGCCGTTCTCCGTCAGCAGCCGGACGGCCTGTTCGAACTCGGTCTCGTATCCCGCGGCGAGTTCCGGACGGGGCTCGGAGAAGTTCTCGAAGTCGGCGGCCGCCCAGGTCAGGTTCTCGCCCGCGCCGTTCAGCCGGAGCCACTCGTCCCCGTCCCCTGGCCTGACCGTCCCGGTCCAGCGCCTCAGGTCGGCGAGCTCCTGGCCGGCCGTCTGCGGGAACAGGTGGTAGGCGATCCGCAGGGACAGCTCCCCCGCCCCGGCGAGGTCGGCGACCGTGGCGTAGTCGCCGGGGAAGTTCTGGAAACCGCCGGCGGCGTCGACCGCCGAGGTCAGTCCGAAGCGGTTCAGCTCCCGCAGGAAGTGACGGGTCGACGTCCGCTTGTCGGCCTCGTCGAGGGTCGGCGCCTTGGCCAGGGTGGAGTACAGGATGAGCGCGCCCGGCGCCGCGAGGAGCACTCCGTTGGGCTCGCCGTCCCTGCCCCGTACGATCTGTCCGCCGCGCGGATCGGGGGTGTCGCGGGTGAAGCCGGCGGCCCGTACGGCGGCCCGGTTCATCAGCGCCGACTGGTAGAGGTGCAGGACGAAGACCGGGGTGTCGGGCGCGGCGGCGTTCAGCTCGGCGACCGTCGGCATCCTGCGCTCGGCGAACTGCTCGGCGGTCCAGCCGCCGACGACCCGGATCCACTGCCCCTTGGGGGTGCGGCCGGCCTGCTCGCGGAGCATGGCCAGGGCGTGGCGGAGGCTGCGCACGCCGTCCCAGCGCAGCTCCAGTACGTAGTTCAGGCCGCCCCGGATGACGTGGAGGTGCGAGTCGTTGAGTCCGGGGACCACCCGCCGGCCCAGCGCGTCGACGACCTTCGTGCCCGGTCCCACGAGGTGGGCGAGGTCGTGGTCGTCGCCGAGGGCCGCGATCCGGCCGTCGCGGATCGCGACGGCCCGGGCCTCGGGGCGTGCGGGGTCGCCGGTGAACACCTTCGCGTTGCGGACGAGGAGGTCGGCCTGTGCGGGCTCCTGTCGGGGGGCGGGCACGAGGCCCGCCACCGGCATGCTCGTCGAGGGCCGGGTCATGCCAGTGCCTTGCGGAGGGTGTCGACGGCGAGGCCGATGGCGAGCTCCGCGCCCCGCGTCTCGCGCAGGGCGTTCAGCATGACGAAGTCGTGGATGACCCCCTGGACGCGCAGGGCGGTGACGGGGACCCCGGCGGCGCGGAGCTTCGCCGCGTACGCCTCGCCCTCGTCGCGCAGGACGTCGGCCTCGGCGGTGACGACCAGGGCGGGCGGCAGTCCGGTGAGCTGTTCGGTGGTGGCGCGCAGCGGCGAGGCGGTGATCTGGGCGCGCTCGGCCTCCTCGGTCGTGTACTGGTCCCAGAACCACTTCATGGCGTCACGGCGCAGGAAGTAGCCCTCGGCGAAGTCGTGGTACGAGTCGGTGTCGAAGCCCGCGTCGGTGACCGGGTAGAAGAGGACCTGGTGGGCGAGGCGGACGTCGCCGCGCTGCTTGGCCATCAGGGTGAGGGCGGCGGTCATGTTGCCGCCGACCGAGTCGCCCGCGACGGCGATGCGGGTGCCGTCGAGCTCCTTGTGGTGTCCCTCGCGGGCGATCCACTGGGCGACGGTGTAGTTCTGCTCGACGGCGACGGGGTAGCGGGCCTCGGG
The DNA here is from genome assembly GCF_042874095.1 of Streptomyces sp. NPDC004266. Taxonomy (NCBI): domain Bacteria; kingdom Bacillati; phylum Actinomycetota; class Actinomycetes; order Kitasatosporales; family Streptomycetaceae; genus Streptomyces; species Streptomyces sp. NPDC004266. The sequence goes on from NZ_JBIAMM010000029.1 coordinate 11,550, forward strand.
CGAGAGGTCGTACTCGGGGAAGACCACGGCCGCCCCCGTGCCGACGGCGAGTTCGCGGACGAGCCGGTCGTGGGTGTGGGCGTTGCCGAAGACCCAGCCGGCGCCGTGGAGGTAGAGGACGACGGGGAGCGGGCCGGTCGCGCCGCGGGGGCGGACGATCCGGGCGCGGACGTCGCCGGTGGGACCGCCGTGGACGGTGACCCACTCCTCGTCGACGGCGGGCAGGGGGGTCTCTTCGCCGCTCTGGACGTCGTCCACGGCCTTGCGGCCCTCGGCCACCGGGATCTCGTACAGGAACGGCGGCCGGGCGGTCGCGTCGGCGAAGGCCTGGGCGGCGGGTTCGAGGATCGGCCGGTTCGACATGGTGGTTCTCCTTGGGGATGCGGGGCCGGGGTGGTGGCCCTGTTCGGCGGACGCGGGGGCCGCGGGCGGCGCCGACGGGCGTGTCGGCGGTCGTGACCGGGCGGCTCCCGGGAGTGGTCCGGGCGTACGCGTCCGGCGTCAGCCGCGGACCAGCGGGGTGTCCACGAGGTGCTCGGCCAGGAACCACACCTGTGCCTCGCCGGTACGGATGACCTCGGAGACGAGCAGGTCGGTGCTGCCCTCGTCGCCCTCGGCCGAGATCCGGGCGGCGGCGTCCCGCGCGTCGATCAGGATCCGCTCGTGCGCGTCGAGGAGCCTCGACAGCATGACGGGAACGGGCTCCACCCCGTCCGGCGGCCGGGGGATCGCGGTCAGCTCCGCGACGTGGCGCGGGTCTCCGACCGCGACGCCGCCGAGGCTCTGGACCCGCTCGGCCAGCGCGTCCACGATGGCCAGTTGGGCCTCGGCGTGCTTGTCCAGCATGAGGTGGAGCGAGTAGAAGGTCGCACCGCGCATGAGCCAGTGGTGCTTCTTGTAGAGCGAGTACAGGATCTGCGTGTCGGCGAGGACGCGGTTCAGGCGCTGGCACGCGTACATGCGGGTGTCGTGGCCGAGGCCGATCGGCAGCTGCTTGAGCGTGCCGAACGCCTGGGTCTCGGCGCCCTTCTGGTGCAGCAGCGGCTGGCCGCCGCCGTGCGGGGTCGTGAGGGTGTCCATCGGGTGCTCCTGTTCGGAGAGATCGGAAGAAGAGGGGGTGGGAAGGGTCCGGCCGTCCGGTCGGGGGCGCGGGCGGCCGGACCCGGTCCGCGCGGCTCGCGCTCAGCGCCCGGCGTTCGCCGGGGCGGGGGGCCGGTGCAGGACGAGCCGGGTGAGGAGCCCGCTGCCGAGGCCGGCCACGAGCGCGAGGGCCGCCCACCACAGGGGGTACGGCGTGAGGCCGAGGACCGCGTCGAGGGACCAGGCGCCGGGTCCGGTGGCGGCGAGGGCGGCGGCGGTGCCGATGAGGACGAGCGGGTACTCGTAGCCGTCGTTCTGCACCCAGAGGCCGTTGTGCCGTTTCACGGTGAGCGCGACGGTCATGACCCCGATGGCCCCGGTGGCGGCGAGCGGGGTCAGGAGGCCGGCCGCGAGCAGCAGGCCCGATCCGATCTGGCCGCCGCCCGCCGCCAGTGCGGTGAGGGCTCCGCCGCGGAAGCCGTCGGCGCGGAACTCCTCCGTGCCGCCTTCGAGTCCCCTGCCGCCCAGGTGCGAACTGACCTTCTGCACACCGTGGCCGGCGACGAGCAGGCCCACCAGCAGGCGCAGGACCAGGATGCCGGTGTCCAAGGAGGTCAGCCGGCCGCGTGCGCGCCGATGACGCTCTGCGCGTACACGACGCCCAGGCCGTACGCACCCGCGTGGGCCTTGACGATCTCCATGACCGCGCCGTACGTCTCCTGACGCGCCCAGTCGCGCTGCAGCTCCAGGAGGACCTGGACCCAGGTCACCGGCACCGCGCCGGCGGCGGTCATCCGCTGCAGGGCGTGCTCGTGGGCGGCCGGGCTGACGCCGCCGGAGGCGTCGGTCACGACGTACACCTCGTACCCCTGCTCCAGTGCCGAGAGCGCGGGCAGCACCAGGCAGACCTCGGTCCACAGGCCCGACAGGACGATCTTCTTGCGTCCGGTCGCCCTGACCGCCGCGACGAGCGCCTCGTCCTCCCAGGCGTTCATGGTGGTGCGGTCGACGATCTCGTGCCCGGGGAACACCTCGGCGAGCTGCGGCAGCAGGGGCCCGGAGAACGACTCGGCGGCGACCGTGGTCAGGACGGCAGGGACGTCGAAGGCCCGAGCCGCCTTGGCGAGGCCCACGGTGCTGTTGATGATCGCGGCACGGTCGCCGCTCCCGGTGCCGAAGAACATCTGCGGCTGGTGGTCCACGAAGAGCATGACGGCGTTGTCGGGCGTCAGCAGGTCCTTGCTCGGGGCGGCCTGCACCTTGGCGATGTCGAACATGAGGGGTCCTCTCGAAGCGATCGGTGACGTGCCCGCCGCGACCGCGGCTCGGCACCTCTGCACGCTAGGAGCGACCCGACCGACCGTGTTGACCTCCCGCGCCCAGGGGTTGGCACGACAGCGCACAACCGGTCCGGGGCCGGAGCCGCGCGGTGTCACGGACGCGAACGCGCGAGGTCACGGACGCGAACACTCGGTGCCACGGACGCGAACGCGCGAGGTCACGGCGCCGGCGCCGGCGCGGGAGCGGCCCCCTCGCGCCGCGCGCGGTTCACCGTGCCGTGTCCGGATCTGACAGAACATGGTCATTGCGGCCTTCGTGGCGGGGCGAAATGATCGGCGCATGCTCCCACCGCACAGGGTCGTCATCGCGGCCTTCCCCGGCGTCGAACTGCTCAACGTCACCGGTCCGGCCGAGGTGTTCTCCGTCGCCACGCGGGTCGCCGGCGCCGCCCGCCCCGGCTACACCGTGCGCATCGCGACGGCCCTGGGCGAGCCGGTGGCCACCGCCGGCGGGGTCCGGCTGATGGCCGACCTGACCCTGGACGAGGTGGACGGCGACGTGGACACCCTGCTCGTCTCGGGCGCCGTCCGGGTGCACGACCACGAGGTGGAGCCGGTGCTCGACCGCGGGATCGTCGACTGGCTGCGCGAGACCGCCCCCGGCACCCGCCGGTTGGGATCCGTCTGCGCGGGCGCGCACCTGCTGGCCGCGGCGGGCCTGCTGGACGGCCGCACCGCCACGACCCACTGGCGGACGGCCGCACGGCTGGCCGCCGACCACCCGCTCGTCACCGTCGACCCGGACCCGATCTTCATCCGGGAAGGGCGGCTGTGGACCTGCGCCGGCATCGCCTCGGGGATGGACATGGCGCTGGCCATGGTCACCGAGGACCACGGTCCCGAACTCGCCCTCGCCACCGCACGGACGATGGTCATGTACGTCAAACGCGCCGGTGGCCAGAGCCAGTTCAGCGTCCCGCTCGCGCCTCCCGCGGCACCCGGCGACCGGCTGGACGACCTGCGCGCGTGGATCGGCGAGCACCTCACCGAGGACCTCTCCGCCGAGGTCCTGGCCGCACGGCTGCACCTGAGCGTGCGCCACTTCTCCCGGCTGTTCCGCGAGCGCACCGGCACCACTCCGGCCTCGTACGTCGAGTCCGTCCGGCTGGAGGCCGCCCGGCGGCTGCTCCAGGACAGCACCCACGGCCTGCCCGAGGTCGCCGCCCTCAGCGGCCTCGGTTCCGTGGAGAGCCTGCACCGTTCCTTCCGGCGCCGTCTCGGCACCACCCCCGCCCAGTACCGGCGCCGCTTCCGCTGAACCCCGCCGTACTCCTCCGACCGCCCGCGGACCGCCGCGCGGCGGAGGACGGTCGTGCCCAAGGAGAGAAACGTGTCCCGAACCAAGGTCGTCCCCATCCCGGTCATGGGCCGGCACCACATCAACGCGTACCTGCTGCTGGGCCGCCGGCCCGTCATCGTCGACGCGGGAACGCCCGGCAGCGGCCGGAAGATCTACGAACAGGTCGCCGCCCACGGGGTGGACCCCACCGACGTGTCGCTGATCGTCATCACCCACGGCCACATCGACCACTTCGGCTCCGCCGCCGAACTGCACCGCCTGACCGGAGCTCCCGTGGCGGCACACGCCGCCGACCTCGGCCCCTACCGCGCCGGCCGGGCCCGCGAGCCCTATCGGCCCACCGGGCCGATGGGCCGCCTCATGGCCAGGAACAAGAACCTGCACGTCCGGGTGGAGCCCCTCGAACCCGACGTACTGGTGACCGGCGAGACCGATCTGGAGGACTTCGGGATCGCAGGGCGCATCATGCCCACCCCCGGACACACCGCCGGATCGGTCTCCGTCCTCACCGACCGAGGGGACCTCGTCGCCGGCGACCTGATCGCCAACTCCCTCTTCGGTCTCGTCCGGGGCCGTCCCGCCAACCCTCCCTTCCACGACGACCCGCTGCGCAACCTCGCCAGCCTGCGGAAGATGCTCGCCCTGAACCCCACCGGCCTCCACGTCGGCCACGGCACCCCGCTGGAACCCGACCGGGTCCGCCGCTGGGCCGACCGGGAACACCAGCGGCTCTCCCGGCTCGAAGCAGCGGGGCGACTCCGCGCCCGCACGGAGGCCGACGCGGTCTGACCGACGGGCGCGGCCCGGGCACCGCTGCTGGCCGCCCGTCGACTCCCCTCCGCGCGCGAGCGGTTCGGGCGGGGTGGACGGTCCGGCCGGGGGCTACTCCGGGAACAGTCGTTCCAGGGTCCGGGTGAGCGCCCGGTCGGCGGCCGCGTCGGCCTCCTCGGGCGTGTCGGCGACGCAGATCAGATAACCGAGGCGGTCGTGCGAGGACCGCATCGGGCGGACGGGCGTCCCGGGGGCGGGGAGGGACAGCCGCAGTCGCACCAACCCGGGGGTCTCCGCGCCCGGGTCGAGGTCCGTCGGAACCTCCGGGGCGGTCGTCTCGCGCGGCGCCCGGATGAAGCGGATCGCGGCGGCGCGAGCGGCGTGCGGGGCGGGCGTGGACGCCGCGCCGGTCGCGTCGAGGAGGGACTCGCGCATCAGGTCGCGGCCGGTGGCGAGCTGGACCAGTTCCCAGATGCGGTCACCGCCGAGCCGCCGGTTGATCTCGATGACCGCCGGGCCGTCCGCGGTGAGCATGACCTCCACGTGGGAGGGGCCGTCCAGGTGGCCGACGGACGTGAGGGCGAGGGCTGCCTCGTCCGCCACGGCCGCCCGCTCGGCGGCGGTGAGCCGGGCCGGGACCACATGACCCGTCTCCACGAAGTGCGGGGCTCCGGTGGTGTGCTTCCCGGTCACGACCACGACCTCGTGGACGCCTGCCACCGAGCGGACCTCCACGCTGAACTCCCGGCCCGAGAGCATCTCCTCCGCCAGGAGAGCGCCTTGGCCCGCGGCCTCCGTGTGGGCCCAGGCCGCCGCCAGGTCGCCCGGCTCCTTCAGGGCGTGGACGCCGGCGCTGCCCGCGCCGGACGCGGGTTTCACCACCACCGGGAGGCCCACCTCCCGGACGAACCCCGCCAGTTCCCCCGGGTCGGCGCAGACCCTGTGCCGGACGGTGCGGCAGCCGCCCGCCGCCAGCAGGTCGCGTACGGCCGCCTTGTCGTGGCCGAGACTCGTGGTGGGCCCCGGGACGCAGGGGATGCCGAGGCCTTCGGCGATCACGGCGACGGCGGGCAGCGACAGCTCGCGGAAGCCGGCCACGGCGTCGAAGGGGTCGGCCGCGTGCAGCTCCGCCGCCCGGCGCAGGGCCTCGGCCGTGTCGGTGTAGTCGACGGTCGTCCGCCGCTCCGGCCAGGGGCTGTCGGGTGTCCCCGGCGTCTGCATCAGGGTCACTCGGGCCGGCAGCCCCATCACGCAGTTGGCCAGCTCTGGCCAGGCGCCGACGAGGAGGAGGTGCATGGTGCGCTCCTGGGAGGAAGGGAGGGAAGGGTGAGGTGGCGGGGAGGCGGGGAGGCCGCGTCACCCGAGGGGACGGGGGGCCGCGTCACCCGAGGGGACGGGGGGCCGCGTCACCCGAGCGCGTCGAGCGTGGTGACCACGGCGATCCCCCGGGCCGGCGGTGCCGGTGCCGGGCCCCGGTGAGGGCGGTGGAGCCAGACCGCGCCGAGGCCGGCCCCGTGGGCGCCGAGCGCGTCGGCGTCCAGGCTGTCGCCGATGTGCACGGTCCTCGCGGCCGGGACGCCCAGTCGGCGGCAGGCCAGGGCGAAGGCCTCGCGGCGCGGCTTGGCGACGCCCGTCTCGCCGGAGACCGTCACCGCGTCGAGCCAGGAGGTGAGGCCCAACTGTTCCAGCCTGCGCCGCTGTTGCGGCCCGTCCGAGTTGGACAGCACGCCGATGCGGCGTCCTGACGCACGCACCCGGGTGAGGAACGGCAGCACGTCGGGGTAGAGCCGGAGCCGGGACTCGACCTCGCGTCTGCGGCGCGCTTCGACGGCGTCGAGCTCCGGCACGTCGGGCACGGGCCGTCCCATCCGGGTGAGCAGGGCGGCCAGCCGTCGGCGCTCCAGCTCCCGGTAGTCGATGGCGCCCGCCGTGAACCGCGGGTAGAGCTCCTCGGTGAGCTCCATCCACTCCGTGAAGTCCGCGTCGGGGCCCAGGACGTGGGCGAGCGCGGCCGGGCTCGCCCCGCTGAAGTCGATCAGCGTGTCGTCGATGTCCAGGAGGACGCCCGCGCAGTCCTCAGGCAGTTCCATGGGCAGCTCCCCCGACGCGCACCGACCGGCGCAGCAGCGCGGCCGCGCCCGCCAGGCCGAGGGCCGCGCTGATCAGCCAGAACAGAGTAGTGCCCGAGCCGGGGACGTCGAGCAGCCGGCCGGCCAGCACACCGGCGGTGACGCCGCCGACCGCCCAGGCGAAGGTGACGTAGCCGAGGTAGGCGCCGGTCTCGCCGGACGGCGCCAGCTGTACGGCGACGACGTCCGCGGCGGTGATGAGGGCCAGTTCGCCCACGGTGACCAGGAGCAGCCCCCCGTACAGGCCGGGGCGGCCGGGGGCCAGGCACACCAGGCTTCCGGCGGCCATCGTCAGCGACCCGAGGGACAGCACCTTCAGCCGGGCCGCCAGGGACCAGCCGTCGGCCCGCCGGCCGACGACGCCGCCGAGGGCGACCACGACCAGGGCGTTCAGGGCGTTGACCACGGCCACGTCGTAGGCGCTCAGGCCCCGCAGCTCGGCCTCCAGGGGCAGCGCGGAGACCAGCAGGGAGATGCCGAACCAGAGGGGGACGGTGCTGGCGCAGTAGCCCATGAAGGACCGGTGGCGCAGCGGCGCGAGGACGGCCTTGCCGAAGCGCGCCCCCGGGTTGGTCTCGTCGGCGATCCGGCGGGTGACCAGGAACCCGGCCACCGTGCTGATCCCGTACGCCCCGGCCGACAGGGCGAGCGGCAGCGCCGGGTGGCCGGCGCCCGACAGGGCGGCGGCGGCGAGCGGGCCGAACAGCGCGCCCAGGTTGGTCGCGACGTAGAAGCCCGCGAAGGACGAGGCCGCGTTGCCCTGGGCGACCCGGGCGAGCAGCAGTCTGGCCCCGGCGTTGTACGCGGCTCCGCCGAGGCCGTCGACGACGAGGGCGCCGAGCCACAGCGGGAAGCTGGTGCCGCTCGCGAGGAGCGCGTACGCGATCGTCTCGGCGCACAGGCCGCCGACCAGCATCGGCCGGGCGCCCCACCGGTCGCAGGCGATGCCGAGCGGGATGCTGAAGGCGCGCCGGAACAGGGCGTGGGTGGCGACGAGCAGTCCCACGTCGGCGGCGCTCATCGTGCCGCTGCGCAGCGCGATCACGCCGAGCATCGGGATGCTGAGGTAGAAGCCGAGGCTGGTGACCACCCGGGTCGCCGAGATCGTGAGGACGGCCCGGCGCATCGGCACGGCGGGGGCCGCGGTGGCGGTGGCGGTCACAGGGCGGGTCCCTTCTTGTCCGCCCCCGCCGTCATGGTCAGGGGTTCGCCGGGGCGCAGGCCCGCGTCGGCTCCGGTGATCAGCTCGGGGACGGCGACGAGGATGTTGTAGTGGTTGGGCAGGTGGATCTCGTCGAAGCCGTGGACGGTTCCGACGAGGCGGTTGCCCGCGTACAGCTCGTCGCCGACCTCCAGGACGCCGCCCCTGGAGATCTCGGCGAATCCGAGGTACGAGACCTCGTTCATCGGCTCGGCGGGGTCGGCGCCGGGGCGGCACAGGATGAACTCGTGGATCTCGCCGGCCCGCAGGCAGCGGGTGCGCAGGGGGGCGGGCACCAGGGCCCGGTCGTTCCTGCGGTGTCGCATGACGGCCACCCAGTGGGCGGTCACGTCGCTGCGAGCGGAGAAGAGGGTCGAAGTCGTGGGGGGCACTGTCAGGTTCCGTTCCTTGCCTTGTCCGTTGGTGTGGGTCGGCCGGCCGGTCAGCGGATCGCGACCACGCGGTTGGCCAGCCTGCCGACGGATTCGATCTCCACCTCGATCTCGTCGCCGACGCTGAGGCCGCCGGCCCCGACCGGGGTTCCCGTCAGGAGCACGTCGCCGGGGTTCAGCGTCATGGCGGCGGAGACCCGCTCGATCAGTCCGGCGATCTCCAGGAGCATCTGGGAGGTGCGTCCGTGCTGGACGACCACGCCGTTGCGCCGGGCGGTGATGCCGAGGTCGGCGACGTCGATGCCGGTCACGATCCACGGGCCGATCGGGCAGGAGGTGTCGAAGCCCTTGGCCCGGGTCCACTGGCCGTCGCTGCGCTGGGCGTCACGGGCCGTCACGTCGTTGGCGCAGGCGTATCCGAACACGTAGTCCTGCGCGCGCCCGTGCGGCACACGGCTGCAGGTGCGGCCGATGACCACGGCGAGCTCGGCCTCGAAGCCGATCTCGTCGGAGAACGCGGGCTGCACGATCGGCTCGCCGTGGGCGAGCAGCGAGGTGCTGGGCTTGAGGAAGAGCGGGGAGTCCCCCGGCCCGTCGACCGTGCCGGCGTAGTTGCGGCCGATGCCCACGGCTTTGGCGGAGGCGGGGACGGGCGAGAGCAGGGTCACGGACCGGGCGGGGATCCGGGGGCCGTCCGGCTGCCGGAGCGGCCGCGCCGACCCGTCGAAGGGGTCCTGCTCCAGGAGTACGTACTCGATGCCGTCCGGGCCGCCGGGGCCCGTCGGCGCGGCTACGACGGCCGCGTAGTGCTCGGTGCCGTCGTGGTGGACTCGGACTCGCGCCAGTCGCATACCTGTTCCTCGGGATGGTGGGAGGTGGATCCGGGGTGGTGGCGGTGGACCACCAGACCGCTCCACGGCTTGGGGGTGAGCGAGGTCGTCTTGCGGGGCATGAGCAGGCCCCGGGCGGCCCGTTCGCGTACCGCCGGGAAGGCGACCGGCGGCAGGATCAGGGCGGTGCCGGACGTGGCCGCGGCCCGTGCGACGGCCCGGTCCCGGCGGGTCTCGAACTCCACCCCCCGGCCGTCCGGCCGTACCCGCGCGATCAGCCGTTCGGCGAGCCGGTAGGCCGCCAGCGGGTCGTGGAGGCGGTCCGGCAGCAGGCCGCGCACGTCGACGGCGTGCTCGGGCCGGGACGGGAGCGGGGACGGTTCCCCGGCGGCCGTGAGCAGTTCGGCCGCCGGCACGCCGGTCAGCACCCGGTGGATGGCCGAGGACGTGAGCGGGTGGCGGCCGACGTCGACCACCATGGCGAGCAGGGTCCGGCCGGGGCCCGTGGGGTCGGTCCGGTACTGCTCCTCGGCGGCGGCCCAGCGGTGGTGCCCGTCGGCGATGCAGAGCGATCGGCCCGCCAGGTAGGCGTCCAGCACGCCCAGGCGTACGGGGTCGTCGACCCGCCACAGCCGGACGCGGCACCCTTCGACCCTGGTCTCGACGAGCGGCCGGCCCGCCGCCACCCGGTCCAGACAGGCCGCGCCGGCCTCGACGGAGGGGGCGGCGGCGGGGTCCGCGTCGGAGCCGTCGAAGCAGAGCAGCACCGGTTCGAGGTCCGCGCCCGCGGCCCTGCGGCGGCGGGCCTGGGCCCGTACCCGGTGGGGGTCGACCTCCTCGTGCGGGCGGACCTCGGCGGAGCCGGGATGCGCCAGGTCGAGCACGCCGATCAGGCCCCGCTGCACGCGTGCGCCGCCGGGGCCGGCGCACTGTTCGACGACGTACAGGCTCGGCCTCGCGTCCTGGCGGAGCACCCCGCGGGCGGTCCACGCGCGCAGCAGCCGCGCGGTGCCGTCGGGGCCTTCGCCGGGGCCCTGCCCTTCGAGGAGGTCGGGCCGGACCAGCCGCAGGAAGGCGTGGGGGTGGGCGGCGAGGCCGACGGCGCGGTCGGCGGTGACGCCGTCGCCGGGCGGGCTGAGGAGTACGTGCGGGGGGCCGCCGGCCGCCGGACCGTACCGCAGGGCGCGGAACGGTCGCAGCGGCGCGGCGGTGGACTGTGCGTCCGTCCTCACTGCTGGGGCGCCACGTCGATCCGCAGCATGTCGCGCAGCTCGGCGAAGCGGGCGTCGAGGTCGGCCGGGTCGTCCACGGTGAAGACGACGTGGCCGTGCGCCTGCCAGATGTGCGGGGGCACCTGGACGGCATCGCCGACGTTCTTGTAGAGCTCGACCTCGACCACGCCCTCGGAGGCGCGGACCTCCTCGACTCCGCCGATGGAGGTGATCACGCCGGCGCGCTCGGCGAAGAACATGAAGAAGCCGGTGGGGCGGACCGGGCCCGGGACGGCCAGGTCCGGGGTGCGGCCGAGCGACACGTCGAGCACCGCGTCGACCATGTCCACTCCGGTGCTGGTGAGCACCGAGCGGTAGACGGGGCCGCCGCCGAGCCGGGCGGCGGTCTCCAGGATGACCGGCTCGCCGTCGGCGGTGATGCGGAACTCGGTGTGCGTGGCGCCGGTGTGGATGTCCAGGGCGTCGTGCGCGTTGGCCGTCAGTTCCTTGATGCGGGCCTGGAGTTCGGGGGCGAGCCGGGTGGGGGTGCAGTAGAAGACCTCCTCGAAGAAGGGGCCCTCCATCGGCAGCGGCTTGTCGTGGATCGCGACGACGTGGGTGACGCCGTCCCGCACGATGGACTCGACGCTGATCTCGTCGCCCTGGATGTAGCCCTCCAGGAGCAGGGCGGCGCCGTACTTCTCGCGGTCGGCGCGGTGCAGCGGGTCGTAGTCGAAGCCGTCCCAGGATCCGGAGCGGATCAGCTCGAAGTGCTCGTCGAGCTCGGTCTCGTCGTCGACCCGGCGGACGTACATGCTGCCGCCTCCGATGAGCGGCTTCATGACCAGCGGGTAGCCGATGTCGGCGGCCAGCTTGCGGGCCTCGTCGAGGGTGTGGGCGAGACCGAAGCCGGGGCCGGGGACGTCGCCGTGGCGGGCGAACTCGGTGCGCATCTCGAACTTGTTGCGGGCGATGTGCGCGGTCTTCTCGGAGATGAACGGGACGCCGAGGGCGGCGGCGACCGCGGCCGCGGCGGGCACGCTGTGCTCGACGAAGGCGACGACCGCGTCGATCTTCTCGGTCTCCGAGGCGGCGAGTTCGAGGGCCGCGGCGACGGTGTCCTCGATGCTGCTGGTGTCGGCGGCGACGACCCGGTCGACGAACTCGGGCTCCCAGGTGGGGTTCTTGACGATGAGGAGCAGGCGCTCCCCGTGCAGACGGGCCCGGGCGAAGTGCCGCTTGCGGCTGGCGTTGCTGGTGTGAAGGATCAGGACGCTCATGTCGGTTCAGTTCCTCTTGAGGGTGAGCAGGAAGTCGGGTGCCATCTCGGTGGCGGGGACGACGCACTCGACGAGCGTGGGCCGGACCCGGCCGTCGGCCGGGGCGAAGATCTCGTCCCAGCTGCTCTTGAGCGCGTCGGTGTCGGTGACGCGGTGCGAACGCCACCCGAAGGAGGCGGCGACCGTCTGCCAGTCGACGGAGGTGAACGAGGAGCTCACCGGGTCGCCGCCGAGCAGGTCGGTGGCGTGCCGGTCGATGAGGCCGAGGCGCTCGTTGTTCAGCAGGAAGTAGACGAGCGGCAGGCCGAGCCGGGCCGCGGTCTCCATCTCGTGCATGGCCATGGACAGTCCGCCGTCGCCGCCGAGGGCGACGACCCGGGCGCCGGGGCGGGCGACGGAGGCGCCGATGGCGGCGGGCAGGGCGTAGCCGAGGCTGCCGGTGCCGCGCGGGGTGAGCAGCCTGCGGGTGCCGCCGCGCAGCCGGACGGCGGCGCCGGCCCAGCCGCTGGAGACGCTGGCGTCGGCGACGAGGACGCCGTCCTCGGGCAGCGCGTCGGTGAGCATCCGGCACAGGGTGTCGGTCAGGCCGGTGTCCCAGCGCGGCTCCGCGCGGTGGACGTCCGGTCCCGTGTAGCGGAAGCCGTCCAGTTCCCGTCGCAGCGCCTCGCAGAAGGCGCGGACGTCGGACTGCACGACGATGCCGCCGCGGGCTCCGCGGACCAGTTCGGCCGCGTCGTCGCTGACGTTGACCAGGGTCTGGTGGGGCTCGGGCCAGCTGTAGCCGTCGGAGGACTTGTCGCCGAGCTTGCTGCCGAGCACGATCACGCAGTCGGCCTCGTGCACGTGGCGGTTGGCGACTTCGAGGCCCTTGGCGCCGGTGACGCCGAGCGAGCGGGCGTCGTCCTCGTCGACCGCTCCCTTGCCGTTGAGCGTGGTGGCCACGGGCAGTCCGGTCTCCCGGGACAGGGCGCGCAGCTCCTCGACGGCACCGGAGAGGTGGACGCCGCCGCCGGCGACCACGACGGTCCGGCGGGCGTTCCGCACGGCGTCGGCCGCGGCGGTGACGAGGGCGGGGTCGGGGTAGGCCCGTACCTGGGGGTAGGCGCAGCCCCAGGACGCGGACGCCGGGCCCGGACCGCCGTGGACGGCCTGGTCGAGGCTGTCGGCGGGGAATTCCAGGAGTACGGGTCCGGTGCGGGGGGTCGCGGCCGCGGACAGCGCGCCGGCCACCTCCTCGCGGGTGCGCTCGGCGCCGGCCAGCCGGACGGTCTTCTTGGTGACGGGGCCGAACAGCGCCTGCTGGTCGACCTCGCCGGTGGCCCAGCGGTCCTCCTTGCGCCGCGCCATGCCGCTGGCCAGGAAGACCAGCGGGGTGGAGCTGTTGCGCGCCTCCAGGAGGGCGGGGGTGGTCCACGGCGATCCGATGCCGCCGGGCGCGTCGCACACGCCGACCCGGCCCGAGATCCGGGCGTACGCCTCGGCCATGTAGCCGGCGCAGCGCGGGCAGCGGGCCAGCACGTGGTCGATCTCGGGGCGCTGCTGGAGGGCGACGTAGAGCGGGAGCGAGGTCTCGCCGGGGAAGCCGAAGACGTGCCGGACGCCGGCGCGGGCGAGCTCGTCGACGGCGGCTTCGGCGACGGTCGGCGCCGTCGGGGCGGGGGTCACGGGGGTGGGGTGCAGGCTCACAGGTCCGCCTCGGCGATCTCGAAGTCGATGACCTGCGACGGGGAGGGGCGGTGCGGGCGCACTCCGCCGGTCAGGTTGACCAGGACGTCGGCGTCCCAGGGCACCCGGCCGTCGGCGACGGCCGCGATCACTCCGGCGAGGGCGGCGGCCGCGGCGTGGCACACCTCGATGCCCTCGACGGTGCGCAGCAGGTCCTTGGCGCGCTCGATCTCCTGGGTGGTCACGGCGCGGATGTCGCCGCCCGACTCGCGCGCCACGTCGCGGATGTAGGGGTAGCTGGGGGTGGGGTTGCCGCGCAGGATGGCGTAGGCCGGTCCCTCGGGGTTCCTGACGATGTGCCGGTCCTGGATGGTCTCGGAGTCCTCGGCGTACGCGTGGGCCATGGGCGCGCAGCTGGCCTGCTGCACGGCGACGAAGCGGGGCATCCTGGAGAGCCGGCCGAGCCTGAGGTACTCGAGGGCGCCCTTGTACGCGCCGAGCAGGCCCATGCCGCTGCTGACCGCCTGGAAGACGTAGTCCGGGGTGACCGGCATGGCGTCGAACGCCTCCAGGTAGGCCAGCTTGAGGCCCTCGCGCCGGGAGAGGCTGAAGAAGCCGCCCTCGGAGAAGAGGCCGTTCTCCTCGGCGTAGCGCTGGGCGGCGTTGCCCGCGGTGGCGAACTCGCCGTCGATGGCGTACGTCTTGACCCGCGGGTGGTCGCCGTAGTTGAGGCGGTGCACGAACGCCCGGCCGGCGAAGATGTGGGCCTCGAAGCCGGGCACGACCTGGACGGCGCGGCCGTACGCGGTCGAGCTGTTGCCCGTCGAGGCGAGTGCGAGCTTCCTGAGTCCGAGCTCCGCGAACCGGGAAATGCCCATGGAGGCGATACGGTCCTTGGTCGAGCGGGTCGGATTGAAGGACTCGTCCTTCAGGAAGAGGCCGGGAAGGCCTATCTCCGCACCGAGTTTGTGCGCCTGAATACAGGGCGAGTTTCCGTCGCCGAGCCACACGACGTTCTTCGGGTCCCGCACCGGAATGAGCGGGAAATAGCGCAGCAGCGGATTCGGGGAGTCCTCCCACTCGGCCTGTGCGGCGTAATCGAGGTCGTAGATGGCGTCCATGGCCCCGGAGCACTCGGGGCAACGGTTGAGCGTCGGGTCGTCGCTCTCCTTCCCGCAGCGAATGCAGCAGTGGTGGATGACCTTCTCGCTCGATCCACGCGCGTAACTGTCGATAAGTTCCGCGTACTTGACGAACGGCATGACGGACCCCTTGGGCGTCGATGGAGTACTGGGAGCGGGCCGGGCCGCGGCCTGGTGACGGACGTCCGCGCCAGGCGCCCGAAGTGGCAAGCGGCAGAGGGCCGGTGGGGCGATCGCGCGGGCCCCGGGCGGTTACGGCATACCGTCCGGGAGGCCCGTTCGCGCGATGCCGGAACTCAGTGCCAGATGATGTCGGGCTGCGGCCGGACCGCGGGCCCGGTCGTGCCCGCGAGCGTCACGGACGACCGCACGGCGGCCGCCGAACGGGTCGGGAATTCGTCCTGGGCGGCTTGCGCGATCAGCACGGAGGCCATTGCGGAAAAACCGAGGACAACAAGGGATCGCGTGAATGTTTCCACGAACTGCACGTCATTCTCCTGAGGTGCCCCCGCCAGGTCGGGGCAGGGTGCTCGATGTTCTGCCGGGGTGCGGCGGAGGTAATCCTGCGGCCGCGAGTAGGCTGCGCACCAGATACCACCGGTGTCATCAAGTTGCAGGCAGGAACCCCCCACCCGGACAGGAACACACAAGTGGGCAACAATCGGACAGAACGCATTGACCACGAAGTGGTGGAGCGTATTCCTGCCGATAAACCGGAGGGATTCGTTCCAGTAATTCCTCAACACCCTGTTGAGATACGTCAGGCGGGCACCCTGCCCGACACCCTTCCCGAGCTCACCGAGATCCACCAGCTGCTTTACGAGCGGGTTCTGCGCAACGGCCAGGCACACGTCGCGGCGCTCACGGCGGAGACCGGCCTGGACGGGGCCGCGGTCGCCGCCGGGGTGGGAGACCTGCTCCGGATGCACCTGCTCCGGCTCTCCCCGCAGGACGGCGCGCTGATACCCAGCAGCCCCGAGGTGGCCGCCGCCCACCTGACCGGCCCCATCGAGGCACAGGTGCAGCTGCACCGGCGGTCCATCGAGCAGATCCGCTCCCACCTGCTCACCCTCAACCCCACCTACATCGAGGCCCGGCACCTCGACCGGGGCGGCACCTCGGTCGACGTGCTCACCGGACTGCCCGCCGTCCAGGCCGAGTTGGGCCGGCTCACCTCCGGCTGCCGCACCGAGGTCTTCGCCGCGCACCCGGTGCTGCCGCCCCCCGAGGCGCTGGACGAGGGCCTCCAGCGGACCCTGGACGTCATCGAGCGGGGCGTCCGCATCCGCACCCTCTACCCGCACGCGGTCCTCGCCCACCCCTACATCCAGGCGCACTTCGCGAAGATGACGGACCACGGCTCGCACCTGCGCACCAGCGACCAGGTCGCCGAGCGCATCATCATCTTCGACCGCGAGGTCGCCGTCCTGCCCGACCGCGTCCGGCCCTCCGGGTACGTGGGCGCGGTGGTCGTGCGCGAGCCCGCCGTGGTCGACTACCTCTACCGCTCGCTCGACAGCCTGTGGAGCACCGCCACCCCGTTCTGCGCGGCGCCCAACGGCTTCGGCTACGGCCAGGCCAACGGCGACCTCCGCCGCGCCATCGTCGAACTCCTCGCGCTCGGCCACAAGGACGAGGGCGTGGCCCGCCGCCTGAGCATGTCCGTACGGGCCTGCCGCCGCCACATCGCCGCGATCATGGAATCGCTCGGTGCCGAGAGCCGCTTCCAGGCCGGCTACCAGGCGGCCGTCCGGGGCCTGCTCGGCCCGTCCGGCGCGGCCGGACCGGACCGGGTGCGTCCGCAGGAGGGGGCGGTGGCCGGTCCTCCGGGCGTCGCGTGATCCGGCGGGTCCGGCGGGCCCGTCAGAGGCTGTCCAGGGCGGAGACCAGGCTGGCCACCGTGACGGTGTTGAAGACGAACGCGATGCACGAGTTGGCCGTCACGGTCCGGCGCATCTCCCGGGACGTCACGCTGACGTCGGTCGTGCCGAAGGTCGTCATGACCGAGAAGGCGAAGTAGAGGTAGTCGACCCAGGCGGGATCCTCCTCGCCGGGGAACTCCAGCGCCCCCCGCCCCTCCACGAGGTTGTCGGCCTGGAAGGCGACCGCGAAGGAGACGGCCACGCACACCCAGGCGAGGGCCACCAGGACGAGCGCCACCGACGCCCGGACCGCCGGTTCGAAGGAGGAGCCGATGTGCCCGGGGCGCCACACCACGGCCACCACGAGCGCCGCGGCCGAGATGAGGAGCGACACCCCCGGGCCGGGCGCCGTGCCGTACAGGTACCGCTGGAGCACCGTGCCCCGCGACTCGCGGTCGGCCCAGGCGCGGACCCGGTCCGGGGAGGCGGTGGAGAAGGCGACCACCGTGAGCAGGAGGTACGGGAAGAGGTAGGCGAACAGCAGCAGGGCGCAGACGTCCGCCCCGGAGAGCTCCGCCCTGACGCTGTCGAAGCCGAGGAGGAACACCGCCGCGGCCGCGGCGACGGACGCGCTCACCGCCCCCCGCCGGCGCTCGGAGAGCCACCGGTTCCGGCGGCGCGGGGAGGGCGGCTCAGGCACGGACGGACTCCCCGGGGTGCGGGGCTCGGCCGCGACGGGTTCGGCGCCCCGTCACGACGACGCTTCGGCGGGCCGCTCCGCGCGGCCGAACGCGAGGTCGAAGACCCGGCGCCACCTCACGGGCGGCGCGGGCGCGGGGACGCCCGGGCGGTCGCGCGGCACGAGGACCCGCAGGGCGCCGGGCCGCAGCGTGCAGACGACCGGCGTGGGCATCCGCAGCGCCTCGCCGTCGACCGCCACGGGGATCTCCTCCGCGTCGGAGGTCACCTCGACGCGGTGTGCGGTCAGGACGGACAGCGCCGTGGACTGCGAGCCCCGTACGGCCAGGTCGGCGGCCTGCGCCGCGTCCTCGACCTTGATGCCGAGCACCCCCAGCTCGCCGTCGTCGAGGCTGGGGCGGCGGCCGGCGCCGCTGACCTCGTCGGGCGAGACGTACGGGTTGTTGCTGACGAGCAGGGCCTGCTGGGACGAGAGCGGCGTGCCGTCGACGCGCGCCTCGAGCCGTCGCACGCCCTCGCCGAGCAGCAGGTCCGGCATGAGGGAGAGCGCCGTGCCCGCCTTGTCGTCGCGGTACTCCGGGCGCTGGACGACATCGGCGTACACCCCGAAGGACACCGTGTTCACGAAGGCCCGCCCGCCGACGTCGCCGAGGTCGATCCGCAGCTCCTCGCCGTCGGTCAGCGCGTCGAGGCAGCGGGACGGATCGGAGCGGTCGAGGCCCAGGTCCATGGCGAAGTGGTTGCGGGTGCCCGCCGAGATCACGAGGAACGGCAGGTCGTGCTCGGCGGCGACCGCGGCGACCAGGGCCTGCGTGCCGTCGCCGCCCGCGACTCCGAGCAGGTCCGCGCCCCCGGCCACGGCCTCGCGGGCCAGCTCGGCCACGTCGGCCGGGGCGGACGGGTCGAGCAGGACGACCCGCGCGCCGAGCTCCTCCGCCCGCTCCACCAGACCGAAGCGGCCGACCTTCCCGCCCCCGGACTTCGGGTTCATGATCAGGACCGGGCGCTTCGGCGGGAGCGCCGGGACCGCCCGCATCGACCGCTTCGGCCGCGATCTGCGCAGCGCCGCCCGCGCGCAGGCCAGGGCCGCGCCCCAGCACAGGCACAGGATCAGTGCCGTCAGCCACAGGCCGTCGTACGCGAAGAGGACCAGGACGCCGACGGGCGCGGCGATCGCCAGGAGCGCCCCGAACAGGCGCACGGCGCCGCGGCGCGACACGAACCACCAGACGCCGACGGCGCAGAGGACGAGGCCGAGGAACCCGGCCCCCACCACCTTGAGGCCGCCGTCCCCGATCGCGAGCAGGAGCACGACCAGCGAACCGACGGCGGCGAGCAGGGCCAGGCGGGCCAGCAGCCGCGCGGCCGGGTTTCCTGCGGGTCCTGACCCTTCCATGCCGTCCTCTCCCCTGCCGTGCCCGACCGCGGTACCGGGCGGTCGCGGGACCGGACGATCGCGGCGTCCCGTGTCCGGTCCGGGACACCAGCCTGCCCGTTTCCGGTCCCGAGGGCATCCGGGTGCGGGCCGTTCGAGCGCCCCGGGACCGCCCCGGGGCGGCGGGTGCGGACCGGAGGCACGGTGCCGTCGGCCGGCCGACGGCACCGGGGCCCGCCGCGAGGAGCGGGCCCCGGACCGGTCGTCAGGCGCGGCAGCGCAGGAGCTCGAAGGGCGGGTTGTCGAGGCAGTCCGCCCAGAAGTCCGCGCCGAACTCACGGACGCCCGCCTCGGAGATCTCCAGCGGGACCCAGGTCAGCTCGCTGAAACCGGCCGCCCGCAGGGACCCCTCGTACACCTCGCGGCGCGGGCAGGCGCCGACGAACGAGATCGGCGGGTCGAGCAGCGCCGTGATCCGGACGCGCGGCCCGGTCTCGATCTCCTCGCCGGTCGCCTCGCAGAGGAAGCCGTACTTGGCGAGGGACGGCCCGTCGAAGCGGTAGTCGGGCTTCTGCGCGAGCACGAAGAACTCGCCCCCGGGCTCCAGGCTCCGGTGCACATGGCGGCACATCCGCTCCATGGCGGCGACGTCCGGCGCGTAGTTGAGCAGCTGGACCCCCAGCGCGATGTCGAAGCGCCGGCCGAGGTCGCGCAGCTCGGACGCGTCGCCCACCTCGTAGCGCACGCCCAGCGGATCGCTCTCCTCGAAGGCCTGCGCGGCGGCGACCATCGCGCCGGAGATGTCGACGCCGAGCACCTCGGAGGCGCCTCGCCGCTTGAGCTCCCTGCTGTAGAAGCCGGTGCCCGAGGCGAGGTCGAGGACCGACCTGCCCCGTACGTCACCGACCAGGCCCAGGAAGCTGGGCACCTCCCCGTACCGCGTCAGCGGCAGGGACTTGAACCCCTCGAACGCCTCGCCGATCCCGTCGTACAGCTGCACGCTCATCGCGCCGTCCTCCCCGGTGCTTGGTCACGTCCCTGGTGATCAGTCATGCCTCGGCAGTCTTGCCGGACCGCGACGGCGGTCCGTACTGGCAGATCCCACGAAGTCCCGGACCTCGCGCCGGCCTCCCCTACGGGAGCGCGCCCGGTCCCGGGGGCCGTCGGGGATTCCGGAAGTCCTCCGCCGATTCCTGTTATCGGGCCCCCTCCCCGTGATCTCCCAGATGTTGGCCGTCGACGACAGCGGGAACAGGCAGGGTGATTCGGAGCATGGGCGCACAGCACGGTACGGAACTGGTCAGGGCGGCACAGAGCGGGGACCCGCGGGCACAGGACCGGCTCATCGCCCTCCACCTGCCCCTGGTCTACAACATCGTGGGCCGGGCGATGAACGGTCACCACGACGTCGACGACGTCGTGCAGGAGACGATGCTGCGGGCGCTCGCCGGGCTCGGCGACCTGCGCTCCCCGGACAGCTTCAGGTCCTGGCTGGTCGCCATCACCATGAACGGCGTCCGCAGCCACTGGCACCGGCAGCAGCAGGCCGGCCTCCCCTCGGGCGGGCTCGACGACGCCCGTGAGCTCGCGCAGCCGGGGGCCGACTTCGTGGAGCTGGCCGTGGTCCGGCTGAACCTCTCCGGCCAGCGGCGCGAGACCGCCGAGGCGACCCGCTGGATGGAGCCGGAGGACCGGGACCTGCTGTCCCTGTGGTGGCTGGAATGCGCCGGAGAGCTGAGCCGCCACGAGGTGGCCGCCGCGCTCGGGCTGTCCCCGCAGCACACCGCGGTGCGGGTCCAGCGGATGAAGGAGCGCCTGGAGACCGCGCGGGTGGTCGTACGGGCCCTGTCGCAGAACCCGCCGTGCGCGACGCTGCGGTACGAGATCGACACCTGGGACGGCCGGCCGTCGGCCCTCTGGCGCAAGCGCATCGCCCGGCACGCCCGCGCGTGCGCGCACTGCGCCGGACTGTGGAGCGGACTCGTGCCGGCGGAGGGGCTGCTCGCCGGGCTGCTCCTGGTGCCCCCGGCCGCGATGCTCCTCGCGGGCGTCCGCGAGCGGGCGGGCTTCGAGACCGCCGCCGCGGTCTCCCCGGCGGCCGACCCGTTCGCCGCCCCGGCCCCGGCGTCGTTCGCCGCGCCGGCCCCGGGTCCGCTCGCGTCCCCGGACGCCGGTCCGCTCACCGCCCCGTCCCTCGGTTCCGGGACCGGGACGGGAACCGGTTCCGGGGCCGGGCCCCGGGAAGGGGCCGCGGGGCGTGGTCCCCGGAGCGGCCGTGCCGCCCGTCGCCGGCGTCGGCAGCAGCGGGGCCGCAGGCGCGCCGTCATCGCGGCGGGCATAGCCGTGGTGGCGGTCACCGGAGGCGCCTTCACCCTGACCACCGGCCCCGACGAGGGTGCGGAGAGCAGGGACACGACCCTCGCCGCGACGACCGGCACCGGCCTGCCCGCCCCGCAGGAGTCGACCGCCGTCCCGGCGTCCGCCTCCTCCTCGGCCGCTCCTTCGCCGTCGGCCTCGAAGACCCCGCGTACGACCCCGAGGCCCTCGCGCCCCACGCCGGCCGCCTCCCGCACCTCACCGCCCGCGCCGCCCCGGCCGACGCGTACGACCGCACCCGCGACCACATCCGCGCCCCGCCCCACCGACACGCACACGACACCCGGCTCGGGGTCGGGCTCCGGTTCCGGTTCCGGTTCCGGTTCCGGTTCCGGTTCCACCGAGAAGCAGGTGATCGATCTGGTCAACGCGGAACGCGCCAAGGCGGGCTGCGGGCCGCTGACCGAGCACCCCCTGCTGACCCAGGCCGCCCAGGGGCACTCCGACGACATGGCCGCGCGGGACTTCTTCGACCACACCGACCCCGACGGCGACGGCCCCGGCGAGCGCATCACCGCCGCCGGATACGCGTGGTCGTCGTACGGCGAGAACATCGCGAAGGGCCAGACCACCGCGGCGCAGGTGATGGACTCCTGGATGAACAGCCCCGGTCACCGGGCGAACATCCTGAACTGCGGCTTCAAGGAGATCGGCGTCGGCCTCCACACCTCCGGGGGCCCCTACTGGACGCAGGCCTTCGGCAGTCGCTGAGGCAGGTGAGGGGCCCGGTGTGACGAGGACGACGTCCGGGAGGGGGATCTTGACGGTTCTCTGACGCGTGACCCCGGATCCGGGGCTCGCGGGCTGCTTAGGCTTGCCCGGCCGTCCATCCGATGGCCGAAAGCCGACAGCAGGGTCGACGCCTCGTCGACGCCCGCCGGCACCCGCCGACACCCCAGGGACACCCGCATGGCCACCACGAAGGACGCCCGCACCGGACGATTGCGCGCCTGGATGCTGGAGGGCCTCTCCGACATGGGCAAGGGCAGGCCCTCCCGCCCCGAGGAACCGGCTGCGGACGCCGCCCACCAGGGGCAGCGCTGGTGGCGGGTGATGTGCCTGACCGGTGTCGACTACTTCTCGACCCTCGGCTACCAGCCCGGCATCGCGGCCCTGGCCGCCGGGCTGCTCTCCCCCGTCGCGACGATCGTCCTGGTGATCGTCACCCTGGCCGGCGCGCTGCCGGTCTACCGGCGGGTGGCCGAGGAGAGCCCGCACGGCGAGGGCTCGATCGCGATGCTGTCGCGCCTGCTCTCCTTCTGGCAGGGCAAGCTCTTCGTCCTCACCCTCCTCGGCTTCGCCGCCACCGACTTCCTCATCACCATCACCCTGTCGGCCGCCGACGCCTCCACCCACCTGGTGGAGAACCCCCACCTCGAGTCGGCGCTGCACGACAAGCAGATGATCATCACGCTCGTGCTGATCGCCCTCCTGGGCGCGGTCTTCCTCAAGGGCTTCCTGGAGGCCATCGGCGTCGCCGTCGCCCTCGTCGGCGTCTACCTCGCCCTGAACGCGGTCGTCGTGGTCACCGGCCTGTGGCACGTCCTCACCGAGGGCCACGTCGTCACCGACTGGACGGCCGCCCTGACGCAGGAGCACGGCAACGTCTTCGCCATGGTCGGCGTCGCCCTGCTGGTCTTCCCCAAGCTCGCGCTCGGCCTGTCCGGCTTCGAGACCGGCGTCGCCGTCATGCCGCACGTCCAGGGCGACCCGGACGACACCGAGGCCAAGCCCACCGGACGCATCCGGGGGACGAAGAAGCTGCTCACCACGGCCGCGCTGATCATGAGCGTCTTCCTGATCTGCACCAGCTTCATCACCACCGTCCTGATCCCGCACGAGGAGTTCGAGTCGGGCGGCAACGCCAACGGCCGCGCGCTCGCCTACCTCGCCCACGAGTACCTCGGCAGCGCCTTCGGCACGGTCTACGACGTCTCCACCATCGCGATCCTCTGGTTCGCGGGCGCCTCGGCCATGGCCGGGCTGCTCAACCTGATGCCCCGCTACCTGCCGAAGTACGGCATGGCCCCGCACTGGGCCCGCGCCGTGCGCCCCATGGTCATCGTCTTCACCCTGGTCGCCTTCCTGGTGACCTGGATCTTCGACGCCGACGTCGACGCCCAGGGCGGCGCCTACGCCACCGGCGTCCTCGTCCTGATCTGCTCGGCCGCCATCGCGGTGACCATCGCCGCGCGCAAGGCCGGACAGAAGGGCTGGACCGTCGGCTTCGGCGTCATCTCCGCCGTCTTCCTCTACACCACCGTCGTCAACGTCATCGAACGCCCCGACGGCGTCAAGATCGGCGCCTGCTTCATCGCCGGCATCATCCTCATCTCGCTCCTCTCCCGCCTCGGCCGCGCCTTCGAGCTCCGCGTCACCCACATCGAGCTCGACGAGATGGCCGAGCGCTTCATCGAGGACATCTCCCGCCGCGTCCCGCGCTTCATCGCCAACGAACCGGACAACCGGGACGTCGCCGAGTACCGCGACAAGATCGAGCAGATCCGCGCCGACAACGACCTCCCGACCACCGAGGACTTCGTCTTCGTCGAGGTGACCGTCACCGACCCCTCCGAGTTCGAGGCCGGTCTGACGGTGAGGGGCGAGGTCATGCACGACCGTTTCCGGGTCCTGACCGTCGAGTCCTCCTCCGTTCCCAACGCCCTCGCGGCCCTCCTCCTCCACTCCCGCGACCTGACCGGCGTCCGCCCCCACGTCTACTTCGAGTGGACCGAGGGCAACCCCTTCGCCAACTTCTTCCGCTTCTTCCTCCTGGGCCGGGGCGAGGTCGCCCCCACCACCCGCGAGGTGCTGCGCGAGGCGGAGCCCGACCGGGACCGCCGCCCCCGCGTCCACGTCGGCTGAGCCGGGGCGGCGGTCTCACACCCCGTGCGACCGCCCCCGAGGCCGGTGACGCCCTCGGGGGTGTGGACGGTCAACGGCGCCGGGCTCGTGGCCGAATGGCCGGCCCTCACCGGCCTCGACCCCGCCGGGCCCGTGGACCGGGGGACGGCAGGCCGCCGACGTCGTCGCCGCGTTCCCCGTCCGGCCTCCGCCGCGGAGCGGACCGCCGCGCTGGGGCGCCTGCGGCCCCGGCGGTACTCGATCTCCTCCGGCCCCCTCGCGCACCCGGCGACGCTCCCGCTCAGGTCTTCGTGCGGCGCTCGCCGGGCTTCCGCCACTGACGTTCCCGGTCAGGGCAGTTGGACGATCTGGATGAGGTTGCCGCAGGTGTCGTCGAGGACCGCGATGACGACCGGTCCCGCCTCCGTCGGCCCCTGGGCGAAGCGGACCCCGAGGGCGCTCAGCCGCTCGTACTCCGCTCGGACGTCGTCGACGGCGAAGGAGGTGGCCGGGATGCCGTCCTGGATCAGGGCCTTCGCGTACGCCTTGGCGGCGGGGTGCGCGTCGGGTTCCAGGAGCAGTTCGGTGCCCTCGGGGGCCTCCGGCGAGACGACGGTCAGCCAGCGGTAGTCGCCCAGGGGGACCTCCGTCTTCTTCACGAAGCCCAGCTTCTCGGTGTAGAAGCGGAGTGCCTTGTCCTGGTCGTCGACGAAGACACTGGTGACGTGGATCCGCATGGCGTTCTCCTCCGGGGGTGCCGGCCCGGGCCACCGCGTCACGGTGGCCCGGGGGGTCGGTGTCCGGCCACGTAACCACCTGCCCGACGCCTCGCGGGAGGCCGACACGCCCGGCGCGGCGGCACGCGCCGGAGGGTCAGGAGATGGCGAGCGGGTCGTTCGGGGCGAGCGCGGCCGCGATGCGCTGGGCGACCACCTCGGCCTGGTTGCCCTCGGGGGTGGTCGGGGTCTTCGTCGCGGAGACCGCGATGGCGAGCCGCTTCGACGGGAGGTACGCCTGGATCGCCGCGTACCCGGAGAACGACGGGTTCTGCAGCACCCACCCGTTGACGACGATGACGCCGAGGCCGAAGTGCTTGGCCTCGGTCTGCTTCAGGCAGATCGAGGCGGGGCACGTGGCGCTCGCGCCGCCGAGGCCGACGGTGCCCGGGTTCAGCAGCGTGCGGTACGAGCGGTACGAGAGGAGTTCGCCGCTGCCGATCGCCCGTGCCGAGGTGGCGAGGTCGCAGATGTGGGTGGTGATGACCGCGCCCGGCGCCGTGGTCCACGAGGGGTTCCAGAAGGTGGACTCCTCGTAGAGGCCCCGCTCCGAGGTGAAGGCGTGCAGGACCGGGCGCGGGATGTCGGGGGTGAAGTTGTTCCGGGTGTCGCGCATGCCGAGGGGGCCGGTGACCCGTTCCTTCACGAGCCGGTCGATCCGGGTGCCGGTGATCTTCTCCAGCGCGGCGACGAGCAGGAGGTAGTTGGCGTGGGAGTAGCTCCAGCTGGTGCCCGGCTCGTACCAGAAGGGGTGGCTGTAGGGGTACGCGAGGAGCTGTGCCGGGGTCCACTGGCGGAAGGGGTGCGCCTCCAGCTCGGCGTCGAAGGCCGGGTCGGTGACGTAGTCGTGGAGGCCGGTGGTGTTGGTGGCCAGCATCCTCAGGGTGATCCGACGCGCCTTGGGCACGTCGGGCAGCCACCGCTCCACGGTGTCGTCGAGGTCGACCCTGCCCTCCTCGACCAGCTGGAGAAGGACCGTGCCGATGTGGGCGAAGGCCACGGAGCCGGCCCGGAAGTGCATGTCCGGCTCGGCGGGGACGCCGGTCATCGACTCGCCGAGGGCGTCGGTGACGACCTCGTGTCCGTCGACGGTGACCCGCAGCTCGACGGACTTGAGCTTGAGGTCGCTCTTGGCCTTGCGGGTGATGTCCAGGATCCGGCGGGCCTTGCCGTCGAGGGGCCGCTCGGTCCGCACGCAGTCGCTCCCGCCGTGTCCTCCGGGGCCGCCGGGGGCCGTGGGGCGCGAGGCGAGCGCCGGGGCGGCGGCGGTCTGGACGGTGAGGGCGAGGAGCGCGGCGCAGAGGAGGGCCCTGCGGGACCGGCTCCGTGTGGGGGTGAGTCTCATGTCCCGCACTATGTCGGGAGGAACCGTGCCGATCCGGTCGAACACTCCACAGTCGGGACGAGAGGCATCCATGTGGGGCAGACGGGAGAGCCGCTCGGTCGCGCCGTCCGGGAGCCGGGGCCGCCTACCGGCCCGGCGCGGCCGGCCACCGCCGGTGCAGCGCGTCGATGTGGAACGCGTGCGCGTGCCGGGCGCCGGCCCCGGCCAGGTGCGGGTGGCCGGCCGGGAGCTCGGGGTGGGCGTGCTCCAGCTCGGCCGGGTCCTCGCGGGGCCAGAGGCGGGCGGCTCCCACGGCCCCGAGGAGGGCGAGGGCGGCGAGCACGGTCGCCGAGACGGCGGGCCCCGCCCCGGCGGCGAGTCCGCCGGCGAGCGGGTAGGCGAGCAGCCAGCAGGCGTGCGAGAGGGAGAAGCGGGCCGCGAAGGCGGCCGGCAGGTCGCCACCGTCGGCCGAGCGGCGCACCACTCTGCCGCCGGGGGTGAGGACCGCCGAGCCGGCCGCGCCGGCCACCAGCCAGACCGCGAGCAGCGCGGGCCAGGACCAGGGTCCCGGGGCGGCGGTGAGGCCGAGGGCGAGGAGCGCGAGGGCGCCGGGCAGGACGAAGGCGGCCCGGACCATGACGGCGCGGTCGTCCGCCCGGTCCAGGACGCGGGGCAGCAGGAGCGCGGCGGTCATGGACCCCGCGCCGTACGCGCCGAGGGCGAGCGGGACGTCGCCGGCGGGGCGGCCGAGGGTGTCGCGGACCAGGAGCACGGTGTCGACGAGGACCACGGCGCCGGCGGCCGCGACGGCGAGGTCGAGGGCGAGGAGGGCGCGCAGCCGCGGGGTGGCGAGGAGGAGCCGGACGCCGAAGGCCGCCCTGGCGTACAGGCGGCCGGCGCCTGCCCGGGGGGCTTCGGGGCCGGGCGGCGGGGGCAGGGCGGTGGTCCGGACGAGGAGGGCGGAGGCGAGGAAGCCGGCGGCGGTGCCGGCGAAGAGCCAGGAGTACGGGACGAGGGTGAGCAGCGCGGCGGCGAGCACGGGGCTGACCAGGCTCTCCAGGTCGTAGGCGAGGCGGGCGAGGGAGAGGGCCCCGGTGTAGTCGTGCTCCCGGGGCAGCACCTGCGGGATCGTCGCCTGGAAGGCGGGGGTGAAGGCGGCGGAGGCGGCCTGGAGCAGCAGGATCAGGAGGTACACCTGCCACACCCGGGTGACGAACGGCAGGGCGAGCACGACCGTCGCCCGCGCCAGGTCCGCCGAGACGAGCAGCGCGCGCCGGGGCACCCGGTCGGCGAGCGCGCCGGCGAGCGGGGCGACGGCCACGTACGCGGCCATCTTGAGGGCGAGGGCGGTGCCGAGGACGGCGGCGGCGTCCGCTCCGGCCAGGTCGTACGCGAGGAGGCTCAGGGCCACGGTCGCCAGGCCGGTGCCCGTGAGGGCGACGACCTGCGCGGCGAAGAGGCGCCGGTAGGTGCGGTTGCGGAGGACGGACAGCATGGGGGAGCCCCCGGTCGGCCACGGCGGACGGCTGAGGTCCCCACCGTAACCGACACGTGCACGAGTGCGCACATGTTCACGCCGGACGCGCCCAGAGCCGGTCGCGCCCGAGGACCGGGCACACCCGAGGACCGGGCACACCCGAAGGACGGCCCCGCTCCGGGGCCCGCCGCACCCCGAGGGTCAGTCGTGCCAGGGCTCTCCGGTCACCTGGTGGTCGGCGCGGCTGATCGCCTCGACGACCAGGCGCTTCAGGTGTCCGTCCGGCATGGCGTACACGACCCGGCGGCCTTCCCTGCGGGTCGTGACGAGCCCGCCGAGGCGCAGCTTGGCGAGGTGCTGACTGACGGCGGGACGCGCGGCCCCGCACGCCTCGGTCAGGGCGCCGACGTCGGCCTCGCCCCGGGTGAGCAGCCACACCAGATGGAGCCGGGTCGGGTCGGCGAGCAGGCCGAACACCTCGGCCGCCGCCGCGAGTTCACGCGCTCCCGGCGTCCGCTCGTGCGGGCGGGCGGCGGCTGCGGGTTCCAGGGGCGCGGGCCCGGGTGTGGACATGCGCCCACCGTACCCAGGAAGCGGGGGCGGGGGCCCGCCGGACCCGGGCCGGGCCACGACGCCGCGGACCGGTGGACCCGGCGGACGGGCCGGCCTCCGCGGACCGGCGGACCGGCGGACCGGCGGACCCGGCGGACCGGCCGGTCTCCGCGTCCCGGCGCCGGCCGGTGTCAGAGGCGCAGCTCCTTCGCCTCGAAGCGGCCCTCGCCGAGGACCAGGACGAAGGAGACCTGCTGCCCCTCGGAGACCGTCCGCTGCGCGCCCTCGATGTCCTCGGCGCTGAAGTACACCTGCTCCTCGGAGCCCACGGGGACGACGAAGCCGTACCCGCCGAGTCGGTTGAAGGACTGCACGAACCCTTTGCTTCTGCCTTCCACTGCGACCTCCTCGTCGTCACCGGCGACGCGGTCGAGGCGTCCGGCCCGGGCGGCCGTTCCCGCGTCTCAGGGGAGGTGTACCCCGCCGGTCCGGCCCTCGCCACCGACGCGGGGCGTGCGGAGCATCCCCGACGACCTAGTACAATGTTCAACAGAGGCCTGCTGCCGGAGATCCCCCGTGTCCGGCAGCGGGCCTCGCCTTCTCCCGGCCGCCGGGCGCGGGGCGCACCTCAGGCGCGGCCGCCCGGGTACGCGATCCGCGCCGTGATCCTGGCGATGCGCCGGGCCGACTCCTCCGGCGAGGCCACGGGCTGGACGATGTGGCTGACGGTGAGCCGCACGATCGTCTCGACGGCGAGCCCCCGGGACTCCTCGTCGACGTCGGGCCAGGCCTCGGTCGCGTACGCGTCGAGCATCGCCATCGCCGTGCCGAAGACCGGCTCCGGGCGGGTCGTGAGGTAGGCGAGGAGGTCGTCCTCGCCGCCGCGCGCCGCGAGCAGGACGCCCTTGACGAGGGGGTTGTCCACGGCCTGCTGGAGCGTGTAGCCGACGCCCGCCGCCGCTGCCGCCTCCAGTTCGCCCCGATGCGCGTCGAGTTCCCGCTGGATCCCGAGGAGGAAGCCCTCCAGCTCGCGCTGGACCAGGGCCTGGCCGATGGCCTCCTTGGAGCCGAACTCGTTGTAGAGCGTCTGGCGGCTGATGCCGGCGGCCCGCGCGATGGCGGCCATGCGCAGCACGCCCCAGCCGTCGGCGGCGACGAGCCGGTAGGCGGCGTCGAGCACCTGCTCACGCAGGAGGGACCGAACACTCTCGCGGAAACGTGTCATCGTGCCCCCACCTTATCCACCGGGCACTGTCCAGAGGATTGACGTTCCTCCATCGATCCGTCTATCAACTGGACAGTAGGCAAGCGAAGTGTCCACCTCCTTGAGGAGCCGGTCTTGGCCCTGCACAGCGACACCCCCGAAGCCCCCGCCGTCTGGCGCGACCCCAAGCGATGGCTCTGGCTGCTCGGTCTGCTCATCCCGGCCTTCCCCTTCCTCTCCTGGGGACTGGTGGCCGCCACCGGGCTCCGCGTCTTCTGGTGGACCGGGATCCTCGTCCTGTACGTGATCTTCCCGGTCGTCGACCACCTCGTCGGCAAGGACTCCGCCAACCCTCCGGACAGCGCGATAGCCCACCTGGAACAGGACCGCTACTACCGGTGGTGCACCTACCTCTACCTCCCCCTCCAGTACGCCGGCCTCGTCCTCGGCTGCTGGCTGATCACCCGGGGCGACCTCGCCCTCGTGGACAGGATCGGACTGACGTTCACCCTCGGCGGGGTCGCCGGCATCGCCATCAACACCGCCCACGAGCTGGGGCACAAGACGGAGGCCCTGGAGCGCCGGCTCTCCCGGATCGCGCTCGCCCAGACCTGGTACGGCCACTTCTACGTCGAGCACAACCACGGCCACCACATCCGCGTCGCCACTCCGGAGGACCCGGCGAGCGCCCGGCTCGGCGAGAGCTTCTGGCGCTTCCTCCCCCGGACCGTCCTCGGCAGCCTCACCTCGGCCTGGCGGCTGGAGAAGCGCCGGCTCGCCCGCCGGGGCCGATCCGTGTGGAGCCCGCGCAACGCGGTCCTCGGCTCCTGGGCGCTGTCGTTCGCGCTCTTCACGGGGCTCGCGCTCGCCTTCGGGCCGGGGGTCCTGCCGTACCTCGCGGTCCAGGCGGTCTTCGGCTTCTGCCTGCTGGAGGTCATCAACTACACCGAGCACTACGGCCTGAAGCGGGAGCGCACCGAGAGCGGACGGTACGAGCGGTGCGCCCCGCGCCACAGCTGGAACAGCGACAACGTCGCCTCGAACGTCTTCCTCTACCACCTCCAGCGGCACAGCGACCACCATGCGAACCCCACCCGGCGGTACCAGTCGCTGCGCCACTTCGACGAGGCCCCCGAGATGCCGACGGGGTACGCGGGGATGATCGTCCTCGCGTACGTCCCCCCGCTCTGGCGCCGCGTCATGGACCCCCGGGTCCTCGCCCACTACGACGGGGACGTGACCCGGGCGAACCTCCAGCCGTCCCGCCGGGCCCGCCTGCTCGCCCGGTACGGCACGGCCTCCTGAGGGCCAGGAGGCGACGCCCGGCTCGGGGCCGAGGGCGGTGGCCCCGCCGCCGAGGACACCGCCGTCCCGCCCTTCCCCGCCGGGAGTCGGTTCGTGCCCGCGGTCGGCCGGGCCGAGCCGGCGTGCGGGCGGCGGTGTCACGCCGGAGCGGCACACCGACCTGACAAACCGCGTATCCGGTTTAGCGTGACCCCGTTGCCCCTCCTCGCCCCCGTCCGACGTGCGGTCTCGCCGCCTCCATCTGGGAGCGCTTCCGCCCTGATTTCACCCCAAGGAGTGGTTTACGACCGAGGAAACCTCCACATACCCCAGACCCCGTACAATACCGAGCAGTCGGTTTAGAGGTACGGGAGCCACGGGTGACCAAACAGGAGCGGGCCACGCGCACCCGCGACGCGCTGATCAGGTCGGCGGCCGAGGAGTTCGACCGGCACGGCTACGTCCTGGCCACGCTCTCCGCGATCAGCTCGGGAGCCGGCGTGAGCCCCGGAGCCCTCCACTTCCACTTCGAGAACAAGGCCGCCATCGCCGAAGCCGTCGAGCAGGAGGCCTGCACCTCCCTGCGCCGGACCGCCCGGATCGTGTACGGCCGGCGGTCGAACGCCCTGCAGAACCTCACCGACACCTCGCACGCCCTGGCCCGGCTCCTCCGCGACGACACCGTCGTCCGCGCCGGATTCCGGCTCAGCTGCGCCGACGACTCCCGTGCGGAGCTCAGCCTGCGCCAGGAATGGCAGAGCTGTGTGCAGCAGCGGCTCGCGGAAGCGGCCGACGAGGGCCTGCTCGCCGCCGGCACCGGAGGCCGGCAGGACCTCGCCCGCACCGTCGTGGCCGCGACGATCGGACTGGAGGCCCTCTGCCACGACAACGGCGAATGGCTCTCCCCCAGGACCGTCACGGGCCTGTGGCGCACCCTCCTGCCGATGCTGGCGACCCCGGAGTCGCTCGCCGGACTCGATCCCGCGGGGAGCCCGGCCGTGGCCGGCGACACCCGCGTGCCCGTCGGCTGAGCGTCCGGCCCCCGCCGCGGGGCGCCGCGGGCGACCGGGAGTCAGAGCTTGTAGCCGCCCGACACGTCCACGCACTGGCCCGTGATCCAGCGCGCGCCGTCCGAGACGAGGAAGCCGACCACGTCCGCGATGTCGGCCGGCGTCCCGAGCCGGTTGAGCACCGACTGGGCCGCGAGGGCGGCGCTCGCCTCCGGCGTCGTGCGGCGGCGCGCGTTCATGTCCGTCGCGACATAGCCGGGGGCCACGGTGTTCACCGTGATCCCCCGGGGCGCCAGCTCCTTGGCGAGGGCCGGGGTCATCGTGTCGACGGCCCCCTTGGTCATCACGTAGGTGACGGACTCGGGGAAGGCGCGCTTCGTCGCCGCCGAGGAGATGTTGACGATCCGGCCGCCGTCGCGGATGCGGTCGAGACCCCGCTGGACGAGGAAGAGCGGGGCCTTGACGTTGATCGCGAAGAGCCGGTCGAAGACCTCGGTGGTCAGCTCGTGGATCCGGCCCGAGCCGCTCGCCGCCGCGTTGTTGACGAGGATGTCGAACTCCGGACCGGCGCCCCGCTCCGCGAGCCCCGCGTCCAGGGCGGTGTAGAACGTGTCCACGGCGTCCGGCGTCTCCAGGTCCGCGTGGAACGCGAAGGCACGGCCGCCCGCCTCCTCGACGGCCTTCACCGTCTCGTGGGCGGCCGCCTCGCTGTGGCCGTAGTGCACGGCCACCAGGGCGCCGTCCCCGGCCAGCCGCTCCGCGATGCCTCTTCCTATGCCGCGGCTCGCCCCGGTGACGATCGCGGTCTTCCCTGCCAACGCGGACATGTCGGTGGTGCCTTCTCTCTGCTCTGCTTTCCGTTCGGAGACCGACCCGCCCGAGGATCCGCCTCACCCGCGGATCCGCCTCAGGAGCGGCCGAGGAGCTCCCGGTACCACGGCATGTGGTCCGCGATCGTCGCGGCGAACCCCGGCCCCGGATCCTGACCCCACTCCCGCCAGGGGCGCTCGTCCTCGAACCAGTGGTCGGTGGCGAGCATGGCGAGGTGGTGCTGCGCGAAGGGGAGGTCCGCGAGCAGCGCCCGGGCCTCGGCGACGTCCACCGCCGGCCCCCGGGCCCCGGCCCGCCCGTCGACGAGCGACTCGGCGACCGCGAGCAGTTCCGCCACCGGGACCGGCTCCGGATGGTTGACGTAGTGGGGGCCCGGCCGCGTCCGCGGGGAGAGCCCCGCACCGAGCAGGGCCCGCGCCAGGCCGTCCACGTCGATCAGGGAGTGCAGCGAGGAGCCCCCGTCGAGCGGCCCGGGCAGGGCGGCGAGCAGCCGGACCATGCCGGGCATCAGCTGCCGGTCGCCCGTGCCGTACACGAGGTGGGGTCGCAGGACGGTCCCGCCCGCGTCCAGGACGTACCGCTCCCCCGCCGCCCGGGTGCGGCTGGTCGCCGATCCCGGGGCGAGCGGAAGGGTGCCGGGGGCCGCCGCGCGGAACGGGCCGCGGCCGTGGACGGAGGCCGTGCTCAGGGAGACGATCCGGGTCACCCCGGCGCGTACGGCCGCGTCCACCAGGACACGGGTGCCCTCGTCGTTGACGGCGCGGGCCACGTCCTCCTCCGCCCCGATCGCCGAGGCGCAGTGGATCAGCACGTCGACGCCCTCGCAGGCGCGGCGCAGGGAGTCCGGGTCGCGGAGGTCGCCGGCGACGACCTCGACGTCGCCGTCCCCCGGGCCGGGCGGCGGGGCGAGCGGGCGGCGGGCGAGCAGCCGTACGTGCGCCGGTTCCGCCGATGCCGCGGCCGTCGCCGCCACCCGGCCGCCGATGAATCCGGTCGCGCCGGTGATCAGTGTGCGAAGCCCCATGGTTCCTGGTCTGTTTCAGCCCGCCAGGCGGCTGTCGAGGCCGGCTCCGGCCACCGTCAGGTCCCGGGACGGGGAGGTGAGCGTGGAGAGGAAGACGGGTCGGCCGTCCTGCAGGCCGGTGACCCGGACGGTCGCCGTCCCGGGGGCGGCGCCGGGCAGGGTCTCGGCCTCGATCCAGCACGGGCTGTCGAATTCGGCGTACCGCGAGAAGGAGATGTCCATGGCGGTCGGCAGGTACGCGCCGCCGCCGAGCGTCAGCGTCGCCGCCTGCCGGGCGGCTTCGAGGAGCACCATGCCCGGTATGTGGTCGTTCGGACGCCGGAAGAGGGTGGGGTGCTGGGTGTTGATCCGCAGCTGCCACTGACCGGGCCGGGTGCCCGGGGCGAGGACGACGTCCTTGGCGTGCTGGCGGCCGACCAGCTGCGGGGCCACGCCGGGGATCAGCGGAACGGGCCGGCCGAGCGCGGCCATCCGGTCGCCGCGGACGCGGCGGTACGCCAGGGCCGAGGTGCAGCGGGCCACGGCGCCGCCGGTGGCGACGTGCCTGCCGTCCCTGGTGAGCACCATGGTGGCGCGCAGGTTGCGGAGGGCGCCGCGGCGGCTGTCGAGGTCGGAGCAGACGATGTCGACGGTGACGTCCGAGGAGAGGTCGTTCACCGCGAGCGCCTCGGCGTCGGCGGTGTAGTGGATGCCCCACATGACGAACTGGTCCTCGACGGGTACCCCGAATTCGGCATGAGCGACGAGCATGGTGGTCTGGCGTATCGTCTCGGCCACCAGTACGGGGTCGTGCCGGTTCCCTGCCACCGGAGAGAAGAAGGGATGTGCGGCAGGCCAGCGGGCGGAGACGGAGAACCGGTTCTCTGCCAACTGGGTCCACCCCGTGGGGATGATGTCCGCGGGATCCGCTCGGTGAACGAACTCTCCGGGGACGCGGGTCGACGTCGCTCCTCGAAAGCTCTGATCCATGGATCCCCCTATGACATCCCCGCGCCCCTGAGCGGCTTATCCACCCGACTTAGAATACGTACAGCCCGGTTTTCTTTTCAATGCTTCACGTCACACGACGAGCACAGACAGCGACACAGCGGGAGGCGCCTTGGCGCAGCAAGCGCGTGCAATCAAGACCCGGCAGGCGATCCT
This sequence comes from Streptomyces sp. NPDC004266, assembly GCF_042874095.1. Classification (NCBI taxonomy): domain Bacteria; kingdom Bacillati; phylum Actinomycetota; class Actinomycetes; order Kitasatosporales; family Streptomycetaceae; genus Streptomyces; species Streptomyces sp. NPDC004266. Next base: position 45,672 of record NZ_JBIAMM010000029.1, read on the forward strand.
GCAGTCGGCCGCGGCCGTCTTCGCCGAGCGGGGCTACGAGCGCACGACCATCGGAGAGATCCTGGTTCGCGCGGGAGTGACCAAGGGAGCCCTCTATTTCCACTTTGCTTCCAAGGAAGACCTCGCCCTCGGCGTGCTCGACGCGCAGATGCTCGACATCCCGCTGCCCCCACAGGCGATAAAGCTCCAGGAGCTCGCGGACCAGGCCTTCCTGCTCGCCCACCGGCTGCAGCGCGACGCGCTCGTGCGGGCGAGCGTGGCCCTGGCCCTGGACAGCGGCGCCACCGGTGTCGACCGGGTAGCCCCCTTCCAGGCGTGGATCGACCAGGTGTCGGAGATCCTGATGGTCGCGAAGGCGCGCGGCGAGCTGCTCGTCCACGTCGACGTCACGGACACGGCCTCGCTCTTCTCGGGCGCCTTCTCCGGGGTCCAGGCCATGTCCCAGATCATGTGCGACCGCAAAGACCTGATCCATCGCGTCTCGGTCCTGCTCCAGCACTTCATGCCGAGCATCTGCACGCCGGCGCTGCTGACCGGCCTGGGCCTGACCGAGGAGTACGGTCGAAAGCTCGGCGCCGAGTACGACGCGGACCGGCACCGCAGGGAAGAAACGAACTTCGCGGAAACCGACGGTTAAGGAAACCGACCCAACGGTTTCTGGAGCGCCCCGACGCAGAACAGCGTCGGGGCGCTCTGGCGTCATGGCACTGAGTGTGTTTTGCTGAGGGTACTCAGTGCCACAAGCGTCTAGGGGAGCTCCATCATGGGTAAGGACTTCGACCTCTATCGGCCCTCGGAGGAGCACGACATGCTCCGTGAGTCGGTGCGTGCCCTCGCGGAGGCGAAGATCGCTCCGTTCGCGGCGGCGGTGGACGAGGA
>NZ_JBIAMM010000030.1:0-37143 GCF_042874095.1 Streptomyces sp. NPDC004266
GCCTTCCACGATTCCTACCACCCTGGGCTGGTGGGGTTCCTGGGCGCCGCGATCAGGGTGTTCGCCGAACAGGGGAGCGGGTTCGCCCCCAGCACCACGGTGCGTGGCCGCATGCCGTGATCAACGGTCCAAGGGAACTGCGAGACACGCATTCCGCCGAGATCCGGAAGAGACGGACTGACGCCGTCCTTGGCGCCGGGCCGCCGGAGCCGGTCTTCATGCGACACGAGGCGGCTGCCCGGGTCTTTTCGGGGCGGCCGCCTCGCCGTGTCTTTCGTGGTGGGGCTCGCGTCAGGCGTTGAGAGCGTCTCCGACTGCGGGGTTGCAGGGGATGACGGTGCCGGGGCCGGCCAGGCTCAGGACGCGCTGGGCGGCTCCCCGGGCGCCGGCGATGCGCAGCCAGCCATGCGCTTCGCTCACGTGCCGGTGGACGGAGGTGAGGATGTTGAGGCCGCTGGAGTCCAGGAAGGTCACGCTTTCCATGTCCGCCACGATGCGCGGCGGTGCTGCTGTGTCGCTCGGGGCAGCAGGGCGTTGTGCAGGTCGCCTTTGGTGATGTGGTCGATCTCCCCTCGCAGGGTCATGATACGGACGCCGTCGGCCATATGGTGTGCGGCGGAAAGCCGTTCGGTCCGGGCCGTTTCCTCATTACTGGTCATGGTCTCCTCGCTGTACTTACGCTTGCCCGGGCCAGAGCGCGCGGATGGTTGTGCCCCACTGCTCCGGGCCGGACGCACTCGGACGGCGGCACTGGTCGGCCTTTGCCGCATAGGGCATGGACGGTCGGGTAACCGCGCCGTGTGGATGAGAATGAGGATGAAGTCAGTGGTACCTGATGCCGACCAGGATGGCGGTGCCGAGTCCGTACTGGACAGGTTCCTGATGCGTGCCGGCTACAAGCTGGACGGCGGGGGAAGCTGTGTGGCCGACGCCCGGCATCACGCCTCCGCCTTTTTGGACCGGGCCCGCATCGAGCATCGGCTGCCGGTGTCCCAACGGGCCCGGGATCTGACCGCACTGGTCGTCAGCGAGCTGGTCACCAACGCCTACAAGTACGCCCCCGGCCCCGTCTTGATGGAGCTGCGCATCAGCGCCGACCGCGTGGACATCGTGGTGTGCGACAGCGACCCCGCCGTTCCCACGGCCCAGACCGCTGATCCGGGCCGGGTCGGCCAGCACGGCCTGGAGATCATCAAAGCAGTCGCCGAGGAACTGTTCATCGAACAGGAGCCAGTCGGCAAGCGCATCACAGCCCGCCTCGCGCTGGCCGACACTTCCAGCCTGACGTAGGAGCGGGATGTGACGACGGCCCGGGATCTCCCATGCGGCCGTCTGTTCTCTCACGCGCCCCGTGCCGGCGCCGGCGCCGTTCCTCTCCCCGGACGCGGGATCCCGACCTGTCCATCGGCCATGCGGGAGCCGCCGTAATCCGGGAACAAGGCGCTGAACCAGCCCAGAGCCTCGCCTTCCCCCAACCGTGTGGTCTGCTCGCTGTTTCGCGAGCATGCCTGGGTGTGCGACGCTGAAAGGACACGAGACCGGTCGGCGCCATGGGCGGCGGCCTTTGGGACCCGGGAGTCGCCCCCACTCCGGGCACTCGGGCCCCACCACCGTCGCCCACCCCCTCTTTCCCGAACCGGGGGTGTTTCGTCTGTGGGCTCATCAACCCCCGGGAGGGGGCGTGCCCAGCATGAACGTCATCACCACGATCACCGGCACCACCGCCCGCGTCACCCCGCACGGAGAAATAGACTTCGACACCCTGCCTTTGCTGTACGCCGCTGTGGACCGGTTGCCGCCCTACGTCACCGACCTGCTGTGGGACCTGGAACGCACGTCCTTCACCGACGTGGCCGGCCTGCGCCTGCTGTTCGGCCCCGCCCCGTAGAGCAGCCCGCACCGCAGGACGGCGGCGACAAGACTGCACGACCAGCCCCTGCACCTTCTGCTGCTGGCCGCTGACCTGTTTCCCGCGGCCTACGACATCTCCCGGCTCATCCCCGATACTCCCGCCGACCTGATGGCCCCCAGGGCCTGAGCCACCCCCGGATCGGACTTCTCGACGAGGCAGCCGCGGGACGCATCAGCTGGCGTGGAGAACACCGGCAGACACTCCATGCTTCCGCAGAACCCTCTTGAGGCCGCGCGGTGGACGGCCACCCGGATGGCCACCCGCTACGCCTGCGCGCCCCCTACGCCTGCGCGACCCCCACGCCTGCGCGACCCCTACGTCGGCGCCGCTTCCGGGGTCGGGCCCAGTGCGGCGAGTGGAGAGCGCCGGCCCTTCACGGCCCGGCGGAGCTCCTCCCGGCCGAGTTCGGGGTATGCGACGGCGAGCGCGTCGACGTCGGCGGTGCGGTAGAGGCGTTTCGTGTGGTGGCGGAGGGGGCGGGCGTGTACCGTCCCCGTTAGCTGTCGTGGTTCGGATCTTCCCTTTGCCCATGCCTTCGGCGTGGGCTTTTTTGCTGTGTTGTGCCGCAGGAACCAGGGCGATCACCTCCGTCTTCCGTACCTCGCGGGAGGCGTTCATCGACTGGAAGGCATGAGACATGGCTACGGGAACTGTGAAATGGTTCAACGCGGAGAAGGGCTTCGGCTTCATCGCCCAGGACGGCGGCGGCCCGGACGTCTTCGCCCACTACTCGGCGATCAACTCCTCGGGCTTCCGTGAGCTCCAGGAGGGGCAGAGCGTGACGTTCGACGTCACCCAGGGCCAGAAGGGCCCGCAGGCGGAGAACATCAACCTCGCCTGATCCGCCCCACACCCCGTCGGCGGAACCGGAGCAGATGCAGCGCCTCGGTTCCAGTGGTCCATACGGGGCGGCCGGCGCACGCCGTGTGAACTGGCCCGTCCTGATACGTTTGCTGTGAGAAGCAGGAGTGTGGACCACAGGGCCGTGGGCATGCGGGTTTTGAGCGCTTGGGGGTGCTCTGGATATGCAGGACCTGCCGGATTCCCCCTCCGGCCGGTTCTTGGGTGGAGGAACGGCCCGCACCGAGTCGGTGCGGGCCGTTCTGTGGATCCCGGACGAGTACCCCTTGCCGCTTCTGATCTGGTCTGGACGTCGGTGCCGAGAACCGGGTGTGGGCACCCGCAAGGAAGCGACATCGGGTGGCCGCCCGGTGCCGGGTGCTGGACAGCGTGGGCAGAAGACGGACAGGCCGGTCAGCGTGGTGAAGAGGTCGAGGGCCTCCACGCCTGCCACCGAATTTCCTCGCCGGTCGAGTCGGAGACTCACCCGCACAGGGTGCACATATCCGCGGCCACTCCGCGGCACGGGAGGACGGCGGCTTCCTGTTTGCCCCACAGGAGGAACTCGATGCGGCAGACGTCCTGTTCAGAAGGGTGGACCGGTTCCACACCCTGGCGCTGACTGCCTGCGCCGCGGTCTTCGTCACCCGGTTCCGCCACGACCGGGCCGACGGCCTCGCAGGGGTGCTGGACGCCCTGACCCCGGGAATGGCGGACGACGCACTGAACGTCGTCGCGGCAGGCGCGGCAGGCTACTTCGTCGTCCGGCTGACCCACGTGCAGGTCGCGGCCGGCTCCTGACGGAGGGGTGTCGTCCAGATCTGGTTCGCGACTCCTGGCTTGTCACGGCTGGAGACGAGGAGGCCGTCGCGACCACGTGGGGGAGGGGCGGGCCATCCCGGCACTGCGACGGCCGCGGCTGTGCCGTCGGCACCCCGTCCTACGGCCACCACAGCCGGTGACTCCTCCCTGTCGTGCTCTCAGGCGTCGGTCTCGTGGACTGTGGTGAGGTCGGCGAGGCCGGAGATCGTCAGGACGGGAGTGAGCAGCGGGGGCGCGACGAGTTCGACGCGGTGACAGTGGGTGAACAGCACGCTCAGGGCGGCGCTGTCGAGGTACTCCACCTCCGTGAGGTCGATGACGAGTCGGCCCGGCAGGGCATCGAGGGCGGAGGCGAGGGCGTCGGCGTTGCTCATGTCGATCTCGCCGACCGCCCTCAGGACCGGGGTGTCGTCCGCCCGGCGGCCGGGGGTGAGGGTGAGCGGTGTCGTGTTCATGGGGTGATCCTCGTGCGCATGTCGACGGTGGTCCCGGCCGGGCCGGGGGTGATGGTGACCTGTTGCATCAGGGCGCGCATGAGGGTCACTCCGCGGCCGCGGTGGGGATGAGACCCGGGATCGGGCCGTTTCCAGCGGCCCGTGTCCTCGACGCTGAGCCGCAGCTCGTTGCCGAGGGCTTCGGCGCGCAGGCGCACGGCGTCACCGGGGGAGTCCCGGTGACCGTGCTCGATCGCATTGGCGCACGCCTCCCCGGCCGCGACGAGGGCGTTCTGGGCCGTCCGCGGAGGCAGGTCGCACCGGTCGAGCCAGTTGCGGAGGGCCTGGCGCACCGTCGCGAGCTGCCCCGATTCGGCGGGGAACGTCACGTCGAGGGGGGTCGGGAGGCGGTAGAGCAGGAGGGCTACGTCGTCGTCGTAACCGCCCGCCGGCGCCAGCCGGGCCATGAGCTCGCCGGCCAGGGCGTCGAGGCCCGTATCGCGGCCGTCCCGCAGGGCGCGCCCCGCTTCCGCGATGCCATGGACGAGGGGTACGCGACGGCGTTCGACCAGGCCGTCCGTGTACAGCAGCAGCGTGGCGCGGGCCGGCACGGTGCACGTGCCGGTCGGGCGGTCTTTCCCCAAGGCGATGGCGAGCGGGGTGGAGCGGCCCTCCTCCAGCAGGATCGTGGTGCCGTCGGGGTGGGTGAGGACACCGGGAGGATGTCCGGCGCTGGAATAGGTCAGGCTTCCGGTCCTGGGATCGAGTACGCCGCAGAACACCGTGGTGCACAGAGCGCCGGGAACGCCGACGGCGAAATGGTCGAGCGCCATGAGGACCTGGGCCGGGTCCGGGTTCTGCAGCAGCAGTGCCCGGCAGGCGCTGCGGAGCTGCCCCATGACCGCAGCGGCTTCGAGTCCACGGCCGACGCAGTCCCCGACGACGATGCCGATGCGTCCGTCGGACAGTGGCACCGTGTCGTACCAGTCGCCGCCCACCTCGAGGGGCCGGACGGCCGGTTCGTAGCGTACGGCGAATCCCTCGGGGAGCCGGGAGGGGCCGAGGATGGCCCGCTGCAGGGCGAGTGCGGTCTCCCGCTGCTGGTCGATCTGGTGGGTGCGGGTCAGCACCTGTGCCAGACGGCCGGCCAGCAAGGACAGCAGCAGCCCGTCCTCACCGGTGAAGGGGCGCTGGTGGCCGAGGTCGACCCGGAGGACGAGAGGGCCCTCGGGGTGCTCCAGGAGGACGCCGGCGCCGGAGCCGTCCGCGACCGGCGTGAGCGCGGGCCGCCCGCGCAGCCCGGTCAGCCGCCGCCGCTCCTCGGCGGGGAGCCGGTCCCACGTCACCGGCGTCCCCGCCACGGTCAGCTCGGGCCGGTCCCCACCCCTGAAGAGGGCGGCCGTCACCCGGTGCGCACGCCACAGGCTCCGCAGCTCGTCCAGCGCGCCGTCGAGCGCTTCGGCCGTGCTGCCGGCTTCCGACAGTCGGGCGCCGAAGGCCGCCAGGGCACTGTCGCGCTGGACGGCGTAGTGCTCGGCGGTGACATCGCGGAAGGTGCCCACGACGACGCACCGGTCGGTGTCGGGGTCCTGGACCCGGACTACTGCGGCCCTCACCCAGACCCGCCGTCCGTCCCGGTGGGTGAGGGGGACGGTGGAGGAGCCCTTCGCTGTCCGGGTCAACCGGGCGAAGGACTCCTCGACCTGTCGGCGGGCTTCCGGGTCGACCTGCGGGTCGGGCCACCACGGATGCACGGGCGCGTACGGCAGTCCCTCGGGCCCGTAACCGAGGATATCGGTGAAGGCGGCGTTGATCTCGACGACGGCGCCCGTCTCGTCGTAGACGAAGAAACCTTCCTGGAAGGAGTCCACGAGGGCGGTGCGCCAGCGCGCGTGGTGGTTGCGCAGTCGGGCCAGTTCCACGGTGGCGCGCACGCGGGCGAGGAGTTCGACGGCCGCGAAGGGCTTGACGAGGTAGTCGTCGGAGCCCGCCCGCAGGCCCTCGACGGATGCTTCCTGACCGGCCCGGGCGGAGAGCAGCAGGACGGGGACGGCGGCGGTACGGGGGTCGGCGCGCAGCGCGGTCACGAGCGCCAGACCGTCCAGGCGGGGCATCATCACATCGCTGACGACCAGGTCGGGCGCCTGGGCGCGGATCGCGGCGACAGCCTCCTGGCCGTCGGGCACTCCCCGCACCTCGTAACCGGCACCCGACAGCAGACGGGTGAGGTACTCGCGCATGTCCGCGTTGTCGTCGGCGACGAGGACCTTCGCCACGACCCCCGGGACGGTCCTTCCCCTCGGCTCGAAGGCGGCCCCGGCCCCGGCCCCGGCTCCGGCTCCGGCCCCGACCCCGACCCCGGTCTGCGCCCCGGTCTCCGTACCGATTGCGGCGATGGCCGTACCGCTCCCGTCCAGCGCGCCGACCACCGGCCCCGGGACCGCCTTTTCGTCGGGCAGCCAGCGCAGTGCCTCCTGCAGGTACGGTACGGCCGCGCTCCCCCCCTCGGTCAGCGGGGCCGCGGGCGCCACCGCGTCCGCGGGCAGGTGCGCGGTGCCGAACGGCAGACGGATCGTGAACCGGGTGCCCTCGCCCTCGACGGACTCGGCGGTGATGGTGCCGCCGTGCAGCCCGACCAGCTCCCGGACCAGGGCGAGCCCGATGCCGCTGCCCTCACCGGAGCGCGCGCGGGCGTTCTCGACACGGTGGAAGCGCTCGAAGAGCCGTGGGATCTCGTGAGCCGGCACGCCGGTGCCGGTGTCCGTGACCGTCACCACCGCCTCCGTGCGCTCCGAGCGCACGGACACGCCGATTGTCCCCTCGAAGGTGAACTTCAGCGCGTTGGACAGCAGGTTGAGAACCACCTTCTCCCACATGCCGCGGTCCACGTACACCGGGGCTTCCAGAGCCCGGCAATCGACCGCGAGATCGAGGCCGGCCTTGTCGATGGCGGAACGGAACACGGCGGCCAGGTCGGCGGTGGCCGTGGCAAGGTCCACGGGCTCGTAACGCGCTCCCATGCGGCCGGCCTCGATCTGAGAGAAGTCGAGCAGGTCGTTGACCAGTCTGCCCATCCGGAGCCCGTTGCGGTGGATGACGTCGAGTTCGTCGCGCACCGCGGGATCGGCGCCCGACAGCCGGGTGCGCAGCTCCTCCACCGGGCCCATGATCAGGGTCAGCGGGGTCCGGAACTCGTGGCTGATGTTGGAGAAGAAGGTGGTCTTGGCGCGGTCGAGCTCGGCGAGCTCCTCGGCCCGCCGCTGCTGTGCCCGATAGCTGCGGGCACGGGAGATGCCGGCCGCGAGGTGCCCCGCCACGAGTTCGACGAAGCCGCGGTAGTCCTCGTCCAGCAGCCGGTAGCGGTTCAGGGCGGCCACCAGGAAGCCGTACGGTGCGGTGCCCTGGTCCAGCAGGGGCACGATCAGCGCGTGGGTCGGCGGCTCGGACCAGGCGCCGCCCGGCAGCGCCTCGTGGGCCGGACCGTCCAGGGCCACCAGCGCGGTCTCCTGCCGGGCGGGCGCCTGCGCCGGCCACGGCGCCGACGTGTCGCCGGCCGCCAGCACCTCAGGGGCGGCGGGATGTCCGGCGGCGATGCCGGTGGTCGCCGCCAGCCGGGCCGAACCGTCCTCCTGGAACAGATACGTGAGGGTGAACGGCAGGTCCTCGGCGTTGTGCTCCATCTGCCGGCCCGCGAAGGCCACCAGCTCCTGCTCGGTCAGGAGCGCGCGGGACTCCGAGCCCAGGTCCCGCAACGTACTCATGCGGCGCTCGGCGATGACGCGGTCGGTCTCCTCGCTGACGACGCACAGCACGCCGACGACCTGTCCGTCCTCGTCGCGGAGCGGACTGTACGAGAAGGTGTGGTAGCTCTCCTCCGGGAACCCGGAGCGCTGGAGGAACAGCAGCAGCGCCTCGTCCCAGGTGGCACTGCCGGCGAGGACGCTCTCGATCCGCGGACGGACGTCCTCCCAGACCTCAGCCCAGACCTCCCGCACCGGCCGGCCGAGCGCCCACGGGTACTTGCGCCCGAGCGTGTCGCGCCGGTAGGCGGTGTTGCAGAAGAACGTCAGTTCCGGCCCCCACGCCATCCACATCGAGAAGCGGGACGACAGCAGGATGCTCACGGCGGTGCGCAGACTCTGCGGCCAGCTTTCCAGGGGACCCAGGGGAGTCGCCGCCCAGTCCACCGCCGCGAGGTCACGGCCGATCTCCTGGTCGGCGGCGAACACCTCGGGCACGGCCGTCCCCGTCGTACGGGACCCCCGGCCCTCACGCTTGACCACTGGCCACCCTCTCGTTCCCGCGCCCGGGCCTCCCGCCCGTAGCGCCGGGTCCGTGGCCGCATCGCATGCGACCGCCTGCCCCGATCACCGGCCGACACACCCGCGCCCCGCGAGAATCCCGCATGATCCGTAGGATAAACCTGCCACCGCGCCCACGGGCGTGTGCGCCCAGCCCGCGAGGCCGGGGAGCGCGCAGGCCGACGCACGGAATCCCATGCGGCCGGGAGGTCGGTGACACATACTCCGCCGAGCTGTGGAGAGGCGAAAGGCACCAGGGACGACGTCTTGCTCCGCACGCTCCGTACCCCGACCGACGAACCGTACGCCCCCAGCCGCACAGGAGAACCGGTGGACGATCACACCCTCACCGTCAGCCCCCAGCACACCGCACCGGGCGCCACCGTCCTGGTCGTGGAGGGTGAGCTCGACCATCACACCGCCCCGCTCCTCGCCGACTTCCTCAGCGAGGAGGCGTTCGCCCCGGGCGCTCGCGTGGTACTCGACCTGACCGCTCTCACCTATTGCGACTCCACCGGCGTGACCGTCCTCGTCAGTGCCTACCAGAGGGCACACGCGGCGCGGTGCGTCCTGGCACTCGCCGGAGTGAACGACGACTTGTCCCGGGTCTTCGGGATCATGGGCCTGGACCAGGTCTTCACCCTCGTGCCCACGGTCGCGGACGCGCTGGGCCCCGCACGGCCCTGATCGCGGAAGGCCCGTGACACCGGCCCCGCATCACTCCGAAAAACCGGTGACGCGGGCCGCCATCAGGGCGACGTCGTCCTCCCCGTCGGGCGGGAACGCCGCCAGCAGCCCGTCGCACACCTTCTCCACGTCGGTCGGCAGCGTGCCCAGGACGGCGGACAACCGCGTCAGCGAGTCGCCGAGGTCCTCGTGGCGCCGCTCGATCAGACCGTCCGTCGTCATGACGAGTACCGAACCGGGGGGCGCAGCCACCTGGACCGCCGAGGGCTGCGGGAGCCGCAGACCGAGAAGGGGCCCGTGTTCGTCGACGAAGCGGACGCTTCCGTCAGGAGTGCGCAGAAGAGGCGGCAGGTGGCCGGCGTTGGCGACGTGCAGTAGCCCCGTCTCGCTGTCGACGAGGACGACGCACAGGGTGAGGGTGAGCTGCGCCTCGACGGCCGCGAGGAGGTTCTCGATGCGGTCGAGGATCGCCCGCGGCGAGTGTTCCTCGATCGCGTAGGCGCGCAGGGCATGGCGGACCTGCCCCATCAGCATCGCCGCATCGAGGGAGTGGCCGGCCACGTCGCCGACGGCGAGCAGCAGCCCGCCCCGGGTGGGCAGAGCTTCGTAGAAGTCGCCGCCGATCTCCGTGTGTTCGCTGGCGGGCAGGTAACGCACCGCGAGCTCGGCCAGGGGGGATCGGGGCAGGGCGTCGGGCAGGAAGCTCCGCTGGAGCGTCAGCGCCAGATCGTGCTCCTCGGTGTAGCTCCGCAGCGCCTCCAGCGCCAGGGCGCATGCCTGGGCCAGTTGGGTGAGCAGCTGCTCGTCGTCCGGCGTCGCGACGACCTCGGCGGGCACCGCGAGGCAGACCGGAGGGCGCCCCGGCTTCGCCCGAGCGATGCCGACGGCGAGCATGCCCCCGGGTATCAGGTGGGCAGGGAAGCCCGGCCAGGGCCGGGCCTCGACCAGCAGGAGTCGGGTGCCGGTCCGTTCACCGAACTCGTGGTACGACGGCAGTTCCCGCACGTCGACCTCACCGCCCTCCACGCCGGGCGGGACGGCCGCGGCCTCCACGCTGAGGGGCGCCTCTTCGGCCCGGGTCGTCGTGCGGACCGCCGAGGCGGGCTCGCCGTGCGGGGAGATGAGAGCCGCCACCGCCGTCGTCCCCAACACGATCGCGGCGCCTTCCGCCGCCGCCCGGGCGACCTCGGTGGCGTTGTCCGCGCTGTAGAGGAGGTGCGTGGCCTCGTTGAGGTGGAGAAGGCGGTCGGCCAGGTGCTCGGCCCGGCGCCGGGCGCGGGCGTAGCGCAGGGCGGCGGTGACCGTGGCGAGGAGCTCGTCCGGGGCGATGGGTTCGGTGAGGTACGCGTCGGCTCCGCGGTTGAGGCCCTGCGTCCGGTCGGTGGCGGTGATCGCCGACGCGGAGACGTGGATGACGGGGAGAGCCGCCGTGACGGCGTCCGCCTTGATGCGCTCGCAGACGTCGAAGCCGGTCATGTCCGGCAGGCGCACGTCGACGACGGCGACCTCCGGAAGCGGTTCGCCGGACTTGAGGATCGTCAGGGCCTGGGTGCCGTCCTCGGCCTCGACGACCGTGTGACCCGCCCGCGACAGCGTGGTCCTCAGCACGTACCGGTTCGTCGGGTTGTCGTCGACGATCAGGATGCTCGCCGGCGAGTTGTCGGACGGGGACGGGTCGGGGATCACGCTGTCGTCTTTCCGCTCTCGGCGGGTGCGTCTCCCGCCATCGGGGGAGGGGGAGCGGCGGGCACCGGGGCGAGGCCCAGGGCCAGCAGGATGCGCTCTCGGGTGAGGTGGGTCTTGTTCAGCACGGAACGTGCGTGGGTGAGCCGGGTCCGGTCCACCTCGCTGGGATCGGTGGAGGTCAGCACCACGACCGGGACGCGCGCCGTGACCGGGTCGCGGGCCAGGACCCCGAGCAAGGTGTAGCCGTCCGGCGCAGGCATGACGAGGTCGACCAGGATCGCGTCCGGTCGGCGGTCGCGGATGACGTCGAAGGCCTGCGAACTGACCGTGACCTCGGTGATGTCGTCGGCGAGGCGCTCCAACGTCGGGCGCAGCAGGTCGAGGAACGTCGGGTCGTCGTCCACCACTACGAGGGAGCCGAGCCGGGCGGTGGGTTCGACCGCCTGTGGCGCTCCTCCGTCCGGGCCCTGCGCCTCCCCGGCGGGAGCGTCGAGATGGGCAGGGACGTCCACGCGGACGGTGGTTCCCTCGCCGGGGACACTGGTCAGCGTGAGGGTGCCCCCGAGGATGGCGGCGAGCCGGCGCGCGTACGGCAGCCCCAGACCGGTGCCGGACTGACCGCGCTGATGCATGCCCAGGACCTGATAGAACTCCTCGAACACCCGTTCCTGCTGGTCCAGCGGGATCCCGACGCCCGTATCGGTGGTGGTGAACGAGAACCAGGTCTGCCCGCCCCGCGTCTCGGTCTCGACGGTGAGCCGGACCTCGCCCGCCGTCGTGAACTTCAACCCGTTGGAGAGCACGTTGCGCAGCACGCGGGTCAGCATGACCTCGTCGGTGACGAGCCGCGGGGCGTCCGACACATCGGGAATGTCCAGGCGCACCCCTTCGTGTGCCATGCCGCCGAGCGTCCCGCGGAGCTGATGGAGCAGCGTCCGCAGGTCGGTGTCGGCCGGCGTGGGCTCCAGCCGCCCGGACTCCGCCTTCGCCACGTCGAGGAGCTCCTCCACGAGTGCGAGGAGGGTGCTGCCGGAGCCGGCTATCAGAGCCAGCTGCTGCCGCTGTTCCTCGCTCAACGGATCGGCACCGGGCGCCATGAGGAGACGTGCCAGGGAGATGACCGAGTTGACCGGCGCGCGCAGCTCATGGCTCACATTGGCCCAGAACCTCGTCTTGGCCTCGCTGGCCAGACGCAACTGCCGGGTCTTGTCCTCCAGCTCGGCGTACAGGGCGACCACGCCCGTGTTCGTCTCCTCCAGCTCCGCGGACAGCTCACTGTAGAGGGCGACCACTCCCTTGTTGGTCTCCTCCAGCTCTTCGTTCAGTCGCCGCAGCTCCTCCTGCTGGGCCCGCGACTCCTCCAGGGCCCGGAGCAGCTGCCGGTTCTGCGAACGCAGCTCCTCACTCATGCTGAGGTCACCCGAACCGAGGAGCGCCGCATGGGCCCGCTCGATGCGCTGTTCGGGGGAGGTGTTCGTGGAGGGCAGTCGTTGTCCCACCGTCAGGGTGTGCCCTTCGTCCGAGGCGCTGTACCGGCTGTGGTCCAGGAGCCGATGCGCCGCCCGTACGGTCTCCTCGCCGGGGCCCCGGTGCCCACCCCAGGTGAAGGAGGCGAGGAAGTGAACCCCTCCGGGCCGAGGCGCGGTTCGAAGCTCCACGCGAAGCCCCGGGGATCCCAGCAGATCACGCCCCACCTCGCTCAGTACGGTCACCACGCGGACCAGTTCGTGACCCTCCAACCCCAAGGCCTTGCACAGCAGCTGTCCCTGTCTGCGGAGTTCAAACACATCCCTGTCGACGCTCAGCAGCAGATTGCTGAACTCGTGGCCCCCCACGGCTCTCACGAGCCGGCCGCCTTGACGACGACGATGCCGGCGTCATCCCGCCGTACACCCGCCTGACCGAGTATCTGCGCGGCGATGAGCGCCGGACGCCGCCGGAACAGACCGGGGAAGGAAGCGGGGGACCAGCGGTCGCTCAGCCCGTCGGAGTGGAGGACCAGGACACCGCTCCGCTCCAAAGGCACCTGATAGGTCCTCAGGGTCGGCATCTGGTGGCCCACGATCCCGGGAAGCGAGAGCAGCGCACTCCGCTTGTCCCCGCTGACGACGCAGGCGCTGATGTTGCCCACGCCGCAGTGCTCGACAGTGCCGCGGGAGTAGTCGGCACGTGCCACCGCGACCGCCGCGCCACGGGTCCCCTTCAGCTCGTCGTGCAGCGCCCTCACGACCCTCGCGGGCGACCTGTGCGCGTTGGCCCTGAACGTGGCCCGTGCCCGTTCGCTGGCCAGCGCCGCCAGCGGACCGTGGCCGAGCCCGTCACACATCATGGCGGTGACCACGGCCCCGTCAGGCCCCTCGTCGGTGCGCGCGGCCCAGCTGTCCCCGCACACGGTCTCACCGCTGATCGGCCGGGTCAGCCCGGCCACCGACAGCTCGACGTCTCCGAGCGCACCGTCGGCCTTGACGGACCAGAACCGGGCGAGCAGCGCCGTTCCGACCCCCGGCAGGGAGTACACGTCGAACGTGTCGGCGCACCGCGCGATGGAGCCCAGGCCCACTCCGAGGGTGCCGCCGCTGGAGACGCCGTCGGCGAGCGCCGCTGAGAGGTCCGGAATCCCGGGACCGCTGTCCAGCGACAGCAGTTCGACAGCGGCCCGGGCGGGCAGGGTGACGATCCGCAGCGCGAGGGAGCCGTCCTTCGCGTACTTCTGCAGGTTGGTGGCCGCCTCGGTGACGGCGAGCTCCACCTCGGCCACTCTGTCCGCGGACATGCCGATGCGATGCGCCAGACGCGCGGCCTCACGGCGCGCGACCGCGTCCAGCGCCGCGCCCAGGCGCATCCACACCACGTCCTCGGCCTCTGTCCCGTGGCCGTCGGCCACGGGATTCACCGTGCCCACTTCAGCACCGTCACCGTGGTGCCGACACCGGGCGTCGAATCGAGCTCGAACTCGTCGACGAGACGGCGGGCGCCGCTGAGCCCCAGCCCCATGCCGCTGCCGGACGTCCATCCGTCCGTGAGGGCCAGTTCCGTGTCCGGGATGCCGGGGCCGGCGTCGGCGAAACGCACCCATACGCCGACCCTGGCCACGTCACGCACGATCACCGCCTGAGCGGTGCCCCCGCCCCCGTAGATGAGGGTGTTGCGACCGAGCTCACTGGCGGCGGTGACCAGCTTCGTCTGATTGACCAGGGACAGGCCGGCCTGCTGGGCGAGCAGACGCACCGTCTGGCGCGCCTTCACCACGTCCCCGCTGGCCTGGATCGGCACTTCCTCGCGCGAGGCCTCGTCGGCCGGGTAGTCCCTCACCGGCTTTCCGGAGGTGACACCTGCGCACGACGGAGGTAGCCCAGCCCGAGCTCGAGGTTGAGAGCCGTCCGGACGCCACCGAGCGACAGCCCGAGTTCCACCAGGGTCATGGCGACCGCGGGCCGCATGCCCACAACGACCGTCTCCGCGCCCAGCACGCGGGAGATCGCCGCCGTGGTGGCGAGCATCCGCCCCACGAAGGAGTCGACGATCTCCAGGGCGGAAATGTCGATGACCACGCCGCGGGCGGAGGTGGCGACGATCTGCTGGGACAGGTCGTCCTGCAGATCGAGCACCATCTGGTCCTCCAGGTCGACCTGGATGGACACCAGGAGGATGTCGCCGATCTTCAGGACCGGAACGCGATCGCTCACAGCAGCCCCGCCGCACGGGTCGCAGCGGCCTTGTCGATCTCGACGAGGGCGTGACGCAGGGCGTCCGCCAGGGTGGCCTTGGTCGGGATGTCACCGAACTCGATGCCGAGCCCCACGATGGTCTGCGCGATCTGCGGCCGGATCCCCGAGATGACGCACTCCGCACCCATCATGCGCGCCGCGACGACGGTCTTGAGCAGGTGCTGCGCCACCTGTGTGTCCACCGCGGGGACCCCCGTGATGTCGATGATCGCGTGGGCGGAGTTCGAGTCCAACAGGGCCTGCAGGAGCTTCTCCATGACCACCTGCGTACGGGCAGAGTCCAGCGTCCCCACGAGCGGCACGCCCACGACGCCGTCCCACAGCTTCACGACGGGCGTGGACAGCTCCAGGAGCTGCTGCGACTGCGCGGAGATGATCTCCTCGCGGGTCCGCGCGTACTCCTCCACCGTGAAGAGGCCCAGGTCATCCAGGAGGCGCGAGAACTGCAGGTAGACGCGAATGTCGTCGACGGACCCGCCGAGCAGGGACTCCAGCACCTCCTTCAAGGCGAACACGCTCACGGCGGTCTCGGTGGGGGTGAAGCCCTGGCGCGCCCGGCTCCGGGAAAGCTCCACGAGGAGACTGCGCACGACCGCGTACTCCGAGCCCCGTCCGGCGAACCCGCCGGTCGCGAGGGCATCGGTGATGGCGTCGTACAGCTCGCTCAACTCACGGCCCAGCTCCACGGTGCTCAGCCGACCGTGCAAGGACGCTCCGACGGCCTGCTCCCACTGCGCGATCAGCTCAGCACGACGTGCCGTGAGCAGTTTCAGCAGCCGCTTCGAATCGCCGCTGTCCATACGCGGTCCCTCCACATGTCACCAAGTCAGAACGCTGCCGACCATACGGCACTGTCCAGGACACCACTCAAACCCGCTGTCGCGAAGAGAGGCTTCCCAACGCCCCGACCGGGTGCCCAACCCCACATCGACGGACACCTGCCCCGTGACACCCGGTCCACACCTCGAACGCAAACGTGAGACACGTCACGCCGGAGAAGCGCGCGAGACCCGCTCGAGAACACCGTGGCCCCGACCCCTCCACGAACGGCGCCGCGCGGTGCCCAAGTGACCGACCTTTTCGAAACAAGATTCAAATTCGCCCCAAGGTGGCCATTTCACAGGCGAGTTGAGAAAATTCCAGGATCCGGCGAAGTCCCGGTGCGAGCGCCCTGACGTGCAAGGCATCGAGCACGGAATTCTTTACGCCCCACAGATCCCTCCTACGCGGCTGGGCCAGGAGCACTTCGCAGTGGCGGGGCCGGACACCGACTTCAGTTCAGTCCCGCGACCGTCGTGGGCCGTCTCTTGGATCGGCCTCCGAAGACGCCGTTCCTCACGGTGGTCCGGATGCTCCCCAGAGGACCGCGCGAGCACGCGGAGCGTGTGGGCGCGCCCGGCGAAGCGCGTGTCCGTGGGGCCCACGGCCTTGCAGTCCCGCGCAAGCATGCCGAGCAGGCCGGGCACCGACAGGTGACCGTCGAGGGCTCGGGGTGTGGTGGTACGGCGGCTTCTTGGGGTGAATCGGGAGGGGATCCTGACTGCGCTGCATGTGCGGATCCCGGCGGAGTTGGCGGGGGGGGGGCACCGGAGCGGACGGTGTGGCGGTGGCTGGTCGATGGACGCCGGGGCATGGTGAGGCGCGGTCGCGGCAGAACGGTTTTCGCTGAGTGACGCGTGGTGGGAGGTCCTCGCTCAGCCGGTCGGGAACGTCGCGGAGTTGCGCCGCAGGATGCTCCACGCCGCGCGAGCGGCCACCGGTCGCCCACTCCGGAGCCCACCGGTCCCTACGCACTTGGTCAGGCCCTCGTGCCGAAGACGAGGTGTACGCACTGCACGTCAACCGCCTGCGAGGTATTCGTGGTGCCCCGCATGCGAGTCATCGACACGGAGCGCGGCGACTGCTGCGGCGCTGCTCAAGCGACGTGGCAGGGTCCGCCATTCCCTGGGCACGACGATTGGTGGATGCTCGGAGCCGGCGGCTGCAACGCCAGTGCGGTCCACGCGGACGCAACACCTGTACGCCTCGACACCCCGATACCCCGCGACCTGCTCCAGGCGCTCACCTGGCGCAACGCTCGAGGCAAGACCCGCAACCCGAAGCACGTCGCGGACTGCCGCCTGCTTCGCCACACCCGGTGAACGCCATGTCTGGTCCTTCCTGTGCTGGGTCACCCGCTCCGACTGATGCCGGGACGGATGAAGTCCGGCCGGATTCCCGTCTCCTCCACGATCTCCCCGACCGTGTACAGCCGATCGGACGCAAGCTCCGCCACGTCACGCGGGTGATGCTCGGCGACGCACGTGGCCACGGCCGACGGCTCGAACTCCAGGCCGCGCCCCCGCCTACCAGCAGGTGAGGGCCGATCCGGGTGACGGCCCCGGCGCGGATTTTCGGCGGCGTACCGGGTGTTCACGCCGTAGTGCGCGGCGGTCTCGGCGGAGGTGACGCCGTTCCGGCCGGGCGGAGGGACGGGATGCCGGTGGCTACCAGTGGTGACTGGTTCTCCTCTGGGGAGCCTGCCGGCCGACGGGGCTTGCTCGCCGTCTTCGGGGGCGGTCTTCGGACGGGGCCCCGTCGGCCGTTTCCTTGCGTGCGACGGGGGCCGGTCAGGCGGCCAGGGCCGTACGCGCGGCGTGCAAGGCGTCGTCGAGGGTGTCGGCGGTGCGGTCGTGCCCAGCGGATCCGCTCGTCTCGTCCGGGTCGCTGTTCCATCCCCAGCCGGTCTCGGGGTGCCCGTCGATGACACGCGTCGTGCCGCCTATGCGCTGCCTGTAGCTGGGCCATCGCATCGGTGATGGGTCGGCAGAGGGGGCTTGGCGGTGACCGACGGGGCTGGTTTCCCTGGCTCAGGGTTGGCGGTGCTGGTCCCGTAGGGGTGGGGGGTGGTCACCGGTACTTGAGTTGGATCATGAAGCCATCCTGTAGCAGGACGGGGTGCGGTCTCTTCGGCTCGGAGACTTAAGACGGTCCGCGAGTTCGAATTTCGCAAAAAATTAGGGGGCGGCGCAGTGCTGCGAGCTGGACGAACGACTTCCATCCTTACGGCGGGGGTGGCGACGGCCGTGTTGGCCGCGCTTACGCCGGCGACCGCATTCGCGGCTCAGGAGCCGCTGGAGAGGTTCGGGCGGCAGCAACTGCGGTGGGAGCGCTGCGCGCAGGACCAGCCGACGTCGTTGGAGTGCACGACGGTGAGGGTGCCGCTGGACTACGGCGATCCGCACGGGCGGAGCATCGGGATAGCGGTGTCGCGGGTGAAGGCGGGCAGCGCGGCGAAGCGGCGCGGTGTCCTGCTGATGAACCCCGGCGGGCCGGGCGGGCCGGGGCTGACGATGCCGGCTGAGATGGCGCCGTTGCTGGCGGCGGAGGTGCGTGAGCGCTTTGATCTGATCGGCTTCGACCCGCGCGGCGTCGGACGCAGCGCGCCGGTCCACTGCGGTCTGGCGGCGGACGAACAGGTCCTCGACCACCCCTATTCCGTCGAGACGTTCGGGCAGGACGTGGCCCGGGCTCGGAGCGTCGCGGACAAATGCCGGGACAAGGCCGGGGACCTGCTGCCACACATCACCACCCGGAACACGGCGCGGGACATGGACGTGATCCGGGCCGCGCTGGGGGAGCGGAAGATCTCCTACCTGGGGCACTCGTACGGTACTTACCTGGGCGCGGTCTACACCCAGATGTTCCCCCGGCGGACGGACCGTTTCGTCCTCGACAGCGCGCTGGACCCGGCGCTGGTCTGGCGGGGAGTGCTGCGCGGTGCAACCGAGGCGGCCGAGCTCGCCTTCACCCGCTGGACGGAGTGGGCCGCAGCCCGCGATGCGACGTACGGGCTGGGCGCGACCCCGCAGGCGGTGCGCGCGGCGTTCTGGGACCTGGTCGCGCGTGCTGACCGCACGCCGATCGTGCTGGAGGGCCAGTCGTTCGACGGTGACGCGATCCGGGCGCAGTACCGGGCCTTCGTCCAGGTCGAGGCCGTCACGCCGCTCGTCGTCGCGCTCAAGGCCGCGGCGGCGGGCGCCGCGGCCCCGGCCAGTACTGCCGCGCCCGCGGCGGCCGAAGCGCCGGACATGGACAACATGGTGTCGGTCGCCTGGGCCGTTCTGTGCGGCGAGGGCCGGAACTGGCCGCGTGATCCCGAACAGTACCGCCGCGACGCCATCCGGGACCGCGCCGCCCGCCCCCTGGCGGGCGACTTCGGCGCCAACGTCCAACCCTGTGCGTTCTGGAAGTCCGCTCCGCGTGAGGCTGCCACGGTGGTGGACAACGACGTCGACGCGTTGATCGTGCAGAACGAATGGGACCCGCAGACGCCGTTGGCGATGGCCGAGGGAATGCGGCGCGCCTTGCACGGCGCCCGCATGGTCACGGTGGCGGGCGGTGAAGGCCATGGGGTGCTGGTGACCGGCCGTCCGTCCTGTGCCGACGCCGACGTCACCCGCTACCTGACGACGGGCCGGCTCCCCGCGAAGGATCGCACCTGCAGTCGACAAGTCGCTGCAGCTGATCTGCGTCCTTGACTCCCAGGATGATGCGCGGTGGCAGCCTACGAAAGCCCGCGACCAGACCAGGAACCAGCGATGTGCTGTCGACTTCGATACGCCGTAGCAGGGCGGCAGGGTCCGCCAGGCACAGCCGCTGACAAGCCCGCAGATGACCGCGGCGAACAGCGTCTCATCCGTGGTTCAGACATCCGGGCGGAGGGAGTCGTACGGGGTGCTCGTGCGGTGGGCGGACATGAAGGAGAGGAAAACGCCCTGGACATCACTGGCGCGGACGGCGCCCCTCCACGCCGCGGCCGAACAGCTCGACCAGCGCTGGGCCGCCTCGGGAGCCTCGCGGGTGCGCCGGCCCCAGGTGAGCCGTGCGCGAGGGCCCGGCTCCACGCCGGCCTGCGGCACTGACAGCGCGTATCGGGCATTTCCGCGCCGGTCCCCGGCGTGTATCCGTGCGGCGAGGTGGTCTGGGTGCCGCCCGGCCAGGCCGCCTCGCCCGCTGACCGCATGCCGGCGGCCGGTGCGCGGTGGCGGATGTGGAGGAGTCCCGGCCGTATACGGCCGGGACTCCTGGAGGGCCCGTACGCGACCACCATCGGTGTGGGCCGGTGTTTCCCATGCCGGATCCTGTGGGCGGGGGAGGCCCCGGGCCCGGCGAGTGAGCGGGGCCCATCCGCTCCACCTCCGCGCGCCCTCGAGGCCGACCGTCACACACCCCCGCGCCCTTCTCGGGAAAGACTGGTGTGAGGAGCGGTATTGCGGGCAGACGGGCGGCAGCGCTGTCGTCCGCGGACACCCCCCGAGTCGTGGACGGCGGCGACTGAAGCACGCACCGCCCATAGTTCTCTGCTTCCCGCAGGTAGGGGCGCATGAGGCATACGGCAAGCACGGGCGGCCACGGCCTGGAGCCGGGCCACGGGCCTGGGAGCCACGCCGGCCGCCGAACCGGAGGAACTGTTCGTCCAGGGCACCCCGCAGCACAGCCACGCAAGAACGGTGCGCACCGAGCGCCCGGCAGAGGCCTGGGACCACCGGACCGAGTCCGGGCGTGTGGAGTGGCATGACCGAACGCGAACGCCGCGCCCTGCCGCGCCGCGGGCCTGATGGCGTCTCCGGGCGACAGATCCTCGACGACGCCCGCCATGCCCAGGGACACCCCCGCACGTAAGGAGCTCGTGCACGGTAGGCGGTGAGACGTCGAAGGCTGCGCGGGGCCGGTGCTCACCTCTGTCGTCGAGGGCTCAGGTCTGCGGTCTGCTGGTGGGAGAGCAGGCCGGCGACGGCCTGGACCGTGTCGCTCATGTGCTCACGACGGCTGAGGTGGCGGGCCAGTGCCCGCCAGTTCTTCAGATGGGCGATGCCATGCTCGACACGGATCCGCCTGGAGGAATGCGCTTTGCGCTGCCGCTCGTGCATTTCCTCGTACCAGTCCGGGGCGTTCTTCTTGAACTTGCGGTGCGGTGGCGTCACCACGCGTCCGCCGGTCTGTGCTCCGAGACCCTGGTAGCCGGCGTCCGCGAGGATCTCCACCGCTGGACCGTCCGCCAGGAGCCTGACCAGCCCTAACTGGCGGGCGTGGGTGATGTCCGCGCAGCTTCCAGGTGTGGTCGGGCTGCAGAACAGTAGCCGCCCGTCCCCGTCGGTGAAGATCATGGACTTCACGGCGTTCTGCTGGTTCTTGCCGGAGATAAAGGTGTCCCGGTCCTTGCGTCCGGCGGCCGGGCGGCGGACCCGGATCTCGGTGCCGTCGATGATGCCGGTCTGCCCGCTGGCACCGAGGTGATCGATGACTTCGGTCAGGGTCCGCAGCCGGACGCCGGGGCTGATCGTGCACCCCGCTCGGCGAGCAGGGGCCGCACCTCGCCGATGGCCCGGGTGAGGGGGGAACGGTCCACGCCGAACCAGCAGGCCAGTCCGTCATGGGTGACTCCGTGACGGAGGTGGACGAGCGTGGCCAGGAGCCGGTCGATGAACACCAGTCGGTGCTTCGCGCCGGCGCCCCCAGCCCGCTTCCGCGGCCGAGAGACCAGCTTTGCCTCGTGACGCTCATGCCATGACGGACCCAGGTCCGCGACGAGTTCAGCGATCACATCGGCCGACAGGCCCGTGATCCGCCGACTGCTGATGATCGCTGCACGAGTCACGGTCCCCACCACCCCACCATGATCGACCACCCGCGGCTCGGCGTCTCACCGCCTACCGTGTACGAGCTCGTTAGGGTGGAGCGGGGCAGGAAGCTTTATCCGCATCTGCTAGGAGTGCTGGGTCGTGAACGTTGAGATCTCCTCGGACTTACGTGAGGGTGCCGCTCGGCTCGGGGCCGGTGTCCCCTACGCCTTGAGGGTTCTGGCCGGCCAGCTGGCCGATGACCCCGATATGGGGCGGCCTTCAGGCCTTCCCGGGATCCTCACCGTGAGCGTGGACGGTGACCTGTTCGATGACTGCCCCGCCCTGAATGTCGGCTACATCCGCGAACCTGACCGGCTTGAAATCCGGTACGTGACCGTAGTTTCCACGACCGAACCCGTCGATCCTGCCGCGACCGGCGAGGACCGAAGCCTGAACCCGGAACACCCTGACGACCGTCCTGATGCGTTGGTCACGGGGAGGGAGGTGGCTGATGCCTGGGAGCGGATCACCAGTTGGCTGCGGCGCAGTGCTCCTGATTCCTTCCGGGCTCTTCGGCCCGGGGCGAGCCCGGCATCGATCGACGGCCTGGAAGGTGAGCTCGGCATCCGGATTCCGGCCGCCCTGCGGGCTTTGTGGGCGGTGACGTCCGGGGATGACGGGGTGGACGGGCGGGGGTGTCTGCCCGGCAATGAGGCTTTGATGTCCCTCGACGCGGTGGCCGGTTTCTACCGTCAGCAGATGGAGGCGCAGGCTCACGAGGACACCCTCAACGCGCGGCGTGCGGAGGAAGACCGTTTCACGGTGTGGCGGGCCGCGTGGATCCCAATGGTCTCGTTCGGGCCGAGCGACCGTACCTCGGGCTTCTACCTGGATGCGGAGAGCGGGTTTCTGGGCCGCTGGTCCCGGTTCAACGAGGGTCCCGAAGACGAGCTGGACACCCTGGTGACCTATCTGGAGGACGTTGCGGACATGCTCGAGGCCCCTGCCCTTGCCACACATGACAAGCCCGGCCTCATCGGGGGGGCTCTGGTGTGGGGGAGCCGGCTCGATGCCGCGCAGGAGCGCCGGTGGCAGCCTCTGCCTGCCTGACCATGTGCGCGAAAGAGGGGCCGGCCCATGGGCCAGCCCCCTTTCGTGCTGCGCGGTGTTCCCGGCGCTCGGATCAGGTCAGCCGATCTTGCGCCAGGTGCAGGTGGTCGCGGTCGACGTGCAGTGCTCGTATCCGGGAAGGGTCAGGAAGAAGCCGTCACCGTCGAGCATGCGCCACGTGGGGACGGGGAAGCCGGAGAAGGCCTGCTGGTTCTGGGTGCTGGGGATCGCCGCGCGCCCGCAGCGTTCCGTGCCGGCCGGCCCGTTCGCCGCCGTGCGGGTGTCGGCGAGGAGGGCGAAGTTCGCCGAGCCGTCGCCCATCTTGTCGGTGAACAGCTGTGCGCACTTGCTGCCGGAGTCGACCTTGTTGACGCTGTTGGGATAGCCGCCGGACTCATGCGTGGAGGCCATGGCGAACTCGTCGCAGTCGACCGACCCCACCGCGGCGTCGGACGGGTGGACGCTCCAGGTGGTGTCACAGACGCGGGTACGGCTGTTTTCGGAGGTCCATGTTCCACCGGCGCTGTTCTTCAGCGGCGTGTCCGGGCCCAGGTAGTGCATCAGCGAGTCCCACCGCCTCGAGCCGGCGTGGTCGGGCATCACCTGCTGCATGTACCAGTAGTACGCCCCCGCCGCGGGGAACCGGTTGGTGTCCAGCGTCCAGGTCGTCTTGTAGAACGGCAGCACGCAGCCGGGCGCCGAGCCGCTGACGAGGGTGTCGCAGCGGGGCGCGAGCTCGCGTACCTGCGTGATTCCGGAGGTTCCGAAGTCAGCGGTCGCCTCGGAGGTCAGACTGACGTCCACGGTGGCCCGGATCGACCATCCCAGGTCGATGGTCTGCTTGCCCGTGCCGGACCAGGAGGTCTGGACGGTGCCGTAGCGAGCGTTGAGCGGGCCCGCCTCGGCGAACCCCCAGTGGCCGGTGGCGGGGTTTCCGCTGATGTCCGTCCACCGCGTCTGCGTGGTGTTGCAGGCGGCGCAGTTGTTGGTGGGCAGCCAGGTGAGGTTGACGCCCTGGAGAGCGGCGTCGATATGGCTGGGCATCGCGACGAGCTGCTGATCGAACTCTGCGAGGTCCGAACCGGACGCACCCTTGTTCGGGTATGTCTTGATCCGCTGCTGCAGGTCGAAGCTGGCCGTGCCCAGGGAGGGCAGCTCCGGGTCGGTATCGAGGAAGAGGAGCTTGGCGGAACCGAGGTTCTTCAGGCACACCTCGGTGCGGTTCATGTAGTCCTTGCCGAGCGGCTTGCTTCCGCACCACTCCACCAGGTCGACAGGCCCGACGGCCGCGGCCCGCTGGGCAGCCGCGCGCTCCTCGCTCTGCTGGGACGGCGGGCTGATCTCGATACACAGCTTGCGGCCTTGCGCGTCGACCGTGGAGCAGGACCGCTTGCCGGTGGCCTTGAGGCCGGTGAGAGCAATGGCCCCGGGGTCGGTGCGCGTGACCTCGATCTCGGTCTGGGCCTTCGGGTCGATCGTCGAGGAGGTCTGCGGCGCGGGGAACTTCACGTAGGGATCGATACGGAAGTCCGCCCACGGCGACCAGTCCGTCTCGTACAAGCTGCCGTCGAAGGCAGAGGTGCGGACCTTGTACAGCACACCCGGCTTCAGCTTGCCGTAGGGAACCTTCACCTGCGCGGTGGCACCCGAGGCCACATACGACGACACCAGCACGCCGTACTGACCCGATCCGTCGAGATCGACCTGCGCCTTCGGAGTACCGTCCGCGTTCGCGGTGTACACCTGGAACGTCAGAGTCGCGGTGTCACCATCAGCATCGGTCACCGTGTTACGGAGCACGACCTCCGGCGCGATAACCCGCCAGACCGTGCCCGACTTCGCGAACTTCGGGCCGGCCGACGGCGTCTTGCCCGACACCGGGCGCGACCCTCCGGCCGCGATGGCCGCCAGGTCCTGCGGTCCCGCGGCCGCTACCGCTGCCGGGGACTCGCCCAGGCCGGCCCCAGGCGGCGTGGGGGCAGCCGCTGCGGTGCCCGCAGCCACCAGCACCAGCGCGGCACCGGCGGCCAAGTGCCGCCACTTCGATAAGCGTAAGAGCCTCACTTCACCACTGCTCCTTATGAGTTGTAGGCGCCAACCATCAGGCACCAAATCACACACTCATTCGAAACGGCCGTGACTGAAGTCATGTTTGTTCTCGTCGGGATCGGGTCAGCGAGTTATGCTGAAGCCGAGAACTCATCTCCTGGCTGTCTCATCAACTGGGATTCATTGAAGACGAGTTGACGAACTTCGCTCCGCCAGCAGAGCAGACTGACCGGACTCCGTTGCTGCCGTGATGTGGCCGGGGCCGTCGTGGTCGCTCCGCGTCGGTGCAGGCATCGTCGTGGCCCGGCCGTGTACCGTACCGGTCACCCTCCTTACCGAGGCCCGGTGCCCAGCTGGCGGCACCGCTGTTCGGGGCCTGTGGACGCCGACGCGATCGTCGGCGAGGACAACTTCGGCAGCGACATGGCCAAGCAGATCATCGTCCAGGTGTGGACGAAGCTCGTGGCCGGCGGGCAGACGAAGGGCCGCCTGATGCCCGCGATCATCGAGGTCACCGCCAAGAAGGGCAAGCGCCTGCGCGCCGAGCCGATCGCCCGGCTCTACGCTCAGGGCCTCGTCCACCATGTAGGGGGCACCCGCGGCTGGAGGGGCAGCTCGTCACGTGGATCCCGGGCATGGACTCCCCCTACCGCATGGACGCCTGCGTGCACTCCCTGACCGAGCTGGCCGACCCGGCCGCGGTGTCGGAGTGGTTGTCCCAGACGTAGTCGCGGCGGTCCTGGTAGAGGTCGGTGCGGGTGTCGCGGCCTTCGCCGGTGTGGATGCGGACGGTGGAGCGGCCGGCGAGGCGGAAGTCGTTGAACTTGTGGCGGTGGCCGTCTTCGTCCTTCAGGGTCCAGCCGTCGAGGTCGACCGAGTGGCGACCGGTGTTGGCGATCTCGACCCACTCGGCGTTCAGCGACCGGTTGGAGCGGGTGTCGCGTCCGGGGCTGTCGGCCTGGACGGCGCTGATCTCCACCTTCGGCGTGCGGTGGCGGTCGTCGTCGTGGACGGAGGCCGGCAGGGCGACGAGGCAGACCATGGAGCCGGCCGCGAGGACGGTCGCGGCGATACGGCCTCTAAGGGCTGTCCCGCAAGTGATCTCAGACGTGCTCCTCATCAGCCGTCGGCATAGATCCACTATTCAGTCAGGGCAAGGTTGTGTAGGCGGGCGATGCCGAGCATGGCGTGGTGGACACCGTCGCCTTTCAGGCGGCAGTCGCGGAGGATCTTCCAGGTCTTCATGCGGGCGAAGGTGTGCTCGACTCGGGCGCGGACTTTGCGGTGGGAGGTGTTGTGGGCTTCCTTCCAGGCCGGTAGCTCGGTCTGGCCGGGTTCTCGGCGGTGCGGGATGATCAGGCCGGTGCCGAGGTAACCACCGTCGGCGATCACGGTGGTGTTGCCGACCGAGCTCTTGGCTCCGGACAGTTCCCCTGCCTTGCAGTCATTGCGGTTGCTGGGCACCGGCCGGCCGACGGAGACGACAAGGCGTGAGTCGGCATCGATGACGACCTGGTGGTTGGTCGAGTAGCGGTAGTTCTTGGACTGCTCGGCCACGCTGCGGTCCCGTGTCGGCACCAGGGTGCCGTCCACGATCAGCACCGTGTCTCTGCGGAAGCGGCTCCGCGGCCGCAGTGCGAGCAACGGCCCGAACTGGTTCACGATCCGGCCCGCGGCCGACTTCGAGACCCCGAACAAGGGAGCCGACTGCCGCAAGGTCAGGTTCGTCCGCCAGTACGCGGCAACCAGCAACACCCGGTCTTCCAGCGGCAGACTCCACGGACGACCCCTGCAAACCAGGGGCGGGCCTCCGCGCCGCAGCATGGTGATCAGTTTCCCGAACTGCTTCGGACTCAGCCCGGAGTACGGCGCTGTCCATGACGGCTCCGACGCCGTGATCACAGCCCCCACATGAAGATCATCTCAGTGGCGGGCCTGACATCCCTGCCCGCCCTGAGGCATACGGCCCGTGACTCTGCCGGGCCGAGGTCAGTAGAGCCAGCGGTCCAGGAGCCCGGGCCAGAGAAACCCCTCGTAGCCGCTGAAGGCCGCCGGGTCGATCTCCTTCAGCTCCTCGGCCAGCCGGTTCAGCTCGGCGAAGGCCCGCTCTTCCTCCTCCTCAGAGAAGTACTCCTCGGGGCCGTCCGGCTCGCTGAAAAGCTCTGAGGCTCGGACGCGACTGCCGTAACAGTGAAGGACGTCGAGCCACACGCCGACACCCGAGTTGGCGAACCATGCCTCCCCATCCGGCATGACGAAGTAGACGGCCCCGGTCTCCGGCTCGACACCGAACGATGACCGACCGGCCGGCTCATCGGGGTCCGCCTGCTCGGTGAGACGGTAGAGCGGACCTCGGGAAGCGAGCAGGGCCGGCTCAGCCTCGCTCTGTATCACGACTCGTTCGATGAGGCGCGGAGCCACCGGGATGCCCACCTCGACGAGCTGTGCCTTCGCGGAGTCCGGGATCCGCCAGTCGGCCACCACATCCCGTCCGGCTCGCGTGACATGCCCCAGACCGGCCCACTTGGTCAGCTGGTCGTACGTGGCCATCGAACGGTCCTCTTCTGTCGGCTGTGTTCCTGACCCTATCGAGCCGGTCTCGGGTCACGGCACGGCCGCACTTGCGGGACAGCCTTTAGGACACGGTCTAAGCGTGCAGTGCCACATCCGTTTCCCTCGCCGAGAGCTCCTCTTCGTCCGCGGTCGGCACCCGGGCGCCTGACATCCTTTTTCGACTCGGAGCCCGTGGCGTGTCTGCTGACCGGTCTTCCCTCGGCCCTCGCCTGCTGGATGCGGCGCGACGCATGAAGGTCGCCTTGCAGAAGGGGTGGGGCGGGGAGAAAACCGCAACGGCTTGCCAGAACACCGGCCTGCTCTCCGCGCGGCCCTGCGGCATACGGGCGGGGAGACGCGTCGGGGCGAGGCCGTCTCCGCGACGGCATCCGGAGGATGCGTGCATCCGTCACCGATCCTCGCGCGGAAAACAGGATGGTCGCTCTTGATCACCGTGCCTCCGAGGCCCGTGCCACCGAGACACGGTCACACGAACGGAACTCCTCATGGACACGTATTCCCTCGGCGAGCCGTTGCTGGCTGCCGGTGTCTGGCAGTCGGGGCTCGCCCAGGTGCTCGGTGGACTCGTTGTCGTCGTTGTTCTCATCGGAGCCTTCGTGCTCGGCATCCGCCTCAAGAACAAGGAGCTCCCTCCGCCCCGACCCGAGTCCCAGCCGCGTCGGCCCGAGACGGACAGACTGCCGGGCGAGGTCGCGGAGTACCGCAAGCCCGCGGAGATGCCGCACACAGACGCGGAGCATCGACTGATGCCCTACAACCTCAAAAGCTCGGGTGAGACCGACCTCGGACCCCAGAGCGAGGAGCAGCGCAAGTGGCGCGGCATCTCCAGCGGTGGCTTCGGCAGCGGTGGAACGGGGCACGGCGACTGACGAGCCCGTGCACGGCATGAACGGCACAGCGCCAAGCTCGCGTACCCCCACGTGAGTGTGCGCCCGGTACCGGTGCGGAGGCGGACCGACCATGAGCGAAATCCATAAGACCCCGCCGGACGAAGCGGAGACTCTGGACGAAGACACCACAACGCCTTCGTCATCGGTATGGAGTGCCGCTCCAGACGGTGGCCGTCCGCAGGGCTCGGTGTGCACTCATGCCTCGATGCTTACGCGCCTCCCGGCCACCGTGCCGTCCGCTGTCTGCCCGGCATGCGTGGCTCTCGGCTACGGCTGGGTCCGCCTGCGCTGGTGCGTGACCTGCGGAGCCGTCGGGTGCTGCGACAGTTCCCGAGGGCAACACGCCCACGCTCATTACGAGGCCACAGGTCATCCGGTCGTCTTTTCGCTGGCCCGTGACGAGGCATGGGCATGGTGCTACGTCGACGAAGTGTTTCTGATCGAAGTCTGAGGTCTGTCAGCGGGCGGTGGTTTCCGGGTCTCTCCGGGGCTGGTACGTGCTCCTCACCGCTCACGTCGGCCGTCCGGCATCGAGGACCAGGCCTGCCACGAGTTTCGAGCGTGGCCATCACGGGGCGCCTTCCGCGACCGTACTCGTCGTGGTCGCGGCGGTGTCGCTGTGGAGGAAGAGGCGACGAGGCCGACCGGACAAGAAAGGGGTTCCGTTGTCACCCTCGTCCGTTCCACCGCCTGTCGGAACGTCGTGCCCGGCCTGCCCACAAGGATGTTCTTCGCCGCCCTGCCTCCAAGGCCGAGTGCTCCCCCTGGTCCGCCACCACGGGTGCGGCCACTGGACGTGTCGTCCCGTCAGACCTCCGACCGGAGTGAAATAAAGATTTCAAGCATTGAGTGAAACCGATCCGTCCACGTCGACGGAATACCTCACCACACAGGGTTCGAGACCTTCTCGACCGGATGATGGGGATGATCTCCATGACCATTCGTACCGCAGGCGCGGCCCTCACCGCCGGCATCACCGTCGCGTTGTCCGTCACTGCCGGCGTTCCCGCGTTCGCTCAGTCCCAGACGGCCGAAGGCCAGGCCACGGTGTCGGTGCTGCACGCGGTGCCGGGCCTGACCGTGGACGTGTTCGCGGGGGACAAGGAACTGCTGCCGGACTTCAAGCCCGGTACGCTCACCGATCCGATGAAGCTGGACGCGGGTTCCTACGACATCAAGGTCTTCAAGGACGGCGAGGGCCCCGAGGGCACCCCGGCGATCGAGAAGACGGTCGAGGTGCCCGCCGGGGCGAACGCGACGCTGGTCGCCCACCTCACGGCCGACGGCAAGCCCGCTCTCGACGCGTTCGTCAACGACACCTCGAAGGTACCGGCGGGCGAGGCCCGTCTGACTGTCCGCCACGTCGCGGCCGCACCCGCCGTCGATGTCCGGGCCGACGGCACCGCGGTCTTCAAGGGCTTGGAGAACCCCAAGGAGGCCAAGGGCGAGGTGGCGGCCGGCACAGTCAACGCCGACGTCGTCCTCGCCGGCACCGACACCGTGGCGATCGGCCCGGCGGACCTCGACCTGGCCGAGGGCAGCAACACGATCGTCTACGCCTGGGGCAGCGCGACGGACAAGAACCTCGCCCTGAAGACCCAGACCATCACCGGCATGCACTCCGCGCCCAACGGGGTGCCCGCCGGGGAGACCGGACAGGCCGCGGGCGGAAACGACGACGCCTCCCTGGGCGCCCTGGCCGCCGGCGCGGTCCTCGCCCTGGGCGCCGGCGGCTACCTCCTGCGCCGACGCACCGACGCCGTGTGACCCACGGTACGACCTCTCTCCGTACGGATCTCCGGGTGCGTCCACCCAGCCCAGGCGGGGCGAGCGTACCCGGAGTTCCTCTACGCCGAAAGGCCGACCGCGATGAGCACGCCCTGGACGGGGAACAACAAGATTTTCGGGGCGGTCATGGCGCTCATCGGCGTCATCCTTTCCACGATGCTCGTCGTCGCCGTCCGGCGTGACGAGCTCGCCCGGGCCGCCGACTTCGGTTCCCCGCCGACGACGGCCGCGGCACCGACGACGGCTCGGCCCCAGCCGCCGGAGCCGGCACCGCCGCCCGCGGCCGCGAACACGACGGAGGCACCGGACCGTCTCGGCTCCTCCCGCGTCCCGGAGCCGCAGGAACTGTTGATTCCGCGGCTGGACCTGCGCGCTCCCGTCGATTCGGTGGGTGTGACCGATGACGGCCTGATGGAGGTTCCGCCGGACCCGGACCGGGTCGGCTGGTACCGCTTCTCACCCGCGCCCGGCTCCGCCGCCGGCTCCTCCGTCGTCGTCGGTCATGTGGACGCCAAGGGCCGCGGTCTCGGTGTGCTGAACGCGCTGAACGAGGTACGGCAGGGGGACCGCGTGCTGGTCGAACGCAAGGACGGGAGCACGATCGCCTACGAGATCACCGAGCGCCGGACCGTGGGCAAGAAGGCCCTCGCCGACTCGGAAGCGTTCCGCAGGGACGGCCGATCCGTGCTGACGCTGATCACCTGTACCGGCCCCTACCTGTCCGACGCGGGCGGGTATCAGAACAATCTGGTCGTCACGGCGGCGGAGGCGACGCGGTGACGCCGGTATGGGGCGGCGTATGTATCCATGACCGGCCATTCTCCAGACTTGCGCATGCTTGAGTCACCAGTTAGCCAGACCAGAATCGCTCGCCTCCGAACCGCTGCGCACCTGGGAGATCCGCCAGGCCGTCGGCGCCGGCACCGAGGGCGGACCGGCCTCCGGCTCCGTCGACCACGCCCTGTCAAAGCAGGCCGACGAGCACCTGGTCGTCCGTGCCGGTCACGGAATCCGGTCACGTCCCGAGTAACCGGCCCCGCGCCGCCCCGGCCGCCGCCATCCTGGCCGGATGGAGGACTTCGAGTTCCACTGCGGGACCTGTTGGGAGATCAACATCATCGCAGGGCGGCCGAAGGGGTTCTGGACCACGACCCACTACGAGCTGCCCGGCGAATGGACGTGCTGGAACTGCGGCACGGTCAACACCACACCCGACGACTGACCACCCGCCACGCCCTCACCACCAGGACCGGACCAGATCATGGACTGGTCCGGTCTGCCGGGACAACGAGCGGACCACCCCTGCTCGCCGCCACTCCGGTGCCCGGGCAGGGGAAGCGGTCCCCGTGCCCGTCTTCTACACCGTCGCGGGGTGGGAAGGGCTCAGTGGTCGGTCAGGCGGAAGCGCGCTTCACAGACAACGCTCCGGCTTCATGCTCACGCCTGGCGGCATCCAGCAGCCGGGCCCAGGACCGCACCAGAGGCCGGCGCTTCAACAGGGCGCGCCTGTCTCGTTCTGTCATCCCGCCCCAGACCCCGTGCTCGATCCGGCCGTCCAAAGCATGCGCCAGGCACTCGGCCCTCACAGGACACCCGGTACACAGCGCCTTCGCCCGGCTCTGCGCCGCCCCCTCGACGAACAGATCATCCGCATGCGTCGTCCGGCACGAGCCCGACACCATCCAGCGGTCATTCACACGCACCCACCCACCCACCCGGCCCCATACCACTCCTGCTCCCAGCTCGCCGTGTCTCAGCCCGGCCGGCGTCCACTTCCCACTCCCAGCCCGCCACCCCGCGGCCTGGTCGTCCTCACCGGCACCTGCGCCGTGTCCCGTCAGCGACCTCGGGTGAGGCCGGCTCGGGCGGACGTGCGAGGACCGGCCCGCACCATCGCGAGTGCGGGCCGGTCTCCACCATGCCCGGGCCTTACGGACGGGGAGGCCGCAGGCCCTGAAGGAGCGGTCATGTCCTCCGCTCCCGGTCCTTGTGCCCGCGAACCGCGCCACCATGCGCGGTATCGGGAGGCGCACGACGGGCTGTTGGAGAGCTGCGTGGTGAGGTGGACGCAGGGGACGCCGTCCTCCTTCGGGTCTGGGCCTGAACCGAGGAGGTCGCTGACGGTGTTGCCCTGGCCGCCGAGCTGCCGAAGTGGCCCGGCGGCCGCGCCCTGCATGGCCATGGCGCCGGCGAGCCGTGCACGCCGGGCTCGGGGATCGCCTGCTGCTTTCACTACGGCGGCGACACGTCTTGACTCGGGCCCCGCCTCACCGCAGTTCACCAGAGGGTGTCGTGGGGAGTGAGGGGCGGGGCCGGGGGAGCGCTGTGTGGCACGCAGTGTGTGAATATGCCCCGTGCATCGTCGAAATAACTCCTGGCTTTGTGAGCATGTCGGTCTGAGGTGAGGGCATGCGGTGGCCAGGAGGTTGATAACGATGGTTCCCCTGCTTCTGGTTCTTCTGCTGGCTCTGGTCCTCTTCGGTGCGGGTTTCGCGTTGAAGGCCCTGTGGTGGATCGCGGTGATCGTGCTTGTCGTGTGGCTGCTGGGCTTCGTCGTCCGTACCGCGGACAGCGGCGGCCGCAAGGGCCGCTGGTACCGCTGGTAGCCGACAGGCGACAGATGCCAAGCAGCGCGCCACGTGCGCGAGGTGAGTGGGGCCCGGCCGGATACGGCCGGGCCCCACTCGCGTGAAGAGCACCTTTGCGCACCCGGATGGGAGGGATCGGGCGTATCGGGCGCACCGCAGGGTACGTGGGTGGTGCACCGGCCCCGCAGGCCCAGCAGTGGAACCCTGCTCCTCCTGTCTGCGGGGCCGCTGTGCGCGGTGTACCGGGCCAGGCAGGGCCCGGCAGCCGGCAGTGGCGTCAGGGCTGCACGAGGCGGTGCAGAGCGAGCCGGGCGAGGGGCGTGTAGGCGAGTAGTGCCAGTCGCGGGCCGTGCATCGTCAGGCTCGTGGCGCTGCCGCCGCCCTGTGGCTTCACCTCGTGGTGGAGCCGGATCTGGATGCGGGCCAGTCGTACCCGCCAGGTCCAGGTGCGGCGGTCGTGGTCGACGGCTTCCACGACGAACGCGGCACGGATGCCGGCGACTGATTCGACTGTGCCGCTCATGCCGGAACTCAGGCGGCGGCTTGAGGAGTGGACGGCCTTGATCTGTGGGGACCAGGACGCCCATTGGTGGATGTCGGCGTAGCGCTGCCAGACCGTATCGGGAGAAGCGGCGCCTTGGGCGCTCAAGGTCACGCGTGCCATGGCAGACCGCAGAGCCGCCGTGGCGGGTGGGGGAAAGCGGAAGCGGGTCTCATCGGGTCTGATCCTGACGTGCGATGAGGCCTGCGTCGACGATCAGGGCGGTGTGTCGTCCACGACGCCTTCGGCGTGGACCGCGGGACCAGGCCCGCCTGGAGGCCGCCGTGTTCTGCTCCCCGCTCGCGCGGGGATGGCCCCCCGCGTGTCTCGGGAGCGCTTCGACGCGGAAGGTGTCAGGCAGGATGCGCCACCGCGTCCTTCTGCAGCTGGACCGCGGCCAGCAGGCTCAGCTTCGGCTCCGCCTGGCGCAGTGCCTTGAGTGCCGCGATCGAGGCGATATCCCCGGTGAACCCGGCCTCGGCGAGTCGCCCATGCACCCATTCGGCTCGGCGCTCGGCGTCGGGAACCGTGGCGGCTGCCTCGGCCAGAGCGAGCGCTCGCTCCAGACCCGGTCGCTCGTCAGGGGCCGCTTCGGCCAGCGCGTCCCGCAGGCCGGCCGCGATCGTGTCCGCCTCCCGGACGACGAGAACGGTGTCGGTCTTCTTGCCCCAGCTCGGAAATCCGCTCATAACGATCATGCTTGGGTCTTCGCGTCACCAGGGGCAAGGCATTTGAGGATCCACTGAGGTAGCCAGTGCGCCGGGCGGTGCCGGGCATGGGATCTGGGCGTCTCCATCTGAGGAGGGGGCGGAGCTCCAGAAGCACTCCGACAAGCGGAACGGCGCAGGAAGAAGGGATGGCTGCCACCGGACTTAGACCGTGTCCTACATGGCTGTTTGTCTGTTGAGCTGGTCATGGGGAGTGGACGGTGGGGATGGATCGTTCCGGAGGGATTGTGTGAGATAGCCGAGCCGTTGCTGCCTCCCGCTCGTGTGCGGCCGCAAGGCGGCGGGGTGGCGAACATCGATGATGAGGCGGTGTTCGCCGCGATCATCTACGTGCTGGTCAGTGGCTGCGCGTGGCGGGCCCTGCCGCCGTGCTTCGGGGCGTCGAAGTCGACCGTGCACCGCCGGTTTCTGATCTGGTCCAGAGCCGGGGTGTGGGGCCGGCTGCACCAGAAGGTGCTCGAGCTCCTGGACGGCCACGGCCTGATCGACCTGTCCCGGGCGGTCCTCGACTCCGCTCACGTCCGCGCTAAAAAGTGCCCCTATGGTTTTCGTCAAGCCGTAGTGGGTGTGGGCGGCTGGTAGAAGGTGCCGTCTCGAAGCATCGCAAAGAGGACATCGATGCGGCGTCGGGCGAGGCAGACGAGGGCCGCGACGTGGTGCTTCCCCTCGCGGCGTTTCCTGTCGTAGTAGGCGCGTGAGTCCGGCTGCGACAGTGAGGCGAACGCGGCGAGATAGAAGGCTCGCTTGAGCTGTTTGTTGCCTCGCCGGGCTGGATGCTCGCCGCGGATGGAGGAGCCGGACCGGCGGGTGGCCGGTGCCAGCCCCGCGTAGGCGGCCAGGTGTCCGGCGGTGGCGAAGCCGCTGCCGTCACCGACGTCGATGAGGATGCGGGCTGCGGTCCTGACCCCGATGCCGGGCATCGAGGTCAGGACCTGTGAAAGAGGGTGCGCCGCCAGGAGCTCCTCAATCCTGCCGGCCAGGAGCTTGCGCTGGTCGAGCACTGCGGCCAGCGAGCCCGCCAGGCTGGGAACGATCAAGGCTGCGGCCTCGGTGCCGGGAACGATGACAGTCTGCTCGTCCAGGGCGGTGAAGATGTCCTCGACGAGACGTTCTGCCATGCGCGGTGCTTTGGGCCGCAGCATCGTTATCAGCCGCCGGCGGCCCGCCTTCCTCAACTGGGCAGGCGATCCGTAGCGTTCCAGCAGGAACAGCACCGCCGGATGATCCAGCCGAGGGCCCAGAACCCGCTCCAGCGAGGGATGGATCTGAGTCAGCAGCCCGCGCATCCGGTTCTTGACCCGGGTCACCTCACCGGCCAGGTCGTCGTCGAAGCCCACGATCATGTTCAGCTCGGCGACTGTTTCATCATCTGGCGCCAGGTCTCGCAGGGTATGCGGCACGGTCCGTGCAGCATCGGCGATGATCGCCGCGTCACGAGCGTCGGTCTTCGACTCGCCTGGATACAGGTCGGCGATCCGCCGCATCGTCAACCCTGGCAGGTAGGCCACGCGGCAGCCCGCGTCACGGGCGACAGCCAGCGGCAGGGCCCCGATAGACGCGGGCTGGTCCACCACGACCAGCCCCGTTCCGTGCTTGGCCTGCAACTTCGTGAACAGTTCCCGCAGCCGCGGTTCACTGTTCGGCAGCGGTTTGTCGAACACCTTCTTGCCTGTTGGGGTGAGGGCAGTGCCATGATGCTCGCCCTTGCCGACGTCCAGACCGAGGTAGACATCGATCTTGCTCTCGTGATGCACGAGCCCCTCCCCAGCAGATCCTTCCCGGCCCCACCTGCGGCATCAGCGTGCCGGCATCCACGTTACGAAGGCCTGCTTCACCTCGACGAGCAAGGCGGGTCGGCCTGGACCCCGACGCTGAGTGCCGGGCTGTGGACGAACATGTACCTCGACGCGAGGGCCAGTGCCTCGGCGACCGTCGAGGACGATTCGATCACCCCCGCCAGCGGGCCGAGAATGCTCAGGTCCTGCGCCTCCGCCAGGCGCAGGCCGAGGTCCGGGCAGCCGAGCTCGGCCGCTGCCGCGTCGAGGACGAGGTCGTTCGCCGTGATGGGGATGAGAGCCTCGTCCGAGTCCAGCGCCTGCCGGGTGAGGCCGAACCGGGCGAGTAGCGCGTCCGCCTCACCACCCAGTCGCTCGACGAGCGGGACGAAGCCGCGCAAGCTGGCGGCGCGGATCATCGGGACCATGAGGGAAGGCTACGACCAGGCGGACCGGCGGCCCGCGGTAGACCTCCCCGCCCGAAGAACTGGAGCCCTGCCATCGACCGACGAGCGTCATGATCCGGTCCGGAAAGCAGACCGTACCGGATCAGCACACCGATCGGTAGGCCGCGATGATCACGCCGCTGCTGGTGGGCTGGGCGCTGACCAGCTCCAGCTTCTTCAGCTGGGCGTCGTTGGCGAACAGTTTCTTGCGACCCTCGCTGGCGACGACCGGGTGGATCAGCAGGACCAGCTCGTCCAGCAGGTCCTGTTCAAGCAGGGAACGCACCAGTGTCGGGCTGCCCGCGACGGTGATGTCCTTGCCCTCGCCCGCCTTGAGCTCCTTGACCGCGGCGGCCGGGTCGCCCTTGATCAGAGTGCTGTTGGACCAGTCGTCGACGCTGTCCAGGGTCGAGGACACGACGTGCTTCGGCGACTTGTTGATCCACTGGGCGAAGCCGGCGTCCTCGCCGTTCGCCACCGTCGGCCAGTACCCGGCCCATTCGGTGAACGTCACCCGACCCAGCAGGATCGTGTCGCATGTCTCCAGCGTGCCGGCCAGCGCCGCGCCCATCTCCTCGTCGAACGCGAACTGCCAATGGTCCGGCGACTGGGCGACACCGTCGAGCGAGACGAACAGACCCGAGACGACCTTGCGCATGATTCTCGTACCACTGGCGACCACCACGCCGTCCGACCCGTTCTACCGCTACGACGGCAAGGAACCGCTGTCCTCGTACGAGCCGCGTGACGTGTTGAAGAAGCGCACGCTGGACTATCACGGCCTCGGCATACCGACGCCGGTGAAGGCCATCCAGCTGCTCTACTGCTCGACCGACGCCCAGGGCCGGCCCTCGGCCAACGTGACCACGGTGGTCCGAAGCCACAGTGGCGACGGCAGCAAGGCCGTGTCGTACCAGTCGTTCTACGACTCCCTCAACCCGGAGGACGGCCCTTCCCGGGCCGTCGCCGGCGACGTCTCGTTCGGCGGCATCATCCCCCAGGGTGAAGCCCTCCTGATGGCCCCTCTGCTGCTCAAGGGTTATGACCTGGTCATCCCGGACACCGAGGGTCAGACTGCCGAGTTCGCGGCCGGCCCCGCGTACGCGACGTACACGCTGGACGCGATCCGGGCGAGCACCCGCGCCGAGGAGACCGGTCTGCACGACGGCACCAGGTTCGGCCTGCTGGGCTACTCGGGCGGGGCCATCGCCACCAACTGGGCGGCAGCTCTGGCCCCCCGCGTACGCGCCTGAGGTGAACAGGCAGCTGGTCGGCTTCGCCGAAGGGGGCTGCTCGTCGCTCCGGCCCACAACCTGAAGTACGTCAGCGGCTCCCTGGTGTGGAACGGCGTGCGATGGCGGCCATCGGCGTCGCCTGCGGGTACGACATCGACATCAAGCCCTACCTGAGCGAGAAGGGCCTCAAGGTCTTCAACGAGCTCGAACACGGCTCGATCACCGACGCGCTGGGCCATTACCCGGGGATGACCTGGACGGACCTGGTGAAACCGGGGTATGAGAACCCGAACTCCATCCCCGCCTTCGCCGAGGCCATCAACAATGTCAACCTCGGCCAGGCCGCCACCCCGGCCGGGCGAACGCGGGCTGGATCGAGGGAACGTTCAACTCCCCGCCGGGCA
>NZ_JBIAMM010000031.1:0-36448 GCF_042874095.1 Streptomyces sp. NPDC004266
CCTTCGGTCCCGTTTCCGGGCCCTCCGGGCGCTTCCTTCGTTTCCGACTCTATCAGATCTTTCCGATCCGATTTCCTCGGTGCTTTCCGGTCCCGAATTTGTTTTCTTCGAGGCCTTCCGGCGTGTTCCGACTTTATCAGAAGTTCTGAGCCGGATTTCCCGCCTCCCGGTTCGTCCTCCGGGCGCGCTTCGGCGCCGGGGACTTCCCGATCTGGCGGAGCCGTAAACGTACTGGAGCGGGGCGCCCCGATGCAAATCGAGGGGCCCCGCTCCGCTGTCGCGCTGGTCAGGCGCCTCAGACCTCGACGACGACCGGGAGGATCATCGGGCGCCGGCGGTAGGTGTCGGAGACCCACTTGCCGACGGAGCGGCGGATCAGCTGCTGGAGCTGGTGGGGTTCGACGACGCCGTCCTGGGCCGACTTGTTGAGCGCCTGGTCGATCTTCGGGAGCACCGCGTCGAAGGCGGAGTCGTCGATCCCGGAGCCCCGGGCGTGGACGTGCGGGCCGCCCACGATCTTGCCGGTCGACGAGTCGACGACGACGAAGACCGAGATGATGCCCTCCTCGCCGAGGATGCGGCGGTCCTTGAGGGAGGTCTCGGTGACGTCGCCGACCGAGAGGCCGTCCACGTACACGTAGCCCGCCTGGACCTTGCCGGTGATGCGGGCGCGGCCGTCGACCAGGTCGACGACGACGCCGTCCTCGGCGATGACGATGTGGTCCTTGGGGATGCCCGTCATCGCGCCGAGCTCGGCGTTGGCGCGCAGGTGGCGCCATTCGCCGTGGACCGGCATGAGGTTCTTCGGCTTGCAGATGTTGTAGAAGTACAGCAGCTCGCCGGCCGAGGCGTGGCCCGAGACGTGGACCTTGGCGTTGCCCTTGTGGACCACGTTCGCGCCCCAGCGGGTCAGGCCGTTGATCACGCGGTAGACCGCGTTCTCGTTGCCCGGGATGAGGGAGGACGCGAGGATCACCGTGTCGCCGGGGACGATGCGGATCTGGTGGTCGCGGTTGGCCATGCGGGACAGGGCCGCCATGGGCTCGCCCTGGGAGCCCGTGCAGACCAGCACGACCTCGTCGTCCGGCAGGTCGTCGAGGGTCTTCACGTCCACGACGAGACCGGCCGGGACGCGGAGGTAGCCCAGGTCGCGGGCGATGCCCATGTTCCGGACCATCGAGCGGCCGACGAAGGCGACGCGGCGGCCGTACTCGTGGGCGGCGTCGATGATCTGCTGGATGCGGTGCACGTGGCTGGCGAAGCTGGCCACGATGATGCGCTTCGGGGCGTTCGCGAAGACGTTCCGCAGGACGTTGGAGATGTCCCGCTCCGGCGGGACGAAGCCCGGGACCTCGGCGTTCGTCGAGTCGGACAGGAGGAGGTCGATGCCCTCCTCGCTGAGCCGCGCGAACGCGTGGAGGTCGGTGAGGCGGCCGTCCATCGGGAGCTGGTCCATCTTGAAGTCGCCGGTGGCGACGGCCATGCCCGCGGGGGTGCGGATGGCGACGGCCAGGGCGTCCGGGATGGAGTGGTTGACGGCGACGAACTCGCAGTCGAAGGGGCCGAGGGCCTCGCGGTCGCCTTCCTTCACCTCCAGGGTGTAGGGGCGGATGCGGTGCTCCTGGAGCTTCGCCTCGATCAGGGCGAGGGTCAGCTTGGAGCCGATGAGCGGGATGTCCGGCTTCAGCCGGAGCAGGTAGGGGACGGCACCGATGTGGTCCTCGTGCCCGTGCGTGAGCACGATGCCCTCGATGTCGTCGAGGCGGTCCCGGATGATGCTGAAGTCCGGCAGGATCAGGTCGACGCCGGGCTGCTCCTCCTCGGGGAAGAGGACGCCGCAGTCGACGATCAGCAGCCGGCCGTCGAACTCGAAGACCGTCATGTTGCGGCCGATCTCACCGAGACCGCCGAGCGGGATGACGCGCAGACCGCCCTTGGGCAGCTTCGGCGGGGCGCCGAGTTCAGGATGCGGATGACTCAAAAGACTCTCCTCACCATGCGCGCCACGTACCGGTCGGGCACGTGGCGCGCATGACAATCGTGCACTTGCTGTTGTCGGTGTTCAGTTGTCGAGACCGTGTTCAGTTGTGAAGTCCGTTGTCAGAGTTCTACCCCGCCGGCGGCCAGGTCGACCTTGAGCTGCTCGGTCTCCTGTGCGGAGAGTTCGACGAGCGGCAGGCGCAGCGGTCCGGCCGGGAGGCCCTGGAGGGCGAGGGCGGCCTTGGTCGTCATGACGCCCTGGGTGCGGAACATGCCGGTGTAGACCGGCAGCAGCTTCTGGTGGATCTCGGTGGCCTTCTGGACCTCGCCGCCGAGGTGGGCGTCGAGGAGGGCGCGGAGCTCCGGGGTGACGAGGTGGCCGACGACGGAGACGAAGCCGCAGGCGCCGACGGAGAGGAGCGGCAGGTTGAGCATGTCGTCGCCGGAGTACCAGGCGAGGCCGGAGCGGGCGATGGCCCAGCTGGCGCGGCCGAGGTCGCCCTTGGCGTCCTTGTTGGCGACGATGCGCGGGTGCTCGGCGAGGCGGACGATCGTCTCGGTGTCGATCGGGACGCCGCTGCGGCCCGGGATGTCGTACAGCATCACGGGGAGGCCGGTGGCGTCGGCGATGGCCGAGAAGTGCCGGTACAGGCCCTCCTGCGGGGGCTTGTTGTAGTAGGGGGTCACCGCGAGGAGGCCGTGGGCGCCGTCGCGCTCGGCGGTGCGGGCCAGTTCGATGGAGTGGTGGGTGTCGTTGGTGCCGATGCCGGCGACGACGTGGGCGCGGTCGCCGACCGCCTCCAGCACCGCTCGTACGAGCTCCGATTTCTCCGCGTCGCTGGTGGTCGGGGACTCGCCGGTGGTGCCGTTGATGACGAGGCCGTCGTTGCCTGCGTCCACCAGGTGGGTGGCGAGTCGCTGGGCACCGTCGAGGTCGAGTGCGCCGTCCGCCGTGAAGGGCGTGACCATGGCGGTGAGGACCCGCCCGAAGGGGGTCTGCGGAGTGGAGATCGGAGCCATGGGTAACACGCTACTCGCTGCTCAGCGCCGGGTGCCCCTGAGGGGGACGGGAGAAAGGGAGCCCGGCGCTGCCTGCTCGGGGGTTCAGGCAGCGCCGGGTCCGTTTGATCAGCCTAGATGAACTTCTCGAAACGCCGCAATACGGACACTTCGCATCGTGCGTTCGGACATGTGTGCCTGTAGGGCCGAACGGCCGGACGGCCCG
Source organism: Streptomyces sp. NPDC004266 (assembly GCF_042874095.1). Taxonomy (NCBI): domain Bacteria; kingdom Bacillati; phylum Actinomycetota; class Actinomycetes; order Kitasatosporales; family Streptomycetaceae; genus Streptomyces; species Streptomyces sp. NPDC004266. Next base: position 3,206 of record NZ_JBIAMM010000031.1, read on the forward strand.
CCCGATCTCTACCTACTCGTGACGTCCTACCGGAGGATGAGATTCGGCCGCTTTGATGAAAAAGGGCACCAAAACATCGGTTCCGTCGTCTGTACCTGTGACGCATGACGACGAAGAAGGAGAGTGGCTCTGATGTTCCGCCGGCGAGAGGCCGTACCGTTCGCGTTCGTCGCGGAGGCCGACCACTTCCGCAGTAACGTCACTCCACCGCCCCGGGAGCGCCTCAGCGCCTCGCAGATCGTGGGCCGCGCCCTGCTCGGGCTGACCGTCGTGGCCGGCCTCGTCGGGTCCCTCGTCCTGGGAATGCCCTCGCTCCAGTCGGGTGACTCGGCCACTCGTCAGCAGCAGTCCGAGGCCTCCGACAACCGCTGAGGTAGCCTCACCGGGCACCGCCCCTTCGAGCGTGCTTGTGAGTGAGGACCTGTCGTGCCCCTGCCCTTCCTGACGGCCGACCGTGCTTTTGACACGACCGACCACGTCGCCCTGCCGTTCGACGACCACGACCAGTGGCGTCGCCCGTACCGGCCGGGCTCGTGGCGGGTGGGGGCGGCGGCGCTCGCGCTGCTGCTCGCCTCGTTCGTCCTGCTCGCCGCCGTGGTCATCGCGGCGGCCGGAGCCTTCGGCGGCGCGTGCGTCACGTTCGGCATCGCCGTGCTCGTCATCGCCGCCGCCCTGCGGATGCTGCGCATGGGCGCCTGGGTGAGCCGCGCCGGCGTGCGGCGCGTGGCCTTCTTCTCGACCGTCACCGTGCCCTGGGCGAAGGTGACGTCCCTGCGGACCACCCAGCAGCCGGTGCGCTGGCTGGGACTCCCCCGCACGGTCCAGGGCCAGGCCCTGGTGCTCGACCGGCGGGGTGGTGAGCAGCTGCTGCTGCTCACCGACCACAACGCCGACTTCCTCTCCCGCGTCGAGGCCTTCGACCGGGCCGCCGACGCGGTCGAGGCCTGGAACTCCGAGTACGGCACGGCCCCGGCCGCTACGCGCTGACCGGGCGCCCCTCGTGGAGCGCGATGGCCCGCTGCATCGCCTTGCGCGCCCGGGGGGTGTCCCGGGCGTCGTGGTAGGCCACCGCGAGCCGGAACCAGCAGCGCCAGTCCTCGGGCGAGTCCTCCGTCTCGGCCTTGCGCAGGGCGAAGACCTCGTCGGCCGAGTCCCGGTCGATCCGGCCGCCCTGCGTGCGCTTCAGCTCGTCGACGGGCAGGCCGCCCTCGGCCTCCAGCTCGGCGGCGAGGCGGCCCGCCCGGCGCGCGAACCGGGTGTTCTTCCAGAGGAACCAGGCGCCCACGACGGGCAGCAGGAACGCCACCGCGCCCATGCCCATGGCGGCCGGCTCGCCCGTGAGGAGCAGCAGGACGCCCTCCATCGCCACCACGCCGAAGACGAGGACGAGGACGGTGGCCAGGAAGACGTACGTGATCTTTCCGCCCATGACCGTCAGCCCAGGTCCAGGAAGTGCTCCAGGCCGAAGGTGAGGCCCGGAGTCGTGGTCACGCGGCGGGCGCCCAGCAGGATGCCCGGCATGAAGCTGGAGTGGTGCAGGGAGTCGTGGCGGACGGTGAGGGTCTCGCCCTCGCCCCCGAGCAGCACCTCCTGGTGGGCCAGCAGGCCCCGGAGGCGTACGGCGTGCACCGGCACCCCGTCGACGTCCGCGCCGCGCGCCCCGTCCAGGGCGGTGGTCGTGGCGTCGGGCTGCGGGGCGCAGCCTGCCTTCGACCGGGCCTCGGCGATCAGCTGGGCGGTGCGGGTGGCCGTGCCGGAGGGGGCGTCCACCTTGTTCGGGTGGTGCAGCTCGACGACCTCGACCGACTCGAAGTACGGGGCCGCGATCTGCGCGAACTTCATGGTGAGGACCGCTCCGATGGAGAAGTTCGGAGCGATGAGGACGCCGGTCTCCGGGGAGGCGGCGAGCCAGCCGTTCAGCTGCGCGAGGCGGTCCTCGGTCCAGCCGGTGGTGCCGACGACCGCGTGGATGCCGTGGCGCACGCAGAAGTCGAGGTTCTCCATGACCGAGTCCGGGGTGGTCAGCTCGACGACGACCTGGGCGCCCGCCTCGGTGAGCGCCTCCAGACCGTCGCCCCGCCCGAGGGCCGCGACCAGTTCCATGTCCTCGGCGGCCTCGACGGCCTTGACCGCCTCGGAGCCGATGCGGCCCTTGGCTCCGAGGACCGCCACACGCAGCTTGCTCATTGCTCTTCCTTAGGGGACTTGTGTTTCAGGAGACCGCTCGGTGGAGGCGGTCCGCCTGCTTGTCCTTCAGCGGGCCGATCACCGACAGCGAGGGCCGCTGCTCCAGTACATCGCGGGCGACCTCGCGGACCTCGTCCGGGGTGACCGCGGCGATCCGGGAGAGCATGTCGTCGACCGACATCTGGGTGCCCCAGCACAGCTCGCTCTTGCCGATGCGGTTCATCAGCGCGCCGGTGTCCTCCAGGCCGAGCACGGTCGAGCCGGAGAGCTGGCCCACGGCGCGGGTGATCTCCTCGTCCGTGAGGCCGTCCGAGGCGACCTTGTCGAGCTCGTCGCGGCAGATCTTCAGGACGTCGTGGACCTGGCTGGGCCGGCAGCCCGCGTACACCCCGAAGAGGCCGCAGTCGGCGAAGCCCGAGGTGTACGAGTACACGCTGTAGGCCAGGCCGCGCTTCTCCCGGACCTCCTGGAAGAGGCGGGAGGACATGCCGCCGCCGAGGGCGGTGTTCAGCACGCCGAGGGCCCAGCGGCGCTCGTCGGTGCGGGACAGGCCCGGCATGCCGAGGACCACGTGGGCCTGCTCGGTCTTGCGGTTCAGGAGCTCGACGCGGCCCGCAGTGCGGATGGTCCGGGCTCCCTCGCGGGGGGCGACGGGGACGGCGTCGGTACGGCCGAGGGCGCCGGCCTTCTCGAAGGCGCGGCGGACCTGGCGCACCACCGTGGCGTGGTCGACGTTGCCCGCGCAGGCGACGACCAGGTGGGTCGGGTCGTAGTGCTTCTTGTAGAAGCGGGCGATCTGGCCGCGGCTGAGCGCGTTGATCGTGTCGACGGTGCCGAGGACCGGGCGGCCCAGCGGGGTGTCGCCGAACATCGTCTGCGCGAACAGGTCGTGCACGACGTCGCCGGGGTCGTCCTCGGTCATCGCGATCTCTTCGAGGATGACGCCGCGCTCGGCGTCCACGTCCTCGTCGAGGATGAGCGAGTCGGTGAGCATGTCGCAGACGACGTCGATCGCCAGCGGCAGGTCGGTGTCGAGGACCCGGGCGTAGTAGCAGGTGTACTCCTTCGCCGTGAAGGCGTTCATCTCGCCGCCGACCGCGTCGAGCGCGGCGGAGATGTCGAGGGCGGACCGCTTGCGGGTGCCCTTGAAGAGGAGGTGCTCCAGGTAGTGGGTCGCGCCGTTGAGCGTCGGGGTCTCGTCGCGGGAGCCGACGTGCGCCCAGATGCCGAAGGTGGCGGAGCGCACGGAGGGGAGGGTCTCGGTGACGATCCTCAGGCCCCCGGGGAGGGTCGTGCGCCGGACCGTGCCGATGCCGTCCTTGCCCGGGAGAAGCGTTTGGGTACGGGCGACGGCCCGCCCCTCCGAAGAGGGGCGGGCCGTCGCGCGGGAACTACGGGACGTCACTTGGCGGCGTCGTCCTTGTCACCCTCGGCGCCGTCCTCGTCCGCGATCACGGGGATCAGGGAGAGCTTGCCGCGCTGGTCGATCTCGGCGATCTCGACCTGGACCTTGGAGCCGATCGCGAGCACGTCCTCGACGTTCTCCACGCGCTTGCCACCGGCGAGCTTGCGGATCTGCGAGATGTGCAGCAGGCCGTCCTTGCCCGGGAGCAGGGAGACGAAGGCACCGAAGGTGGTGGTCTTGACGACCGTGCCCAGGTAGCGCTCGCCGACCTCCGGCATGGTCGGGTTGGCGATGCCGTTGATCGTGGCGCGGGCGGCCTCGGCGGCCGGGCCGTCGGCGGCACCGATGTAGATGGTGCCGTCGTCCTCGATCGTGATCTCGGCGCCGGTGTCCTCCTGGATCTGGTTGATCATCTTGCCCTTGGGGCCGATGACCTCGCCGATCTTGTCCACGGGGATCTTGACGGTGATGATCCGCGGGGCGTTCGGGGACATCTCGTCCGGCTTGTCGATCGCTTCCATCATCACGTCGAGGATGTGGAGGCGGGCGTCGCGGGCCTGCTTGAGGGCCGCGGCCAGGACGGAGGCCGGGATGCCGTCCAGCTTGGTGTCGAGCTGGAGGGCGGTGACGAACTCCTTCGTACCGGCGACCTTGAAGTCCATGTCGCCGAAGGCGTCCTCCGCACCGAGGATGTCGGTGAGGGCGACGTAGTGCGTCTGGCCGTCGATCTCCTCGGAGATCAGGCCCATGGCGATGCCGGCGACGGGGGCCTTCAGCGGCACACCGGCGTTCAGCAGCGACATGGTGGAGGCGCAGACCGAGCCCATGGACGTCGAGCCGTTGGAGCCGAGGGCCTCGGACACCTGACGGATCGCGTAGGGGAACTCCTCGCGGGTCGGGAGGACCGGCACGAGGGCGCGCTCGGCGAGGGCGCCGTGGCCGATCTCGCGGCGCTTGGGCGAGCCCACGCGGCCGGTCTCGCCGACGGAGTACGGCGGGAAGTTGTAGTTGTGCATGTAGCGCTTGCGGGTCACCGGGGAGAGGGTGTCCAGCTGCTGCTCCATGCGGAGCATGTTGAGGGTGGTGACGCCCAGGATCTGGGTCTCGCCACGCTCGAACAGCGCCGAGCCGTGCACGCGCGGGATGGCCTCGACCTCGGCGGCGAGCGTACGGATGTCCGTGATGCCGCGGCCGTCGATGCGGACCTTGTCCTTGATGATCCGCTCGCGGACCAGCTTCTTGGTCAGCGCGCGGTAGGCGCCGGAGATCTCCTTCTCGCGGCCCTCGAAGGCCGGGAGGAGCTTCTCGGCGGCGATCTCCTTGATGCGGTCGAGCTCGGTCTCGCGCTCCTGCTTGCCGGCGATGGTGAGCGCCTGGGCGAGCTCGTCCTTGACGGCGGCGGTGAGCGCCTCCAGGACGTCGTCCTGGTAGTCGAGGTAGACCGGGAACTCGCCGGTGGGCTTGGCGGCCTTGGCGGCGAGGTCCGACTGGGCCTTGCAGAGGACCTTGATGAAGGGCTTCGCGGCCTCGAGACCGGCGGCGACGATCTCCTCGGTCGGCGCCTCGGCGCCGTCCTTGACCAGCTGGACGGTCTTCTCGGTGGCCTCGGCCTCGACCATCATGATCGCGACGTCGCCGTCCTCCAGGACGCGACCGGCGACGACCATGTCGAAGACGGCGTCCTCGAGCTCGGTGTGCGTCGGGAAGGCGACCCACTGGCCCTTGATCAGGGCGACACGGGTGGCGCCGATGGGGCCGGAGAAGGGCAGGCCCGCCAGGATCGTGGAAGCCGAGGCGGCGTTGATCGCGACCACGTCGTACAGGTGGTCGGGGTTGAGCGCCATGACCGTCTCGACGATCTGGATCTCGTTGCGCAGGCCCTTCTTGAAGGAGGGGCGCAGCGGCCGGTCGATCAGGCGGCAGGTGAGGACGGCGTCCTCGGAGGGGCGGCCCTCACGGCGGAAGAAGGAGCCGGGGATCTTGCCGGCCGCGTACTGCCGCTCCTCGACGTCCACCGTGAGGGGGAAGAAGTCGAGCTGGTCCTTGGGGCGCTTCGAGGCGGTGGTCGCCGAGAGGACCATCGTCTCGTCGTCCAGGTAGGCGACGGCGGAGCCGGCGGCCTGCTTGGCCAGACGGCCGGTCTCGAAGCGGATGGTGCGGGTACCGAAGACGCCGTTGTCGATGACGGCCTCGGCGTAGTGGGTCTCGTTCTCCACTATGGGTTTCTCCTACGTGTTCGTCTTTGCGTCCTTCGGCCCGTGTGGCCGGGGACGGTGTGCGACGGGGGCGGAGAAGCTCGCCTCGGGTGCGGGCCGGTCTTCGATCGAAGCACCCGGGTGTTCGTTTCCGGGGGCCACTACCGAGGACCGGCGGCTGGCCGGCGGCTTCACGCTCGTCGTATGGGGTTGTGCGACCAGACTAAGTGGCGATGCGCACTTTGCGCACGTACAGCAAAGGGAGCGGCCCCCTGAAAGTGGGAACCGCTCCCTTTCCGGCGTCTTACTTGGCGCCGCCGGCCGCACCGCGGCGGATGCCGAGGCGGTCGACCAGCGTACGGAAGCGCTGGATGTCCTTCTTGGCCAGGTACTGCAGCAGGCGGCGGCGCTGGCCGACCAGGATCAGCAGACCACGACGGGAGTGGTGGTCGTGCTTGTGCTGCTTGAGGTGCTCGGTCAGGTCCGAGATGCGACGGGACAGCATCGCGACCTGGACCTCGGGGGAGCCGGTGTCGCCCTCCTTGGTGCCGAACTCGGCCATGATCTGCTTCTTGACGGCGGCGTCGAGAGCCACGCGGATCTCCTCTTGGTTCGTGCGCCCGCGAGTGCCCCTGGTCCAGTTCTCAGGGGAAGCTTCCGTGACTCGACGGGCGAAGGTCCGATGGGCGCAGCTTCCAGGGCCTGGGGAGGCTTCCGGGAGCGCGTACACAAACGGCCGTCACACAGCGTACCAGGACGGCGGAGGGGTCCGTCGCCCGGTGTCCCGTCTCCGGCCGCCCGGCCCCTCATTTGCTGGTGAGGGAGCGGACCTGGGTGAAGACGTCGAGGACCGCGAGGCAGAGCGGGACGAGGGAGAGCAGGACGAAGCCCTCGGCGAGGTCGAGGAGGCGGCCCCAGAAGGGCGAGAGGCCCTTCTTCGGGATGATCAGGCCGATCGCGGTGATCAGCGCGGCGCCGGAGGCGACGGCGGCGGTGAGCCAGATCGTCCGGATGTCGAGGCCGCCGCGGTCCCCGTACATGAGGAGGTCCTTGACCAGGTCGGCCGGCGGGTTCAGGGAGAGGCCGAGGACGAGCAGCGCGATGGCGGCGATGCCGGCGACGAGGACGCAGGCGACCTGCGAGGTGTACCGGAAGAGGCGGGCGCGCAGCAGCATCGCGAGGCCGGCGGCGAGGGCGAGGAGCTGGCCCCAGACGTTCCCGGCGAAGCCGAGGACGGCGGCGGAGCCGACGACGACGGCCGCGCAGCCGCCGACCAGGCCGAGGAGCATCTCGTGGCCGCGGCGGGCCTGGAGCGCGATGCGCTCGCCGTCGACGGGCTGCGCCTCCTCGCCCTGCTGCGGGTCGGCGGAGAAGTCGTCGTCGGCGGCGCTGCGCGGGGCGGCGTAGCCGATGGGGAGGCGGGCGAAGCGGGCGGAGAGGCCGGGCAGGAAGGCGACCAGGCCGATGGCGACGGGGGCGCAGGTGGCGGCCGCCTCGGTGGCGGTGGTCTCCGTGAGGATCATCAGGAAGGTGGCGAGGGTGCCGACGCCGGCGAGGAAGGTGGCGGCGACGAAGGGGGCGTCACCGCTGGGGGTGAGCGCGACGAGGGCCACGGAGGCGACGAGGACGGTGACGGAGCCGAGCAGGAACTGCAGGCGGCCCGGCCCCTGGCCGGGGTCGGCGGCGATGATGCCGGAGCCGGCGATGAGGAGCAGCGGCAGGGCGCCGAGACCGAGGGCGACCGCGGTGGCCCGGTCCGCGTAGACGCGGGCGCGGACGCCGGCGAAGGCGGTGAGGAGGAGGCCGGCGGCGCCCGCGATGATCCCGGGGAGGCTGTGCATGTCGTGGCGGACCGGGTCGGCGAACCAGAGGACGAAGCCCATGAGGACGAGGAGCAGCACGCCGCCGAGGAGTCCGGCGCCGCGCAGCAGTTCGTCGCTCCACAGGTGCCGGTCGCGGGTGACGGCGGAGGCGACGGCGTCGGAGACGTCGTCGTAGACGGCCGGCGGGAGGGACTGCGCGAAGGGGCGCAGGGAGAGCACCTCGCCGTCGAGGACCTGCTGGGCGGCGAGGGTGCGGGCGCCGTCGAGGACGGATCCGTCGCGGCGGACCAGGTGGTATCCGGTCGGGGTGCCCGGCGCCTGGGTCTGGCCGGTGAGGCGCAGGATCTCCGGGTAGACGTCGGCGACGGCGATGTCCTCGGGGAGCGCGACGTCGATGCGGCTGTCCGGCGCCACGACGGTGACGCGGCAGAAGCCGGTCGCTGCGGTCGTACTCACGTGTGTGGACCCCCTGATTCGCGGTTGCGCCCGTCGGATTCGCGGTTGCGCCCGTTCTGATTCGCGGTTGCGCACGATGCGCGCGCCACCCTACCGGGGACGGCCGGTGGGGGCTGCAAGTAGGATCGCCGTCCCATGGGGGAAGTCCGCGCGCTCGGCTGCCGGCAGGGGTCGCGTGCGGATGCTCCCGCCACGAGCCCGCCTCCAACGAGGGATTGATGCGCCGGTGAGCCAGATCGTCGTCAAACGCCCGCCGAGGTCCCTTCCTCCGGAAGTGCCCGGTGAGGAGCTGGTCCTGGAGTCTCCGCCGGAACTTCCGCGGGGACAGCAGGAGTCGGCGTTGATGCAGCTCCTGCCGATGCTCGGCATGGGTTCCTCGGTCGTCTTCTTCTTCATGACGCCGTCGCCGATCATGCGGATCATGGGCACGCTGATGCTGGCGTCGACGGTCGGAATGGCCATCGCCCAGTTCGTCAGATTCCGGCGCGGTACGCAGGGGCAAATGGCCGATGTCCGCCGCGACTACCTCAAATACCTCGCACAGACCCGGCGTACGGTCCGGCGCACGGCGCGCAAGCAGCGGGACGCGCAGCTGTATCTGCACCCCTCCCCCGAGCAGTTGTGGTCGGTGGTGGCCGAGGGGTCCCGGGTGTGGGAGCGCCGGGTCGGCGACCACGACTTCGGGCAGGCGCGGATCGGTCTCGGGGCGCAGCAGTTGGCGACTCCGCTGGTGGCGCCGGACACGGCTCCGGTGGACGAGCTGGAGCCGCTGTGCGCGGGTGCGATGCAGCAGTTCCTGGCGGTGCACGGCACGTTGGACGGGCTGCCGATGGCGGTCTCGATGCGGGCCTTCTACCACGTGACGGTGTCGGGCGATCCGGAGTCGGCGCAGGCGGCGGCGCGGGCGCTCGTGGCGCAGCTGGTGACGCTGCACTCCCCCGAGGACCTGATGCTCGCCGTGGTGGCGGCGCGGCCGGCGCAGGAGCGCTGGGACTGGACGAAGTGGCTGCCGCACACGCAGGTGCCGGGGCAGGTCGACGGGGCGGGCACGAAGCGCCTGTTCGGCGACGACCTCGGTGAGCTGGAGAACCTGGTCCGCTCGAAGCTGGACGGGCGGACCCGGTTCTCCCGGGAGAGCCCGCCGGTGCTCGACCAGCCGCACGTGGTGGTGGTCCTGGACGGCGGGATGGTGCCGCCGGACTCGCTGCTCGCGGCCCCGGAGGGCCTCCAGGGCGTGACGATCGTGGAGGTCGTCTCCGGTGACCTCGACGAGCCGCGCGGTGGCCTCTCGGTGGTGGTGCGGCCGGGCCGGCTGCGCCTGGAGTCGGGCGGCGGCTTCGCGTACGAGGGGCTGCCGGACGGCATCTCGCTGCCGGCGGCCGAGGCGCTGGCCAGGCAGCTGGCGCCGCTGCGGACGGGCGGCGGGGACGACGACGAGCCGCTGCTCGCCAATCTGGACTTCACGGATCTGCTGAACCTGGGCGACGCGGCCTCGGTGGACGTGACGCGGACCTGGCGCCCCCGGTCGGTGGCCGAGCGGCTCCGGGTGCCGATCGGCGTCGGCGAGGACGGCGCGCCGGTCATGCTGGACCTGAAGGAGGCGGCGCAGGAGGGCATGGGCCCGCACGGTCTGTGCGTCGGCGCGACGGGTTCCGGCAAGTCGGAGCTGCTGCGCACGCTGGTGCTCGGTCTGGCGGTGACGCACTCCTCGGAGACGCTGAACTTCGTCCTCGCGGACTTCAAGGGCGGTGCGACCTTCGCGGGCATGTCGCAGATGCCGCACGTGGCGGCGGTCATCACCAACCTCGCGGACGACCTGACGCTGGTCGACCGCATGGGCGACGCGATCCGCGGCGAGCTCCAGCGGCGGCAGGAGCTGCTGCGCTCGGCGGGCAACTACGCGAACATCCACGACTACGAGAAGGCGCGGGCGGCGGGCGCTCCGCTGGAGCCGCTGGCCTCGCTGGTCCTGGTGATCGACGAGTTCTCCGAGCTCCTCACCGCCAAGCCCGACTTCATCGACATGTTCATCCAGATCGGCCGCATCGGCCGCTCCCTCGGCGTGCACCTGCTGCTCGCCTCGCAGCGCCTGGAGGAGGGCAAGCTGCGGGGCCTGGACACGTACCTCTCGTACCGGATCGGTCTGCGGACCTTCTCGGCGGCGGAGTCGCGGACGGCGATCGGCGTGCCGGACGCGTACCACCTGCCGTCGGTGCCCGGTTCGGGCTATCTGAAGTTCGGCACGGACGAGATGACCCGCTTCAAGGCGGCGTACGTGTCGGGGACGTACCGGACGGGCGGGCCGCGTCTGGAGATCGGGCAGCTGCCGGTGGAGCGGCGGCCCGCGCTGTTCACGGCGGCGCCGGTGCCCGTGGTGTACGCGGCGCCGGACCCGGCCTATCTGACGGCGCAGCGCGCCGAGGAGGACGACGCGCTCGCGGACACGGTCCTCGACGTGATCGTGCGGCGCCTGGAGGGCCAGGGGGTGCCGGCGCACCAGGTGTGGCTGCCGCCGCTCGACCAGGCGCCCTCGCTGGACCAGCTGCTTCCGGGGCTCGCGCAGACGGCGGACCGGGGGCTCACGGCGACGGAGTACACGCGTCAGGGCGGCCTCACGGTGCCGCTCGGCCTCATCGACAAGCCGTTCGAGCAGCGGCGCGAGGTGCTGTACCGGGACTTCTCGGGCGCGGCCGGTCACATGATGGTGGTCGGTGGTCCGCAGTCCGGCAAGTCGACGATCATGCGGACGCTGGTCTCCTCGTTCGCGCTCACCCACACCCCGGCCGAAGTGCAGTTCTACTGCCTGGACTTCGGTGGCGGCGGCATGGTGTCGCTGGCCGACCTGCCGCACGTCGGCGGGGTGGCGTCCCGGCTCGATCCGGAGCGGGTGCGCCGGACGGTCGCGGAGGTCATGGGCGTCCTGAACCGGCGGGAGGAGTTCTTCCGCTCGCACTCGATCGACTCGATCGCGACCTACCGGCGCAAGCGGGCCGCGGGCGAACTGCCGGGCGAGGCCTGGGGCGACGTGTTCCTGATCGTGGACGGCTGGGGCGGCTTCCGCAACGACTACGACACGCTGGAGCCGATCGTCGCCGACATCGCGGCGCGCGGTCTGGGCTACGGCATCCACGTGGTGATCACCGCCGCCCGGTACATGGAGGTGCGGGCGGCGCTCAAGGACCAGATGCTGGGCCGGCTCGAACTGCGGCTCGGTGACGTCATGGACTCCGAGTTCGACCGGAAGGTCGCGGCGAACGTGCCGACCGGTGTGCCGGGCCGCGGCCAGGTGCCGGAGAAGCTGCACTTCATGGGGGCGCTGCCGCGGATCGACGGGTCGAGCTCGGCCGCCGACCTGGCGGAGGGCACGTCGGCGTTCGTGCAGGCCGTGAAGGCGAGCTGGACCGGGGCCCCGGCTCCGGCGGTGCGGCTGCTGCCGCGCAAGCTGCCGGCGGAGCAGCTGCCGAAGGGCTTCGAGTACCCGCAGCACGGCATCGCGATCGGCATCGACGAGACGAACCTGGAGCCGGTGTTCGTCGACTTCGAGTCGGATCCGTTCTTCCTGGTCTTCGGCGAGAGCGAGTCCGGCAAGACGGCGCTGCTCCGGCTGATCGCCAAGCAGCTGTGCGAGCGGTACACGCCGGAGCAGGCGCGGATCGTGGTGGGCGACTACCGGCGGACGATGCTGGAGGCCGTGGCGCCCTCGCACCTGCTGGAGTACGCGCCGATGGCCTCGGCCATGCAGATGCACATGGACGCGATCAACACGGTGATGACGAGGCGGGCCCCGAAGCCCGACATCACGCCGCAGCAGCTGCGGGACCGCAGTTGGTGGTCGGGTCCGCAACTGTTCGTCCTGGTCGACGACTTCGAGCTGGTGGCCACCAACTCGGGGAACCCGCTGGCCGTTCTGGTGGAGAACCTGCCGTTCGCCCGCGACGTCGGCATCCGGTTCATCGTGGCGCGCAGCCAGGCGGGCGCCTCCCGCGCGATGTACGAGCCGTTCATGCAGCGGATGCGGGAGCTGGGCGCGCAGGGCGTGCTCCTGTCCGGCGATCCGCAGGAGGGCGACATCCTGGGCGGCGTCCGGGCGCGGCCGATGCCTCCGGGCCGGGGCACGTTCGTGTCGCGCAAGCGCGGGACGCCGCTGGTGCAGCTGGGCTGGCTGCCCGAACAGCACTGAGCGGAGCGGTCCCTCCCACTACTGTGGGAGGGACCGTCGTACCACCGCGAAGGGATTGCGCCGATGACCGACGCCCACGAGACCGCCACCGGGAGCGCGGAGGCCGCCCTGGCCGCCGAGAAGCAGCGTCAGAAGGACGAGCTGTACGCGCTCGACATCTCCGGCGTGGAGTGGCAGGGCGCCCCGGGGACGAGCCCGGACGAGGAGCGCGTGGAGATCGCGCGGCTGCCCGAGGGCGCGGTGGCGATGCGCTCGTCGCTCGACAAGGACACGGTGCTGCGGTACACGAAGGCCGAGTGGGACGCGTTCGTCCTGGGGGCCAGGGACGGCGAGTTCGACCTTCGTTGAGGAGCGGGGCCCGCCCTTCGGGCCGGGCCCGGTCCGCGGGGACAGGCCCCACGCGTGAGGGGGTGGCCCGCCGGAACGGGCCACCCCCTCACGCGTGTTCGCCGGGTCTCACGGCACGCGCGGTCTCACATCATGCGGAAGCGCGCCGCGTTGCCCTTGTCGGTGTCCTGGTAGCCGGCGACCGACTCGTCGAGGAGCTGGGCGATGCGCGCCAGGTCCTGGTTCATGCCGGCCATGTCGCGGGTCAGGCGGTCCTGGCTCTCGCGGTAGGCGATCTTCGCCTCACCCTCCCAGTTGGAGGCGACCCGGTTGACCTCGGCCATGAGGTCGTCGAGCTTCTGGGTGAGGGTGCTGGAGGTGAGGCGGGTGTCGGCCGCCGCCTGCGTCACGGTGTCGTAATTGACCGCAGTGGTCATGGTGATGACTCCTGGAGTGAGAGTGGCGCGGAGGTCTGGTCGGGTCGGACGGCTCAGACGCCGAGGATGGCGCTCTGGCCACCGCCGGAGCCGCTGTCCATCTGACGGAAGGACCGCATGCGGTCCTCCTCCTCCTGCGAGAACCCGTCGGCGCTCATGCGCATGATCTCCTCGAGCTTCGAGAGCTCGGCGCGCATGCTGCGCAGGCGCTGGTTCAGGTCGTTCTGGACCCGGTCGTACTCCTTGCTCGCAGCGCCCTGCCAGCCCGCCTGGACGCGGTCCACCACGCCGTTGAGGGAGGTGATGCGGGCCTGGAGCTCGTCGGAGAAGTCCTGGATCCGGCCGGCGAGCTTGACTTGTTCGGCACTGGTTACGTTCAGGTCTTTCGACATCTTGCCCCTTCTTCCTTCGGTGGCTGCGACGGACCGGCCGTCGGGCCATCCGGTCGTGATGCGGACGGGAATCTTCTGATGCCGCCCCCGTGCTGGGTTCGCACTGCCGTGCCCCCAGCGGTCACTGTAGCCATTGACGGCGGCAGTTCCAACTGCAAAGGAAGGACCCGGCACTTGACCGGTGTATGCGTCATCGGGCCTCCCTCCTGCGGCGGCTGTCGCGGATCACGGTGGCCGTCCCGGCGACCACGGCCACCAGGACACCTCCGATCCCCAACGCATAGGTGGCGAGCCGTTCGGAGCGCTCCTGGGGCGTCTCCGACAGCGCCAGACGGGCCGGCTCGGGAGCCGGCGGCTTGGGCGGGCCCGGATCGGGGACGGGCGAGGAGGCCGGCGTCCCGGGGAGGTCGGCGAGCGCCCTGACCGGGTCGACCACGCCCCAACCGACGTGGTCGTCGCGGCCGTTGATCGAGCGGACGGCGGTCTGCTCGATCCGGGTGACGATCTGGGCCGCGCTCCACTTCGGGTACTTGGCGCGGAGCAGGGCGGCGACGCCGGCGACGTACGGAGCGGAGAAGCTGGTGCCGTTGTCGACGCACTGGCCGCCGCCGGGGACGGTGGAGACGACGTCGACGCCGGGGGCGGCGACGCCCACCATGGGGCCGGACTGGGAGAAGTCCGCGCGTTCGTTGTTCCGGTCGGAGGAGGCGACGGCGAGGACACCGGGGAAGGCGGCCGGGTAGGTCTTCTTGAGGGCGCCGTCCATGCCGTCGTTGCCGGCGGAGGCGACGACGACGACGTCCTTCGCGATCGCGCGGGCCACGGCCCTGGCCATCGGCGAGTCCGGGCCCATCGGCTGGGTGGTGTCCTGCGAGATGTTGATGACGTTCGCGCCCTTGGCGACGGCGTGGTCGATCGCCTGGGCCATGGTGTCGGACTTGCCGCTGTTCTTCTCGTCGTTCTGCCGGATCGGGATGATCGTGGCCTCGGGGGCGAGGCCGACGAAGCCGGTGCCCTTGCGGGGACGTGCGGCGATGATGCCGGCGACCTTGGTGCCGTGGCCGACCTCGTCGACGGTGCCGTCGGTCTTGCCGCGCTTCTCGTCGCCGTAGGAGGGGTTGTTCTTGTCGGGCTTGAGGTAGTCCTTGCCCGCCTTGGCGTCGACGGCGTCGCGCAGCTGCGGGTTGACGTCGTCGACGCCGGTGTCGATGACGGCGACCCGGACGCCCTTGCCCTTGGTGTCCTGCCACAGCTCGTCGAGGAGGACCCGCTGGAGCGGCCAGGGGATGCCCTCGATCTGCTTCTTCATGGGGAAGGTGCACTCGCCGCTGCCGTCGAGGGCCGGGCCGTCGTGGCGCGGCGGAGCGGGTGCGGCGGCCGCGGCGGGGGCGGCGAGCAGGGCCACGAGGGTGCCCGCGGCGAGCAGGGCGGCCGTGCGGTTCGTCGTCGTCACCGGTGCCCCCTAGGAACCCTGCGGCTGACGCGCGCTGTTGGTGTCGAGCCTCGGCCCCTTCGACAGGAACTCCGACCACTCGATCGGTACGAGGACCGGCTGGACCTTCTCGTAGCCGAGACGCTTCTGGGCGTCGCTGGGTTCCGGCCGTCCGTCGGTCTGCTTCTGTTCGCCGGCGCCGATCTCGGAGCGGGCCGAGTCGCTGTCGCCGTTGGCCTGGACGGCGTACCGCAGGCCGGTGTCGGTGACGAGGAAGAGGGAGCCGTCGGGCGTCTTCTGCCTGCCCTGGATCTGCGTGTAGAGCAGGCCGGTGCCGGGGGTGACGTACGTGCTGGTGCCGCCGGCGGTGATGTCGGCGGGGTACTCGGTGCCGGCCCAGGTGGTGAGCGTGGTGTCGCCCTTCTCGTCGACGTCGGTGAGGACGTTGCAGACGGTGTCGCGGGCGCCTTCGCCGGTGGCGGCGTTGGCCAGCTTGGACCTGAGCGTCGGCCAGCGGGCGCCGGCGTGGAAGACGGTGGGGTCCGGGACGAAGGAGGAGGCGTCGACGGTGGTCGCCTCGCCGTCCATGTCGAGGACGCCGGTCTCCGGGGAGTTGATGAGCAGCCAGGCCGTGAAGGGGGTGACGGGCTGGACCTTGCCGGCGAGGACGACGTAGTACTGCGGGCCGGAGCCGGTCTGGGCGAGGAGGACCATCCCGATCCGGTTCTCGGTCCCGGTGAGGGTGTTGCCGGGGATGCCGGCGGAGGCGCCGACCGTGCCGTCGATGTGCGGGAAGTCGATCTCGTCGCCGGTCTTCAGGGTGGCGAGCCAGTCGTCGGTGACGGGCTGCGGCTCCTTGCCGAGACCGACGATGGTGGTGAGGAGGCCGGGCCGGTCGGCCTTCACCGGGTACTTGGTGCCGGTGTGGTCGACGAGGAACTGGGCGTTCCCCTTCTGGCCCTTGACGTACAGGACCTCCCCGTTCTTCAGCCTGCCGTCGCCCTCGGTCCGGTCGGCGTCGCGCTTGGCGAAGAGGAAGGTGGCCTTCTGGACGCTGGCGCCCTTGCCGCCGCCGGGCTGCTCGCAGACGGCCCACCGCTTCTCCGTGCCCGCGTCGTCCGGGGCGGGCAGCCGGTCGGGGGCGTACGGGATGCCGAGGATGGGGCCTCGCGGCGGCTTGCCCTCGTCGAGCTTCTTGTCGTCGACCTGGATGACCTGGAACTGGTCGGGGTTGAGCAGCAGTCGGGCGGAGGCGAGGTTGAGGACGGGGTGCAGCAGGGTCTTCTTGTCCTTGCCCTTGCCGGTCTCCAGGACGACGTACCGGGTGGTCGACTGCTTGCCGATGATGACCCGGGTGCCGGGGGTGTCCCAGCCCTTGGGGGCGGTGGGCTTGAACATGCCCCAGGCGCCGAATCCGGCGACCACGAGCGCGGAGACGATCAGCCCGGGGAGGACCGCGCGCAGCGGCTTGGGCGCCCCCTCCTCCGTGCCGGAGGGCGAGGGTTGGAGGAATGCCGCCACCGTGCGCTTCTTCGCAAAGGTGTACGCGTTGAGCTCGTCCCGCCGCGATGCCATGAGTCCCCATTCTCGTCAGGCGCGATCTTCGCGCGGGGCCCCGGGGTGGTGACACCCGGGCCCCGGCCTTCGGACCGGCCCCCTACTATGCCTGCTGTCCCGTGGGGTTCGTGGGGCGGGTAGGGTGATCCGGCCGCCAAAGCCCTGGCGGGCCAGGGTCATCGGGACGAATTGAGGGGGATTCTCCATCATGGCTTCCGCGAGGCGGAGGCGGCCCGCCGCGGCCGCTGCCTCCACACCCCCGGCCACGGGCCCCGCCCCCGCGGTCTCACCGCGGCTGCAGGCCCGTCCCGGACACTTCGGTTCGTTCCGATTGCAACAGCTCGTACTGATCGAGGTGGCGGCGGCGCTGCTGCTCCTCGCCTGGGTCGTCGAGCCGATGCTGCTCGTCCCCGCCGGCGTGGTCGCCGTCGTGCTCGTCCTGCTCGCCGTGGTGCGCCGGCACCGGCGTTCGCTGCCCGAGTGGCTCGGCACCTTCCTCGCGCTGCGCGCCCGCTCGCGCCGGACCGCCTCGCTCACCGTGCCGGAGGGCACCGAGCCGGGGTTCGCGCCGCTCGTGGAGTGCGACCCGGCACTGCGGACCTACGCGTACAGCGACCGCGACCGGCGTCCGGTCGGGATGGTCGGCGACGGCACCTTCCTGACCGCCGTCCTGCGGGTCGAGTCGGACGGCACGGCGCTGCGCCCGGACCGCGCGGCGAAGCCGCTGCCCGTCGGGCTCGTCCGGGACGTGCTGAGCGTGGACGGCATCCGGCTGGAGTCGGCGCAGATCGTGCAGCACACGCAGCCGGCGCCCGCCCCGCACCTGCCCGCGCAGTCGATGGCCGCCCGCAACTACGGGCCGCTCCAGGCGCAGACGGGTTCGCCCGCGGTGCGCATCACCTGGATCGCGCTCAAGCTCGACCCCGAGCTCTGCCCGGAGGCGGTCGCCGCCCGCGGCGGCGGCATGACCGGCGCCCAGAAGTGCGTGGTGCGCGCGGCGGACCAGCTGGCGAGCCGTCTGGCGGGCGCGGGGTTCCGCGCGAGCGTCCTGACGGAGCAGGAGCTGACCTCCGCGCTCGCCACGTCGAGCTGCGCCAGCCCGATGGCGATCGCGCAGGCGGGCCGGGGCCAGGCGCAGGGGCGCCGGACCCAGGAGACCGCGCGGACCTGGCGGGTGGACGACCGGCGGCACACGACGTACTGGGTGGGGCGCTGGCCCCAGTTGGGCGGCCGGAACGGCGGCGCGGGCGCGTCGATGCCGCAGCTGGTGGCCCTGCTGACCTCGCTGCCCGCGCTCGCGACGACGTTCAGCCTGACGCTGAGCGGCGGGGACCGGCAGGAGGTGACGGTGACCGGGCACGTGCGGATCACCGGACGCAGTGACGAGGAACTGGTGGCCGCGCGGCACGAGCTGGAGCGTGCGGCGCGCGGGGTGAAGACGGGGCTCGTACGGCTCGACCGGGAACAGGTGCCCGGCATCCTGGCGACGCTTCCGCTGGGAGGTGCGCGCTGATGTCCACCGCCTCCTTCGGCACGTCACCGGCTTCGAGCGCGCCTTCCGCCCGGCGTGCGGGGCGGACCGCCCGTCCCCGCTTCGGTTTCGGGCTCGTCGGGCCGCGCCGCGACCGGCACTCCGTCCCCCTGGAACAGCTGGAGGCGCTGGCCCTGCCGGTCGGCGACGACGGCATGGTGATCGGCGTGGACGCCGAGGGCCGCCCGGCCGTGCTCGGCATCAACCGGCCCGTCCCGTACGACGTCACCCTCATCGGCGGTCTGTGGACCGCGCAGGTGCTGGCCCTGCGCGCGGCCGCGACCGGCGCCCGGGTGGCGGTCGAGACCGGCCGCGCCCAGGCGTGGACGGCCCTGGCGCAGGCCGCGGGCGGCGGTCAGCCGTGCATCACGCTGCACGACGTGGGCCGGGTGCCGCCGCAGGGCGCGTCGGCGGGCAGTCCGGTGGTCGTGGTGCGCGACTGCGGCATGCGGCCGCCGCGCGGCCGCGTCGTGTCGGCGCCCTGGCAGTCCGTGGTGACCCTGCTGCCCTATCTGAGCCCGGTCGCGCCCCGGCTCCTGGAGAAGTCCTCCCTGGTCGGCGTCCAGCGGGTGTCCCCCGACGAGGCGGCCCAGATCGGCCGCATCATGAACCTGCCCCGGAACGAGCACGAGGCGCTGTCCACGCTCGCCGACGGGGTGACCCTCTGGTGCACGCCGAACGACCGCCAGTTCGTGATGACCCAGGCGACGGACGCCGAGACCGGATTGTTGGGCGGCGCCCGCCGCATGGACTGAGCGGCGGCCTCACGACACGAGGACGTTCAAGTACGTCCGTTTTTGCATCGTTTTGAACGGTGGGGGTTCTCACTCTGCGGCGCGGCCGGGTCACTTGGGGCCCGGACCGGGTCGCGGAGGCGGGCGCGGAGGGGTCGTCGGCCCTGCCCCGGCGCGCCCCGCGGCGTTTAGGGTGGAAGGGCCCCGCCCACCACGGCACAAGGGTGCTCGACCACACCAGGAGGCAAAGTGAACGGCGATCGCGACGAGATCCACGGGGGTTGGAATCCACCCGCCGACGATCAGTCCGACGCGGATCCCGCCGAGATGACGGGTGAGTTCACCATCGACTACACCCCGCCCGCCTGGTACACGCAGAACGCGTCGGGCGGTACGGGGACGGGCGGTGTCACTCCCCCGCCGCCGAGCGGAGCGCCGCTCGCCGTGCCGGGCCTCCCGGCGGGCAGCGGCTTCGAGCCCGGCTGGAACGTCGCACCGCCGGCCCCGCCGGTGGTGCCGCCCGCGCCTCCCGCGCCCTCGCCCGCGCCTGCTCCGGTCCAGTCGGTCGAGCCGGTCGCACCGGTGCCGCCCACGGCGGTTCCTCCGGTGGGAGTGCCCCCGGTGGGCGCGCCGGGCGGCTCGCTGCCGGGTGCGGCGACGCCCGGTGCGCCGGTGCCTGGTGGTCCGGTGCCTGGGGCGCCTGTGTCTGGGGCGCCTGTGCCGTCCGCTTCCGTGCCCTCCGTCCCGGCGCCCGCACCGGTCCCCGCTCCCACTCCCGCTCCCGAGACGGCCGCGCCCGCCGCCACGTTCGGGGGCGGGGGCGGGGGCGTCGAGAGCGGTGCCACCATGCGCTTCTCCCCCGCCGCCCTCCAGCGTGAGATCGAGGAGCGGACGGCGGAGGGCGGGGAGGGCACCGCCGGATCCGTCGATGCGGCGGACTCCGCCCAGGACTCCCCCGCGACCCCCGGTGGGTCCGCCGCTTCGGACGCGGCGGAGACCGGGGCCGCCGCCGAGACCGCGGACGCCCCTGCGCACACCGACGACGAGGCCGTGAACGACGCCTCGTCGAACGCGGCGGACACGGCGGACACGGCGGACATCTCGAACGACTCAAGCGCCTCGAACGACTCGAACGACTCGGACGGCGAGAAGTCGGCCGAGGCCGACGGCGACGCGAGCCCGGAGGACGAGCAGACCGCGCCCGCCGCGGAGACGGAGACCGCCGCGGAGCCGCGTACCGAGCCGGACGCCGAGGCCGGCACGGAGCCGGAGACCGGCGCGGGCGCCCCCGTCGGCTCGCCCGCTCCCGGCGCCGGTCCCCTCCCGGCCGCGCAGCCGACCGCCGAGGCGCCGCAGGGCTTCGGTCCCGGTGCGGCACCCGGCCCGTACGACGCCGCCGCCCAGCAGGCCGGTGGCGCTCCGGGTCCCTTCCCCGGCACCCCGCACCCCGCTCCGTACCCCGCCGGGGGTCCGCAGGCCGGGGCCGGGCTGCCCCCGCTGCCCCCGTCCTTCCAGCCGGCCGCTCCCGAGCCCGCGCAGCAGTGGCCCGCGCAGCCCGCCCCCGGCGCCCAGCCGGTACCGGCGGCCGCGCCGCTGCCGCCCACCGCCGCCTGGCCCGCCCCCGAGGCGCCCGCACCCGGCGCGCCCGGCCCCGTGCCGCCCCAGGCCCAGCCGCAGGCGCCGGGCGCCTACGGCTACCCGCAGGCCCCGCAGCCTCCGCAGACCCCCCAGCCCCCGGCGCCGCAGGGCGGTTACGGCTTCCCGCACCCCGGGACGCCTCCGCAGCAGGCCGGTTACGGCTACCCGCAGCAGCCCGGAGCGCCCGGCGGCGTCCCGCCGCAGGCGCAGGCGCCGGGCGGCTACGGCTACCCGCACCCCGGAGCCGTGCCCCCGCAGGCCGCGCAGCCGCCGCAGCCCGCGTACGACGGTCAGCCGCCGGTGGATCCGCGGACCGGCGCCGCCTGGCCCTCGCCGGTGACGCACGACCAGCGGGAGCGGTCCGTGCCGGGCGCCCCGCTCGGATACAACGCGGCCGTCGAGCTCTCCTCCGACCGGCTGCTGCGCAACAACAAGCAGAAGCCCAAGTCCAGCCGGAACCCCGGCGCCGCCAACCGCTTCAAGCTCGGCGGCAAGAAGGAGGAGGCGGAGCGGCAGCGGAAGCTGGACCTGATCCGGACGCCGGTCCTCTCCTGCTACCGGATCGCGGTCATCTCGCTCAAGGGCGGTGTCGGCAAGACCACGACGACCACCGCGCTCGGCGCGACCCTCGCCACCGAGCGGCAGGACAAGATCCTGGCGATCGACGCCAACCCGGACGCCGGCACGCTCGGCCGCCGGGTGCGGCGCGAGACCGGGGCGACCATCCGCGACCTGGTGCAGGCGATCCCGTACCTCAACTCGTACATGGACATCCGCCGGTTCACCTCGCAGGCGCCGTCCGGTCTGGAGATCCTCGCCAACGACGTGGACCCGGCCGTCTCGACGACCTTCAACGACGAGGACTACCGGCGCGCGATCGACGTGCTCGGCAAGCAGTACCCGATCATCCTCACCGACTCGGGTACGGGTCTGCTGTACAGCGCCATGCGCGGGGTCCTGGACCTCGCCGATCAGCTGATCATCATCTCCACGCCCTCCGTGGACGGCGCCTCCAGCGCCTCGACGACGTTGGACTGGCTCTCCGCGCACGGCTACGCGGACCTGGTGCAGCGCTCCATCACGGTCATCTCGGGTGTCCGCGAGACCGGCAAGATGATCAAGGTCGAGGACATCGTGCAGCACTTCCAGACCCGCTGCCGCGGTGTCGTGGTCGTGCCCTTCGACGAGCACCTGGCGGCCGGTGCCGAGGTGGACCTCGACATGATGCGGCCGAAGACCCGGGAGGCGTACTTCCACCTCTCGGCGATGGTGGCCGAGGACTTCGTACGGGCACAGCAGGCGCAGGGCCTGTGGACCGGGGACGGCCAGGGCGCCGTGCCCCCGCACATGGCCCCGCCGATGCCGGGACAGCCGATCCCCGGTCAGCCGGTGCCGGGTCAGTTCGGGCCGGGCCAGGCTCCCGGTCAGCCGATGCCGGGTCAGCCGATGCCGGGTCAGGTGCCCGGTCAGCCGGTGCCCGGCCAGTTCGCGCCCGGGCAGCCGGCCCCCGGTCAGCCGTACGCTCCCCAGCCGCCGCAGCCCGGCCTGCCGTACCCGCCGCAGCCCCAGGCCGGCCAGCCCTACCCGCCGCAGGGGTACCCGCAGCCGGGACAGCCGATGCCGGGTCAGATGCCGGGGCAGGCGCCCGGCCCGATGCCCGGTCAGTTCGGTCCCGGCCAGCCCGTCCCCGGCCAGCCGTACGGGCCGCAGTCCGGCGCTCCGTACCCGCCGCAGCCCGGTCAGCCGGGGCAGCCGGGGGTGCCGCAGTCCTGGCAGCAGCCGCAGGACGGGAACGAGGGCCGGCCGGGGCAGCCGCTGCCTCCGCAGGCGGACCCGCAGGGCCCTCCGCAGGCGCCGCCAGCCCCTCAGCAGTAGGGCGTCACAGGATTAGACCAATGAGGCTCCGTATCGGCTCACCGATACGGAGCCTTTTGGCGTTCCCGCAGTCCACAAGGGGTTTGAGGGATCGTTGACGACGGCAGACCACCGCTGATACACCTTCGCTTCACCCATCGTCAGCCCAAGATCCACGACAGTAACTCCGACGCGAGGTCACGTCCCATGGTCATGGTCACGAAGGTCCCACCCCGCCCCGCCCCCGCCCGCAGAGCCCTCCGACTGCTGCTCGCCACCGGCCTCGCCGCCGGCTCCCTCGTCGTCGTTCCCGGCACCGCGCAGGCGGAGGACGAGAAGTCCGGCGGCACCACCCTCACGGTCGCCGTCTCGCAGAGCATCGACTCGCTGAGCCCGTTCCTGGCCCAGAAGCTCACCTCGACCAGCATCCACCGGCTGGCGTACGAGTACCTCACGAACTACGACCCGAAGGACGCCCACACCGTCCCGGGCCTGGCGACCTCCTGGAAGTCCTCGCCCGACAAGCTGACGTGGACGTACACCATCCGCGAGGACTCGATCTGGTCGGACGGGCAGCGGGCCACCGCCGAGGACGCGGCCTGGACCTTCAACAAGATGATGACCGACCCGAACGCCGCCACCGCCAACGGCAGCTTCACCGCGAACTTCGCGCAGGTCACCGCACCCGACCCGCAGACGCTCGTCATCCGGCTGAAGAAGCCGCAGGCGACGATGACGGCCCTCGACGTGCCGATCGTGCCCAAGCACGTCTGGGAGAAGGTCACCGACTTCTCGAAGTTCAACAACGACAAGACCTTCCCGATCGTCGGGAACGGACCCTTCGTCATCACGGACTTCAAGGTCGACCAGTACATCAAGCTCAAGCCGAACAAGAAGTTCTGGCGGGGCGCCCCCAAGTTCGACGAGCTGGTCTTCAAGTACTACAAGGACGGGGACGCCGCCGTCGCCGCCCTGCAGAAGGGCGAGGTCTCCTTCGTACCGAACCTGACGCCCGCCCAGGCGGCCGCCCTGAAGACCCAGAAGGACATCAAGGTCAACGACGCCCCCGGCCGTCGCTTCTACGCCCTCGCCACCAACCCGGGGGCGAGGGCCCAGGACGGCAAGGCCTTCGGCAACGGCAACAAGGCGCTGCTCGACCCGGCGGTGCGCAGGGCCCTCTTCCTCGCCGTCGACCGCGCCACCCTCGTCGACAAGGTCTTCCAGGGCCACGCCGTCGAGGGCGAGGGGTACATCCCGCCGCGCTTCGGCTCGTACTTCTGGAAGCCGGAGGGCGCGCAGAAGCGGGCCTACGACCCCGTCCAGGCGGAGAAGCTCCTGTACGCGGCCGGATACCGCACGAACGCCGAGGGCAAGCGGCTCGGCAAGGACGGCAGGCCGCTGGAGTTCCGGATCCTCTGTCACGCCACCGACCCGAACGACAAGGCGGTCGGCAAGTACCTCCAGGAGTGGTGGGGCAAGCTCGGCATCGGCCTGAAGGTCGAGTGCCTGGACAGCGTCTCCGACCCCTGGGTCAAGGGCGACTACGACCTCGCCTTCGACGGCTGGTCGGTCAACCCCGACCCGGACTACGTCCTCTCCATCCACACCTGCGGCACGCTCCCGGAGACCCCGAAGGACTCCGGCGCCACCGACAACTTCATCTGCGACAAGCAGTTCGACGGGCTCTACGCGCAGCAGGCGGTGGAGTACGACGCCGCCAAGCGGGCGGATCTGGTGAAGCGGATGCAGTCCCGGCTGTACGACACGGGGTACATGAACGTCATGGCCTACCCGAACGCCCTGGAGGCGTACCGCACGGACCAGATCAGGTCCATCACGACCATGCCCGAGGCCGCCGGGAACCTGTGGGGCCAGGACGGCTACTGGAGCTGGTGGTCGGCCGTGCCCGCGGCGCGGGCCGAGGACTCCGACGGCGGCTCGTCCACCGGGGTGATCGTCGGCATCGCCGCGGCCGTGGTCGTCGTGGTCGGCCTCGGCGTCTTCCTCGGCGTGCGCCGCCGCTCCACCGCCGACGACCGCGAGTAGCACGTGACGACGGCAAGCACCCCCGCCGACGTGGCGCGGGCCGAGAAGGCCCGTGCCACGGACGGCGCACCCCGCACAGGTTCCTCCCTCGGCTACCTCCGCCACGCGGCGGGGAAGCTGGGCGGCGCGCTCGTCTCGCTCCTCGCCGTCCTGGTCACCAGCTTCTTCCTCTTCCGGATCATCCCCGGTGACCCGGTGAAGGCGATGACCCACGGCGCGCCCACCTCCGCCGAGCAACTCGCCACGCTGCGCCGCCAGTTCGGGCTCGACCTGCCGCTGTGGCAGCAGTTCACCGACTACTGCGCCAAGGCGCTGAGCGGCGACCTCGGCACCTCGTTCCAGTTCCGCGCCCCCGTCGGGGACCTCATCGCGGAGAAGCTCCCCGCGACGCTGCTGCTCACCGGGGTCGCCGTGGTGGTCTACTCGGCGCTCGGCCTGTGGCTGGGCACCCGCTCGGCCTGGCGGCACGGCGGCCTCGGCGACAGGCTGAACACCGGGATCGCGCTGACCCTGTGGTCGGTGCCCTCCTTCTGGCTCGGACTGCTCCTCATCATCGTCTTCTCGGTGGGCATGGGACCGGTCCCGGGGCTCTTCCCGACCGGCGGCATGGAGTCGGGCACGGGCGAGACCGGTTTCGCGTACGTCCTGGACGTCGCCCACCACCTGGTCCTGCCCGTGGTCACGCTCGTCGCGGTCGGCTACGCGCAGACCCTGCTCGTGATGCGCTCCTCGCTCCTCGACGAGATGGGCGGCGACTACCTGACGACGGCGCGGGCGAAGGGGCTGCGGGACGACGCCGTGCGCCGCCGGCACGCCGTGCCGAACGCGCTCCTGCCGACCGTCACGATGATCTTCATCAACCTGGGGCACGTGGCGGCCGGTTCGATCCTGGTGGAGACGGTCTTCTCCTGGCCCGGACTCGGCGGCCTCTTCTACCAGGCGCTGAGCGTGCCCGATCTGCCGCTGGTGCAGGGCCTGTTCGTGGTCTTCGCCGGAGCGATGATCCTGATGAACCTGATCGCCGACCTGCTCTATCCGCTGCTCGACCCCCGGGTGGGCCGATGACCTCTCCGACGACTTCCCTCGCATGGGTGCGCCGACGGGAGACCGTCTCCCGCTTCTGGCGCGGCTACCGCACGCACCGGGCCGGGCTGTACGGTCTCGCCGGCCTCGCCCTGATCGCCCTGATCGCGATCACCGCCCCGCTGACCGTCGGCTCCGACGTGCAGTCGGTGACGGAGGCGCCGGGCACGGCCCTGGAGCCGCCGAGCGCCGCGTTCCCGCTCGGCACCGACCAGTTCGGGCGCTCGCTGCTCGGGCTGCTGGTCTGGGGCGCCCGGATCTCGCTGCTCGTCGGACTGCTCGCGGCGGCCCTCTCGGTCGCCATCGGGACCCTGGTGGGCATCATCGCCGGGCACTACGGCGGCTGGTTCTCGACCGTCGTCATGCGGATCACCGACTGGTTCCTGGTGATGCCGACCCTGGTGCTCGCGATCGTCCTCGCCACGGTCATGTCCCGGTCGATGTGGACGGTGGTCCTGGCGATCGGCGTGACCTCCTGGCCCACCACCGCCCGTCTGGTGCGGGCGCAGACGATCGCGGTGGAGTCCCGCCCCTACATCGAGCGGGCGACCGCGCTCGGCGGCGGCCACCGGCACGTCATGACCCGGCACGTGCTGCCGAACGTGATGCCGCTGGTGCTCGCGCAGACCACCCTCGGCATCTCGACGGCCATCCTCACCGAGGCGACCCTCGCCTTCCTCGGCCTCGGCGACCCGACGGTGGTGTCGTGGGGCGGCATGCTCCAGGACGCCCGGGAGGCGGGCGCCGTCTCCTCCGGGCACTGGTGGTACCTGGCCCCGCCGGGGGTCGCGATCGCCCTGGTCGCACTCGCGTTCACGCTGTGCGGGCGGGCCGTGGAGTCCGTACTGAACCCGAAGCTGGGGGTGGGGCGATGAGCCTCCTGGAGGTGCGGGACCTCAGAGTCGCCTACGGATCGGGCGCGACCGCCGTGCCCGCCGTGCGCGGGGTCGACCTGACCCTGGAGCCGGGCACCAAGCTGGGCGTGGCCGGCGAGTCGGGCTGCGGCAAGTCCACGCTCGCCCTCGCGCTGCTCCGGCTGCTCCCGGCCTCGGCCCGGATCGAGGGCGAGATCCTGCTCGACGGCGACGACGTCCTCGCCATGTCGTGGGGGCGGCTGCGGGCCGTGCGCTGGGCGGGCGCGTCGATCGTCTTCCAGGGCGCGATGCACTCGCTGAACGCGGTGCACCGGATCGGGGACCAGATCGCCGAGCCGCTGCTCGTGCACGGCCGGGCGACCCCGGCGGCGGCCCGCACCCGGGTCGGCGAGCTGCTCGAACACGTCGGACTCCCGGCCGCCCGGGCCGCCGCCTATCCCCACGAGCTGTCCGGCGGACAGCGGCAGCGCGTGATGATCGCGATGGCGCTCGCCTGCGACCCCCGCCTGATCGTCGCCGACGAGCCGACGACCGCGCTCGACGTGATGATCCAGGCGCAGATCCTGCGGCTGATCGAGCGGCTCGTCGCCGAGCAGTCCATCAGCCTCCTGATGATCAGCCACGACCTCGCGGTCCTCGCCGACACCTGCGACCGGCTCGCCGTGATGTACGCGGGCCGGATCGTCGAGGAGGGGCCCGCGCGGGCGGTGTACGAGGCGGCCGAGCACCCGTACGGGCGGGCGCTGTCCTCGGCGTTCCCCCGCATCGGCGACCTCGCGTCCCGGCGGGCGCCGCGCGGCCTGCCCGGCGACCCGCCGGACCCGGCCGACCTGCCCGGCGGCTGCACCTTCCATCCGCGCTGTCCGGTGGCCGTGGACGCCTGCGCGGAGCACGACCAGGAACTGCGGGAGGCGGGCGCGGGGCGCCGGGCCGCCTGCGTACACGTGGGGAGCACGGCATGAGCCTCCTGTCGGCGCGCGGACTGCACGTCACCTTCCCGGGGCGCCGGGGCGCGCCGCCCGCCCGCGCGGTGGACGGCGTGGACCTGGACATCGGCGCCGGCGAGATCGTGGCCCTGGTCGGCGAGTCCGGCTGCGGCAAGACGACGCTGGCCCGCTCCCTGCTCGGCCTGGTCCGGCCCACGTCCGGGGCGGTCTCCTTCGACGGGAAGCCGCTCGCGTACTCCTCCGGGGCGCTGCGGGCCTACCGGAAGCGGGCGCAGCTCGTCCTCCAGGACCCGAGCGGCTCGCTGAACCCCCGGCACACGGTGTACGACGCGGTGGCGGAGGGGCTGCGGATCCACGGCCACGCGGGCGACGAACGGACGGCCGTCGCGGAGGCCCTGGCGCGGGCGGGCCTCCGTCCCCCGGAGCGGTTCTTCCTCCGCTACCCGCACGAGCTGTCCGGTGGGCAGCGGCAGCGCGTGGTCATCGCGGGCGCGCTCGTCCTGGAGCCCGAACTGATCGTCGCCGACGAGCCGGTGGCGTCCCTGGACGCCTCCGTACGGGGCGAGATCCTGGCGCTGCTGCTGCGGCTGCGCGACGAACTCGGCCTGTCCGCGCTGGTGGTGACGCACGACCTGGGCCTCGCGTGGAACATCGCGGACCGGGTGGCGGTGATGTACCTGGGCCGGGTCGTGGAGACCGGCACGGTGGAGTCCGTACTGACGAACCCCCAGCACCCGTACACGCGGGCGCTGTTGTCGGTCCTCCCGGAGTCGGAGGGCACCCCGGTCGTCCTGACCGGCGAGCCGCCGGACCCGTCCCGCATCCCGTCAGGCTGCCGCTTCCACGCCCGCTGCCAGCTCCTCGCCTCGGGCGAGGCGGTCACGGTCGCGGACCGCTGCCGGGGCGAGGACCTGCCGGTCCTCGCCGGGGGCGGGGAACGGTCGGTGGCGTGCCACTGGGTGGGACGGGGGGCCTGAGCCGCCCCCGCCGGGACGGCGCCCACCCGCCGTTGTGGGCATGCGTTCCGCCGGGGCGGGACGATCGCCCACACGGCCGCGGGCGGGGGCGCCCGCACGGGCACCCGCACCGGCGGAGGCACCGGTCAGGTGAGGTCGTACTCCTCCGTCAGTTCGCGGCAGCGCTTCACGTCGCCCGCCATCGCCTGGAGCAGGTCGTCCAGCGTGTCGAACTTGAGCATGCCGCGCACGTACGCCAGGAAGTCCACGGCCACGTGCAGCCCGTACAGGTCGAGCCCCTCGCGGTCGATCGCGTACGCCTCGACCGTCCGCTCCGTACCGTCGAACTGCGGGTTCGTGCCCACGGAGATCGCCGCCGGCATCCGCTCCCCCGCCGCCGTCAGCCAGCCCGCGTAGACCCCGTCCGCCGGGATCGCCGTGTGCGGCAGGGTCTCGACGTTGGCCGTCGGGAAGCCCAGCTCGCGGCCGCGCTGCGCGCCGCGGACGACGACGCCCTCGACCCGGTGCGGGCGCCCGAGGATCTCGGCCGCGCCCGCCATGTCGCCCTCGGCGACGAGGCGGCGGGTGAGGGTGGAGGAGAAGGGCTCACCGCCGCCGGCGGCCCCGCTGACGTACAGGTCGATGACCTCGACCTCGTAGTCGTACGTGGCGCCGAGCTCGGTCAGGAAGGCGACGTTGCCGGCGGCCCGGTGCCCGAAGCGGAAGTTGGGGCCCTCGATGACGGCCTTCGCGTGCAGCTTGTCGACGAGCACCTTGACGATGAAGTCGGCCGGGGACAGCTGGGAGAACTCGGCGGTGAACGGCAGCACCAGCACCGCGTCCACGCCGAGCTCCGCGATCAGCTCCGCGCGCCGGTGGTGCGGGGCGAGCAGCGGCGGGTGGCTGCCGGGGCGCACGACCTCGGAGGGGTGCGGGTCGAAGGTGACGACGACGGAGGGGATCCCCAGCTCCCGGGCCCGCTCGACGGCGCGCCCGATGATCAGCTGGTGTCCGCGGTGCACCCCGTCGTAGGAGCCGATGGTGACGACGCTGCGTCCCCAGTCCTGGGGAATGTCCTCCAAGCCACGCCAGCGCTGCACTGTGACCGCTCCTCGTCCGCCTGTTCGCCCTGTTCGCCTTACGCAGGTCTAAGACTGCCATGTCCACGGCCGTCGGTACGCATCGGCATGGCAGTGCCGGGGCTCCGCAGCGCCCGGACGGTCTCCGGTCCGAGGAGCGGGGCCCGGTCGGCGGGGGCGCCGACCGTCCATGCGGCGAGGAGCGCGGCGAAGACGGGCAGGTCACGGACGGCTCCGGCCAGGGCCCGGTCGAGCCGCCGGGCGCCTTCGGGGGTACGGACGCACAGCGCGCCGACCCGGTGGACCAGCTCCCGGGTGCGCGGGACGGTGCGCAGCTCCGCGCCCTCCGCGGCGGCCCGCAGCAGCGCCTCCAGGACGGTGAGCTCCCCGGCCTCCGCCTCGTACCGCTCGTGTTCCAGGAGCACGTCGAGCAGCTCGGCCCGCAGATGGCGGGAGGCTCCGGTGCCGGGGGCGGCGAGGACGGGGGCGAGGGCGCGCCGCAGCGGGGCGGGACGGCCCCGGATGAGGCCCGTGACCAGGGGGAAGAGGACGGCCCTGGCCACCGGCCCGTCCTCCAGGCGGCGGTCGACGAAGGCGGCGACGAGGGGGGCGCCGTCGGGTCGGTGGGCGGCGTAGTCGCGGACGAGGGCGGCGATCCGGCGGGCGAGGGCGGGGGTGTCGATCTCCGCGAGGGCCCGCAGGGCGGCGGCCGGTGCCTCGCCGGTGCCCTGCAGCCGGGTCCGGAAGGCGGCGAGGACCTCCTCGGGATGGGTCGTGAGGGCCTCGGCGAGGTCGGCCGCGGGCACGTGGGGCTCGGCGAGGGCGCGGGGCAGGTGGCGGGAGCGGCTGTGCGGGTCGCGGACGAGGAGGCCGAGGGCGGTGCCGTGCAGGGCCCGGTCGCCGGGGCGGGCGAGCAGGGCGAGGGCGGCGTAGCGGAGGAGCTCGCGGTCGGCGGAGGTGGTGACGTGCCCGGCGACCAGGCGTCCGTACGCGGCGGCCGCGACGCGCCGCTCCGGGCGCCCGTCGTCGTGGGCCCAGCGGTCGACGGCCCGGCAGAGCGCGGAGGGCTCGTCCTCGGCGAGCGCGGCGAGGAGGCCGTCGGCGAGGGGGTGGGCGGTGGCGACGAGGGCCTCGCAGAGGTCGTCGACGGCGAGCCCGCGGTGGGTGTGCAGGAGGGCCTGGGCGGCGGTGGCGACGGTGGGGCGGTCGTCGCCGAACCAGCGGCAGAGGAGCGGCTGGACGCCCCGGGGGTCGGCGGTCAGCATCGCGGCGACGGCGTCGAGGCTCCGGTCGCCGTCGGGCGGGTCGGAGGGGACGAGCCGGCGCAGCAGGTCGATCCGCTCGTCCTCGCCGAGCGGCAGACCGAGCCAGAAGGCGGTCCCGAAGGGGGCGAAGACCGGGTGCCGGTCCGGGCGGGCTCCGACGAGGTCGGCGAGCAGCCGCAGGACGGGCAGGTACGGCCGCGGGTCCGGCAGGCGCCGCACGCTCTCCCCGAGGAGCCGCGCGGCCCACCAGGCCCCGTCCCCGGCCTGCCCGTCCCGGGCGAACCGCCCGAGTGCCTCGGCGAGCGCGGCGAGCCGCGGCCCGAGCCCGGCGGGCCCCCGCTCCCGGTGCAGCAGCAGCAAGGCCTGCAGCACGGGCCCGATCCGGTGCCGGGGAACGGGCAGGGCCTCCCCCGCCGCCGCCTGGGCACCCCGCTGTGGCGGAACCTCGACGCGGCCGGCGCCCCCGGAGGTCCCGGCCGGACCGGCCCCACCGCCCGCGCCGGGCCGCCGGGGGCCCGCGGCCCCGGAGGTCGTGCCGGGAGCATCGGACGTGCCCCGCCCGGCGGGCATCCGCGCCCCCGCGGCCCCGGCGGCGACGGGCGCCCCGGCCGGCTCCTCGTGGTGCCGGTGGACCAGGGCGTGCAGGGCCGTGTCCAGGTCCAGGTGGGCGGCCTGGACCCAGTCGGCGAGTTCCTCGTGGGCGAAGCGGTAGCCGGAGCCCGCGGGGACGAGCAGGCCCTCGGTGAGGACGGCCGGGGCCCAGCCCTCCCGCCAGGGGAACAGCTCCTCGAAGGAGGCCCGGTCCAGGACGCCGTGCCCGGGCCCGAGGCAGCGGCGGGCCGCCTCGTGCACCCGGCCGGTCACGCGCGCGGCGAGCCTGCGGACGGCCGTCCCGCGGACGAGCGGCCGGGAGCCCGCGGCGATCCGGACGGCGGCACGCAGGCACATCAGGTCCAGGTGGGCGGTGAAGATCTCCTCGCGCCCGGGCCGCCCCGGCACCTCTCCGGGCAGCGCCGCGCGCACCTCGGCGAGCAGGCGCAGGGCGAGCGGGTGCCGGGCGTCCGCCTCGGCGAGGTCCGCCTCCCCGATCCCGTACCCCTCGCGTACGGCACGGGCCTCCGTCTCGGAGTACGGCCCGAGGAACACGGCCGGGGGCGTGCCGCCGCCGGCCGTCGCGGACGCGGACGCGGTCGCGGCCGGGCCCGGGCCGTCCGGCCGGCCTGCCGGGTCGGTCGCGGGCCGGTGCGGCGCGCCCGGCCCCGCCTCCGCCGCCGGCCGGTGCAGGGCGCCCGGGGCGTACAGCGTGCCCGCCTGTTCCCAGTGCTCCGGGCGGCAGGCGGTGATGAGGTGGGCCCCGTGGGTGCGGAGCCAGCGTTCCGTGGCCGTCGTCCAGTCGGCGAGCCGGTGGGCGAGGAGCGGGGGCATCTCCTCGGGGCCGTCGAGGACGACGAGGAGCGGGCGGCCCGCGTCCCGGGCGAGGGCGGCGGCCCGCTCCGGGGTGGCGGTCGTGGTGTCGCCGAGCGCCCCGGACGCGGCGACGATCCGGCCGGCCTGGTGGAGGGCGCGGCCGACGGCGTCGGCGAGCGAGCGGTCCTCGGCGCGCAGGTCGGCCCCGCGCAGCCGGACGGTGGGGGCGGGTGCGACGCCCCGGGCCCGCCGGGCGCAGAGTGCGGCGAGGGTGGTGGTGCGGCCGGTGCCGGGGGCGCCGACGAGGGCGAGGACGGGGGCGTCGCCGGCCGTGAAGCGGGCGAACTCGCGGACGCAGTCGGGCCGTTCGACGGGCTCGGGCCAGGGGTCGGGGTCTCGTGCGGGTCCGGTGGAGGTGGCGGTGAGTTCCAGGATCGCGGCGAGGTTGAGGTCGGGTCCGTAGGCGGGGACGGTGGCCGCGTTGCGCCGGAGCAGGGCGGTGAGGGGGCCGGCGGGCCGGAGCGGCACCGCGTATCCGGCGGCGCGGCGGTCGCCGTGCAGGGCGGTGCCGAGGACGGCGAGGACGGTGCCGGTGACGGTGTCGAGGACGGGTCCGCCGGCGGCCTGTCCCCCGCGCCGGAGGGCTTCGGCGCCCTCGGTGCCGATGGCGAGTTCGAGGGCGTCGGTGAGGGCGTGGAAGCGGTCGGTGGCGGTGTACGTGACGGCGGCGGGGCCGAGGACGCGGGCCTCGCGCCAGCCCTGGGCGGCGATCCGCACGTAGGTGCCGGGTTCGATCTCGGACCGGGTCGCGAGCGGCAGCGGGCGGCCGCCGAGCCCCTCGGTCCGTACGAGGGCGAGGCCGCTCTCGGGCAGGGGGGTGACGGCTTCGGCCTCGGCGAGGCAGGTCCGGTCACCGGGGGCCTGCAGCACGACACGGCTGAGTCCGTCGACGGCTTCGTGGCTGGTGACGACCGTCCCGTGGTGGTCGGCGAGGAAACCGGTGCCGCGTGGCCGGCCCGCCGGATCGCAGATCCGTACCAGCGTCGCCAGGTCCCCGCGTCCCATGGTGTCGACGGTAGGCGTCCGGTGATCGTCCGAAGGCGCCCGTCGGGAAACGCGCCCCCTGACACTCCCCCGTTCGCATCGAGCGCCTCCCCGATGGGGTGAATTTCGGCGGCTCCGCGGGACAGACACTTCCCGGGGGAAACGAAGGGGGGAAAGTCGTGGGGGGGGGGCGCCCCCCGGGCCCCCCCCCCCCCCCCGCGGCGCGGGGGCCGCCCGGGGGGGGGCGGGGGGGGGCGGGGCCCCCCCCCCCCCCCCCCCCCCCCCCCCCCACACCCCCCCCCCCCCCACCCCCCCCCCAACCCCCCCCCGCCCCCCCCCCCCCCCCCCAAAGGGCCCCCCAACCCCCCCCCCCCCCCCCCCCCAAAAAAAAAA
>NZ_JBIAMM010000032.1:0-35920 GCF_042874095.1 Streptomyces sp. NPDC004266
TCCTTCGGTCCCGTTTCCGGGCCCTCCGGGCGCTTCCTTCGTTTCCGACTCTATCAGATCTTTCCGATCCGATTTCCTCGGTGCTTTCCGGTCCCCTTCGCTTTCGCTCCGGGCCCTTCCGGCGTCTCCGACTTTATCAGATTCATTTCGGCCGACCTAATCGGTGGCTTTCGTGATTCGAATAAGAATCGGAATGACTCCGTGGAATCGAATTCCCTACCGGAGTGAGTGAGACTCTACCCGGCCGCTGCCGAACTGTCCAGTTCTAGGCAACCGTTTGAATCTACCTCCCCACGACCGCCGTGTCAACAGCTTTCGCGAGCACCGGAGGAGACTAGCAGCTCGGGAGGGGCCGACGCACATCAGGCGGCGGTGGGGAGCGCGGCGCTGCGGTCGGGCTCCTCCAGGTCTCCCGTGTCGCCGGCCCGGGCCGCACGGCCGCCGAGCACGTACACGTAGGCGAGGAAGGCCAGCTCGGCGGCGACGCCGATGGTGATGCGGGCCCAGGTGGGGAGGCCTGAAGGGGTGAC
This sequence comes from Streptomyces sp. NPDC004266, assembly GCF_042874095.1. Classification (NCBI taxonomy): domain Bacteria; kingdom Bacillati; phylum Actinomycetota; class Actinomycetes; order Kitasatosporales; family Streptomycetaceae; genus Streptomyces; species Streptomyces sp. NPDC004266. Next base: position 531 of record NZ_JBIAMM010000032.1, read on the forward strand.
GAAGCCTTCGAGCAGGCCTGAGACGAAGAGGACCAGGGCCAGGCCGATCGCCATGCCGACCGCCGCGCGGCCCTGTTCCGCCAGGGCGGCGCGGCGGGTCCTGGGGCCCGGGTCGATGACCGTCCAGCCGAGGCGGAGTCCCGTGCCGGCGGCCACGAAGACGGCGGTCAGTTCGAGGAGGCCGTGGGGAAGGATCAGGCCCAGGAAGACGTCGAGGCGACCGGCGGAGGACATCAGACCGAGGCCCACGCCGAGGTTCAGCATGTTCAGGAAGAGGATCCAGAGCACCGGGATCCCCAGGAACGCGCCCAGGACCAGGCACATGGCCGCCGCCTGGGCGTTGTTCGTCCAGACCTGGGCGGCGAAGGAGGCCGCCGGGTGGCTGGAGTAGTACGTCTCGTACCGGCCGCCGGGGCGGGTCATCTCGCGGAGGTCGGTGGAGGCGCCGATCGAGGCCTGGACCTCCGGGTGCGTGCCGATCCACCAGCCGATGAGGACCGCGAGCAGCGTGGAGAGGACGGCCGTGGGGATCCACCAGCGGCGGGAGCGGTAGACCGCGGCGGGGAAGCCGGCGGTAAGGAAGCGGACGGCGTCGCGCCAGGAGGAGCGGCGGGTGCCGGTGACGGTGGCGCGGGCACGGGCCACGAGCTGGGTGAGCCGGGCCGTGAGCACGGGGTCCGGAGTGCTCGACTGGACGATCGAGAGGTGGGTGGCCGTGCGCTGGTAGAGCGCGACGAGTTCGTCGGCCTCGGCGCCGGTGAGCTTGCCGCCCCGGCGCAGGAGGTGGTCGAGGCGTTCCCACTCGGCGCGGTGGGCGGTCACGTAGACGTCGAGGTCCATGATCGGCTGCTGCTCCAGGCACTGGCTGCGGACGGGTCCGTACTGCTGCGGCGCGCTGCGGGTCAGCTTGGCAGACTGACGTTCGGAGGGGTCGGGAAGGGCGGAGAAGGGTGGGTGCCGTGAGTGGTCTTGTGACGGGTGACGCGGTCGTCCTGGGATTGCAGCCCGCGCGGCTGCCGAGTCGGGCGCTCGCGGTGCTCATCGACCTGGTGGTGGTGTGGGCCGTGTACCTGCTGTTCTCGATCGGGCTCGCGGTCGCGACGGCGTCGCTGGACGAGGCCGCGGTCATGGCACTGTCCGTCGCGTCGTTCCTGCTGGTGCTCGTGGGGGCGCCGATCGCGGTGGAGACCCTGTCGCACGGGCGGTCCCTGGGGAAGCTGGCCTGCGGGCTGCGGGTGGTCCGGGACGACGGGGGGCCGATCCGGTTCCGGCACGCGCTGGTGCGGGGCGCGATGGGGGTCGTGGAGATCCTGATGACCTTCGGGGTCGTCGCCCTCGTCGCTTCGCTGGTGTCCGAGCGGGGGCGGCGCCTCGGAGACGTGTTCGCGGGGACGCTGGTGGTGCGGGAGCGGATACCCGCGGCCCGGGTTCTGGCCGTTCCTCCGCCTCCGCCGTGGCTGGTGGGGCGCTTCGCCGGGCTCGACCTCTCGGCGGTGCCGGAGGCGTTGTGGCTGGAGGTGCGTCAGTACCTGACGCGGTCGCGTGAGCTGGACCCGGTCGTGGGGCGGCGCCTTGCGGAGCGGCTGGCCGACGAGCTCGTGGCGCGGACCGGTACGCCTCCGCCGGCAGGGGTTCCGGCCGACGCCTATCTGGCGGGGGTGGTGGCCGAGCGGCAGGCGCGGGACGCGCGGCGGGCGTTCGCGCCGTCGGCCGGCGGAGTGGTGCCGGGTGCCGTTCCTCCGCCGTCCGTTCCGGCTGCCTCGGTGATCGATCCCCCGGTTCCTCCGGCCGCCACTTCCCCGGTCACTTCCCCGGCCGTCACGTCCCCGGTCGCTCCCCCGGCCGTCGCTCCCCCTGTCGTCCCTCCCGTCGGCGGGTCGTCGGCGGGGTCCGGGGCGCGTGCCACCGGGTTCGCCCCGCCGGCCTGAGGGGTCCCGTCAGGGGAAGGCCGAGGGCGGGGTCTCGAGGTCTTCGAGCTCGATGCCGGGGGCGGCGAGGACCACGTCGCCGGCGATGTGGACCGTATGGCGTTCGCCCGTCTCCAGGGCGCTGACCTGGTACTCGTCCACCGTCAGGGGGCCGTTGTCAGTGGCGTGCGCTTCACTTCTCAGCAGGGCCCAGGACTGGTCGACCGTGAGGGGGGCGAGCACCGGGTCCGTGAAGGCGACGAGCCTGACACGGGTCTCGGGGGAATCGGGGGTGAGACGCAGGAGTCGCGTGAGGGCGACGAGGAACGCCGGGGACGTGCCGGTGAAGGCGTGGGCGCGCACATTGCCTTCGGTGGCGTGGGTTCCGGTGGGGTCCGTGCGGACCCAGGTGACGCCGTCGAGGGCCGCGCCGCGGACCTGCCAGCTCGCGGCGTGCAGTTCGAGGCGGATGGGGCGGCCGAGTTCGTCGACGGCCAGGTCGACGGAGCCCCGGTGGTCGCCGGAGGGGGCGGTGATCTGTGAGACGTAGCGCCAGCCGGAGGGGCCGGGCGCGCAGTGGAAGTGTTCTTCGCCGAGGGGGGTGTGATCGTGCGGGTCATGGAGCGAATAACGGCCGCGGGGCATGGGGTGGTCCTCGGGAGGGGCGCTTCCTGGAAGCGGTAGCGGGGCCGGACGGGGCAGGCCCCCCGGCACGGGGGTGCGGGGGGCCTGCCTGAGTCCTCTACGGGTGTCCGGGACGGCGCCGCGTCAGCGCGCGGGCGCCGCCGGCCGGGGCATCAGTAGCGGTAGTGGTCCGGCTTGAAGGGGCCTTCGACCTCGACGCCGATGTAGGCGGCCTGCTCCGGGCGGAGGGTCGTCAGCTTGACGCCGAGCGAGTCCAGGTGGAGGCGGGCGACCTTCTCGTCGAGGTGCTTCGGCAGCACGTAGACGTCGGTCGGGTACTCCTGCGGCTTGGTGAAGAGCTCGATCTGGGCCAGGGTCTGGTCGGCGAAGGAGTTCGACATCACGAAGGAGGGGTGGCCGGTCGCGTTGCCGAGGTTCAGCAGGCGGCCCTCGGAGAGGACGATGAGGACCTTGCCGTCGGGGTAGGTCCAGGTGTGGACCTGCGGCTTGACCTCGTCCTTGACGATGCCCGGGGTCTTGGCGAGGCCGGCCATGTCGATCTCGTTGTCGAAGTGGCCGATGTTGCCCACGATGGCCTGGTGCTTCATCTTGGCCATGTCGGCGGCCATGATGATGTCCTTGTTGCCGGTGGTGGTGATGAAGATGTCGGCGGTCTCGACGACCTCGTCGAGGGTCGTGACCTGGTAGCCGTCCATCGCCGCCTGGAGGGCGCAGATCGGGTCGATCTCGGTGACGATGACGCGGGCGCCCTGGCCGCGGAGGGACTCGGCGCAGCCCTTGCCGACGTCGCCGTAGCCGCAGACGACGGCGGTCTTGCCGCCGATGAGGACGTCGGTGGCGCGGTTGATGCCGTCGATGAGGGAGTGGCGGCAGCCGTACTTGTTGTCGAACTTCGACTTCGTCACGGCGTCGTTGACGTTGATCGCCGGGAAGAGGAGCGAGCCGGCCTGGTGCATCTCGTACAGGCGGTGGACGCCGGTGGTGGTCTCCTCCGTCACGCCGCGGATCTCGGACGCCAGCTGGGTCCACTTCTGCGGGTTCTCGCCGAGGGTGCGGTTGAGGAGACGGAGGATGTGGCCGTACTCCTCGCTGTCCGCGGTGGACGGGTCCGGGGCGGAGCCGGCCTTCTCGAACTCGACGCCCTTGTGGACGAGGAGGGTGGCGTCACCGCCGTCGTCCAGGATCATGTTCGGGCCGCCGGTGGGCGAGTTCGGCCAGGTGAGGGCCTGCTCGGTGCACCACCAGTACTCCTCCAGGGTCTCGCCCTTCCAGGCGAAGACCGGGACGCCCTGGGGGTTCTCCGGGGTGCCGTTCGGGCCGACGGCGATGGCCGCGGCGGCGTGGTCCTGGGTGGAGAAGATGTTGCAGGAGGCCCAGCGGACCTCGGCGCCGAGGGCGACCAGGGTCTCGATGAGGACGGCGGTCTGCACGGTCATGTGCAGGGAACCGGTGACGCGCGCGCCGGCGAGCGGCTGCTGCTCGGCGTACTCGCGGCGGATCGACATCAGGCCGGGCATCTCGTGCTCGGCGAGGGTGATCTCCTTGCGGCCGAAGGCGGCCAGGGAGAGGTCGGCGACCTTGAAGTCCTGGTGGGCGGCAGTCGTCATGACTGTGCTGCTCCTCGTGTGTGCGAGTGCGAGGGTCGGTTGAGGCGCCTGGCACCACGGCAAGGCACCCTGGGCACACGAATGCCCGGGCGCTTCCTCGGTGCCGTCGTCGGAGGCCCTCTCTCCCTCGGCCGGTCCGCGGACCGCCCGACCGCCATCAGCAGCGACGTCTGGCTGGTCACGAATCTACACCGATCGGTGCGGCGGACCACAGTCCGCATCGGACGCACGAGGCCCCCGGGGCGTGCGTCCCGGGGGCCTGGGGCGGGTGGGGCGTGCCCGCCCGCGGGGGTCAGTGGCCGGGGCCGCCGGGGCTCTTGGCCGGGTTGCTGCCCGCCGAGGCGGCCGTCTCGCTGTAGATGTCGGGCTCCAGGTAGATGACCCGGGCGATCGGGACGGCGGCGCGGATGCGCTCCTCGGCGGCGTTGATGGCGTTCGCGACCTCGGTGGCCGTGTCGTCGTGCTGGACGGCGACCTTCGCTGCGACGAGGAGTTCCTCGGGGCCGAGGTGGAGGGTGCGCATGTGGATGAGGCGGGTGACGGTCTCGCCGTCGACGACGGCCGCCTCGATCTTCCTGACCTCGTCGGCGCCGGCGGCCTCGCCGAGGAGCAGCGACTTGGTCTCGGCGGCGAGGACGATCGCGATGAGGACGAGGAGGACACCGATGCAGACGGTGCCGATGCCGTCCCAGACGCCGTCGTCGGTCGCCAGGGCGAGGCCGACGCCGCCGAGGGCGAGGACGAGGCCGACGAGGGCGCCGAAGTCCTCCAGGAGGACGACGGGCAGCTCGGGCGCCTTGGCGCGGCGGATGAAGTCCTTCCAGGACAGGCCGCCGCGGATCTCGTTCGACTCCTTGATGGCGGTCCGGAAGGAGAAGCTCTCGGCGATGATCGCGAACACCAGGACGCCGACCGGCCAGTACCAGGCCTCGATGGGGTGGGGGTGCTTGATCTTCTCGTAGCCCTCGTAGATGGCGAACATGCCGCCGACGGAGAAGAGCACGATGGAGACGAGGAAGGCGTAGATGTACCGCTCGCGGCCGTAGCCGAAGGGGTGCTGCGGCGTGGCCTCGCGCTGGGCCTTCTTGCCGCCGAGGAGCAGCAGGCCCTGGTTGCCGGAGTCGGCGAGCGAGTGGACGGCCTCGGCGAGCATCGAGGACGAACCGCTGAAGAGGAACGCCACGAACTTGGCTACGGCGATCGCGAGGTTGGCGGCGAGTGCCGCCACGATCGCCTTGGTTCCGCCTGACGCGCTCATGGGTGTACGTGGTCCCTTCGTCGGTGCTCCGGCTCTATCGCCGCGGTTCGGCCGGTCATTGTCGCATCAGGCCACGACGGTCGCCCGGAAGACGGTGCCCGCTCCGGTCAGCTCGGTCGGCTCGCCCGCCGGTACGAAGACCGACTCGCCGGGGCTCAGGGTGACCTCGCCGACCCCCGTGCGGCCCGCGACGGCGAGCAGGATCTGAGGGGTGGGCGCGGTGACGTCGGTCGGGGCGGCGCCTTCCGCGCGGACGTACCGGGAGAGGCGGAACTCGTCGATCGGGGTCTCGTAGACCTCCTCGCCGGAGGGGGAGGCCTCGGGGCGCAGGACGGCCAGCTCGGTCGGCTCGAAGCGGACGACGCGGAGGAGTTCGGGGACGTCGACGTGCTTGGGCGTGAGGCCGCAGCGCAGCACGTTGTCGGAGTTGGCCATGATCTCGACGCCGAGGCCCTCGATGTAGGCGTGCGGGACGCCCGCGCCGAGGTAGAGGGCCTCGCCGGGCTGGAGCCGGACGCGGTTGAGCAGCATGGCGGCGATGACGCCGGGGTCGCTCGGGTAGTGGTGGGCCAGGAGCGCGTACGGGGCGTGGTCGCCGCCGAGGCGGTCGGCGGCGGCGTGGGCCTCGGCGACGGTGTGCGCCATCTCCTCGCGGTCGGCGGTGAGCAGGGCCGTCAGGACCTCGCGGAGCGCGGCCTCTTCGGGGTGGGCGTGGAGGAGGTCCACGTACGGCTTGAGGGAGTCGACGCCGAGCGCGGCGATGAGGTCGGCGGCCTCGACGGGGTCGCGGAAGCCGCACAGGCCGTCGAAGGGGGTGAGGGCGCAGATCAGCTCGGGCTTGTGGTTGGCGTCCTTGTACGTGCGGTGCGGGGCGTCGACCGGGATGCCGGCGGCCTCCTCGGCGGCGTACCCGGCCTGGGCCTGGGCCAGGTCGGGGTGGACCTGGAGGGAGAGCGGGGCGCCCGCGGCGAGCAGCTTCAGGAGGAACGGGAGCCGGGGTCCGAACTTCTCGACGGTCCGCTCCCCCAGCTCGTGTACGGGGTCGGCGGCGATCAGGTCGTTCAGCGCGCCTCGCTCGGTGCGGGAGGGGGCACCGGGGTGGGCGCCCATCCACATCTCGGCCTGGGGCTCGCCGGTGGGGGCGACTCCGAGCAGTTCCGGGATGGCCGTCGTGGAACCCCAGGCGTAGGGACGGACGGTGTTGACGAGGCGGTCCATGGTGCCTGCCAGCTCCTCGGAGTGGTGACGGATCTTCGGGTGTCGGGTGACAGGTGACAGGGGGCGGGTGACGGACGGGTGTCGGGGCGGTGGGCACGCGGGTGACGGAGTGGGGTCCTCGCGGTGTACCGGGGTCCTGCCGGTGCGCCGGTGCCCGGGTCGGCCCGGGCCGGTGCCGGTGGGTGCCGGGCCGGTGCGGTGGGCCGCTGCGGTGGGGCGGGGGCCGGGCCGGTGGGCGGGGGCCGCTGGGGTCGGTGGTGGGCGCTCCGGGCGGGGCTAGTGCGGGATGCGGCCCGGAGTGGCCAGGGCGAGGTACACCGCCGCGAAGTCCGTCACCGCGAGCAGCTCGGCGAGGGTCTCCAGGTCGCCGCCCTCCTCCGGTTCCAGCTCGCTGATGGCGGTCCCGTGGCCGAGGGCCAGTTCGCGGGCGGCCGGGGCGGCGGTCAGGCCCTCCGCCGGACGGTCGCGGAGCAGGACCACGCGCGCGCGGAGCGCCTGCTGCTCCTCCACGCGGTCGCGGAAGAAGTCGTCCGGGTCCGCGCCCGCCGCGTAGTCGCCGGCGAGGAGGACCCCGTGCGCCGGCAGGGCCTCCGGGAGCTCCGCGGCGAGGGCGGGCAGGCCCGCGAGCTCGGCGAGGACGGCGGCGAAGCGGCGGCCCGCCGGGCCCGCGGCGTTGCCCTCGGTCCAGATCAGCGGGAGCGAGTCCGCGAGCTCGGCGGCGAGCGTCTTCGCCGGGTTGCTGTACGTGGCGATGGCCGGGCCGCAGCGTTCCGCCATGCGGTCCAGACGGTCGGCGGCCTTCTCCAGGGCCTCCGGCGGCGCCTCGATGAGACCCACGCGGTCCAGGAGCGCGAGCAGCGGGGTGAACAGGGCCCAGAGGGCGCCCGGGCTGGCCGCGATGCTCTCGGCGTACTCGTCGGGCGACTCGTTCGGGGCGATCGCCATCGGGACGAACAGGCCGCGCGAGCCGTTGACCGCCTCGGCGAGCGGGGAGTCCTTCGGGGCGACGGCGACGACCGTGATCCCCCGGTGGTACGCCTGCTCGGCGAGGAGGGCGAGGCCCGGTTCGCCGCCGTCGGTGGTCGGGAGCAGCAGCAGGTCCACCGAACCCGCCCAGCCCGGCAGCGCCCAGCGCAGGGCGCCGGCGGCGGGGGCGACGCCGGTCGGCTGGAGCCGTACGACGGGGGCGGCCGCGCCCGCGAGTCCGCCGAGCAGGTCCGCGACGCCGGCGGCGGCGGTGCCGGGGCCGGCGACCAGGACGGCGCGGGGGCGGCCCTCGGGGCGGAGGTCCGCGATGCCGGCCTCGGCGGCGTGACGGGCGGCGGTCCGGACCCGTGCGCCGGCTTCGGCGGCACCGCGGAGGAGGCCGCGGCGGTCGGCCAGGGCGAGGTCGTCCGGGGCGTCGAGGAGGGTCTCGTCGAGCATGTGCGGCCTCCCTGCGGGGCGGTGCGGGTGCGGGTGCTGCGCGTGCGTCTGCGGGTGCTGGTCGTGCGCGGGCCCCGTGCCCCGGGGTGCCGCCCTGGTGCGGGGGCCCGTGAGGGCGGTGCGGGGTCGGCTTGTGCGGGTCCGGGGCTCGGAACGCGGAGGCGCCGCTCAGGGCGCCGTCCCGTGTGCCCACCCGTCCCGCCCTGCGGGACGATCGCCCACACGGGGCGGGACGCCTGCCCGCACGGGGCGGGACGATCGCCGCACGGAGCCGGGCGGCGGTGTTACGCCGGCTTGCGGGCCTCGTCCACGAGGAGGACCGGGATGCCGTCGCGGACCGGGTAGGCGAGGCCGCAGTCGGGGCTCGTGCAGATCAGCTCGGGGGTCTCGTCCGCCGAGCGGTCGTTCAGCGGAGCGTGGCAGGCCGGGCAGGCCAGGATCTCCAGGAGGCCGGCTTCGAGCGGCATGGGATGTCCCTTCGAACAGACGGATCGGGCCAGCTCAGCCTACCGCCGGGGAACGGGGCACGCCCCCGTTCCCCGGCGGGGCCGTGGGGTCAGTCGGCCGCCCGGACCAGCGCGAGGACCTCGTCGCGGATCTTGGCCATGGTGGTCTCGTCGCGGGCCTCGACGTTGAGGCGGAGCAGCGGCTCCGTGTTGGAGGCGCGGAGGTTGAACCACCAGTCCGCCGCCGTCACGGTCAGGCCGTCGAGCTCGTCGAGGGTGACGCCCTCGGCGTCCTCGTACGTCGCCCTCACCTTGGCCGTGCTCGCCGCCTGGTCGGCGACCGTGGAGTTGATCTCGCCGGAGCCGACGTACCGGTCGTAGGCCGAGACCAGGTCCGACAGGGTGCCCTCCTGGCCGCCCAGGGCCGCGAGGACGTGGAGCGCGGCGAGCATGCCGGTGTCCGCGTTCCAGAAGTCCTTGAAGTAGTAGTGCGCCGAGTGCTCGCCGCCGAAGATCGCTCCGGTCTTCGCCATCTCCTCCTTGATGAAGGAGTGGCCGACGCGGGTGCGGACCGGCTCGCCGCCCTGCTCGCGGACGACCTCCGGCACCGACCAGGAGGTGATCAGGTTGTGGATGATCGTTCCGCCGGGGTTCTTGGCGAGCTCGCGCGCGGCGACGAGGGCCGTGATCGCGGACGGGGAGACCGGCTCGCCGCGCTCGTCGACGACGAAGCAGCGGTCGGCGTCGCCGTCGAAGGCGAGGCCGATGTCGGCGCCCTCGGCCCGGACGCGGGCCTGGAGGTCGACGATGTTCTTCGGGTCGAGCGGGTTGGCCTCGTGGTTCGGGAAGGTGCCGTCCAGCTCGAAGTACATCGGGACCACGTCGAGCGGGAGGCCCTCGAAGACGGTGGGGACGGTGTGGCCGCCCATGCCGTTGCCCGCGTCGACGACCACCTTGAGGGGGCGGATCGCGGTGAGGTCCACCAGGTTCTTGAGGTGCGCGGCGTAGTCCGCGAGGGTGTCCCGCTCGGTGATGGCGCCCTGCTTCGCCGCCGGCTCCGGGGCGCCCTTCTCCGACCACTCCTCGGCGAGGGCGCGGATGTCGGCGAGACCGGTGTCCTGGCCGACGGGGGCGGCGCCGGCGCGGCACATCTTGATGCCGTTGTACCGGGCCGGGTTGTGGGAGGCCGTGAACATGGCGCCGGGCAGGCCGAGGCTGCCGGAGGCGAAGTACAGCTGGTCCGTGGAGCAGAGCCCGATGAGGGTGACGTCTGCGCCGAGGCGGGCCGCGCCGCGCGCGAAGGCGGTCGCGAGGCCGGGCGACGAGGGCCGCATGTCGTGGCCGATGACGATCGCGTCCGCGTCCGTCACCCGTACGAAGGCGGCGCCGAAGAGCTCGGCGAGCTTCTCGTCCCACTGGTCGGGTACGACTCCGCGGATGTCGTACGCCTTCACGATCTGCGACAGATCGGCAGTCACGGATCCACCCTCCTGAGTGCTCTGACACGCGTGTGCGGCGCGTGTACGGAACGCCAAAACTACCCGGAGCGGGGTCGGGGGGACGCGGACGGTGGCCGGATGCCGTCAGTTGTCAGGGGAACGGAGCACCCTGAGGTGTCCGCGGCGCCCGACCTCCATGGGGTCGCCGCCGCGGCCTCCGCCGATCTTGCCGCCGGCCTCGGCCGCGCGCTCCTGGGGGCGGGCCGCCTCCCGGACCGCGTTGGCCAGCGCTTCGAGGTCGTCGCCGCTGGGGCGGGCGGGGGCGGATCCGTCGGAGAGCCGCACCACCTCCCAGCCGCGCGGGGCGGTGAGGCGCTCGCTGTGCTCGGCGCACAGGTCGTAGCAGTGGGGCTCGGCGTAGGTGGCGAGCGGGCCGAGGACCGCAGTCGAGTCGGCATAGACGTACGTCAGTGTCGCGACGGCAGGGCGGCCGCACGCGGTGCGCGAACAGCGACGTACAGGGCTCACGACGTTGGACGGTACCGCACTCTTGAGCGGGCCGCGACGACTCTCCCTCAGGTCACTCCACCGTGTCGCGGTGTGACCTCCGCCACCCCCCTTCGGGTGAGGGCGGCTCTGACCTGCGGGGGAGGGGGACCAAGGAGGGGGCGGCAGGGGGGTATTCGGACACCTTGGGATACAAATCCGGTCAACCAGGGCCAGATGGCCGATCGCGACGGGCCGTCGAATCGGGCGTGAGCCCGGCCGGAATGTTCAGGTTTCGACAAGGGGTGCGGCGGGAGCGCGGGCACGCCGGGAAGGTCGGCGAGGATGCGCCACGGTGCGGTGGGACGGATGGGAGTTACGCTGCGTCAGTGATGGACAGTCCTGTGCCGCCGAGCCCCTCGCACCGCCCCTCGCACCGCCCCACGGAGCCCCCGGCGGAGCCTCGGGTCCGCCGCCGCGACCGGCACGGCCGCGGGATGCGGGGACCCGTCGCACCGCCGCAGGTGCCGCTCTCCACGAGCCGGGCCGACACCTTCCGCGATCTCGTCCTCGACTCGGTGGAGCGCCTGGAGCGGCGCTGGCCCCAGCTGGCGGACGTCGACTTCATGGTGATGGAGGTGCCGCCCCCGGTCTCCGGCGAGACGGTGCCGCTGGGGGGTGCGCTGCCCGCGGAGAAGAACGAACCCGCGCGGGTGGTCGTCTATCGACGGCCGGTCGAGATCCGCTCGAAGAGCCGGGACGAGCGGGCGATGCTGGTCCACGAGGTGGTCGTGGAGCAGGTCGCGGAGCTTCTGGGGCTGTCCCCCGAGTCGGTCGACCCTCGGTACGGGCAGGACTGAGCCCGAGCCCGGTGCGGGCTCGGGCGCGGGAGCCACGCGCGCCGCTCAGTCCAGGACTCCCAGGTCCTGGTGGGCCGTCGGGAGTTCCACCGTGCCTCGGTCGTCGACGAAGGTCTGGACGGTGAACATCGGGATGCCGTCCTCCGGGAGGGCGAGCGTCCGTGCCGCGTGGACCTTGCCGCCCGAGACGGGTTCGACGGTCAGCGCGTAGGAGCCCTTGAGGCCCTGGGGGGCGAGGTCGGTCAGGACCGTCGTCGTGCCCCCCTTGACGGTGACGGTCCTCGACACCGGCGTGCCCCCCTCGGACCCGGCCGAGGCGGTGACCTTGACCTGGGCGTCGGCGCCGGGGGCGGTCAGGGAGAGCGTCGAGGCCTTGGCGCGGTTGTCGGCGACCGTCGCGCGGGCGGAGACGGCCGCGGCCGCCGGGATGAACGCGATCTCGGTGTTCTCGCCCTTGCCGCGCACGACCTGGAGGGCCGCCACGACCGGGGTCGGCTTCTTCGGGTCGCTCGGGGTGAGCAGCAGGGAGCCCACCGCGCCCCGGGTGAGGTCCGGCAGGTCGGCGAAGGCCGTCATCCCCGACTTCACGTGGAGCGAGCCGCCGCCCGCCGGGACGATCGTGCCGGTCGCGGTGGCCAGCTGGATCTTGAGGTCGGCGTCGTCGTCGCCGGGGGCGAAGGCCACGAGCCGCACCGAGGTGGCGTCGGCCGGGATGCCGGGGAGCACGGCGGTGCTCGCCGGGTCGGCGGCCGGCGCGATCCAGTCGCTGCCGAGCTTGTCGTCGGCCGCGGCGACGGCGGCGCCGACGCGTCCGCTGCGGGTGGTGACGTGGACGGTGACGTCCCGCCGGCCGGTCTCGCTCGTGAGGGTGGAGAGGAGCACCGGGACGGTGGAGTGGGCGGGGACCGGGATGCCCTCGGTGAACTGGGACTTGAGGGGGCCCTCGGGGCCGTACAGCTCGATGTCGGCGACGGCGGCCGTGTCGTCCGGGTTGGTGAGGTGGACGTAGTCCTGGCGTTCCTTGGCGGTGGAGGCGGCCGGGAACCAGAAGTCGGTGTCGGGGGCGCCGCAGCCGAGGCCGAGGAGGCCGCGCGCGCCGCCCGCCGGGACGACGGTGGTCTGCTGGACGGTCCAGCCGGGGGCGAGGGTGCCGGTCGCGGAGCCGGTGAGGGCGGGCACGGAGCCGCCTTCCGCCTCGGCGGTGACGGGCTTGCCGGTGGCGGTGACGGTGGCCGGGACCTTGGGTGCCTTCGGCTTCTTGCCGGTCTTGCCGGTGCCGCCCGCGGGCGTCGCGCTCGTGGCGGCCCGCAGCAGGGCGGTGGGCTGCTCGGTCCTGCCCGGGGTGCTCTTCGCCGCGCCGGTGCTCGCCGGGGTGTACGAGGTGTAGAGCGTCTCGGCCACCTCTGAGGTGCTGGGGGCCGGGCAGACCAGGCCGACGCGCTCCACCGGCAGGCGGGTGGTGGCCTTCGCCTCGGGGGCGGCGGCGCCGTCCGGGGCGGTGAGGGCCGCGAAGCCGGTGACGGCGGCGAGGGCCGTGGCTCCCGCGATCAGGGAGAGGGTCGTGCGCTTCACTGGTTGCTGCTCCCGTCGGGACGCTGCTCGGTCTCGTGGCCCTGGGGGTATCCGTAGCCGTAGCCGTACGGGTCGTACTGCTGCTGGTCGTACTGCTGGGGCTGCGCCGCCGGGTCGTACGGCTGCGGCTGCTCATAGCCCTGCTGCTCGTACCCCTGCTGTCCGTACCCCTGCTGTTCGTATCCCTGCTGGGGGTACGCGTACGGCTGCTGCTGGTACGGGTCGGCGGCGTAGTCCTGGTAGTAGCCCTGGTCGGCGTACGGCTGGGTCCCCGGCTGCTCCTGGGTCTGCTGCGCGGGCGCCTGGGCGTAGGCCGGGTCGTGGCCGCCGTCCCATTCCTGCTGTTGGTCCCGGGGCTCGTAGGACTGCTGCTCCGGGACCGGGGCGGGCTCGTTCTCCGGGGACGCCGGGAACTCCGGGGAGCCGGGGGTGCCGGCGGCCTCCGCCTCGGCCTCGGCCTCCGCGGCGGCGCGCAGCCGGCGGGCGCGGCGACCGTCGCCCTCGGTCGCCTGGGCGGGGATCGCGAGCTCCTCCTCGGGGAGGTCGTCGTCGATCTCGCGGCGCCGGCCGGGCAGGGCGAGGACGAGCAGGACGACGGCGAGGCCGACCTGGGCCCAGATCCACGCGGTGTGGCCGAGCGGCTCGTCGTACGTGAGGTCGAGGCGGCCGCCTCCGGCGGGGAGCTCGAAGCCCTGGGCCCAGTCGTCGACGGTGGTCCGCGTCAGCTCCTTGCCGTCGAGGGTGGCGGTCCAGCCGTCGGCGGCGAGGTCGGCGAGGCGCAGGACGCGGCCTGCGGGGCCCGCGGGGATCTGGGTGTGCGCCTCGACGGGACCGGCGGCGACGGCGACCGGCTCGGCGGTCTCCTGCGCGTTCCCGGCGTCCCCGGACTTGACGGCGGGCGGGACGATCATGACGCGGGCGATCTCGCGGTCGACGCGCCAGAGCGCGCTGCCGTCGAGCTGGCTGAGGCGGCTGAGGCCGGGCGTGGAGTCGAGGACGCGGCTCATCTGGCGCGGTGCTCCGTCCCGTACGAGGACGTAACGGATGGCGTAGCCGCTGAGCTCCTGGGTCTGGTCGGCGCCGGAGCCGGCGACGAGGCGGGCGACGACCGCGTCGAGGCGGGAGTCGCCCTCGGCGGCCGCGGTGAGTTCGGCGTCGCCGAGGCGGGCGCCGGAGCCGCGGACCAGGGTGTAGGCGACCTCGCCGGGCGCGCCGGCGCCGAGGACGAGGGTGCGGGGCTGGTCGCGGGTGCCGCTCTCCTCGGCGACGAAGGCCGGGACCTGGACCGGGTCGCGGCGGGTCAGCGGGCCGTCGGCGCCGCCGATCATCCAGCCGACGGCGGCGACGGCCGGGCCGAGGGCGCAGGCGAGGGCGATGAGGGCGGCGACGGGCTGGCGCCAGCCGAAGCCGTGGGCGGCGACGCGGGTGCGGCCGCCCTCGGCGCCGATCATGCCGGCGGCGATGAGGGCGGCGCCGTACACGAGGGTGGCGGGTCCGGCCCAGCCGGTGCCGCCCGCGCCGTTGGACAGGACGGCGAAGAGGAGGCCGGCGAGGGCGGCGGCCCAGGCCGTGCGGACGGCGAGCTGCCGCTCCTCGCGCAACAGACCGGCCAGGCCGGCGAGGACGAGGCCGATCAGGAGGAGGCCGCCGGTGGTGCCGGGGCCGCCCGGGCTGGTGCCGAGCAGGTCGAGCGCGGTGGCCGTGCCCGTACGGACGTCGACGCCGGCCTCGCGCAGGAAGGCGCCGGGGTCGGTGAGGAGGGCGAGGGACCAGGGCGCGAGGACGAGCAGCGGGGTGCCGACGGCGGCCAGGAAGCGCAGTCCGTACGCGGTGAGCTCGGAGCGGCGCACGGCGAGCACGCCGAGGCCGAGGAGGACGGCGAGCGGCCAGACGACCGGGGTGAACGCCGTCGCGAAGGTGAGCAGGAAGGTGTACGCCCAGGTGGCGCGCCAGCTGCCCCGGTCGGGCCGGTTGAAGCCGTGGGCGGCGACGGCGGCGCGGGCGATCAGCGGGAGCAGGATCGCGAGGACCGCGGTGCCGAGCCGGCCGGCGGCGAGGGCCCCGGTGGCGGCGGGCAGGAAGGCGTACGCGATGGCGGCCCAGGCGCGCAGGAGCCGGGACTCGACGATGCCGCGGGCGGCGAAGTACGCGGTGAAGCCGGCGAGCGGGACCGAGCAGACGAGCAGCAGGGTCAGCGCGGTGGAGGTGGAGCCGAGGAACAGCGCGGAGAGCGCGGCCAGGACGGCGAGGTAGGGCGGGGCGGTCTGGGTGCCGCCGGTGCCGAGGGCGTGCCAGGCGTCGGCGTACCGCGACCAGAGGCCGGAGACGGTGTCGGGGGCCGGCAGCAGGGCGCCGCCCGCCAGGGACCCGCCGGCGAAGAGGTTGCGGCAGGCGACCAGGGAGACGAGGAGGAGCAGGGCGAAGAGGACCGGGCCGGGCTTGCGGGCGATCTTCTTGAGCCGGGCGAACTGCTCGATCTCCAGGTAGTCGGCGTCGTCGCCGCCGGGGCCCGACTCGACGACGCCGTGGCGGGAGCCGCCGGTGTCGGCCTCGGAGCCGCCGAAGTGGGAGGCGATCTGCTCGACGGTGGCGCGGACGGTGGCGCCGGGCGGCGGGAAGAGGGACCGGAACTCGCCGTTGGGGACGGCCGGGTTCCTGCGGCGCTTGCGGGCGGCGAGGATCTTCTCGGGGCGCAGCAGGGTCGCGAGGAGGCCCATGACCTCGTCGACCGCCTGGACCGGGGCCTTGCCGACGAGGTAGGCGAGGGTGCGGAGCAGGGTGCTGAGGACGAGCCGTACGAGGACGTACGGGAGGGCGCGGCCGCGGGCGTTGGCGAGGAGGGTGTGGACGGCGCCGGCCTTGTCGACCCGGTGCGGGTTGGCGGCGGTGCGGCCGGCGCAGTCGACGGTGCGGCGCTCGCGGGCGGAGGCCTCGGCGTGCCGCAGGACGGCGCCGGGGGCGACGAGGACGTGGTGGCCGGCGGAGTGCGCTCGCCAGCACAGGTCGACGTCGTCGCGCATGAGGGGCAGGCGGCGGTCGAAGCCGCCGAGGCCCTCGAAGACGTCGCGGCGGATCAGCATGCCGGCGGTGGAGACGGAGAGGACGGAGCGGACCTGGTCGTGCTGGCCCTGGTCCTGCTCGCGGCGGTCGAGTCCGGTCCAGCGGCGGCCGCTGCGGGCGATGCTCACGCCGGCTTCGAGGAGCTGCTTCCTGTCGTACCAGCCGCGCAGCTTGGGGCCGATGACGGCGGCTTCCGTGTCGGACTCGGCGACGCGCAGGAGTTCGGCGAGGGCGCCGGGCTCGGGGGCGCAGTCGTCGTGGAGGAGCCAGAGCCACTGGACCGGTTCGCCGTGCGGGAGTTCGGGGAGGTCGTACGCCTCGTCGTTCCAGGTCCGGCTGACGGGGTCCCATCCGCTGGGGCGCTTCAGGTAGGGCAGTTCCTCGGGTCCGAGCAGGGGCGCGGTGCGGGCGGCCTCCTCGACGGCCGCGCCGAAGCCGGTGCGGCGCGCGAGGTGCAGGACGCGGTCGGCGCCGATGGCGTCGGCGACGAGCTGCGCCGAGTCGTCGGCGCTGCCGGTGTCGGCCGCCACCACGTTCTGCACGGGGCGCTCCTGGGCGAGCAGCCCGGCGAGTGCGTCGGGCAGCCAACGGGCGCCGTCGTGGGTGACGAGCACGGCGGTGACGACGTGTCGCGGAAACTCAGGAGTTGAGGACATCGAGCTACGGGCCCTCCGGCCGGGGTCGCCCGCGGGGGGCGTGGGGAGCGTCTCGGACGGAGGCCCACACTAACGGCTGCACGCGGAACGGTCCGCCGCCCTGTGGACAGACCGTGCGGGAGGCCTTCATACGGGGACACGGCGTGCCGGACACGCGAAACGGTCCGCCGCCTGTGGATGGTGCACAGGGGGCGGACCGTTCGTCATGTCCTGGTGGGCGCGCCGTGGCGCGGGGGGCCCGGCAGGCTTCGCGCCGTTCAGACGGCGGCCTTCTTCAGCCGGCGTCGCTCCCGCTCGGAGAGGCCGCCCCAGATGCCGAACCGCTCGTCGTTCTGCAGGGCGTATTCGAGGCACTCGGAGCGGACCTCGCAGGCGAGGCAGACCTTCTTGGCCTCGCGGGTCGAGCCGCCCTTCTCGGGGAAGAAGGACTCGGGATCGGTCTGGGCGCACAGCGCGCGCTCCTGCCAGCCGAGTTCCTCGTCCGCGTCCTCGACCAGCAGTTCCTGGAACAACTCGGTCATGTGCGCCCCTCGTCTGTTCTGTGCGTCCCCGTGATGTTGCCGGGGCGAACCCGGCCGAACGACACGAGTGAAATTACAAGTTCGTGCTCTGTGCGAGTCAAGCCGAGATCTGCTATTGGGCCCCGCATTCACTCTGTGGAACCAAGCGTATGCGGAAAGTGTTCAAATCACCAAAAAACGTGACACATGCCGCCGGCTTGATCGCGCCGCACCGACTTCACAGAGGAGGACGTCCAGGACTTGGATCTTGTTGCGATCCGACCATGGAAGCGATCTGGATCACAGTCCGATCACACCCCTCCGTGTTTGAGGGCGCGGTCGAAGCGCCATCTGTCCTGGTCCGCGCCTGAGCAAACCTTTCTCCGGACGCAGTAACCGGATGAGGTGAAACATTACCCCCAAATCGGGCATTGAGTTGACAGTCGGGTACCCCTCCGGCCACCTTTGGTGGCATGCCAGCGACCGCAGCGCCCTCCGCGACCCACAGCCGTGGGTCCCGCCGCGCTGTCCAGGCGCGCTGTTGCTGTTGCTGTCCCAGCTGTTGATGCCGTAGGGCTCCAGCTCCTTCCCCCAGCGTCACCCCGCGTCACCCGTGTCACCTCTCTTTCGTGACCCCCCACCGCTTCTGTTTCTGCTGAGGAACCTCCCCATCCCATGAACATGGACAGCGACCTTCAGATCGCCGGCGACCTCCTCGAGGTCCAGCACCTCCTCCAGCCCGAGCGCGCCCACCCCGTCACCGTGGCCGAGTTCGCCGGCCTCGCGCGCTCCATCGCCGACGACCGCTCCCAGTGGGCCCCCTACGTCGAGTACGACGCCACCACCCGCTGGTACCACCGCCTGCGCACCGGCCCCGGCTACGAGGTGTGGCTGCTCTCCTGGGTGCCCGGACAGGGCAGCGGGCTCCACGACCACGGCCTCTCCTCCGGCGTTCTGACCGTCCTGCAGGGCGAGCTGAGGGAGCGCACGGACCGGGGCGTACGGACGCTCGCCGGCGGCGCGCAGCGCGTCTTCGCCCCCGGGTACGTCCACGAGGTCGTCAACGACTCCCTCGAACCGGCCGTCAGCCTGCACGTCTACTTCCCCGGCCTGACCGAGATGCCGATGCACGAGTCGCTCCGTGCCCAGTGCGCCCCGGCCGCCCCGGAGGTCGCGGTCGCCTGACGGGCCCGCCCGTCTCCCGACCACCACCCCTCATGCGCTCGGCCTCCGGCTGACAGACTGTCCGCATGCGCATTGTGGTTCTGGCCGGCGGCATCGGTGGTGCCCGTTTCCTTCGCGGCCTCAAGCAGGCCGCGCCGGACGCGGAGATCACGGTCATCGGCAACACCGGTGACGACATCCATCTCTTCGGGCTGAAGGTCTGCCCCGACCTGGACACGGTGATGTACACCCTCGGCGGTGGCATCGACGAGGAGCAGGGCTGGGGACGTACGGACGAGTCCTTCACCGTCAAGGAGGAGCTCGCGGCGTACGGGGTCGGGCCCGAGTGGTTCGGCCTCGGCGACCGCGACTTCGCCACCCACATCGTCCGCACGCAGATGCTCGGCGCGGGCTACCCGCTGAGCGCCGTCACCGAGGCGCTGTGCGCCCGCTGGCAGCCCGGCGTGCGCCTCCTCCCCATGTCCGACGACCGCGTCGAGACGCACGTGGCGATCGAGGTGGACGGCGAGCAGCGCGCGGTGCACTTCCAGGAGTACTGGGTGAAGCTGCGCGCCTCCGTCGACGCGAAGGCCGTCGTGCCGGTCGGCGCGGAGGCCGCGAAGCCCGCGCCGGGCGTCCTGGAGGCGATCGCCGAGGCGGACGTCATCCTCTTCCCGCCGTCCAACCCCGTGGTGAGCGTCGGGACGATCCTGGCCGTGCCCGGGATCCGCGAGGCGGTCGTCGCGGCCGGGGCGCCGGTCGTGGGCCTCTCCCCCATCGTCGGCGACGCGCCCGTGCGCGGCATGGCCGACAAGGTGCTCGCGGCGGTGGGCGTGGAGTCCACGGCGGCGGCGGTCGCCCTGCACTACGGCGCCGAACTCGTCGGCGGCTGGCTCGTGGACACCGTCGACGCGGGCGCGGTCGCCGAGGTCGAGGCGGCGGGCATCGCCTGCCGCGCGGTGCCGCTGATGATGACGGACGTGGACGCGACGGCCGCGATGGCGCGCGAGGCGCTGGCACTGGCCGAGGAGGTCCGGGGGTGACGGCCGCGGGGGGTGCGGGCGTGACCGCCGCGGGGGGCGCGGGGGCAGCCGCTGCGGAGAGCGCGGGGGTGATCGCCGCGGGAGGCGCGGAAGTGACCGCCGGAGGCACGGAAGTGACCGCCGCCGGAGGCGCGGAGGCGACCGCCGGAAGTGCGGGAGAGGTCGCCGCCGGAGGCGAGGGGGCGGTCGTCGTTCCCTCGTACCGGGTCTGGGCGCTTCCCGGGCTGCCCGAGGTGGCCGCCGGGGACGATCTGGCCAAGCTGATCGCCTCCGCGTCGCCGGAGCTCGCCGACGGGGACGTCCTGCTCGTCACCTCCAAGATCGTGAGCAAGGCCGAGGGCCGGGTGGTCGCCGCCGACGACCGCGAGGAGGCCATCGACGCCGAGACGGTGCGGGTGGTGGCGCGGCGCGGCACCCTGCGGATCGTCGAGAACCGGCAGGGGCTCGTCATGGCCGCCGCCGGGGTCGACGCCTCCAACACCCCTTCCGGCACCGTGCTGTTGCTGCCCGAGGACCCCGACGCCTCGGCGCGGCGCATCCGTTCGGGGCTGCGCGAGGCGCTCGGCGTCGACGTCGGCGTCGTCGTCACGGACACCTTCGGGCGGCCCTGGCGCGCCGGCCTCACCGACGTGGCCATCGGCGCGGCCGGCGTGCGGGTCCTCGACGACCTGCGCGGCGGGACCGACGCGCACGGCAATCCGCTGAGCGCGACCGTGGTCGCCACCGCCGACGAACTCGCCGCCGCCGGAGACCTGGTGAAGGGCAAGGCGGCCGGGCTTCCCGTCGCCGTCGTCCGCGGACTGCCCCATGTCGTGGGCGGCGACGGCGAGGAGGGCGCGCGGGCGCTCGTGCGCTCCGCGGCCGACGACATGTTCCGGCTCGGGACCTCGGAGGCCGTACGGGAGGCGGTGACGCTGCGGCGGACCGTACGGGAGTTCACCGACGAGCCGGTCGACCCGGGGGCGGTCCGGCGGGCGGTCGCCGCCGCCGTGACGGCCCCGGCGCCGCACCACACCACCCCGTGGCGGTTCGTCCTCCTGGAGTCGGCGGAGTCGCGCACGCGGCTGCTCGACGCGATGCGGGACGCGTGGATCGCGGACCTGCGCCGGGACGGCAAGTCCGAGGAGTCCGTCGCGAAGCGGGTCCGGCGCGGGGACGTCCTGCGCAACGCGCCCTACCTCGCGGTGCCCTGCCTCGTCATGGACGGCTCCCACCACTACGGCGACCCGCGCCGGGACGCCGCCGAACGCGAGATGTTCGTGGTCGCGACGGGTGCGGGCGTGCAGAACTTCCTCGTGGCGCTCGCCGGTGAGCGGCTCGGCTCGGCCTGGGTGTCCTCGACGATGTTCTGCCGGGACGTCGTACGGGACGTCCTCGGGCTGCCGGACGACTGGGACCCGATGGGCGCCGTGGCGATCGGCCACCCGGCGGCCCCGCCGAAGGAGCGTCCGGCGCGGCTCGCCTCGGAGTTCGTCGAGGTGCGGTGACCCGCCCCTGAGGTTCAGAGGTGGGTGATGTTCCCGGGCGTCATGCGGGGGCCCCTGCGCGGGGGCACGCGGCCGCTGAGGAGGATCAGGCGGGCGGCGCGGTGGCGCTGACCCGCGTACGGGGCCAGGAGCTCCAGCATCGCCTCGTCGTCGGCCGTGCGGTCGCCCGCGAGCGCCCAGCCGACGATCCCCGGCAGGTGCAGGTCGCCGGTGGTGACCTCGTCCGGGGCGCCGTTGCTGCGCTGCACCGTCTCGGCGCTCGTCCACGGGCCGATGCCCGGGATCAGCTCCAGGCGCTCACGGGCCGCCGGCGGGTCCATGAGCGCGGCCTCCTCCAGGCGGGGCGCGACCCGCGCCGCGCGGACGATCGTGGCCGAACGCTTGCCGTCGACGTTCGCGCGGTGCCACTCCCAGGACGGGATCCGCGCCCACGCGCGCGCGTCCGGCATCACGTACATGCCGTCCGGCGCCGGGCCCGGGGCCGGTTCGCCGAACTTCCGCACGAGCGCCCGCCACGACCCGTAGGCCTCGTGCGTCGTGACCTTCTGCTCCAGGATCGACGGGATCAGCGACTCCAGGACCAGGCCGGTGCGGGTGAGACGCAGACCCGGGCGGCGGCGGTGCGTCGCCAGGAGCAGCTTGTGGCGGGGGACGAAGGCGGTCGGGTCGTCCTCGGCGCCGAGGAGGGCGGGGAGGCGGTCCAGGAGCCAGCCGGCTCCCGGGCCCCACGCCTCGGCGCCGGGCCGCCCCTCCTCGATCCGGACCCGGAGGGTGCCGGGGCCGTCCGGGGTGCGGCTGGCCCGCCAGACCGAGCCGTCCGGGGTCGCCCGGAAGGTGGGGTCGGCGGGGCCCCGGCGGAGCGGGCCGAGGGTGAGGCCGAGGTCCGTCACGGCCCCGGGCAGGAGGATGTCGCCGCCGCGCACGGTGGTGCGGGTGGTTCTGGGTGCGAAGCGGCCGGCCATGCCCCTGAGCGTAGTCGCGCGGGACCGCGCCCGGTCCCGCCGTGCGGGGC
This sequence comes from Streptomyces sp. NPDC004266, assembly GCF_042874095.1. Lineage (NCBI taxonomy): Bacteria > Bacillati > Actinomycetota > Actinomycetes > Kitasatosporales > Streptomycetaceae > Streptomyces > Streptomyces sp. NPDC004266. Next base: position 22,316 of record NZ_JBIAMM010000032.1, read on the forward strand.
GCCGCCCCGGGGCGGGACGGTGCGTCCGGCCCCTCGGCGGGACCGCCGGACGGTCAGGCCACACCGGGAGGTGCCGCCTCCCCCGGCACACCGCCCCCGGGCCGCGGTCCACCGTCCGGGCGCAGCCCGCCCGGCGGCCCGGCGGGCGGGCTGCGGGGGGGCGGGCTACTGGTCCGAGGAGAAGCGGACCGCGCCCGCGGGGAGGGTGGTGTCGCACCAGATCCGGACGCCCTCGCGGAGCTCGTTGTCCGGCCCCACCTGCGCCCCGTCCCCGATGACCGCCCCGCTGACGACCGTACGGGCGCCGATGCGGGCCCCCGCGCCGATCAGGGAGTCCGTGATCACGGCGCCCGGTTCGACGATCGCGCCCGCGAGGAGCGCGGAGCCCGTGACGCGGGCGCCCTCGCCCACCACCGCGTCCGCGCCCACCACCGTGCCGCCGGTCAGCTTGGCGTCCGGGGCGACGCGCGCGGACGGCAGGACCAGGCGGTCGCCGCAGCGGCCGGGGACGGCCGGGGAGGGGGCGCGGCCGAGGACCAGGTCGGCGGAGCCGCGGACGAAGGCCTGCGGGGTGCCGAGGTCCAGCCAGTACGTGGAGTCGACCATGCCCTGGAGGTGGGCTCCGGAGGACAGGAGCTCCGGGAAGGTCTCGCGCTCGACCGAGACGGGGCGGCCCGTGGGGATCGAGTCGATGACCGAGCGCTTGAAGACGTACGCGCCCGCGTTGATCTGGTCCGTGACGATCTCCTCCGGCGTCTGCGGCTTCTCCAGGAAGGCGGTGACGCGGCCGGTGTCGTCCGTGGGGACCAGGCCGAAGGCGCGCGGGTCCTCGACCCGGGTGAGGTGGAGCGAGACGTCCGCGCCGGAGGAGGAGTGGGTGTCGACGAGGGCCTGGATGTCGAGGCCCGTGAGGATGTCGCCGTTGAAGATGAGGACCGGGTCGTCGGGGCCCGAGTGCAGGCGCGAGGCCACGTTGCGTATCGCGCCGCCGGTGCCCAGCGGCTCCTCCTCGGTGACGTACTCCAGGCTGAGGCCGAGGGCGGAGCCGTCGCCGAAGTACGGCTCGAAGACCTCGGCCAGGTAGGAGGTGGCGAGCACGATGTGCTCGATGCCGGCGGCACGGGCCCGGGCCAGCTGGTGGGTCAGGAAGGGGACGCCCGCCGCCGGGACCATGGGTTTGGGCGTGTTGACCGTGAGGGGTCGCAGCCGTGTGCCCTTGCCACCGACCAGGAGGATCGCTTCTGTCACCTTGTCGTCTCTGCTTCCTGTTCGGGGCCGGTCAGCTCGCCCGTCTCGGTCGTCCGTGCGATATGACCGGTCAGTTTATGCAGATGGTTGCCTCCCTGCCCCCATCAGAGCCTCCCCTGGTACTTCGCCGAGCTCGTCCGGGCCGTGCCGAGCTTGTTGTACAGGCGTCCGCCGGGGCAGTCCGTGGCGAATCCGTCGCGGTGTCCGGCGATGGCGTTGAACCGGACCTTCTTGCCCTTCTTGTACAGGTTTCCGCCCCCTGAGATCAGGTACGAGGTCCCCTTCGGATTCACCCCGTGGAGCCCGAGTTTCCAGGCCGTCAGGCGGGCGATGGCGGTCACGGCGGCGGCCGGCGGGGCGCTGCGGCTGAAGGTGCCGAGGACGGCGATGCCCATGCTGTCGGTGTTGAAGCCGAGGGTGTGCGCGCCCATGACCGGTTTGGCCACGCCGCCCGCTCGGCCTTCGTAGATGTTTCCGCACTTGTCGACGGCGAAGTTGTAGCCGAAGTCTCGCCAGCCACTGCTCTTGACGTGGTAGCGGTAGATACTGCGCAGGACGGAGGGGGCCTGCTTGCAGGTGTAGTTGTTGCCGGTGGCGCTGTGGTGGACGAAGGCCGCCTTGATGGTCTTCGTGTAGACGAAGCCCTTCTCGCGGATCCGCTCGTCCGCGCCCCACCCCTTACGGGTGATGATCTTGGGCCGGGGCCCGATGTACGGCTTCGCCGCCGCGGCCGCCGCCGGGCCGGCGGGGACCGCCCGCGCCTGCGGCACGTTCCGGGCCTCGATCTCGGTCTCCTCCTTCGAGAGGGCCGGGATCCAGGTGGCACCGTGGGGCGCGGGGCGGGCGTTCACCGCGCCCGCGGCCTCCTCCGCCGCGCCCGCGGCGGCCCGGGCGGCCGGGGCCGCGGCGCCACGGGTCCGGGGAGCGGTCTCCTCCGGTGCCGCCTCCGGGTCCTCGCCCGGGTCCACCAGTTCGAGCCGGAGGCCCGCCGGGAGCGGCTCCTCTCCCCGTACGCGGATCTCGACGCCGTCCGAGTCGCCCACCCACAGCGGGGCGGTGGAGCCGCGGAGCGCCCGGGCGGAGCCTTCGGCGGTGCCGGGGTCGGCGCCGTGCTCCTCGTTGTGGGTCTCCACGTCCTGCCACGGCGACCAAGCACCGCCGCCGGTGGCGCGGGTGCGGACCTGCACGGCGCCGTGCAGCGGGGCCGCCGGGTCGTCCCAGACGACGCCGACGAGCGAGAAGGGTCTGACGTCGCGTCGGGTGAGCCCCTGCGCGCCGGAGCCGGCCGCGTCGCCAAGGGCGCGCGTGGCGGCGCCGAGCGGTTCGAGGGGCAGCGACTGGGTGGAGCCCGGCAGTTCGGGCGCGGGTGGCAGTGCGGGGGCGGCCGCGGGTGGCGCCGTGGCCGCCGCCGGCACGGTGAGGGAGACCGGCAGGGCGAGCACCGCCGCACAGGTGACGGCGATCGAGGAGGCGAGTGAGGCACGCATAGGCCGATCGTGCGTACCGCCGGGGTGTTCCGCGCGCCGGGGACCGGCCCGGAAACTGACGGGCCGTCGCTCCGACCGGAGGACGCCGTCACCGGTACGGCGGACCCGCGCGCACCCGCCCGCGTACGCTGTCCGGCGTGAACGCCAGCGACCGCACCCCTGCCGACCTGCTGCGATCCGCGCTCGCCGCGGACCCCGCCCGCCCCTTGGTCACCTTCTACGACGACGCCACCGGTGAGCGGGTGGAATTGTCCGTCGCCACCTTCGCCAATTGGGTGGCCAAGACGGCGAACCTGCTCCAGGGCGAGCTGTCCGCCGGGCCCGGCGACCGGCTCGCGCTGCTGCTGCCCGCGCACTGGCAGAGCGCCGTCTGGCTGCTCGCCTGCGCCTCCGTCGGCGTGACCGCGGAGATCGGCGGCGACCCCGCGGACGCGGACGTCGTGGTGGCGGGGCCGGACGCCCTGGAGGCGGGTCTCGCCTGCTCCGGGGAGCGGATCGCGCTCTCCCTGGCCCCGCTGGGCCGCCGCTTCCCGGCCGCGCCCGCCGGATACGCGGACTACGCGGTCGAGGTGCCGAGCCAGGGAGACCGGTTCGCCCCGTTCGTACCGGTCGATCCGGAGGCTCCCGCGCTCGTCGTCGACGGTACGGAACGCAGCGGGTCCCAGCTCGTCGAACAGGCCCGCACGGACGCGGCGGCCCTCGGCCTCGCCCCGGGCGCCCGGCTCCTCTCCGGCCTCGGCTACGGGGACTGGCGGGGGCTCTCGTCCGGCCTGTACGCCCCCCTGGCGGCGGGCGCGTCGGTGGTGCTCTGCCGGAACCTGCACGAGCTGGCGCCCGAATCTCTGGAGAAGCGCGTGGAGAGCGAGCGGGTGACGCACACGGCGCTCTGAACGGCCCGTCCTCCTGCCGGACGAGCACGCCCGTCCGCCCACCGGGCCGGGCGTGCCCACCGACACCAGCCCGGCGCCCCTCCGTCACGCTCCGGCATCCGCCCCCACGCGCCCGGGCGTCGTCCCACCACCAGGACCCTCTGGAGAAGCGCGTGGAGAGCGAGCGGGTGACGCACACGGCGCTCTGACGCCCACGGACGAGGGACACCCGCCGCCCCGGCTCACAGGAGGCCGCCCGGGTCACCGGGCACCGGCCCGAGGTCCTCCGGCAACGGCCCCCGCCCCGATCGGCACACCTTTTGGCGTAGTACCGCGTCGAGCCCCCGGGTGCCCGCCCCGTCTCCGGTACATGATCGGCCGGGGGGAGTCGACTCCTTCCGCACAACCATGCGTCGGGTTCGGCCGTCTCCTTCTGTGACCGGCGGACGCCCGGCGCGCCGCCGACGCCACGAAGGACGGACCCAGACGTGACGGACCGTGCAGGCACGCCCGCCGAACCGGATCCCCCGGCCACGGAGGACGAGGCTCCCGGCGCCCCGGAGGAGCCGCGCCGGCGCCACTGGCTGCGCTGGACGGCCCTCGGCGTCGCGGTCGTCGTGCTGGCCGCCGCGGGGGTCGGCTGGTGGTTCTACCGGAAGCTCGACGACAACATCACCACCGACACCACCGCCGCCGCCGAGCTGGAGAAGTACGAGAAGGAACGGCCTCCGGCGAGCACCTCGGCCGCGCGGAACATCCTGCTCATCGGCTCGGACACCCGGGCCGGCGAGGGCAACCGCAAGTACGGCAAGGACAAGGGCACCCAGCGCTCCGACACCACGATCCTGCTGCACCTCGCGGCGGGGAGGTCGAGCGCGACGGCCGTCTCCCTGCCGCGCGACCTGATGGTGACGATCCCGAGCTGCCGCAAGGCGGACGGGTCCCGCACCCGGGAGCAGTTCGCGCAGTTCAACTGGGCCTTCGAGTTCGGCGGCACGGCGTGCACGATCCGTACCGTCGAGAAGCTGACCGGGATCCGGGTCGACCACCACATGGTGATCGACTTCCGGGGCTTCAAGAAGATGGTGGACGCGGTGGACGGGGTGGAGGTCTGCCTCAAGGAGCCGGTGAACGACCGGGACGCGAAGCTGAAGCTGCCCGCGGGCCGCCAGACGCTCCACGGCGAGCAGGCCCTCGGTTTCGTGCGGGCCCGCAAGTCGATCGGGAACGGCAGCGACACCGAACGGATGGACCGCCAGCAGCAGTTCCTCGGCGCCCTCGTCAACAAGGTGCAGAGCGACGGCGTGCTGCTCAACCCGACCAAGCTCTACCCGGTCCTGGACGCGGCCACGAAGGCGATCACCACGGACCCGGGGCTCGACTCGCTGCGGGACCTGTACGACCTGGCGCGGAACATGCGGGCCATCCCGACCGAGAAGGTGCAGTTCCTCACCGTCCCGCGCCGCTCCTACCGCTACGACGCGAACCGTGACGAACTGGTACAACCCGCGGCGGACGACCTCTTCCGGCAACTGCGCGAGGACAAGCCCGTCCTGGTGACGCCCGACAGCGAGAAGAAGGACGGCGAGCGGGGCGGGGGCACGGACGGGGACGGGAAGCCCGACGGCACGGAGACGTCGCCGCCGTCGGCGACGCCGACCTTCACGGGACGGAACGCGGCGGAAGGGGTGTGTGAGTAAAGCGCGCCCCAAGGCGAGCGCGGCGACCGATGAGGTTTGGGCAAATTGCCCGGTTGTAAGGGGCGTGGAATTTGTCACGGACGTCGCCCCACGCTGAACTGGGCGGATAGTGTGACGCGATCCGGTGCACCCCGACCGCGTGGTCGCACTCAGCAAGGATCGAACGACCGAGAGAGCGGCGCCCTGTGGGGGAGGCGCCTCGCGTGGCACCGACGGAGGACTCGAGTAACCGTGGACGCGCACAGCCGTGGACGGGCGGACGAGATCGACCCCGCCGACCAGTGGGTCCTCAACCCGCAGACCGGCAACTACGAACTGCGACTGGACCGCTCCGCTGGGCAGTCGCAGGCGCAGACCCCGCCCCGTACCCGGAGATCCTCCCCCGCCGCACCCGCGTCGACACCCGCCCCCGAGGCGCCCGTCCCCGGCCAGCGCCGCCGCCGCGCCCCGGAGCCGCCCGCGGGCGGCCAGGTGCCGCCGCAGAGCCGCCGCAAGCGCAAGCAGGGCGCCGGGCGCAAGAAGAAGGTCCTGCTGTGGACCGGCGGCACGATGGCCTTCGTGCTCGTGGGCGGCGCCGCCGGCGCGTACGCGATCTACAACAAGCTCAACAACAACCTCGACGTCGTCGACGTCGTCGGCAAGAACACCAACGCCGGTTTCTCCAAGGGCGAGGCCTTCAACATCCTGGTCATCGGCACCGACAAGCGGACCGGCGAGGGCAACGCGGGCTACGGCGACAAGGACAGCCCCGGCCACGCCGACACCACGATCCTCTTCCACGTCTCCAAGGACCGGACGAACGCCACGGCGCTCTCCATCCCGCGCGACATGAAGACCGACATCCCCGAGTGCCAGACGCGCGCGGCCGACGGGAGCATCAAGACGATCCCCGCCGAGACGGACGTCCGCTTCAACGTCAGCCTCGGCCAGGGCGGCCGCGACCCCGGCTGCGTCATGCGCACGGTCCAGGAGCTCACCGGCGTGGAGGTCGACCACTTCATGATGGCCGACTTCAACGCCGTCAAGGAGATGACGACCGCCGTCGGCGGCGTGAAGGTCTGCGTCGAGAAGGCCGTGAACGACCCGAAGTCGCATCTGAAGCTCCCCGCCGGCGAATCGGTCGTCAAGGGCGAGCAGGCCCTCGCCTTCGTCCGCACCCGGCACAGCTTCGGCAACGAGAGCGACCTGGACCGCATCAAGGTCCAGCAGCAGTTCCTGAGTTCGATGATCCGGCAGATGAAGTCGGACGACACGCTCACGGACCCGGGCAAGCTGTACGACCTCGCCAACGCGGCGACGAGCGCCCTCACCGTAGACTCCGGCATAGGCTCGCTCACCAAGCTCCAGGACCTGGCCCGCGAGCTGTCCTCGATCGACACCAAGAACATCGCGTTCACGACCCTGCCGGTCATCGACAACCCCGCCGAGAAGGTCAGGGCCACCGTCGTCCCCGACCCGGTGAAGGCGCCGCAGCTGTTCGCGATGATCCAGTCCGACACCTCGCTCACCGAGGTGAAGAAGAAGCAGCAGGACGCCAAGAACGCGCAGGCCGCGCTCCTCAAGGGCACGCGGTCCACCGCGGCCGAGGTGCGCGTCGACGTCTACAACGGCAGCGGCGTCACCGGCGCGGCCCAGTCGACCATCAACTGGCTGCAGAACGAGCAGGGCGTGAACCGCTCCACCAACAAGAGCAACGCCCCCGAGAAGGCGGCGAAGACCACGCTCACGTACGCACCGAACCAGGCCGATCAGGCCCGCAAGCTCGCGGACATGATGGGTCTGCCGGCCACGGCTCTCAAGCCGGGCACGCAGGACGCCGGGGAGCGCGAGCCCATGACGCTCGTCCTCGGCGCCGACTTCAAGGGCGCGGGGATGCCCATCACCGGACCGGCAAAGGCGCCGAAGGATCTGGAGAAGGTAGCAGCTGACAAGCAGGTGTGCGCCAAGTGACCCGGAAACACCGGGTCTTGGACACTGCTGACTGACGAGGGGACCTGGGGTGGGACAGAGCAGCGTGCGTGGGGAGGGAACGCGGGGACGCGTTCCGCGCGCCCGTGAACTGGGCTGGGACGACGACCTGCACGGCGCCGGCGAGGCGACCGGCGCGCAGGGCGACGCTCCCGAGGAGACGGACACCGACGCACCGGCGTCGACGCGTGCGTCGCGCCGGCGGGGCGGGGGCGGCACGGGCCCGAGCGGACGCGCCGCCGCGCGCCGCCGCGCCAAGAAGACCGGCAAGCGCAAGGTGCTGCGGTGGACGGCGATCACGCTGTCGCTGCTGATACTCGGCACGGCCGGAGCCGGTTACCTGTACTACGAGCACCTGAACGGCAACATCCGCGGCGGCAGCCGCGCGGGCGGCGACAGCGGCGTGAAGCGCGCCGCGCCGAACGCGCTCGGCGACACGCCGCTGAACATCCTTCTCATCGGCTCCGACAGCCGGAACGACGAGAAGAACATCGCCCTCGGCGGTGGCCGGGACGACAAGAACCGCAAGCCGCTCGCCGACGTGCAGATGCTCCTGCACATCTCGGCGGACCGGAAGAACGCCTCGATCATCTCGATCCCGCGCGACACCGTCGTCCACATCCCGAAGTGCACGGACAAGGACGGCACGTCCTACGCCGCCACCGACACCCGGCCCATCAACGAGTCGCTCCAGCGCGGCGGTCCGGGCTGCACCCTCACCACCTGGGAGAGCCTCACCGGGGTCTACATCGACCACTGGATGATGGTCGACTTCGCCGGTGTGGTGGCGATGGCCGACGAGGTCGGCGGCGTCCCGGTCTGCGTCAAGACCGGTGTCTGGGACCGCTCGACCAAGGCACAGCACGGCGGCTCCGGCCTCAAACTGCCGGTGGGCACCCACGACATCAAGGGCGAGCAGGCCCTCCAGTGGCTGCGCACCCGGCACGCCTTCGGCAGCGACCAGAACCGCGCCAAGGCCCAGCACATGTACATGAACGGCATGATGAAGCGGCTTCAGGAGCAGAACGCCTGGACCGACACCGGCAGGCTGACCGGCCTGGCCGAGACGGCCACGACGGCGCTCCAGGTCTCCGACGAGATCCGCTCCGTGAAGAAGCTGTACGACCTGTCGATGCAGTTCAAGAACGTGAAGCTGGACCGCCTCACCACGGCCACGGTCCCGACGGTCGAATACCCGCAGCGGCCCAAGGAGTGGCTGCAGCTGGTCCCGTCGTCCGCCGACAAGATGTGGGCAATGCTCCGCGACGACGTCGCCCTCGACAAGAACGGCGACCCCTCCGACGGCAAGCCGAAGCCGTCGAAGTCGACGAAGCCGAAGACCCCGGCCGAGGACCCGGCCTCCATCGCCGTCACGGTCGTCAACGGCACCGACGGAGACGGTCAGGCCCCCGCCGAGGGCCGGGCCAAGAAGATGGCGACCACGCTCCAGGGCAAGGGCTTCACGCAGGCCGAGGCCACCCAGGAGGGCGAGGGCCGCAAGGACACGGTCGTCACCTACCCGAAGGCGAGCGGCGAGCAGGGCAAGTCGAACGCCCAGTCCGTGGCGACGGCCCTCGGGCTGCCCGCCTCGGCCGTCCGGGCCGACACCGCCGCCGACGCGCAGGGCATCACCCTGATCGTGGGCGCCGACTGGCGCGAGGGCGACACGTACAAGAAGCCGAAGACCGCGGCCGGCGACCTGCCGGAGGGCGCCGACGACAAGGCGGACTGCATGGACATCTACTCGGTCTACAAGTGGGACGGCAAGAGCTGACCCCACTCGACCGCGTACGGCGAAGGCCGGGCCCCTCGGGGGTCCGGCCTTCGCCGTGGTGCGCTCGTGGGGTCCGGCCTTCGCCGTGGTGCGTACGGGACGGTCGGACGCGCTCCGTCCTCACCGTCCGGACGCGGCGCCCGTCCGCCGCGTTACCGCGAACGGGGGACACCGGTGCGCGCCGAGCGGGTGGTGCGCCCTTGCGCTGATCGTATGGGCCTACCGTGCTCTCGGTCCCCTGGTCCCACCCGCGGAGGTGCCCGTCCGTGCCCACACCGCCCCGCACGCCCCGTCCCCGGCCCGCCGCCCGTCGCGTACCGGTCCGCCGGCGGAGGCGGCCCCGGTGGGGGATGCGGATGGCGACGGCGCTCTCCGTGGCGGTCCTCGCGGCGGGCGGGATCGGGCACGCGCTGGTGACCGGCCTCGACACCGGGATCACCCGGGTCGACCCCTTCAAGGACATGAAGAACCGGCCGCAGGCCGGGCACGGGATGAACGTCCTGCTCGTCGGCACGGACGGCCGCGACCGGATCACCCCCGAGGAGAGGGCGAAGTACCGGCTCGGCGGCGCCCCCTGCCACTGCACCGACACCATCATGCTCGTCCACATCTCCGAGGACCGGGAGCGGGCCAGCGTCGTCAGCCTGCCCCGCGACTCGTACGCGGAGATGCCCGAGCACACCGACCTGACCAGCGGCAAGAAGCACCGGGCCCACCCGGTGAAGCTCAACGCGGCCTACGCCGAGGGCGGGCCCGGGCTGACCGTGCGGACCGTCGAGTCGATGACCGGCGTGAAGATCGACCACTACCTGGAGGTCGACTTCACCAGCTTCATGCGGACCGTCGACGCCGTCGGCGGGGTGCAGGTCTGCACGACGCGCGCCCTGAAGGACTCGTACACGGGACTCGACCTCTCCCCCGGCACCCACGAGCTGGACGGCGGTCAGGCCCTGCAGTACGTGCGCTCCCGGCACATCGACGGGGACGCCGACCTCGGCCGGATGCATCGGCAGCAGCGGTTCCTGGCGGCTCTGATCGAGCAGGTGACGAGCGGCGGGGTGCTGCTCAACCCGGTGCGGTTCCGTGAGGTCGCGACGACGATGCTGGGCTCCGTGCGGGCCGACGAGGACTTCGGCACGGACCAGCTCCTCGCCCTCGCCAAGGCGATGCACGGCTTCACCCCCGCCTCGTCCGAGTTCGTGTCCGTGCCGATCGGGGACATGGGCTTCCCCGTGAAGGGCATCGGCTCGACCGTGAAGTGGGACGCGGCGAAGGCGCAGAAGCTGTTCCAGGCCGTACGGGAGGACCAGCCGCTCTCCCCGCAGAAGGCGGCCTCGGCCTCGGCCTCTGCCAAGGCTCCCAGGGCGGTCGTCGTGGACGTGCCGCCGCGGACGGTCCGCGTGCAGGTCTACAACGGGACCCGGACCGACGGTCTCGGGCGGAAGGTCGACGACGCGCTGCGCGCGACCGGCTTCGACACGACGCGCACGCCGAGGACCGGGGCGGGGCGGGAGCGGGGGCGGACGGTCGTCGAGTACGACCCCCGGTGGGACCGGTCGGCCAAGTCCTTGGCGGCGGCCCTGCCGGGGGCGGAGCTGCGGGCGGTTCCGGGGCGGGGCGGGACCCTGCGGGTCACCGTGGGGGGTGACTACAAGGGGGTCACGGCGGTGCGGGCGGAGGCTTCGGCGGCACCGTTCGAGGCGGTCACGGGGGACGAGGTGGTGTGCCCCTGACGACGCCCGGGCGGGGCCGCCCTGCGGGGCGGTGCCCCCGACCACCCGCCCGTGTGGGCAATCGTCCCGCTGGGCGGGACGGGTGGGCACACGGGACGGCGCCCTTCAGCGGCGCCCCGCGTTCCGTGCCTGGACCCGCACCACTGGTGCGCCGTGCACGGGGTGCGGGTTCAGGCGCTTGAGCCTCTGGCGCCGGCAAGGGCGCCGTTCCGTTGTGCCCACCCGTTCCGCCCCTTGCGGAACGCCTGCCCACAACGGGGCGCGGGGGGGGTGGGCACCGTCTCGGCGGAACGACTGCCCACAACGGGGCGCGGGGGCGCCGGCCCCGTGGGCGCGGGCCGCGGCGGGGTCAGTCCTCGTAGCCCTCGGCTGCTCGGCGCTCTCGGAGTTCTTTGATCGCCTGGCGGCGAGCCAGCCGATGGGTGCGGCGGATCTGCGCCTCCTGGTTGCGGCGCTTGTCCTGCTCGGTCTCCGGGATGACCTGGGGGACCGGGCGGGGCTTGCCCTCCGCGTCGACGGCCGCGAAGACGAGGTAGGCGGAGCCGACCTGGGTGGCGGGCGTGGACTCGTTCCAGCGCTCGGCCATGACCCGTACGCCGACCTCCATGGAGGAGCGGCCGGTCCAGTTGACCTGGGCCTTCACGTGCAGCAGGTCCCCGACCCGTACGGGCTCCAGGAAGGCCATCTCGTCCATCGAGGCGGTGACGGCCGGACCGCCCGAGTGCCGGCCCGCGACGGCGCCCGCCGCGTCGTCCACCAGCTTCATGATCACGCCGCCGTGCACCGTGCCCAGGAGGTTGGTGTCGTGGCTGGTCATGATGTGGCTGAGGGTGGTGCGGGACGCGGAAGTCGGCTTGCCCGGAATGCCGCCCGGGATATCGCCCTGGTCTGTCATGTCCTCCACCTTATGCCGGGTCCGATCCCCGTCCCCGTCGGGTCCGCTTTGCATCAGCTTGGCAACAGCAGCGCTCCGATCCTCCACCCGGGCTGTCGTCCGGAAAGCCCTGCCCGGCACACTGGTCCGTATGAATGACTGGCCCGATGACGGCGGATACGGCCGCGGCAGCGCGAACTCCCAGCCCGAGGGACCCCGCCGGATGAGCCATGTGCAGCGCCCGCAGGTTCCGCAGCAGCCGCCCCGCCGCCACGAGGGCCAGGGCTACAACCCGAACTTCACGCAGGCGCAGAACCAGGGGTACGACTCCGGTTACAGCAGCGGCCAGGTGTACGGCGGCCCCCAGAACCAGGGCGGCGGCGGTCGCGGTGGCATTCCTCCGCAGTACGCGCCCCCCGGGCCCGGCCGGCCCGCGCCGGACTGGCGCAAGCGGATCAAGGTCGGCTCGATCGTGCTGGTCGTCGGCGTCCTCGCCTGGGGCATCGGCACCTACGCCTGGGCCAGCTCGCAGATGCGCAACGAGGTCGACCTCTCCAAGGTCATCGAGCGGCCGGAGGAGGGCGACTGCACGACGTATCTGATCGTCGGCTCCGACAGCCGTGAGGGCATGTCCGCCGAGGAGAAGAAGAAGCTCCACACCGGCTCCGCCGAGGGCAAGCGGACCGACTCGATGATGATCCTCGCGGCCTGCTCCAGCGGGAACACGATGGTCTCGCTGCCCCGCGACTCCTGGGTGACGATCCCGAACTTCGTGGGCTCCGAGTCGGGCAAGTCGTACCCGGCCCGCGGCGGCTCCAAGCTGAACGCGGCCTACGCGATGGACGGCCCCGAGCTGCTCGTGCGGACCGTCGAGTTCAACACCGGCCTGCACATCGACCACTACGCGGAGATCGGCTTCGCCGGATTCGCGAACATCGTGGACGCGCTCGGCGGCGTCGAGCTGAACATCGACAAGGGCTTCAAGGACAAGAAGTCCGGCGCCGACTTCCAGGCGGGCACGCAGACCCTCAACGGCGAGCAGGCCCTGGCCTTCGTCCGCACCCGGTACGCCTTCGCCGAGTCGGACCTGCAGCGGACGAAGAACCAGCAGAAGTTCCTCTCCGCCCTCGCGAACCAGGCGGCGACGCCGGGCACGATCCTCAACCCGTTCGCGCTGTACCCGACGCTCGGCGCCGGTCTGGACACGCTGATCGTGGACAAGGACATGTCGCTGTACGACCTCGGGAAGATGTTCTTCGCGATGAAGGGCATCAGCGGCGGCGACGGCAAGTCCATGAACATGCCGATCTCCGGCACCGCGCCGCAGAACTCCCTGAAGTGGGACATGCCGAAGGTGAAGCAGCTCGTCGAGCAGATCAGGAACGACGAGCCGGTCACCGTGACCTCGAACCGCTGACCCGCTGGTAGCCGCCTAGCCTGGAAGAGGGGTCTCCCCCAGCGAGGCGGTGTGCCATGTCAGAGGACAGCAGGTTCTGGGCCTCCGGTGACTGGCGGGTCTCCGAGGGGAAGGAAGACGAGTTCATCGAACGGTGGACGGCCTTCCTGACCTGGACGAAGAAGGACAACGAAGGCTTCCGGTTCGCCCGTCTCCTCCGTGACACGGGCGAACCGCGGCACTTCGTCTCCTTCGCGTCCTGGAGCGACCCGGACGCCATGAGCGCCTGGAAGCAGAAGCCCGAGTTCGCGGAGCACTTCGGCGCCTGCAAGGGCCTGTGCGACGAGATGCAGGCCGGCGGTTACATGCTGGCCGTGGCCGTATAGCGCGAGAGGCACCCCCGAGGGGGTGCCTCTTTCCGTCGGGTTTCCGTCGGGTTTCCGTCGGGCGTGCGCCGGACCGTTACGGGAGGTTGCGGGCCATGACGATGCGCTGGACCTGGTTGGTGCCCTCGTAGATCTGGGTGATCTTGGCGTCGCGCATCATGCGCTCGACG
>NZ_JBIAMM010000033.1:0-23402 GCF_042874095.1 Streptomyces sp. NPDC004266
TTCGCGGCCCATGCCGGGGCGTTGGCTGCCCTGGCCGGTGAAGAGGAAGGCGGTCTTGCCGGTGAGTGCGGTGCCGGTGGTCAGGCCGGTGGCCTCACCGCCCTGGGCGAGGGCGGTGAGGGCGGTGAGCAGGGTGTCGCGGTCGGTGGTGTCGAGGACGGCGCGGTGGTCGAAGCGGGCGCGGGCGGCGAGGGCGCCGGCGATCTGTGGTGCCGGCACGTCGGGGTGGTCGGTGGTGTAGGTGTGGAGCTGTCGGGCCTGGTCGTGCAGGGCCTGCTGGGTCTTGGCCGACAGCAGCCAGGGCAGATCGGCGGGTTCGGGGGTGTCGGCGGCCGGGGTTTCCTCGGGGGCCTGCTCGATCACGACGTGCGCGTTCGTCCCGCTGATGCCGAACGACGACACGCCCGCGCGGCGCGGCCGGTCGTTCCGTACCGGCCAGGGCTGCTCCTGGGTGAGGAGTCGTACGGTGCCGTCCGACCAGTCGACGTGGTCCGTCGGTTCGTCGACGTGCAGGGTCCGGGGCAGCACCCCGTTCCGCATCGCCATGATCATCTTGATGACGCCCGCGACGCCCGCCGCGGCCTGCGTGTGACCGATGTTCGACTTGATCGAGCCCAGCCACACCGGTTCGTCGCCGCTCCGGCCCTGTCCGTACGTGTTGATGAGCGCCTGCGCCTCGATCGGGTCGCCGAGGGTCGTGCCGGTGCCGTGGGCCTCGACCGCGTCGACCTGATCGGCCGTCAGCCGGCCGTTGGCGAGGGCCTGGCGGATGACGGCCTCCTGCGCGAGGCCGTTGGGCGCGGTGAGGCCGTTGCTCGCGCCGTCCTGGTTCGCGGCCGTGCCGCGGATCACCGCGAGCACCGGGTGGCCGTTGCGGCGGGCGTCCGAGAGACGCTCCAGGACGAGCAGCGCGGAGCCCTCGCTGAAGCCGGTGCCGTCCGCGCCGGAGGCGAAGGCCTTGCAGCGGCCGTCGGCCGCGAGCCCGCGCTGCCGGCTGAACTCGGTGAGCAGCACCGGGGACGCCATGACCGTCGCGCCGCCGGCCAGCGCGAGCGAGCACTCGCCCTGCCGCAGCGACTGGGTGGCGAGGTGCAGCGCGACCAGCGAGGCCGAGCAGGCGGTGTCGATGGTGAGCGCGGGACCTTCGAGGCCCAGGGTGTAGGCGATCCGGCCGGAGGCCACGCTCGTCGTGTTGGTGACGAGGTAGCCCTCCAGCTCGGGGCGGATCTCCTCGGGACGCGCGTAGTCCTGGGCGATGGCGCCGACGAACACGCCGGTGTCGCTGCCGCGCAGGCTGTCCGGGGAGATCCCGGACCGCTCCAGGGCCTCCCAGGCGGTCTCCAGGAGCACCCGCTGCTGCGGCTCCATCGCCTCGGCCTCGCGCGGGCTGATGCCGAAGAAGCCGGCGTCGAAGAGGCCCGCGTCGTGCAGGAAGCCGCCCTTGGCCACGTACGTGGTGGCCTGGGCGTCGGAGTCCGGGTCCGGCGCGTGCAGCCGGTCGAGGTCCCAGCCGCGGCCCTCGGGGAAGTCCGTGACGGCGTCGCCGCCGGCGGCGAGCAGCCGCCACAGGTCCTCGGGGCTGCGCACACCGGCCGGGAAGCGGCAGCCGATGCCGACGATCGCGATCGGCTCGTGCGCCGCGGCCTCGACGTCGGTCAGCCTCTGCCGGGTCTGCTGCAGGTCGGTCGTCACCCGCTTGAGGTAGTCCCGGAGTTTTGCTTCGTTGGCCATGAACCCATCCCTCGCGATGCCAGACGGTCTTCCGGGCAACGTCGCCGACGCGGCTTGCGGGCTGCTTAGCGTGACCTAAAGCCGTCGCCGAGCCGTGGCGGTCCCCCCTTGACCGGCGCGGATGTTCCGTACGGCGCCTAAGGGCCTCTTTAGACAGCCGTCAGCGGGGCGTCAGCCGGGCGGCCGAAAGTGGCGGGATGGAAGCCTCGGAAATCCACATCCTGTCCGTGGGCACCGCCCTGCCCGGTGACCCCCTGGAGAACGCGGACCTGGCCCGGCACTTCGGCATGGACCCGATCTGGGAGGAGTGGGTCGACGCCTTCGTCGGGACCCGGGCCCGGCACCTGTCGGTGGACCTGAAGACCGGCAGGCTCCGGTCCACCCTCGCCGACCTGGCCACCGAGGCCGGTGCCCGTGCCCTGGCGGACGCCGGTCTCGGGCCCGGCGACATCGACCTGGTCGTCCTCGGCACCGCCACGCCCGACCAGCTGATGCCCGCGACCGTCAACATCGTCGCGGACCGGCTCGGGATCGACGGCGTGCCGACCTACCAGCTGCAGTCGGGCTGCGCGGGCGCCTTCCAGGCCCTCGACGTCGGCAGCCAGATGCTGCGGGCCGGCGGGCACCGCACGGCCCTGGTGATCGGCGGTGAGCTGTGCTCCCGGCACTACGACCCGGGCGTCGACCTCACGAAGCTCGACTCGGGCGAGCTGGTCAACTTCGTGCTGTTCGGCGACGGCGCCGGCGCGGCCGTGCTGACCGCGGAGCCGACCGAGGGCGCGCCGGTGATCCGCCGGGTCCTCAACCGGCTGACCGGGCGGGGCCGTGAGCCGGGCCAGATCGTGGAGTGGACCGGCGCGCTCGACCGGGCCGACGCGGACCGCGCGCACATCAAGGAGGACTACAAGGCGATCGAGGAGTCCGTCCCGGTGATGTCCCGGGAGATCGCCGAGGAGCTGCTCGGCGATCTGGGCTGGGCGGTCACGGACGTGGACTACCTGCTGCCGCCCCAGCTGTCGGGGCGCATGACGCGGCGGATCGTCGAGGGCCTGGACATGCCGCTCGCGGAGGAGATCACCCGCGTCGACACCATCGCCAACACGGGCAACGCGATGCCGTTCTTCCAGCTGGAGGAGGTCCTGCCGCAGTTGGTGCCGGGAGACCGGGTCCTCGGCATCTCCGTCGAGTCCAGCAAGTGGCTGAAGGCGGGCTTCGCCCTCGAACTGGCCTGACCCCGCCCCGCACGTCTCCGTGTCCCGTACGACATCCCGTACGAGACATCCCGTACGAAGAAGCGCCCGCGATCCTCGCGGGCGCTTCTTCCGTCTCCTCGCTCGCTCAGCGCGGCGCGCCGAACCAGTTCTTCAGGGCCGTCTCCAGCGAGCCCGAGCCCTCGGCCCATACGACGTGCCCGTCCGGGCGCAGCAGTACGGAGCCGGTCGCGCCGGCCGCGGAGGCGGGCGCGACGCCGATCCGGTCGGCCCAGGCCGCGGCGGTGGCCGTGAACGAACCGTCCCCGCCGTCCCCTTCGTCCTCCCCGACGAGCAGCAGGCCGCGGCCGTCGTGGAGGAGTGGCGCGGCGCCGGGGACACGGCCGCCGAGCGCGGGGTCGGGGTCGGGGACGGCGGAGCCGGAGGGGCCGTCGGCGCCCAGGCGGTAGCGCAGGTCGACGCCGGTCACCAGCTCGACCAGATACCGGTTGACGTCGTCGAAGCGGGCGAGGTCCGCGACGAGCGAGCGGGCCCCGGCGGTGCGGGCCGCCGGGTGCATCAGGGCCAGCTGGGCGTCGAGCGCGAGCCGGGCCCGCTCGCCCTCCGGGTGGCGCTCGGCGTGGTACGTGTCGAGCAGGCCGGGCGGCGCCCAGCCGGCCAGATCCGCGGCGAGCTTCCAGCCGAGGTTGACGGCGTCCTGCAGGCAGGTGCTCAGGCGCAGTCCGCCCAGCGGGTAGAAGGAGTGCGCCGCGTCGCCGGCGAGGAACACCCGGCCGGACCGGTAGCGTTCGGCGTTGCCGCTGTGGCTGGTGAAGCGGTGGGCCCACAGCACCTCGCGGGCCGGCAGCGGCTGCCCGGTGAGGTGTTCGACCTCGCCCTGGAGTTCCTCCGCGGCGACGGGGCCCGACGGAGCGGGGGGCGTGGCGCCGAACACGGTGGTGATCACCCGCAGCACTCCGGGCCCGGCGGGCGCGCCCGAGTAGACCCCGCCGGCGGGCAGGTAGTGCGCGCCGAGGTGGTGGACGGCGAGCTCGGAGAAGTCGGCCGTGACGTCGCCGACGACGCCCGACACGGTCCAGCCGCTGCCCGGGAAGTCGATGCCCGCCAGGCGGCGCACGGTGCTTCCGGCGCCGTCGGCCGCGACCACGTACGAGCCGCGCAGCGTGGACTCGCCCGTGGAGGTGCGCAGTCTCAGCGTCACGTGTCCGGTGGACCGGCGGAGTTCCGTCACCTCGTGGCCCCGGCGGACGTCCACGCCGAGTTCGCGGGCCCGCCGCTCCAGGACCTCGGTCAGCCGGGACTGGGGCACGAGGAGTCCGGTGCCCACCTCGGGCCGGCCGGCGGCGAGCCGCTCGGGACGCAGCCACAGCAGGGAGAAGTGCGCGCCGGGCAGCGGGAGTCCGGACGCGCGCAGCTCGTCGGCCAGGCCCCGCTGTTCGAGGAGCGCGACGACGCCCGCGTTGACGGCCTGGCCGGGGGCGTGCGGGTCGGGCGCGTCGCGTCGGTCGAGGACGACGACGGGCGCGCCGGCCAGGCCGAGCTCGCAGGCGAGCATCAGACCGGTGGGGCCGGCGCCCACGACGATCACGGGGTCGGTCACGGGGGTCATCCTTTCCGCAGGAGCGGGATCACGGGGGCGAAGTCGTGGAGGTGGGCGGCGAGGACCATGTACGACGTGAGGGCGTACCGTTCGTGGCCGCGGCGGATCTGCCCGGCGATCTCCTCGTGGGTGCCGATCAGCACGGAGGGCAGGTCGAGGAGCTGGTCCGTGGTCAGGTGCGGGGCGAGCGCGGGACGCAGCCGCTCGGCGGCGGCCCGCCGGTCGTCGGTGACGACGACCTTCTTGACGCCGGTGTTCAGTTCGGGGGAGCGGCCGAGTTCGGCGGCCCGGGCGCGGACGCCGGCCACCTGGGCGGCGAACTCCTCGGGGCCGATGAGCACGAAGCCGCCTCCGGGCGGGAGTTCGGCGCCGAGGAAGCAGACGGTGTCGGCCCGGCGGGCGGCGAGTTCCAGCTCCTCCGGTTCGCCGGCGCCGATCATCAGCCGGGGCCGGGGCGTCCGGAACGGCCGGGGCAGGTGTGCCGGGTCGGTGAGCAGCCGGTCGAGCACGTCGACGGTCTCGGCGAGCCGCTTCCGCTTGTCCGCGGCGGTGAGCGAGGCCGTCGCGGTGCTGCCGGTCTGGCCCGCGTGCAGGCCGACGCAGAGCCGTCCGCCGGTGAGCCGGTCGGTGCCGGCGATCTCCCGGGCGAGCACCTCGGGGTCCCACAGCGCGGTGTTGGTCAGGTAGGTGGCGACCTCGATCCGTTCGGTGGCCGCGGCGGCGGCCACCAAGGACGGGAACGGCGCGGTCATGCCCAGGTGGTCGGTGGTCGCGAGGGTGTCGTAGCCGAGCCGTTCGGCCTCCCGGGCGATGCCGGGCCAGTCGGCGTCCTGGACGATCTGACTGACCCCGAACCGGAACACGGGTACCGGCCCGGCGGTCACGACCGCTCCCCGGACGGCTCCGCCGGGGCGGAGCCGCGACCGCCCGTCCCGGTCAGCCGTTCGCGGGCCCGGAGCGCGGTCAGGGCGAGGCCGAGGAACCGGCGCTGGGGACCGTGACCGCCGAGGGCGTCCAGGGCGGAACGCAGGCTCCACAGCCGGGACTCGGCGACGTGGGACGGCGAGCCGTGCACGTCGTCGTGGACGAGCAGCCGCAGGTCGCGCACGTGGTTCTCGAGGAGCAGCCGGTCGCCGGGCGGGATGATCTCGTCGCGCGCGCTCACCGTGTACGCCACGGGCACCTGGATCGCCGAGAGTTCGTCCGGCGTCAGCGCCAGGTCCGCGAGCCGGGGCAGGACGGTGTCCGGGGTGTGGCCGGTGAGGTGGGCCAGGGTGTCGACGGTGACCCGGGGCACCCGGGGCCGCCACTCGGCGTCCGTGAAGAAGGCGCCGATCGGCGCGCCGGCCGTCACCACGCCCTGGATCCGCTTGTCGTGGAGGGCCGCCCGCAGCGCCATGTGACCGCTGAAGCTCATCATCACGGCGACGGTCCGGTCGGTGTCCGCGCGGTCCGCGAGGGCGTCGAGGATCTCGGGGACCATGCGGTGGCTCTCCGCCCCGTAACGCTGCTCGTTCTCCCCGACGCCCGGCATCTCGGCGGCGACGACGGCCAGGCCCAGCCGCCCCGCCCTGGCGAGGATCGGACCGAACTGCTCCTTCACGCTGACGATGCCGCCGCTGAGCAGCAGCACGGGCGCGCGTTCGCCGCCGCGCGGGGCGAGCCCGGCCGCCCAGCAGCGCACCCGGCCGCCGGGGAGGTCGAGGTCGACCCGCTGGATCCCGGAGGTGTCGCCGAGCCGCCAGCGGTCGAAGGAGGCGACGGTGCGCTCCTGCGCGTCGGCGCGCGCCGGGCCGTCCACGTAGGGGAAGCGGGCGATGTTGAAGTGCCGTCCGGCCTCCACCTCCCGGCCCCGCCGCTCCAGTTCGACGCCGGCCTCGGTCCACTCCCGGGCCCAGGAGCCGGGCTCGCCGTCCTCGTCGTGCCGGATCCGCCCGAGGACCTGGGCCAGCCGCCCGCCCGGGATGCCGAGGATGCGGCCGTGCACCTCCACGAACCGCTTCAGCTCCGTGACGTCGTTCACCGCAGCGCCTCCTCGGCCGAGTAGCCCTCCAGCGACTCCTTGACCTCGGTGAGGACGTCCGCCGCCTCCGCGCCGTCGATCACGCGGTGGTCGAAGGTGAGGTTCAGCCGCATCACGGGGGCGCTCGTCAGCTCGCCGTCCCGCACCACGGGGCGCTCCGCGACCCGGCCCACGCCGAAGGTGAGGGTCGTGCCGCCCACCGAGTGGAAGCCGTCGACGGCCCGGTGGCCCAGGGACGACACCGAGAAGGTGCCGAAGAAGCGCGGGTGGGCGAGGAGCGGGCGCACCGCGCGGCGGTAGGCGGCGCGCGCGAGCAGCGACGGCAGCCGGTGCAGCAGCAGCATCGGGGCGAACTCCGGCACGGTCTCCGGGTCGCCGTCCCGGAAGCGCTCCAGCTCGTGCTGGATGCCCTTCAGATCGGTCCGGTCCAGGTCCGGCAGGACCGTGGAGACCACGACCCGCCGGCCGCCGACCCGCTTGTCGAGGGCGACCTTCCCGGAGACCTCGCCGTAGCGGGCGACCTTGGGGCGCAGCCGGCCGCGGATCGCGGCGTTCGCCTCCGGGTGGGCGGCGATCACCCGGGCCGCGGAGTGGAGCACGTACGTGACCACGGACAGCCGGCTGTCGCCGCGGTGGGCCTCGCGGTGCGCGAGCACCCCGGACATGTCCACCTCCGTGTCGAGGTGGACCGGCGCGAAGGGCCGTATCTCGTCGAGGAAGAAGAGCGTGTGTCGCCGCTCCCGGGCGATGGCTGCGATCTGCATCCCGCCAATCTCCGCAGCCCGGCTAAAGCACCCTTTAGCGCGGCCTAAACCCGCCTTCCGGCCGCTTCCGCGGGCGCCACCCACAGCCGTCCTTTAGAGCGGCGCAAGACACCCCTTCCACTCTTGCCCCAGCCCGAATGTCGCCGCTCGCAGGAGATCGCGCATGTCACGCCCCAGCGCCGTGGGCCTCACCACCGGAAACGCGCCGTTGCCCGACTTCCCGCAGCTGCGCACCTGCCCGTACCAGCCGCCGCCCGGCTACCGCGACCTGCGGCTCACCGAGGGACCCGTGGTGCGCGCCCGGCTCTACGACGGCCGCCCCACCTGGGTGGTCCTCGGCCACGCCGTCGCCCGTGAGCTGCTCATCGACCCGCGGCTCTCCTCCGACTGGGGGCGGCCGGACTTCCCGTCGCCGAGCCCGCGCCGCAAGGCCATCCAGAAGGCGACGATCCTCGTCGGGATGGACCCGCCGGAGCACTCCGCGTACCGGCGCCGGCTCATCCCCTCCTTCTCCGTGCGCCGCACCCGCGAGCTCGGCGAGTCGATCCACCGGCGCGCCGGTGAACTCGTCGACGCCCTCGTCGAACAGGGCCCGCCCGCGGAGATCCTGCACGACCTCGCGCTGCCGCTGTCCTCGCACACCATCTGCGGGATCCTCGGCGTGCCCTACGAGGACCACGCCTACTTCGAGGAGCAGTCGGCGCTGCTCGTCTCGCCCGACGTGTCCGAGGAGGACGCGACGGGGGCGCTCATGAACCTGCGGGACTACCTGACGTCCCTGGTGGACCGCAAGGAGAAGGAGTCCGAGCAGGGCGAGGGCCTGCTCGACACCCTGGTGCACAGGGACCTCGCCGACGGCTCGCTGTCCCGCGACGACGTGATCCGGCTCGGCATCATCCTGCTGATGGCCGGTCACGAGACCACCGCCAGCATGATCACGCTGAGCACCTTCACGCTGCTGCAGAACCCGCGCCAGCTGGCGGCCTTCCGGGCCGACCCGGACGGGGCGGCCCCGGCCGTCGAGGAGCTGCTGCGCTACCTCTCCATCGGGGACGTGGCCATGCGGATCGCCGCCGAGGACATGACCGTCGGCGACGCCCACATCAAGGCCGGCGACAGCGTCATGCTGTCCACCGCCGAGATCAACCGCGATCCGGAGGCCTTCGAGGACCCCGACGCGCTGGACCTGGGCCGCGGCGCCCGGCACCACCTCGCCTTCGGATACGGCGTGCACCAGTGCATCGGCCAGAACCTGGCCCGCGCCGAGATGCAGAGCGCCCTCACCCTGCTCTTCTCCCGCGTCCCGGGGCTGCGGCTCGCCGTCCCCGCCGAAGAGGTGGAGATCAAGCCCGCGCAGAGCGGTGTGCAGGGCATCTACGAACTCCCCGTGGCGTGGTGAGGCCGGTGCGCATCACCGCCGACTCCGGCCGCTGCATCGGCGCGGGCCAGTGCGTCCTGACCGCGCCCGACGTGTTCGACCAGGACGAGGACGGCCTCGTCGTCCTGCTGACCGACACCGTCGCCACCGAGGCGGACGCGAAGCTCGCCCGGGAGGCCGAGCACCTGTGCCCGGCCGCCGCGCTCCGGGTCGCCTCCGGCACCGACGACGCCGAGGGGCAGCCGGGAGCATGAGGACCCGTACGCAGCGCACCGCCGTCCGCCGGGCCCTGGTGGCGGCGCTGGCCCTGGCCTGCGCCGCCACCGGGTGCGGCACCGGGACCGGTCGGGCGGAGGGGCGGGACGGCCGGATCGTGTACGCCGTCGACACCCAGCCCGACTGCCTGGACCCGCAGATCAGCCCGTACGACGTGACGGCGGCCCTGGGCCGCGGCGTCTTCGACTCGCTGGTCGCCATGGACGCCCGGGGCCGTGTCCGGCCCTGGCTCGCCACGTCCTGGCAGGTCTCCGGCGACGGGCGGACGTACACCTTCCACCTGCGCGACGGCGTCCGCTTCCACGACGGCACCGCCTTCGACGCGACCGCCGTCAAGGCCACCCTCGACCACACCGTCGCACCCGAGACCAAGTCGCAGTACGCGGCCGGACTCATCTCCATGTACGAGCACGCCACCGTCGTCGACGCCCGCACCGTACGGATCCGGCTCTCCCGCCCGTACACGCCGTTCCTCCAGGTGCTGTCCACGGCCACGTTCGGCATCCAGTCGCCCACCGCGCTGCGCGCGAACCGCGGCCGGACGTGCCTGAGGCCCGTCGGCAGCGGCCCGTTCGTCTTCGCCGGCTGGACCCGCAACCGGCGGATCGACCTGGACCGCAACCCGCACTACGCGTGGGGCCCGCCGGACGCCGCCGACCGGGGACCGGCACACGTCGCCGGCCTCACCGTCGAGTTCATCCCGGAGGCCGCCTCGCGCTTCGGCGCCCTCAGCTCGGGCCAGGTCGACCTGGCCTCCGCCGTACCGCCCAGCCACGTCGGCAGGCTCCGGCACGCCGACGGCTTCCGGCTGATGCGGGCCACCCAGCCCGGCGCGCCGTACACCCTCCTGCTCAACGTCAACCGGGCGCCGCTCGACGACCCGCGCGTGCGCCGCGCCCTGCAGTGCTCCGTGCGCTTCGACGCGCTGGTGAAGGCGTTGTACTCGGGCGCGTACGAGCGCTCCTGGAGCACCCTGACGCCCGTCACCGGCGGCTACGCCCGGGCGACCGAGGGCGGTCGGCCGTACGACCCCGAGGAGGCGGCCCGGCTCCTCGACGCGGCCGGGTGGACCGGGCGCGACGAGCAGGGCTACCGCACCAGGAACGGCGTCCGCCTCACCGTCCACTGGCCCTACATGAACAGCCTGATGCGCGACCAGCGGGCGCTGCTCGGCCAGGGCATCCAGGCCGAGGCCAAGCGGGCCGGCATCGAGCTCCGGTTCACCGCCCTCGAACCCGGCGCCTACCTCCAGAAGGCGGTCGGCCGCGACGCCGACGTCCTCGCCTTCAGCTGGAACCGCGCCGAACCCGACATCCTGCGGACCTTCTTCGACTCCGCGCAGACCGGCGACAAGGGCGGCGTCAACGCCTTCGGACTCGCCGACCCGCAGCTCGACGGCTGGCTCCGCGAGGCCTCCGCCACCCGCGACCCCGCCCGCCGCACGGCCCTGTACGCGAAGGCCCAGGCACGCGTGAACGACCAGGCCTACGCCCTGCCCGTGTACGCCCCCGCCACCCTCCTCGGGGTCTCCGACCGGGTGCGCGGCGTGACCTTCGACGTCCAGGCGTACCCCCGCTTCCACGACGCCCGGCTGGAGGACTGACGGTGCTGCCCCTGCGCTGGTTCGCGCGCCGGCTGCTGCTGGCCGCCCTGGTCGTCTTCGGCGCGGCCAACGCCGTCTTCTTCGCCTTCCGGCTGCTGCCCGGCGACCCGGTGCGCAGCGTGCTCGGCTCCACCAACCCCACGCCCGAACTCGTGGCGCGGGTACGGCACGACCTCGCCCTCGACGAGCCGCTCGCCGTGCAGTACGGGCGGTTCATGCGCGGGCTGCTCACCGGCGACCTCGGCGAGTCCTTCCAGCTGCAGCAGCCGGTCGGCGAGGTGATCGGCGGGCAGCTGTGGCCCACCGTCCAGCTCGCCGTCGCGGCCCTGCTGCTCGCGCTGCTCGTCTCGGTGACCCTGGCCGTGCTCACCGCCCACCGGCCGCGGGTCCGGCGGATCGCCTCCTCCCTCGAACTCGTCGCCGCCTCCACCCCGGCCTTCTGGACCGGTCTGCTCCTGCTGGCGCTGCTCTCCTTCCGGCTCCGCTGGTTCCCGGCGATGGGAGGCAGCGGCGCCGCCGCCCTGGCGCTCCCGGCGGTCACCCTCGCGGCCGGTCTCGTGGGCGCCTTCACCCAGGTGCTGCGGGAGGAGCTGGAACGGGCCCTGGAACAGCCCTTCGTGCTCACCGCGCGAGCCCGGGGCGGCGGCGAGACCGCGATCCGGCTCCGGCACGCCCTGCGGCACGGGCTGATCCCGCTGATCACCCTGTCCGGCTGGGCGGTGGGCGCGCTGTTCGGCGGCGCGGTGGTGGTGGAGACCGTCTTCAGCCGCCAGGGCCTGGGCCAGGTCACGGCCGCCGCCGTGGCCGGCCGCGACCTGCCGGTGGTGACGGGCGTGGTGCTGGTCTCCGCCGTCGCCTTCGCCCTGATCAACCTCGCGGTGGACGTGCTCTACCGGCTCGTGGACCCGCGCATCGACGAGAGGAGCATCGGATGACCGCGTCCGCCTCGGCCTCCGCGTCCGCCTCGGCCTCCGGGCTCGGTGCCGCGGCCGGCGCCGACGGGACGACCGCCGACGCCCCGGGCCACGCCGCTCCCGGGGGCCCGCGCCGTGCCCCGCGCCGGTTCAGGCCCGGGGTGGCGCTGGCCGCGGTGGTGCTCCTGGCCGTCGCCGTCGCCGCCGCGGCGCCGGACCTGGTCGCGCCCCGGCAGCCGGACCTCATCGACCCGGTCGACGCGCTCGCGGGGCCCGGCTCCGGGCACTGGCTGGGCACCGACCAGCTGGGACGCGACGTGCTCAGCCGAATCGTGCACGGGGCCCGCACCTCGCTGGTCATCGGGTTCGGCGCGACCGCCCTCGCCGTCGTGGCCGGCTCGCTGCTCGGGGTGTTCGCCGCGACGGCGGGCCGGGCCGTCGACCAGGTCCTGATGCGCGGCACCGACATCCTGATGGCCTTCCCCGGGCTGATGCTGTCGCTGGTGGTCGTCGCCGTCCTCGGCCCCGGCACCGGCAACGCCACCCTGGCCATCGGCGCCTCCCTGCTGCCCGGCTTCGTCCGGCTCGCCCGTGGCCAGGCGCTCGCCATCCGCGACAGCGACTACGTGCAGGCGGCACGGGTGACGGGCCGCGGCCGGGCGTCGATCCTGTTCCGGCACCTGCTGCCCAACGCCCTGCCGCCGCTGCTCGTCCTGGCCACGGTCGACGTGGGCAGCGCCGTCATCGCCGGGTCCACCCTCAGCTTCCTCGGCCTCGGCCCGCAGCCGCCCTCGCCCGAGTGGGGCGCGATGCTCGCCGAGGGCCGCGACCACCTGGACACCGCGTGGGCGTCGGCCGTCTTCCCCGGCCTGGCCATCACCGTCACCGTCGTCTCCGTGACGGTCGTCGGCCGGGCCCTGCAGCGCCGCTTCGACCGGAGGGACGGCCGTGAACACTGACACCACCCGCGCGGAGCGGGCCCTCGTCACCGTGGAGGACCTGCGGATCTCCTTCGGCCGCGGCCGCGACCGCACCGAGGTCGTGCACGGCGTGGACCTCGCGCTGCGGGCCGGCGAGTGCCTGGCCCTGGTCGGCGAGTCGGGCTCCGGCAAGACCCTCACCGGCCGCACCCTCGCCGGACTCACCGGTCCCGGCGCCACCGTGACCGCCCGGACCCTCGACTTCGACGGCCGGGACCTGACCGCCCTCGACGAACGCGCGTGGCGGCGGCTGCGCGGCGCCGAGATCGGCCTGGTGCTCCAGGACGCGCTGGTCTCCCTCGACCCGCTGCGCCGGGTCGGCGCCGAGATCGAGGAGTCGCTCGCCAACCACGGCATCGGCACCCGCCGCGACCGGCCGGGCCGGTCCGTCGAGCTGCTGCGCGAGGTCGCCGTGCCCGAATCCGAGCGGCGGGCCCGGCAGTTCCCGCACCAGCTCTCGGGCGGGCAGCGGCAGCGGGCGCTGATCGCCTCCGCCCTCGCCGCGGGACCCCGCGTCCTGATCGCCGACGAGCCGACCACCGCGCTCGACATGACCGTGCAGGCGCAGATCCTCGACCTGCTCGCCGTCCGCCGGGACGCGGGCACCGCCGTGCTGCTGATCAGCCACGACCTGGCGGCGGTCGCCCGGCTCGCCGACCGGATCGCGGTGATGCGGGACGGCCGGATCGTGGAGAGCGGCCCCGCCGCGCGGGTCCTCGCCGCCCCCGCCCATCCGTACACCCGCCGTCTCCTCGACGCGGTCCCGGACGCCCGTGCCGCCCGCCGACGGAGCACCGGACGCGGCGGCGCCGGTACGGAGGTGCTCCGCGCCGAGGGCCTGGTGAAGCGTTACGGCGGGCCCGGCGGCGGCATGACCGCGCTCGACGACGTGTCCTGTGTGCTGCACGCGGGCGAGACGCTCGGCGTCCTCGGCGAGTCCGGCTCCGGAAAGTCCACGCTGGCCCGGATCGTGCTCGGGCTCACCGAGCCTGACCGGGGGACGGTGACCCTGCTCGGCCTGCCCTGGTCCGGTGCCGGCGAACGCTCGCGGGCCGCCCGGCGGGGCCGGATCCAGCTGGTGCAGCAGGATCCGCTGTCCTCCTTCGACCCGCGCTGGACGGTGGAGCGGATCGTGGCCGAGGCGCTCGGCGCCGGCGGCCGGCGGGCCGCGCGCCGCCACCGGGAGCGGGTCGTCGAACTCCTGGGCCTGGTCGGCCTGGGACCCGAGCTGCTCGGCCGCGGCCCGCGCGGGCTGTCCGGCGGCCAGCGGCAGCGGGTGGCCATCGCCCGCGCGCTCGCGCCGGAACCGGACGTGCTGGTCTGCGACGAGCCGGTCTCCGCGCTCGACGTCTCCGTGCAGGCGCAGGTGCTCGACGTGTTCGACCGGGTCCGCGAACGGCTGGGCGTGGCAATGCTGTTCATCTCGCACGACCTCGGCGTCGTGCGTCACGTCAGCGACCGGGTCGCGGTGATGCGGGCGGGCCGCGTCGTCGAGACCGGCCCGGCCGAGCAGGTCTTCACCCGCCCGGAACACCCCTGGACCCGACAGCTGCTGGGAGCGGCGACCCCTGTCCTCCCGCCGGTCGGGCAGGACGCCGGGAGCCCGGCGTGACGCTCCGGCGGGCCG
The DNA here is from genome assembly GCF_042874095.1 of Streptomyces sp. NPDC004266. NCBI lineage: Bacteria > Bacillati > Actinomycetota > Actinomycetes > Kitasatosporales > Streptomycetaceae > Streptomyces > Streptomyces sp. NPDC004266. Next base: position 14,108 of record NZ_JBIAMM010000033.1, read on the forward strand.
ACGGCACCGTGCCGCGGTCCGCCGTGTCCTCAACCACCCTGGCCGGGCCCTCGGGCTCCGGCCGTGTCCGACGATCGTGAGTCGCCCATGAACGACACCGCCCCCTTCCGTCTGTCCGTGCTCGACACGGTGCCCGTCTTCCACGGGGTTCCGGCCGCCCGGTCGCTGCGGGAACTCCTGGAGCTCGCACCGGAGGTGGAGCGGCTCGGCTACCACCGCTACTGGCTGGCCGAGCACCACAACATGCCGGCCTTCGGCACCTCCACGCCGCCCGTGCTCATAGGGCAGCTGGCCGGCGTCACCTCGACGCTGCGGATCGGTTCGGGCGGCGTGATGCTGCCCAACCACGTGCCGTACGTCGTGGCCGAGCAGTTCGCCACCCTGGAGGTCTTCCACCCGGGCCGGATCGACCTCGGCGTCGGCCGCGCGCCGGGCGGCGAGCCCGCCACCGCCCGGGCGCTGCGGCGCACCGGCGACCCGGCGCACGAGGGCGCCTTCGGCGAGCAGCTGGCCGAGCTGATCGGCTACCTGTCGCCGTCCGCGGCGGACGCCCGCCCGCCGGTCGCGGTCTGTCCGCCGGTCGAGAACCCGCTGCCGGTGTGGCTGCTGGGCACGAGCGCCTCCAGCGCCTCGCTCGCGGCCCGGCTCGGCCTGCCGTACGCCTTCGCCCACCACCTCAACCCGTCGGGGACGGAGGCGGCGGTGGCACGCTACCGCGAGGAGTTCCGTCCCTCGGAGAGGCTGGAACGGCCCTATGTCGCGGTGTCCGCGCAGGTGGTCGTGGCCGACACGGACGAGGAGGCCGAGTACCAGGCCGGGCCCATCAAGGTGGCCCATGTGGAGGGGCGGATCAATCCGCTGACCCTCTTCCGGACGCCCGAGCAGGCGGCGGGCTATCCGTTGACGGAAGGTCACCGTCGCTATCTGGAGGGGCACTTCGCTCCGCAGATCGTGGGCGGTCCGGAGACCGCGCGTCGGCGCCTCGCCGACTTCCGGTCCCGTACGGGCGCCGACGAACTGCTCGCGACGGCGCCCGTGTTCGGCCTCGAGGCCAGGGTCCGGACGTTCCGGCTCCTCGCCGAGGCGGTGGATCAGACCGCGGCGACCGGGGCGGGTGAGCTCAGCCCGGCCAGCTCGGCGAGCAGCTCGTAGGACCGCACGCGCTCGTCGTGGTCCTCGACCACGCTGAGCATCATCAGCTCGTCGGCGCCGGTGGCCTTGACGAGCTCGGTGATCCGCTGCCGCACGGTCTCCGGTGCGCCGAAGATCTGCGGGTCGTACATCTGGTCGACGACCGCCCGCTCCTCCGGGGAGAAGGAGAAGCGGGCGGCCTCCTCGGCGGGCGGGAAGTACGGGTTCTGGCCGCGCAGCGACTGGGCGGTGATCATCCGCAGTGGTGCGCTGAGCGCGGCCGCGCGCTCGTCGTCCTCGGTCACGGCGCCGAAGGCGGCGATCATCGCGTACGGCTCGGAGAGGTACGGCGAGGGACGGAACTCGGAGCGGTAGGCGTCCATCGCGGCCAGCGTGCCGTGCGGGGCGAAGTGGTGCGCGTAGGCGAAGGGCAGGCCCAGGGCGGCGGCGAGCTGTGCGCTGTAGCCGCTGGAGCCGAGGAGCCAGACGGGGACGGACTGTTCCCTCGCCGGCACGGCCGACACGACTCCCCGTGCGGCCTCGGCCGGGGCGGAGCCCCCGGGCGGCGCGAAGTAGCCGAGGAGCTCCTGGATCTGCGCCGGGAAGTCGTTGCCCCCGAGCGGGCCGGCCTGGCGGCGCAGCGCCCTGGCCGTGAGCGGGTCGGTGCCGGGGGCGCGGCCGAGACCGAGGTCCACCCGGCCGGGGTGCAGGGCGGCCAGGGTGCCGAACTGCTCGGCGACCACCAGCGGCGGGTGGTTGGGGAGCATCACGCCGCCGGCCCCCACCCGCAGTCGGGTGGTGGCGGCGGCGATCTGTCCGGCGAGGATCGCCGGGGACGAGGTCGAGAGGGACGGCATGTTGTGGTGCTCGGCCAGCCAGAAGCGGTGGTAGCCGAGCCGGTCGACCTCGCGGGCGAGCCGGATGGTGTTGCGCAGCGAAACGGTCGCGCTCGACCCCCGCCACACCGGAGCGGTGTCCAGGACGGACAGTCGGATTCCCAGTTCAGTGGTCATGGAACGAGAATATGGGGACTGTCCCCGTTTTTCAACACGGCCCGGGCACCGCCGGTTTCGCACCGTCTGGTTCACGCCGCTCTGGTCAGTGCGGGAGCCGAGTCCAGGAGGATCTCCTGGTGCAGTTCGTGCAGCTGACGGCACGGACCGATCCCGAGCTCCCGGTCGAGCGCCGAACGCACCGTGTGGAAGGCCTGGAGCGCGTCGGCCCGGCGGTCGGAGCGGTACAGGGCGAGCATCAGCTGACGGTGGAACGCCTCGATGAGCGGGTGCTTGGACACCAGCGCGTAGAGCGGACCCACCAGCTCGCGGTGGCGCCCGAGCGCCAGATCGGCCTCGTTGCGCAGCTCGACGCACTCCAGCCGGGTCTCCTCCGCCCACGTGGCGAACTCGTCCACGATGTCGCCGCCGCGCAGCTCGCCGAGGACGGTGCCGCGCCACAGCGCCAGCGCCTGGCCGCACAGTGCGGAGACCTCCGCGTGCCGGCCCGCCCGCGCCGCCGCCCGGCCCTGCTGGGCCAGGCGCTGGAAGTCGTGGGCGTCCAGGGTGTGCTCGCCGCCGAGCTCCAGGACGTAGCCCGGGAAGCGGGTGACGATGGGGCCCCGCGTCCGGCTCGCGCCCTTCAGCATCTTGCGCAGCTGGGATATGTACACGTGCAGCGTGGCGGTGGCCCGGCGCGGCGGATCGTCCCGCCAGATTTCGCCGCACAACTGGTCGGTGGATATGACGTTCCCCGCGCGGACCAGCATGGCGGCGAGAAGGCATTCCACCTTCGGCGCGCTGATGGTGAATGCCTCGTCGGCGTCCGTCATTCGGAGGCTGCCCAGGATTTCGAAACGCATGTTTTTTTTGACCTTCCGGAGATCACGAGACCGACAACGCTCAGCGCGACACTGAGCCGTAGCGACCGTCGAGATAGACGAGGGGACTGGCCGGGGCGCCTTGACGCGCGTGAATCGGCTGCGCGATCACCACGCTGTGATCGCCGGCGGGCAGGTCGTACACCTTGCGGCAGACCAGGGCGGCCGGAACGCCGTCGAGCAGTGGCACGCCGTGCGGGCCGGGGCTCCAGCGGGTCGGCGGAGCGAAGCGGTCGGCGCCGCTGCGTGCGAACACGGACGCGAGTTCCCGCTGGTCGTGGGCCAGCAGATGCACCGCCACGTACTCCGCGGCGCAGACCGTGGCCCACGACGACGCGTTTCGGCCGACTCCGAAGGACACCAGAGGGGGAGCGGACGAGACGGAGGCGAGTGAGGTCGCGGTGAAACCGACGGGCTGTCTCTCGCCCATCGCCGTGATGATCGCCACACCGGCCGGATGCGCCCGGAAAACGCCCCGGAACGCGTCTTCCGTGATCGGCTCCTCCACCACGGTGCCGGTGGCCGGACACCGGGCGGAAGCGGACCAGACGTGATGATGGGCGACCCCGTCGTGACTCACTACAACTCCCTGAAGAACCGCGTCGGCGTCGGTCATTTCCCCACGCCGTTCATTGCCGTGCCTTCAGGCTCACAGAAGGATCACGTAACGGCATCAGTGGAAATACGTACGGCCATCAATCGAGCCAATTCCGCACGTGAACCGATCTCCAACTTGCGGTAGATCCGGGACAGATGGACCTCCACGGTGCGCGGACTCAGCCTCAGCGCCTCGGCGATCTCCCTGGTCCGCCGGCCGGTTCCGGCCTCCCGGGCGACCTCCCGCTCGCGCTCGGTCAGCACTTCGAGACCGGTGACCGACGGGATCGGGCCGGGCAGCAACGCGTGGCAGCCGCGACCGAGCGAGTTCTCCAGCGGTGCGTCCGGACTCAGCCGGGCGAGCAGCAGCACGTCCCACTGCTCGGCCAGCTCCTGCGCGGACGCCCACAGCTCCGCGGCCCGTTCCGGCCGGCTGCTGTTGCTCGCCGCCCTGGCCGCCCGGATCCGGGTCGTCAGCCGGTGCAGCCGCAGTTGGGCGCTGTCGAAGGCCCGTTCTCCCTCCTGGTACAGCGTCACCGCCGCGTCCCACTCGCCCTGCTCGGAGAGCAGGTGCCCCCGGGCCACGAGCGCGTACGCGCGGTTGTGCGGCAGGCGCAGCGCCTGCGCGGCGCCGTTCGCCCGGTCGGCCCACCGCGAGGTGCTGCCGGCGCTCCCGGCGCCGCCGGACAGCGACGCCAGGGCGAGCAGTTCGAAGCCCCTCGGCCGCAGCGTCGGCTCCAGCTCGGCGAGCTCGGTCCCGCCGAGATCCAGGAGCAGGCTCACACAGCGGTCCGGGGCGCCCTGCAGCAGCAGTGCCTCGCTCAGGGAGAGGACGGCGGCGCCGTGCCAGCGGCAGGTCGAGCGCCGCAGGCTCTGCACGGCCTGCTCGGTGAGCGCGGAAGCCCGGCTGCTGCCCGGCGCGTCCGCGTAGGTCACGCACAGCGCCTCCTGGGCCAGGGCCACCGCCCGCAGCTGCTGGGCGCCCAGGTAGCCCGCGAGTTCGGCGGCCTCCGCGGCGGACCTGCGGGCGCTCGCCAGCCGCCCCTGCCGCAGCTGGACCTCGGCGAGCCCGCTGAGCAGCACCGGCAGCATCGCGTTGTGCGAGCAGTCCCGGACCACCGACGTGCCGCGCTCGTAGAACGACTCGGCCTCGCGCGGCCGACCGAGTGCCATGGCGCACCAGCCGAGGAGCGCAAGGTACTCGCTGTGGTAGTAGACGTCGGTGGTCGAGAGCTCGTCCATCTGGCGCACGGCGGCGTCGTACGAGGCCAGTGCCTGGGGCATCCGGCCCGCCGTGAGCTCCCCGAGCGCGTGCAGCGCCATGGCCCCGGCCAGCGTGGTGCGTTTCCCGCCGGCCCGGGCGAGGACCAGCGCCTGGGCCGCGATCTTGGGCAGGTGCTCGTCGCCCCGCATCGAGGAGACGATTCCCCGGTAGATGGTCAGCTGGGCCAGAACATCGTTGTCGGCGCCCGTGGAGCGCAGCTCGGCGATCGCGGCCGTGACCAGTTCCGCGGCCTCGCTGAACCGGCCCTGGAGACATTCCACGATCACGCAGAGCCGCACCGCGGCCTGGTGCGCCTCGCCGGGTTCCAGCGCCGAGTCCTGCGTCAGCTGCACCCGCAGCCCGGCGTCGTCGGTGAGGTAGTTGGCCGCCCGCAGCGCCCGGGCCAGCGGCGGGATCAGCCCGAGCAGCCGGCCGGTGGGCTGCTCGGACGCGGGCAGTCCGTGCAGTGCCGTGAGCAGCCAGCGCACGGCGTCGTACGGTGCGGTCTGCTCGGCCTCCTGCCCGGCCCTCGCGAGCGTCTCCAGGTCCTCCGGGGTGAAGGAGGTGGTCGAGAGCTCGATGTGCACGGCACGCTCCGAGGCCGAGGCGGACCGGCGGTTGAGCACGGTCAGTGCCCTGCGGTGGGCCTGTGAGCGCCAGCAGCGGTCGGCCTGGTCGTGCAGCACCCGGCGGAGCATCCGGTGCCGGAAGCCCAGGAGCGTGCCGGAGCAGCGCAGCGGCCGCAGCACGTCCAGCTGGATCAGCGCGTTGACGACGGCGCAGGTCTCGTCGACGGGCAGCTCCGAGACGGCCGCCAGCTCGTCCCGGCTGAACCGGTCGCCGAGGACGGCCGCGGACTCGGCCACGAGCCGTTCCGCCGGGTCCAGCCCGGCCAGTTCGGCCGCCAGCGGCGCGAGGCGCCCGGTGAGCAGCTGGGTGCGCGGGTCCGTGCCCTTCGTGGCCGACTCCTCCTGCGCCAGCAGGTAGAGCGGTTGGCCGTTGCTCTCGTGGAGCGCCGACGGCAACCAGGCCGTGTCGGGGCGTACGCCGAGCAGCCGGGCCGCCTGGTCCAGGTCGAGCGGCGGCAGGTCGATGCGCTCCACCCGGCCCTGCTCGGCGCCCTGGGCGAGGGTGCTGAGCAGCGAGGGCGCGGCCTGCCGCGGCCGGTGCGCGACCACCAGCAGGACCGGGGCCTGGAAGGTCCAGCGGGCCAGGTGGTCGGCGAGCGCGAGCGACTGCGGGTCGGCCCAGTGGAAGTCGTCCAGAACGAGCAGCAGGCCGTGGTCGGCGGCCTGGCTCAGGAGCGCGTGCAGCGCCTGGGAGAGCTGCAGCGGCGACAGTTCGGTGCCCCGGCCGCCCAGCCGGGCGCAGAGGCCGGCCCGCAGCAGCTCGGCGTGCTCGCGCGAGAGGGCGGACAGCCGGTCGGCCGTCATGATGCCGTTCACTGCACGGGTGAAAACGTGCAAAGGTTCGTCAAGTTCGGAGGGGTAGCAGCGTCCGTCGAGCACCGTGACGCCTCGGTCGCGTGCGACGGAGGTCAGCTGGGTCAGCAGTCGGCTCTTGCCCGAACCGGGCTCTCCGAGCAGCTCGACGATGCCTCCCCGGCCTTCCTGCAGCGCCTGCAGCGCGCCCAGCAGTTGTAAGGATTCCCTGTACCGGACCGATGACGTGCTCTGTTTGGCGATCAGCGACATGGTTGTGGTGACCATCCCTTCCCCCTTGGGCCGACGTCTCGCATGGAGCAATCCTGATCACTCAACCACGATGGTACGAGCGCTTTGTTACGGCGGCCCGAGCCGGAGGATGTCCGTCGTGCGGGCACACGAACGCGCCCTGACCGGCGAGAACCGGCCAGGGCTGCGCGTGGAGTCGCGAAAGGGAATTACAGTGACGTGACGTGCTGCACGGGGTTGCCGGACTGCTCCGAGGAGTCCTCCGTGCCCTGCTCCGCGCCACCGCCCATCGGGACGGAACGCATGACGAAGGTGAGCAGGATCGTGAGGGCGGTGAAGCCGGCGCCCCAGGCGAAGGCCGTGGTGACGCCCTCGGTGAGGACGAAGTCCGCGGTGCCCTTGGTGTCGAGACCGGCCGGGACCTCGTCGGCGGCGCCCCGGCTCGCGGCGCCGAACACGGTCACCATGATGGCGAGGCCCAGCGCGCCGCCGATCTGCTGCATGACGTTCAGCAGACCGGACGCGGCGCCGGTCTCCTCGGGCGCGACGCCGGACATCAGGATGGTGGTGACGCCGACGAGCAGGGTGCCCATGCCGAGACCGGCGACGACCATGGGGCCGAGCATCCCGGAGACGAACTGGGCCTCGGGGGTGAGCTGGGCGAACCAGATCAGGCCGACGCTGATGGCGGCGGCGCCGACCGCGGTCAGGACGCGCGGCCCGGTCCTGGGCAGGATCTTGGCGGCGATGCTGGAGGTGGCCAGAATCAGCAGTGCGAGCGGCACGAAGGCCAGACCCGTCTGGATCGGGGTGAAGCCCCGCACCTCCTGGAGGAACTGGGTGAGGAAGAAGAACATCGAGTTGCCGGCCGCCATCACGAACAGCAGCGAGAGGTAGCCGGTCGCGCGGTTGCGGTCGGCGAACAGCCGCAGCGGGGTGATCGGCTGCTTGGCGTGGTTCTCGACGAAGACGAAGACCACGAGCAGCACGACGGCGGCGGCGAAGGAGGCCAGGGTCAGCGCGTCGCCCCAGCCGCTCTCGGCGGCCCGGATGAAGCCGTAGACCAGGGCGGTCATGCCGAGGGTGGAGGTGAGCGCGCCGCCGAGGTCGAAGCCGGCGGGCTTGCGCTCGGTCTCGTGGATGAACATCGGGGCCGCGATCAGCAGCACGATGCCGATCGGCACGTTGATGAAGAGCACCCAGCGCCAGGACAGCCAGTCCGTCAGCAGGCCGCCGCCGATGAGGCCGATGGCCGCGCCGGAGCCGGAGACCGCCGCGTACATGCCGAGGGCCTTGGCCCGGGCCTTCTCGTCGGTGAAGTGGGTCGCGATGAGGGCGAGCACGGTGGGCGCGGCGAAGGCGGCGCCGATGCCCTGCAGGGCGCGCGCGGCGAGCAGCATCGCGGCCGAGTTGGACAGGCCGCCGAGCAGCGAGGCCGCGGTGAAGATCGTGACGCCGACGAGCAGCCCGCGGCGGTGGCCGAGGACGTCTCCGGCGCGACCGCCGAGGAGCAGCAGGCCGCCGAAGGTCAGCAGGTAGGAGCTGAGGACCCAGGAGAGTCCGGTGGGGGTGAAGTCGAGCGCGACCTTGAGGTCGGGCAGGGCGATGTTCACCACGTTCACGTCGAGGATGAGCATCGTCTGGAGGGTGAGCACGATGAGGAGCACCATGCCGTTGCGGCGACCGGCCGCCTCGGCGGTGGGCGGGCTCTGGCCCGCGGCGCTCGTGACGGTCTTTTCACTCATGATTCGGCATCTCCTCGAGGAGCTAAACGGGGACGTTCCACGGTTCTCTTCGAACATACAGGGACCGTCCCCGTTTAGCAATCGGCAACGGCGCCGCGCCAGTTGACGCCACGCCGACGGCTCAGTTGACGCCGAGCTCCCGGTCGATGAAGTCGAAGAGGTCGTCGTCGGTCGCCTCCGTCAGCTCCACCGCGTTCGCCTCCGCCGCGTCGCCGCCCTCCGACTCGAGGCGGAGCAGGAGGTCGCGCACCCGGCCGGTCAGCCGGCCGCGACCGCCCTCGCCCGCGCCCAGCGACACGAGCCGCGCCTCGATCCGGTCGAGCTCGGCGAGAGCCGACGCCACCGGGTCCTCCTCGGCCGGGGCGAGCGCCGTCAGCAGGTGCCGGGCGAGCGCCGACGGCGTCGGGTGGTCGAACACCAGCGTGCTCGGCAGCCGCAGACCCAGCTCCGCGCCCAGCCGGTTGCGCAGCTCCACCGAGGTCAGCGAGTCGAAACCCAGCTCCTTGAAGGGCCGCTCGGTGCCGACGCCCGCCGCGTCCGTGTGCCCGAGCACCGTCGCCACGTGACCGCGCACCAGCCCGAGCAGCAGGTCGAGGCGCTCGGGACCGGCCAGCGCGGCGAGCCGCTCCCGGACCCCGGTGCCCCCGTCCGCCGCGGCCGAGGCGCCGCCCGACGCCTTCCGCACCGTCCGGCCCTCGCCGGCCAGCTCGCCGAACAGCGGCGGCAGCGAGCCCGCCCGGGCCCGCGACCGCAGCGCCGCCGGATCGAGCCCGACGCCCACGGCCAGCGGCTGCCCGCCTTCGAGCGCCGCGTCGAAGAGAGCGAGCCCCTCCTCGTTGCCCAGCGGCAGGATGCCGTCCCGCGCCATCCGCGCCAGATCCGCGTCCCCGAGCTTCTCCGTCAGCGAGCTGCGCTTCTCCCAGAGTCCCCAGGCGAGGCTGGTGGCGGGTTGTCCGTGGGTGTGGCGGTGGTGGGCGAGGGCGTCGAGGAAGGTGTTGGCGGCGGCGTAGTT
>NZ_JBIAMM010000034.1:0-22684 GCF_042874095.1 Streptomyces sp. NPDC004266
GCGCGGTCTCCTGCGGAGACACGACGCGGAGTGACTGCGTCACTCCCAGCGCTGCCGCGCCGCTGCGCGGCGCAGGGGGGAACGACCCGGCGGGCAGTCACCTGCGGTGACTGCGGGGCTGTCCCGGTTGACCCGGGCCTGCGGGTCTACGGGTGGGGCCGACGCCGCTATCTGCGGTCCTGACACGCCCCCTGCGAGGGCAGTTTGGCTGTTCAGAGCACTACTCGGCTGCTGAATCCCGGTGTCCGCTGCCGCTGTCTACTGCGGAGCCATCGGCACCGGATGCGGGCCGGCGCTCTCTTGCCAGTAACAGTATGTACCCCGCTCCCCTACCACGTCCATCCCGCCGAACGTACCGGGGAGGATCACGCCACGTGCTGACGGCCCGCCCTGACCATGTGACAGGTGGTCTAAACCAAAAAGACGCAGCGAAAGGGAGGTGCTCGGGTTCCCGGGCCCGGAAAACAGGCTGACGGACCCATATGACAAAACCTCATAACCCCACCCCCACAACCTATCTAACCACCCAACAAAACCCCATACACAAACCGCATAAGAAAGGGCCCTCACTCCCGGATGCGAAATACGTATTTAGATTCCTCCGGCAGTTAGAGTCCTTTCAAGTGGCGGTCTTTCAGGGGTCGTGGGAGGGGATTTTATCCCCCTCCTACCGTTCCGTCAGACGCACGGGAAGAACACCCGGGAGGCGAGCGGGTAACGGCGGATCTCATCCAGGTACTCGGTCTGGAAAGCACCCCGGGGGGGCGATTTCGTCGCCTCGCAGCGTGCCCACTCCCTTCTGGGTCCTGACGATGACTCCGTCCAGGAAGCTCGTCCCCGCTCCCCCAAGATCGGAGAAAACGTTGGCTCGGACGTGGAGGTACACCCTCTCCGCCCTGCTCGGCGATGATCACTGCGTATGCGAGATCCGCAAGCGGGTAGGCGTGCGCGTTTCGGGCCCGGCTGGAGCTGTCGGACAAGAGGTCCAGACGAAGAGCCCGGAGGTCGTGAGCGAGGGTGGCACGGGTGTCTGGCCGGAGGGGATTCCGATGTGGTCGGCGTCGAACTCGCGGACGGCAGGCCGTTTCCACGGACCGCTGGTGCCGGTGGTGCAAACGCGGATGATCTCGTCATACGTCCGGCGCAACGCGCGGTAGATGAGAGACGGCAGATCGTCCATCAGCGTTCCTTGGCAAGATGCCGCCGAGGGGGTGGTCGTGGTGCATGAACCAAGCAGGCAGTACAGACCCACGCGGGAGGAGGTGGCCGAGGGCTTACGGGTGCACCTGATCCGTATCGCTCGACGTCGCGAGCGCCTGCGTTCGACCGACAGTAAACATCTACTCGAGGTCCGAAAACGCGTCGCAGAAGCCGTGAAAGCCGGAATCAGCCTCGAGGAAGCCGCAAAGACCACCGGCTACAAGCTCGAGACCATCACTCGTTGGCTCAGCAAGCAGAAGGACCAGGCGCGGGATGTTCCGACCGACAAAGCCAAACACCGGCTCGAGCTGATCAACCAGCGGCGCCATCGCGTAACCCGAAGAGACCTGGCCATCTCCAAGCAGGCTCAGGCACTTGTCCGCAAGGCCATGGGTGCCGGCATCCAGGCTGATGAGTTCGCCAGCCTGAGCGGCTACACCGAGTCGCGGGTGACTAAATGGTTCGCCTCGGTCCGCCGGGCTCTGCAGCAAGCACAGCGTCAGCGAGAACTCATCGCCACCCGGCGGGGTAAGGGAAGCCGGCCTCCCCAGCACCTGACCGAAGCCGAGTATGACCAGTGGCTCGTGGAAGCCGACCACAAACGCAGGAAGGTCCTGCGTCGGTACGGCCTGAGCCAGCAACTCCCCAAGCCCAATCACGGAAGCAGCCGTCGGGGCAGGGGGCGCAAGCGGCACCAGACTGCCCCCCGGGTCCGTCCGAAGCTTCTCGCGAAGGGATCCGGTAGGCGCAAGAAGCGCCCCAGGAAGTGAGCTGCGTCACTCTCGCGCCTACGCGCGCGCGTAGGCGCGCACGCCCTATGACCGCAGCATTGGTTAACTCGCTGGTAACCCCACATGTGGGGGGTCCGGATGGCGGCAGATCCGGGGCTAATGTCGCCTCACTCCCCCAGCGGAGTACACCCTCGTTCCGGTCGCAGCGCGCGGGCGGCGGTGTGTGAAGCAGCCCCGAGCCGTTCCACTGGCCGGGGAATGGCTCGGGGCCTGCCCGTCGGAAATCTTGGCGGATCGTGGCAGGCAGGCCCCTAGACCCCAGGAGGGCCTGTCCATGACGGTACACATCAACGAGCAGCCTGAGCGGGCTGGCGAGCGTGGAACGGGGCACACCGGTGCCACCCAGCTGTCGACGCACGACCCGGTCCCCGCTTCTCCCCCGCCTTCCCAGGGCGCCAAGGTGAGGGTGCTGGCCGTGCTCCTGGCCGTGGCGGTGGGTATCGCCTCGGCCCTCGCGGCCTACGTCGTCGGCCACCACGTCACCAAGGACGTGGGAGAGCCCTTCGTCTGGGCTGCGGCCACGTTTCTCGGCGTCACCACTCTCGCGACGCACCTGATCGAGAAGAGTGGCCTCATCGACTAGAGCAACCGCCCAGTGCCCCGAGAAAGGTCATGAAGGGCGATCTGGCGGCCTAACGGGGTGGCCAGACCCCTTTTCATCATCCCCTCTCCAAAAGTCGGCGAGAGTGTCATGTAGCGGCTTGGTGGGGCCAGTTGGTCGGGTCCGGCCCCGGCCGGGGCGTCGGCGGCCTCGCGGCATGGCAGTGCGGCTGCGTACAGGTTCGCTACGCGCCAGGGCCGACAGGCCGCTGGCGCCGGGGCCCCCGCACCTCCGCGCATGTCTTGTGCGACGGCACGCCGTCCTCATCTCGAAGATTCGTGGCGACCGAGCAGTACCGGCACGGCCGCTGCTCGGGCGCCCAGTGGGCACTCGAGCGCCAGTCCAGCAGGGCGTCGTCGGCACGGTCATCTGGGCCTGGCTGCCGGGGGATCGCGGGAGCCGCCGGCGCTGCGGGACGCGGCGCCGGTTGCGCAGGGGTGGGTGACAAGGAGGGCCATGCCCCGATCGGGCGGACCAGCGGTGACGGCTGCATCGGGATCGAGGGCATCGTGGGGGCGGGTTCAGCGGAGGGGATGGCGGCTGTCTGGGCAAAGGGCCGGCACGTGGGCGCGCGGTGGCTGGCGCCCGTGGGCAGATCGCGCTCGTCCTCCGGCTCGACCGAGGGCAGGACCGGGCGGCCGCTGTTGTGGTCCGCGAGCCGTTCCTGGTCGGCGTCCGTCACCCAGAACCGTTGTGTCTTGGCCCCCGTGCGGTGCTCGATGGGGACGATCAGTCCGGCCGCTGTCTTGCGTACCAGGTCGTCGAAAAAGACGTCCCGCGGCTTGGGGGTCACGTGCGTCCGGCCGCAGCGGCGCTGGGTCTCGGGGCACCGGTAGAGGGCGCGGTCGTCGCAGCGCCAGAATTCCAGTACCCGGTAGCCCGACACGACGCGCAGGTCGCCCGACTTCGCGATCACCTGCGCCGGCAGGTTGTCGCTTCGTGTCCAGTGGGTGTCGGTGCGGGTCGCGTAGTCCGAGCGGTCTGTGTGCCAGGCCGGTGTGATCCCGTACTTCGCCGCCTTCGCCGCGCGGGCCTTCACGCTCCGCGGGCCTTCCACGCCGGCGGACGACAGCTGTACCTCCCACCCGATCAGGCGGCCGCCCGCGCCCCGGACGAGGGTGTCGGTCTGGATCCACGACCGAGGCCCCACGCTCGTGCGCACCTCGATGTCCGCGGGGAAGCCGTCGCGCTCCGCGGTGCGGACGATCCGTTCCTGGTAGGCCTTGTGCTCGTCCGACAGCGGCGCGCGGTGGCGCTCCTCGTCCTCGGAGCGCTCGTGCACGGCCTCGCGACGGCCGCCCCGCTCCCGCAGGTACATCCATGCGGCCACGCCCGCCTTCCGGCAGACCCCGCCACACAGCAGTCCCCGCTTGGCCACCGGCACGCCTCTGAGCGCGTCGATCCGATCACTTTGATAGAGCAGGTCCCACAGTCCCGGGATGCTCTCGTGCCCGAGGTCGTCCCGGGTCAGGTCCAGCTCGATGCCCCACTTCTCGTGCCAGACGATGTTCGCCAACGTGTCCCGCCTTCCCTCTTCGACAGACCGCTTCCTCGAAGGTAGAGCCGGGCACTGACAATCCATCAGACATAGGATCAGCCATACGAATCCGGACAACAAGTTCGCATGTCCCCATGCCAAGCCGACGGTGCGCGGGCCCTCCGCCTCTGACATCCGACGACGCACCCGGCCCCGAAGCCGCCCCCCTGGTTCGGTGGTGAAGGGAGCTTCCCTGCTCACCACCGCTGGGCGTTCTGAGATCAAGGAGGTGGTCGAGCAGTGGGTCCGGTGGCATGGTTCACCGGGTCACGACCATGGCAATGGCGCCGATGAACACGGCGGCGAAGGTGCCGGCCACCATCAGCGGTGTGGCCAGCTTGGGGTGGCGGTAGGCGGCGTAGGCGAGGGCTCCAAGGCTGAGCAGGCCGGTGAAGGTCAGGAGCATGATGACGAGCAGGGTGAGCGTGGACACGATCTTCTCCAGGTTGTCGGTTCGGTAGTCGGGTGGGGCTTCGTGGGCCGGGTTCGAGGTGTGGCTGGGAAGCGGGCGGTTCGTCTGCCGGGCTGTGCGTTGCTTGAGGCCCGGAAGTGAATCGGGTCTGGTGGTTTTCTGTGCAGGGGCTTCAAAACGCGGCGCGGCGGCCGTCCTGGGGACGACCGCCGCAACCCGCTGAAGTTCTCACGCCCTGAAAAAGGGCATGGGCATGTTTTCCTTAGAAGACGAACACCACCTTTACGGAAATAGAAAATGCCATCAGATCAGCCTTCCTCCATTGGCCACCTGGTTGGCCAAGTGCTCTTCCACTTCTCGGATCAGCCGGTCCAGCTCTTTTTTATCGACACGATCGGGCACGCCAGATTCGACGACACAGTGAGAGATCTCGCGAACTCTGCAGACCAAATCTAGAGATCGAGGAGTTTCGACTCTCTCAAGCATTTCCAGCACCTCCTTCAGAGCACTAGACAGTTCTGCCAGTGGGTCCTGTTTACGAGCGTCGCACTGGAAGTTTAGAAGATCTTTCTCTTCTCCTAGGACTTCCAGATACGCCTTGGCGTCTTCGTCTCCTGATTCGGCAGCTTTCTTCCACCAGAGGACTGCCAGTGTCTGCGCTTCGAAGAGTTCGAATAGCTCGGCGACACGGCGCTGTTCTGCGGGGCGCAGAGGAGTGCCTTGACGGTTCCGGCGTAGAAGGCATGCGAGTTCCGAGAGCAGGTTGCGCTGCTTGCGGGTGATCGCGCCATGTCCCCCGGCCGGGGGCCGGCACGAAGGCCGGCCCCCTTCCTGTGGCGGGACTGCCCGCGTCCCGTAACTGTCGTCCATGACCTGCTCGAAGAGTTCCAGCAGGACCAGCCGCACAAGGGCATTGCGCCCTTCCGGAATCATCCAACTGCTCACGCCGACACCTCCTCGGAAGACGGACTCATTTTCTTCTGCAGCATGCGAAGCGCCGAGTTGAGATACCTCTTGACCGTCGCTTCGCTTACTTCCATGACATCAGCGGTATCCGCAGGGTGCACGTTCCTTAAAATGCAAAGGAAAACCGCTTCTTTGTGACGTTGGGGCAACTCATAAACATACTCATGAATACCCGCTCGGAGCTCTTCGTAGACACCTTCTGGAAGACCCATGACCGAAACCGAATCGGGCAGGTCCTCCGGCTGGGAGGGAATGATCTGCAGCTTCCCTCTGCTGTTCTTTCGGAACTCGTCGCGAACAGCGTTTCTCACTACCGCTTTACTGTAGACAGTGAGCCTTTCGGGGCTCACCACCGACAGATCGGGAAATTTTCGAAGCACTTTGATCAGTGCAGTCTGCACCGCATCATCCGCCAGGTGCGGGTCCCCGCCCATGGCGAACGCGGTGCGGAACATCGGCCCGCGAACTTCCGCGAAGCGAACTTCTGGGTCGCCGTCGTAGGTCGGCGGACATCCTTCCTCGGTCACGCCGCCTCCTGCATCGACGGCAGCGACGTACTGCTACCGACCGCCTCCCAGCTCTCCGCCGGCCAGCGCTCGCTGCCTAGAAGCCGAAGCGGCGGTGACGCCGCTCCCTCTTCCACACCCTCAAGCCAAGCCATGAGCCCGGCCCCTTCCTGTGAGTCCTTCAGCGATGAGGACTGACGCCCTCGATCACTAGACGGATCTCGCACCCGGAATCCGGATGCCGTCACGGAAGTTTTTTCCGGAGCTCCCGGCCGAGCAGCCCGAGCCGCACCGCAGGAAGACCTGCTCACGATGCCCACCCCCCTCGTAAGCAGGGGATATGTGCGTGGCGCGGCCCGGAGGACGGCCAGTGCCGGTTCCGTGCCGGAGCCGAAAGCAGGTACGGCTCACTGGATGGCCAGCGCCACCAAGACTGGAGCGCAGGGGATTCCCTCGACTCCGCGTCTGCGAGGTCCGCAGACCGTCCTTGAAGATCGTGTCCTCTTCCTTGCACCAGTCGAGGACAGACTCCATGGAGTCGTCGACGGACAGGATGAAGCAGGCGGAGACCTGCTGCGGCTGGGGCGTGCCGACGTTGAACCAGACCGGCGAGTTGAAGCTGAAGATCTGGTGCAGGAGGGCGCAGGCCAGTTCGTGCTCGAAGATCTCGGCGTCGGCGGGCGAGGCGAAGTAACCGTGGTCCTCGCCGGCCTTCGTGTACGTCTTCACGATCCGGTCGATGAGCTGCTTCGGCTGGGCTGAGGGGTGGTTGTGCCAGGCGGCTGCAGGAGAGGTCCGCTAGTCGATTAGCGAACCCCGGCGCAGGGCCGCGGCGGTGAGGGGGCTGGCAACGACGACCGCGCGTCGAGCGGCCTGGCCCTCCACCAGAAGTGTCCCGGCCAGGGAGGAAACGGCCTGGCACTACGGGCGGGGCGCCGTGTTCTAGTCTCACGCGCCCTCACTGAGGCTCACCGGTCCTGGCCGAGGTCCGCTGGTGCCTATCGGTGCCTGGCTCGGCTAACCTGGCGTAGACGCTCTGTCTACAGCCGCTTCGGCGGGGGTGGAAAGACGAGGGCCGGAACCGGTTGCAGCCAGTCCCAGGCCCTCGCCTCAAGGCGTGACTACGAAGCCCGGCCGACTTGCACGCGGTCGGGCTCAGTCATGAGCCGACCATCTCGTCCGGTCCTCGGTCACCTCTAGCTCAGCCAGAGGGTCACGACCTTGTCGATGATCTCCGCGACCAGCAGCGGCGCCAGCCAGTCGATCACCGCCTGCCAAATGCGGCGCTTCTTCTGACCAGCCGGTGGCTGCTCGTTCTCGGGCATCATCTGCCCCTCCGTTTCCGGTCCGTTTCCCTGAACCAGGGACCGCCCCACCTTGAGGCGGAGATCTTGAAGACCGGTCTCGAAGAAGCAGCCACCAGCATAGGTTCGAAAGTGGCCCCCGGCGGACCAGGGACCACTACCTCTGGGCGGCAGGTGCCATAGAACCACTAGATCTGGGGTTCCAGGCATTTCCAGTCCTTCGGCGTGTCGCACACGCAGGGCCGTGGCATCACCACAGCTCAAGACCGCGTCAAAGCCCAAGTCACTCAATACGATGATCACCTCGTCCACCTGCTCCTCCTGCACTTTCTTGATCTCACTCGGATAGCGATGGCGGCCTCGAAGTCTTCGAGGCTGTCGAAAGCCTTGTACACGGACGCGAAGCGCAGGTAGGCGACGAGGTCGAGCTCCTGCAAGGGGCCGAGGATGGCCAGGCCCACGTCGTGGGTGGTCAGCTCGGCGCTCCCGGTGGCGCGCACCGCCTCCTCGACCCGCTGGCCGAGCTTGGCGAGGGCGTCCTCGGTGACCGGTCGCCCCTGGCACGCCTTGCGCACACCGGAGATGACCTTGGTACGGCTGAAGGGCTCGGTGACGCCGGAACGCTTCACCACCATGAGCGAGCACGTCTCCGCCGTCGTGAAACGACGGGAGCAGTCGGGGCACTGGCGACGGCGTCGGATCGACGTCCCGTCGTCGGTGGTGTGACTGTCGACGACGCGGCTGTCGGGGTACTTCAGGGCAGCCCTGGTAACGGACGGACAGCGGAGCAGCAGGGTGATCCACAATCCATACTCGAACATGTGTTTGGCGCAAACTTTCGAAAGCCACTACCGTTGCGCCAGACACGGAGACCAGCGGCAGTACTTGCTGGTGACGATGTTGACCGCGTTCACCGACCAGAAGTCGGGGAACTCGACGCCACGCTGCTCGAAGTTGATCGAGCCGTCGCGCCAGTTGGTCATGACGACGTCACGGCGCTCCCACGCCACCTCGTCGTACGGATGCACGCCGGCGGTGGTGCGGATGCGCTCGATACGCCGTGTCAGTGCCGCAGGTTGGCGTAGAGCCGGGCCCTCACGCCCGGCTCTCCTGGAATCCGGCGCACCTCCGGGGTTCCCGAAGTGGCCCAGCGCTGGTCGAGCTGCTCGGCCGCGGCATGGAGGGGGGCCTCATCGGCGGCGGTGATGTCCAGGACGACGAGGCCGGGCTCGGACAGGTGGATCGGGCCGATCGGTTTCATGCCCACCAGAACGCCCCACGGGGGCAGTGGGCTCGGGCACGGTGGGGGATCGCCGCGCCCTTGAAGATCATGTTCTCTTCCTTGTACCAGCTGAAGATCTGGTGCAGGAGGGCGTGGGCCGGCTCTTGCGCGAAGCCACGATCAGGAGCTAGCCGAGCCAGACGATGTCCAGGACGGACAGGTGCCGAAGGGCTCGGTTGGCGAAGTAGATGACGGACAGGCGGCCGGCGGACGCGATCCGGACGTCTTCGCCCTCGGCGTCGTCGGGGTCCCACTGGCGGAAGCCCCACGGGTCGGCCGCGGCGGCGTCGAGCAGGTCCCAGACCGTCTCTTCGGCGTGCTCGGGAAGTCCGGCGAGGACCTTCGCGGCTGGTGTCGAGAGGCGGACCGCGTATGGCTGCATGCTCACCGGCGCCGCCGGCCGCGGAGCTCGGCCATGTCGATGAACCCGGTCTCATCGTGGCCGGAGACCACGAACGCTTCGACCGCGGCGGCGGAAGCGAGACGGGCCTGCCAGACGTGCACGACCTCGTAGAGGGTGTTCAAGGAGAACGTCCGACGCGACTCCTCCAACGCGGCCGCCCATTCCCCTTCGAAGGCGGGGACCCACCGGTCCGCACGCCGATCGGCCCGCAGCTGGGCGAGAAGCTCGGCCGGGGCGCCGGGTACGGGCGCGTACGGCGCGACGGGGGCGTGGTTGGGTGAGCGCTCATCGGCTCCTCCTACGACGGGTGCACGACCACCGTAGAGCGCCGTGGCCCAGGCCGTGGAGTTTCGGAAGCCGAACCCGTTCACAACAGTTCTACCGTGGTGGGTTAATGAGTGCGGGGCCGGCCAAAGGGCGGCCCCGCGCATCGTGCCAGCTCGCCGGACTACCGGTTCGTGCGCTTGCGTCCCACGACCCAGCTGGCGACGGCAGTCAGAACCACTGCTACCCCCCATTGGATGACACCGTCGTAGACCGACTGGGCAAACGCTTCAACCGTGCTGAGGAACCCCACAGGGTCCGCCCAGTAAGTTCCGGCGAGGAACCCCACGGCCAGGAACACCAGGGTCATCGCGATTCGCGAGGGCCCCTCCTCCCGCTCCACGGTGTCGTGCTGGATAATCGATGCCACTAGAACCTCCTACAGGGTGATCTGACATGTCAGTGATCTTGCACAGGTGGTTCCTCCACCGGCTTCTGGATGCGCCCACCACAAGCTCCCCAGAAGTCGGTGGAGTGCTTCTCAGGTCATGTGCTCACGCTTCCTCTCGGCCATGAGCCACTCGACCGCTTCCTCCAAGGCTGCGACCCGCGCTTCGAGGCCCAGGTCCCTACGCGCCTGAGGCAGCGGCAGCCGCGACTCCGCTCTCCGAGTCGCGAATTCGCAGTCATCGCCGGGCAGGGCTTCACGGGTCGCTGCACTAAGGGACTGAGACTCCTGAAGCAGCCTCGCGATGTTCGCGCTGTCCAGCGGATCTTCCGAACTGTCCGCGCTGCGCTGCCAGGACTCACTCGCCAGCCGCGCAGCGACATCGCAGTCTCTCGGCTCAAGATGACGAGCAAGGAACTGGTAAAGAAGCTGTGAGTCCCGGGCCGTGGGCTCGCTCGTCGGCTTCTCAGCGACCGAAACCGTGGCATGGGACAGGCGGGACAGTTCGCGCTGCCGCTCCAGCAAGAGGTCGATCTCGGCGTAAGCACCCTGGAGCTGTACGTCCACCACTGTGAACTGCTCTTCGGGAGTGCCCGGGTGCTCTTCCTCCCACGACTTGACCGCCTGGGCGTACCGGTTGTGGACCGCGGCACGGGACAGGCCTCCGTGTGCCTGGCCGATCGCTTCCCACGGAACACCGCGGACGCGTTCCGCGATCACTGACAGCCGCTGCAGGTCCGCGGAGATCTCCGCCACCCGGCGCGCGGTCGCGACGTACTCGCCAGCGGGCACGCGGCCAGCCAGCCCCGCAGCGGCCGGGGGCGACGTCACTTTGTCAGAAGAACTCATGCCTAGATGATGGCGAACTAACCGACGCACCGTCAAGTCTCCTTTGACGGCACGTACATGAAACCTAACATCGGAGCTCAGGATCATGACGCTGACCTGCGTCTATTCGCGAGGAACACCTCCTCAACGAAAGACCCCTCCGGCGCAGCGCCAGGGGCAGCCGGATCGCCACCGACACGGCGCCGGGCGAGTCACCGTGTGAGTGCGGTGGGGCGGATACCGCCTGCGGGGTGCCATTCCACTGCCGACATCGGCAGTCGCGTCTGGTCGGGAAGGGCACCGGTCATAGGTAGGAAGGCGTCCACCCCGCAGATCAACCGCACGGCCCGCGCCGGGGAAAAGGTTCGCGATCAGCGGCGCCGGCAGCGTGTTCTGAGGGGCAGGGTTCAGTAGATACCGGCGGCTGGGAAGCGCCATGGGGTGGTCCCGGAACGTCATCGTGTTCCGGGACCACCCCATGGTCTTGGAGGTATTACGCCTTGCCCTGCATGATCTGGACGATCATCAGGATCAGCGTGATGATGCTGATCATCGTGTCGAGGTTGTCGCGGGCGCTCCTGAGGCCGCTGCGCAGGCCCGTCCTGACGTTGCGTGCCATGCCGCGTTCGTCGGGGTCCCCCTCTATGACGGGCATCTGGGCGATGCGCAGCCGGGTCAGGGTGCTGTGCCACTCGTGGTAGTGGCGCTGCTCGACGTCGCAGGCGACGAGGAAGGCGTGGAGCACCTCCGGGGTGGGCAGGGCCGGGCCTTCGAGGACGGTACGGATGTCCCGTCGGCCGAGGGCGCGGTTCTTGCGGCGGGCCTTCTTCTTGAGATGGTCGGGCGAGTGGCCGCCGGCGAGGTCGGCGAGAAGGTCGCGGAAGTCGGCGGCCGAGGTGCACAGGACGAGGGCCATGCGTCCGGTGTCGAGGTCGAGCGTGCCAGGCATGGGTACCTGCTGCTGACGGTCCACCTCCTGCTGGACCAGGATCCGGATGGGCGGGCGGCCCTGCTCGGGGAGGAGGGAGGACTCCTCCTCGGAGGTGTCGGCGGCGTCACGGGCCGCAGCGAGTTCGGCCTGCGCCTGGGCCGCGCTCTCCCACAGGGAGTGCCAGTAGTCCCGGTCGGCGTCCGGGTCGCACGTCCGGACGTAGGCCCAGGTGATGGCCCAGGTGGGGAGTTTCCTGCCGGAGGCGGCCTGGGACAGGGATGCGGCCGAGTAGTGGGCCGTATTCCCAAGGGCGCGGTAGGACAGGCCGGAGGTCTCCTTGACCTGCCGAAGCGAGCTGGCGAGCCGCTCCAGCTGCGGGGTGGCCTCCGGGTGGATAGGGGCGTCAGTTCGAGGCATCGGTGACCGCCTCAGACTCGTTGTCCGCCTCGACAGGCGGGAGGGGGGCCAGCGGCCAGAAGGCCGCGGTGGCGCTGGCGGCGTTCAGGCCCAGCGAGATGGCCTCCGCCGGGGGCAGGCCGGCCGCCAGTCCGGTGAAGGCCGTGCCGGTGCCGGTCGCCGTGTAGGTGGCGAGCTTGACGGCGTTCGCGGCGTAGCGCCGGGCCTTGGCCACGAGACGGCGGACCGCGGGACCGAAGGTGTCGGGCCACTGGGGAACCGGCCAGAGGGGAGAGGGGAAGCAGACCCCGCCGAGAGGATGAACCAGGTACTGCACGGTCGTTCCTTTCGTGATCGCACGAAGCACGGGGCCCTCAGGCTTGCGATCACAGATCTGCGCAAGGACCCCGTGCACCTCGGATGCGCCACCGGGAGCGCCAACTCCCATGCGGTGGTGCGATGTGACGAGACACCAGTCTTGCGGGGCACCGCATACCTGTACAGAGGTCTATGTCTGCCCTTCATCCACTCCTTCCGGACTGATTGGTAAACAAGGTGTTTACACAGGTCAGAGCGCTACAGACGGGTCATGGGCGGACGTGAACGGCCTAACAATGGCCATCGCTCAACTGATCAGTAATGATGGACACCAGTCAGCCGCGTGCTGGCGAAAGCGCTCGTCCCTACCTCGGACATGCGTGTGACAGGAAGTACCGCGCCAACGGGCTTCCCGAAGGGCCCGCCCTGCTTCATGGACACCCCCACTCGGGTGTCCTCGAAGGAGGGCGGGCCCTTGCCGTTGTGCCCTCGATCAACTCGCCCACGGGCTCACCGTCCAGGAGGCCGTCCTCGCCTACACCTGGGCGCTCGGCGACCGGCTCTTCACCGCCGACCACGGCGAGCACCTGGAGGACGACGAGGACGCCCCGATGCGCACCGCCATGCGGCAGATGCGCGGCGTCTTCCACCAGCTCGACCGCGACCTCATCCGCAAACGTCTGCGCGACGGCTGCACCACCCAGGGCGAACAGGGCGGCTACGCGTACGGCGCACCCCGCTTCGGGCAGCAGGCCGTCGACGGCGAGCTCGTCGACCTCGCCCCGGAGAAGGAGATTGAGGACCTGATCCTGCAGTGGCACGACGAGGAGGGCCTGGGCGCCCGCGCCATCTGCCGGCGGCTCAATGACGAGGGGCTGCCGTCGAAGCGGGGCGGGAAGTGGCATCCGACCACGGTGGCCCGGATCATCGACCCGGCCGCGCGGGAGGCCGCCCGGGTGCGCTCCGCCTTCGACCGGGCGCAGAAGAAGGAGACCCGCCGCACCCGTGCCTCGAAGATCCTCGAATCCAGCGTCCGGTAGCCGTTCCTGAGGAGGGGGCGCAGGCGACCGATTTCGCCTCACAGCAACTATGGAATCGGGGCCCAGGCCTGGGAAAGGATCACGGTCGTCGGTACAGGACTGCCGACGGCAGTGAGAAGCCCGGTCGGAGCTGGCCCCGTCGTATTGCTGAAGTCCAGCGTGCCGCCGGAGAACGTCGTGTCCCCGAAGGACACCGTGCCGCCGGAGATTGTCGTGCGATTGAAGTACACCGCGCCGCCGGAGAACGTCGAGTCCCCGAAGTCCACCGCGCCGCCCGAGATCGTCGAGTCCCCGAGGTACACCGAGCCGCCGGAGAACGTCGAGCCGCTGAAGTACACCGTGCCGCGGGAGATCGTCGAGTCCCCGAAGTACACCGAGCCGCCGGAGATCGTCGAGTCCCCGAAGTACACCGAGCCGCCGGAGATCGTCGAGTCCCCGAAGTACGCCGAGCCGCCCGAGACCGTCGCGTGGGCGAAGGACACCACGGAGCCTTCGGAGATCGTCGCGTCGTTGAAGAGCACCGTGCTGTCGGAGATCATCGCGTCGTTGAAGAGCAGCCTGCTGTCGGAGATCGTCGCGCCGCTGAAGGACACTGTGCCGCCGGAGAATGTGGCGTCCCTGAAGATCACCGTGCTGCCGGAGAACGATGCGCCGTTGAAGGTCACGGTGCCGCGGGTGAACCTTGCGTCGCTGAAGTCCATGTTGCCGTCGATGGTGAGGTCGAGGTCGCAGCCTTGCCAGGAGTGACGGGTTCCCTCGGGGCGGCGGTAGTGGTCGCCGATGAGGCGCAGGATCGTGTGCCGTACCTCGCGGAGGGCGAGGTAGAGGTGGTGATTCTCCAGCTCGGCGGTCCCGGGGTCGGGAGTGTGAGGGAGCCTGAGGTAGGCGCACAGGACGTCAATGCATGTCTGGCGAAGGTTGACGTCGGGGGCGTCGTCGGCGAGGCCGGCCAAGGCGTGGACACCGCCGAGGCGGACGGCAGGGGAGTCCGAGCCGAGTTTGTCGACGGCCTGGGAGAAGCGTTCGGTGTGTAGCCGGGTGGCTTCGCGGTGGGCGCCTGCCTCGTCGACACGCTGGCGGCGGTAGGCGACGACCAGGGCGACGAGCGCGCCGGCCCCGGCGACCACGCCGAAGGACAGCTTCACCAGGTCGAAGAGCGTCTGCGCGTCCAGCTTCGTGGTGGAGTCGATCTCCTTGAAATCGAGCAGCACCACCAGGCCGTAGAAGATGCCTGCTGAGGTCAGGACCGCTGCGGCGAAGGCGAGACCAAGCGCGCGGCCGACCTTCCACAGCCGCAACTCCCGATCATTTGGGGCGGGTCGCGGCCCGCGGTTGGCTGCCATGACGTTGAAGACAAGGCTCGGGGACCGGTGGTTGCAGCGAGGTTCGGGATCCGAGGGACCTTTTCAACCCCCTGCTGGGGATGGATGACGTCCGAGTGGTGGCCAGTCAGTACCCCGCCGCGTGCCGGAACACGGTCGACCTGAGCATCACCCACCACTCATGAAACAGGACGTCACTTCACGGTGATGTCCCCAGGCTTGGCCTGGTACGAGGCCAGCCGATGCAAGGCGTGCGCCGGGATCAGCGACACCAGGAACTCGATGTACCCCTCCAGCTGGTCCAGAGTGGCGGGATTCTCCAGACAGTGGACGATCTTCAAACCGTCTCCGCTGTCGTGCACTCCTCCGCCGGCCAGCATCTCTCCCCAGCTCTTCCACATCGGGTGCTCGGTCATCCGCTGCATGTCGGCGTATGACATACCGAGGTCCTGCCACCCGCTGGACGATTTCTCAGTCCTCTCCCCGTTGTGACGCATCTGGGCGATACGCGCGGACGCCACGGCGGCGATCTGAACCCGCCGTGCCAGCGGAACAAGACGGCAGGCCCGGATCAGTTGGTCGGCAGGAACGGTTCGGACCAGTTCGCACTGCCCTGGGAACGTCCGGCGGCCAAGCAGAATCCGACGGATCTCGTCCCGTAGTTCCTGGAGCCCCTCAGGCTTGGTCATCGACACCAGCAAGCCGATCGGGAATCCCTCCCCGAAGCCGGGCCCGCTCACCGTCATGCCCTTCACCAAGACGTCGACCGCGGTCTCCAGGTCGTCCGGGTTGATCTCCTCGTCACTGTCCCGGTTCAGTAGGGCGAACACTTCGACGAGTGGATCCATTGACCCCGTCCTCACCGGCCCCGTCTCGAAGTCCTTGAGATTCCATGCCCGGCCTTCGCGTCGGGCTCGTCGCTGGGCGGCGGCCAACCGAGACAGACCGGCCTCCTCCGGTGACGAGGCCGTGATATTCATGCCAGCCCGCTTGCGCAGAGCGGTGAGGTTCTTGAGGACTGCTTCTCGAAGGAGCTCGATGTCAGGTTCGGCCAGGGTGGCGATCAGCGAGATCGAGCCCAGCGCCAGCGTGCCCTGCCGTGCATGACCCGCCAGCAGGTGCGCGCGCTCCGTGATCTCTTCATTGAGCACCGAGCGGCTGCCCCCGCCTCCGGCGTATGCGCGGGGGAAGCGCGGCAAGAATCCCTGCTGCTGCCACCGCTCGATCTGCGACTGAGATGCACCGGACAGCTCCATCAGCTCGCGCATCGCCGTGCTTGTGGTCCTCGCCATGGGGCCGAGCGTAGAACCTCGCTAAGTTCCCGGATCGCCCCGCCCATAGCCCTGTTGGTGACATGACGTCGTGCCACCCGGCACAGGTGAACCGCCGCTTCAGGCGGGCATAGCGAGGAGAACGTCGTGACCATCCAGATCGCGCCGCTGGCGGCCCTGCTCATCGTCGTGGGCTACGTCGTCGGCTTGTCGGTCTTCAAGTACACCGCCCGGGCCCACGGCGCCGCTGGCCGCGGGGACCTGGTGGCATCGATTGCCTCAGGAGCAGCCGTCGCGACGCTCCTCGCACTGCTGCTCACCCCTGGCTTCGGACAGGCGGCGTCCCCTGCCTCGCCTTCGACGAACCCGGGCCCGGTCGTTTCCCCTTGGTGAGTGAGTTAGGCCGTCGAGTCAGGGCGGTGGGGGCCGTCACCGATCCCCCGTTTGATCTCCGGCGAAGCCACCCGTACGGCCACGCTGTCCCGACGACCCGGACCGACCCAAGGGGTGCTTGGAGGGCCCCGAGGGTGGGCGGACGCGATGTGATTCAGGTCACCGGACGAGCCGTACTGTCCGGGGCGCCACGAGAACCGCGAAGGGGCGAAACCCGGGAACCTGCCCGGCGACAGAAGAACGGCCCTGCCTCCATGACTCCGCTCCACCTGGCCTTCCTCGCCGTCGGGGCAAGGTCGGCGGGCCGGTGCGGGAGGAGGGGTAATGCGGACGAGCGCGTCCGCGCTCGACGCCTCCGGGTACGGACCCTTTGCGGACCGCGCGTTCACCGACGACGACCACTCGGCCCCGGAGGGCCTCCCGGCCGCCGCCGGGCGCGGCCCGCGGCCTACCGCACCTCAGACACACGCCGGAGCGAGGCCGAGGCCCGTAGAGCGCCGCGGCCCAAGGCTTCAAGATCAGCCAATGATGGCTTTGGCTTCACCTCCCCAGCCCCCTAGGGAACGATGTGATGGACCCTGCGAGGGCGAGGTCACTCAGACCGAGGAGAACGCCGACTATGAACCCGTTGAAACTGTTGCTCAAGGCAATCACGTCCAACCGTGAGACCGACGCCGTGCCTCGCACGATCCTCTACAAATGGGACTGCAAAACCTGTGGCGACAGCTATGTCGGCTCCGATCGGCAGTACGTCGGAGGCACCGCTGTTTCTCACCGACGCCGGAGCAAACGAGGGTGCCCTACGCCGAAGATGTACCGCGTGGAGAACTGACGGCCCCGGCCCCCAGTCAGCGCCCTCATGAGAATCCCGTTGCCCCTTTGACGCGTATATCGGCCACACCCCGCCACTCGGCTCCAGGGGGGCCTCCCGGCCGCCGCAGGGCGTGGCCCGCGGCCTACCGCACGCCACGGCCCCACCACACCTCTGCCGCTCGGTGGAGCGCTGCGGCACGGTTCACCCCGGGTGCCATCTGGCTTCCGCTCTCACTGCATCCGACAGCATGGCGAGACTCTCCCTGGGGTGAATGCGACGGGCCGACCTCGGGGATCGTCAGCGCGCCAGCTTGAGGCGTGCCGTCTCTGCGGCATGGGAGGCGGCTTCGATCAGCCCGAGTGCGCCGGCGAGCGTTTCCACGAAGGCGTTGACCGCCTCGATCGCGCGGCCCTCCATGGTCTCGGGCTCTGCGAAGTACGCCGCGAACTCTCCGGCGCCGACGGTCGCCATGGCGGGCCGACGGGCCTGATAGTCGGCCCACATCGGTCTGTAGATGGCGCGCACTCGGTCGAGCTCGGCTTCGTCGATCTCCTCGTGCCGGAGGCGGCGGATTGTCTGCTCCTTGGCCTTCCACATCGCGATGTGGTGCTGGACGGAAACCGGCCCGAAGGGACCGGGAAGAGCTCGCTCGATCCTCGGCATGCCAGGCTGCACGGACCAAGGCGAGTGCAACTCCGTGAGGACCACGGTCAGCCTGTCCATGTCGATCCGGCCGGTCCGCTCGCCCTCCTCGAGGACGAGCTGGGCGGCGCGCCGTTGCTTGGGAGTGGCCGAGGCGTGAGCGAGCTGCTCGACGATGGCGCGGACGTTCTCCCTGCGCCGAACGGCGGTCGTCTGACCGGTGGCGCGCGCGTGGGTACGCCAGGCTCGGCGCGCCTGCGGGGTAAGCACGATCGTGTCGTCGATCAGCCAGAGGTACAGCACGACACGGATCAGGGAGCGTTGCGGGATGCGGCCCAACGGGGAACGCTCTCGAGCTTCGAGAAGTCTGGTGAACAACTCGCGTTGCTCGGGCGGGAAGACTCGCGGATCGCTGCCGTGCGCGCTGGTCTTGCGCGGCTCTGGGTTGGCGAGCATGCCGTCCTCGACCCAGGAGGTCACCATCCTGGGACTGGCTTTCACGCCCAGCGCGAGTCCGTCAGCAACCAGATCGGCCGAGGTTCCCTCAACCCACGTGGTGGCCTGCTTCCCGTTCATGGCGCCGAACTTACATCGAGATTCGAGGCCCGGAAGCTGCATTCAACCCACGTCAGCCATAAGGCTTGGGGCCAGCAGAAACTGCGCCCCGCACCATATCCCTGGCAGGAACACCCGGTGCGGGGGCAGCCGACTCATCCCCTGAACGGAGACCGTCATGTGCCACCGTACGCACCGTCCCGCCCCGAAGCGGCGACGCGCCCGCCACCGTATTGTCCAGGGCCTCGGGCAGGCCTCGATCTACGCCGCTTCCGCCACGTTGGCCGGCGGTCTGGTCCGCGAACTGCTCCACCTGGTCCACGTGTCCGTCTTCTCGTGCTGACCTGAAGACCGGGGGATGCCGCGTCCGGGCCTGCCGGGCGCGGCATCTCAGTAGCCCCCTAGAGCCACCCAAACAGGGGAGGGCACGCCCTGGCTGAGGCCGCCGACCAGGTGCAGGAGGTCCGGAGGGAAGGCCGCGTCCTACTCTGGGCACGAGGCGGCCCCCGGCATTTTCCCTGCCGGGGGCCGCCTCGGTGTTCCGCGGTCGTCTACTGCCGGGGGAGTCCAGCGGGGTCGATGTCGAAGGGAAACGGGGTGTCGAGCCGGGTCGCCGCGCCGGCGAGCGCGGTGGTCGTCTCGATGCACCGGCCGTTGTCGAGCTCGCTGATGATGAGCCGCGGCGCGGGGTCGAACTCCAGGCGCCAGAAGTACGGGATGGCGGCCTCGGCGTAGAGCATCGGCTTGAACTTCCGGTCCATCGTCTTGTTGCCGGGCGAGACCAGCTCGACGACGAGCTGTACCGCGTCGGCGTCGACGCTGACGCTGTCCTCGGTGGCCGCGGCCTTGTCCACGACCACAATGTCGGGCACCACCAGGCCGCTGGGCAGCGTCACGTTGACGGCTTCCAGGACCTCGACCGGTGCGCAGGCCACGTGGGCCGCGGCCTCCAGCAGGTTCCGCCCGGAGGCGTCGAGCAACAGCTGATGCCCCGTCCGTGAGCGCCTGGCGTCGGATAACCCTCTGCACTTATCCGACGCGATCACCTCTCCGGCTACCGTTCCGCCAGGCCTGCCCTGCCCTGACCGGAGGAGAAGTGGAACCGACGGAGCCGTGCGGACACTTCTTGCTGTGGAGCTTCCCTTGAATGAACGGGTCCGGTCCGGCGACCGGGCGGGGTTCGCTGAGATCTTCGACGAGCATGCGCGCGTCGTCTACGCCCATGCCGTCCGCACGACGGGCGACTGGGCCCTCGCCGAGGACGTCATGTCCCTCACCTTCCTGGAGGCCTGGCGGTTACGCGACAAGCTGCGCGAGGAAGTCAGAAGCGTCCGGGCATGGCTGCTGGGCATCGCGACCAACGTCATGCGCAACACCGCCCGGTCGGCCCGCCGGCACCGGGAGGCGATGTCCCGGCTGTCTCTCCCCGAGACGTCGCCCGACTTCGCGGACGAGCTGGTCGGGCAGATGGCCGACGCGCAGCGGCTGGCCGCCGCAGCCCGTGCGCTACAGCGACTGAAGCGGACCGAGCGCGAGGTCTTCGCCCTGGTCGTCTGGTCCGATCTGGGATACGCGGCGGTCGCCGAGGCGCTGGGGATCCCCGTGGGCACCGTGCGCTCCCGGCTCTCCCGCGCGAGGGAGAAGCTGCGCCGGCTCGTCGACGAGGAGCTGGCGGCAGATCCGCGCGTGATGGAACCGCAGGGCGGCAGCGGACACATACCGGATAGCGGGGCGGCAGCAGCCCGCGCTTCCCACAGGAGGGGTACACGATGAACGCGGAGCAGCGGGAGCAGGCGGAGCGGGAGCAGGCCAGGCGGGTGCTGCCGCCAGCCGCCTATCCGGACCCGGTGCCCGGACGGACGGAGGCCCGCCGTCGGCATCTCCTGAGTGAGATCGACCGGCAGACGAGCGCCCGTTCCGTCCTGCGGCCGAGGCGGCGCATGGTGCTGGTGCTGGGCGCGGCGGTGGCGGCCGGCGCGACCGTGGTCGTTCTCAGCCTCGGCTCGGGAACCACCGGTGCCCCGAACGTGCCTCCGGCCTCGGCGGCGTCGGTGCAGGTGCTGGAGAGGGCCGCGCTGGCGGCCAGTGCGACGTCGCAGACGAAGGTGGTCGACGGGCAGTACGTGTACGTCAAGACGGTCGGCCACACCTCGGTGCTGTCGGAGAACAAGGCCGGGCAGATGGAGCTCCTACGCGAGGACGAGGGCATGGAGCAGTGGACGTCGGTGGACGGCAGCGAGCGTGCCCTGCAGCGCAAGGCCGGCAAGGACAGACTGCTGCCGGCCGCTCCCGGCAGCCTGAACGCGCCGACATACAGCTTCCTGGCCGCCCTGCCGGCCGATCCCCACGCCCTGCTGAAGCTCATCCGTGACGACGCCGAGAAGAACCACGGGGCCGGTTCGGACTCCACGACGGGCCCGGACCAGGAGGCCTTCGTCACGATCGGCGATCTGCTGCGCAACGGGGTGACTCCCCCCGCCACCGCTGCCGCGCTCTACCGCGCTGCCGCGCTCATCCCCGGCGTCGATGTCGTCCCCGACACCGTGGACGCGGCCGGGCGCCGCGGGGTAGCCGTCGCCCGCGTGCACGATGGCGAACGCAAGGAGTGGATCTTCGACACGAGCACGGCCCGACTTCTCGGCGAGCGCACGGTCCTCCTCAAGGACAGCGCCTGGGGCAAGGCCGGCACCGTCGTGACCTCCGTCGCCCTCGTCAGCAGCGGAATCGTCGCCGAAGCCGGACAGACCCCGTAAGAACTCACGCGTAGGGATACATCGTCGACAGAGATCGAACAAGGTCGAACATTAGGGCGATTGCGATCGAGAACGCGCCATCCCCGGTCGCGGGCGCCGCCTTTACCCGGACTTTGCTGTGGGATTCCTGTGGATCACTCGCCCAACCCACCACAGGAGGAACAGCATGCGCCTTGGACGCACTCTCGTCCCGGTCGTCACCGCCTTATCCGCTTTGACGGCAAGCGCGGCCACCGCGACCGCGGCACCGGAGCCTTCCGCCTCGCCCGAGGTCGGATTCGCCTCGCAGGCCAAGGAGACCCAGCTGCAACAGCAGCTCGCCAAGTCGAAACCGGTCATCGCCACCTACAAGGGGAAGAAGATAGACCTGGCCCACGGCTGGCAGGGCGCCCAGGCCTGTTCCGAGGTGCCGAGCGGTGAGGTCTACTGCTACGACACCGCCGAGCAGGCCGACCAGGCGCTCGCCTCGCTCGCCCCGGCCCTCACGAAGAGCACCGGCGGCGCCGGGCTGTCGGCGAAGGAGAGCGGACAGCTCGGTCCCACCGCGCTCACCGACTGCGCCTACGGGTGGGTCTGCCTGTGGGAGCACTCCGACTACACCGGCCGCCGGCTCCAGTGGTCCGCCAAGGGCACCAAGCAGCTCGGGGACTGGGGCTTCCGGGACCAGGCCAGCGCCGGCTGCGTCAACCGCGACATGCAAGGTGCGCTCGTCTACGACGCCCGCACGGGCCTTCCCGACCCGTACATGGCCCTGGGCAACCTCGGCTGCTACAAGTTCCCCAACGTCAGCTACCCGACCGGCGGGACCTGGAACGACAAGGCCGACTACATGGAGATGTGACCGGCGGGAAGAACTCTCGCGCTGACGACGCCCCAGCCGTCGGCGTCCTGAGCAGACAGGTGGAGGACACCAGCTGATCCGACACCGCCCGTCGAACGCAGGGGGCCGGAGCCAATGCCAGTGGCTCCGGCCCCCTGCCACGTGACTGTACCTACCCCCGCATCCGCTGCACTGGACATGCCAGCCGTGCCAATTTTTCAGAGGTCCCGGCGCCTGCCTACTCTGAACCCACCAGGGTGCCGCCACCACCGTGCCACCAATGGCCGTCACTGTCCCGCAGGCACCAGCAGCTTGTGGCTCCGGCAAGGCCAGCCCCTCGGCCGCCTCCCGCCGGTGCGCTTCAGCTCGTGCGACGGCGCCGAGCCGAAGCACAGCTCGTCCAGGTGATTCCGGCGCCGGCCCTGAACCCGCTCCGTCGACGCCGCGTTCACACAGCATGGAACCGATCGACCCGATCCACCTCAGCGAGCCCGGCCTCGTCGTCCTGGATATCACCGGCCTCGACGAGGCCACCATGCAGGCCGCCGCGGCCGAGATCACCAGCCGGTGGGCGACCTCGGGCATCCCGAAGGTGCGGCGTATCCCCGGGGAGCCCGGGGTGAGCGCGCGGCTGTACGCCGACCTCCGTCGATCCGGGACCTGTCGGCATATTCCAACGGCACATCGGTAGCACGCGAGGCGGTACGCGCCCCGGCGTAGCAGGCGCCCGCGGGAGGGTGAACCCGGCACGGGTGTGCCGGGCTCGGATGGTTCTAGGGCAGTGCGTGCCGTGCCACGGGGGCTGCGTGCTCCCACTGGCCTGTGTGGTGGACGGTGGGCTGGTTCATGTCGTCGGCGAGCAGGTGGGCCAGGAGAATGCCGGTCGC
>NZ_JBIAMM010000035.1:0-18154 GCF_042874095.1 Streptomyces sp. NPDC004266
AACACCACCGCAACGACCAGGAGCCTCGTCTCGTTGCACACCCCTGCTGACCTGCCATTTCACCCCACAGAGACAGGATGAAAACGGCTCAGTGACACTCAATACGTATGCGTCCATCGAACGGCTCGGCGATGAACCTGACTCACTACCAGAAAGTGAGTTCGAGAGCCGCCGAGAAGAGGTAGCGAATCAAGTGACCCTATTGGCTGACAGAGCCAAGAAGGCCGGCTCTGATCTGGGTGGGATCAAATCCCCAAAAGGTCATTCAGACGAGGTGGGGAAGCTCCTCAAGACAATGGAAGTCGGCAGCAATACGCTCTTCCAACTCGCATCTAACCTGAGGGCCACGACAACACCAAGCGAAGTCAAGGTACTCTATGACCAGCACCTAGAGAAATCTTATGCACTCGGAGACGAGCAGCGAGACCTGTTCCAGAAACTGGGCGCTAAACAGTGCATTGTGGATACATCGTAAGGCGACCGACACCACCCAGAAGGCCTTCGACTGGACCAGTCTTACCGACGGCGACCCCGGAGCCGAAATCCTCGGCTCTCCGGCCACCGCCCTGGACCTCGGGCCGGCGGAAGGCGAGAACGCCGCCTTCCTCGCCCGCGCCGGAGTGGAGGTCACCGCCGTCGACTTCTCCGCCGTACAGGTCGAACGCGCCCGCCGCTTCTGGGCCGACGAGCCCCGGCTCACCTTCGTCCACGCCGAGGCATGCGCTTTCCTCGACCAGGACACCCGCCGGTTCGACGCGATCTACTCGACCTGGGGCGCGGTCTGGTTCACCGACCCCGAGGAGCTGTTCCCGCGCGTCGCCGCCCGCCTCGCGCCCGGCAGCACCTTCGCCTTCTCGCACCGCGAACCGGCCGTCGGCCACTACGGCGCCCAGCAGATGGGCGGGAAGTGGCTGGAAGGCCGCGAGACCGAGCTGACCGTCTGGCGCTGGCAGTACGGCCCCGAACAGTGGGCCGACATCCTCAAGCGCCACGGCTTCACCACCGTCGCCGCGAAGGTGCTGCCCCACCCCGACCCGGCCGCCCTCGGCACGCTCCTCATCACCGCCCAGACCGCGCTCTGACCTATCGGCCTGCCGCCAGCCGAAAAGCCCCTGCCGGATCATCCCGGCAGGGGCTCGCCCGTACATCCACGTCACCAAGGGAGGGGGCCGGTCCCGAGCACGTGCGGGGACGCGGGACCGGCTGCGGCACCCGTCCTGGCGGGGTCCGTGACGACGGTACGGGGCAGCCGGTCCGTAAGCAGGTTCTGGTCCGCCATCAGAGCGGGCGGTTGTCCTGTCGGTTCGGTGGAGTGGCGTCGTTCAGGCAGCGTCGCTGTAGCCGAATCCGATGTTGTAGGACCACACTCGCTGGGCGCTGAGGAGCGGGGTCTTCCAGTCGCCTGTCCCCCGGTAGAGGGACATGTCGCCGTTACCGCGAATGGCGAGCAGGTCGGGGCGGCCGTCCTTGGAGACGTCTCCGGCGGCGATGAGGTGGCTGTAGGTGTTCCAGCCGCCGCCCACGCGGGTGCGCGGGGCGAATGTGCCGTCACCCTTGCTCAGGTGGCTCCAGAGAACGCCCGAGGTGTCCCGGGCGAGGAGGTCTCCGGCCGGACCGCCCGTGATGTCGCCGACGGCGGTGATGTCGTTGTAGATGCCCCAGCCGGTACCGATCTTCTTCCGGGCGGTGAAGGGGCTGGTGGCGTTGCCGGTCCCGGGGTGCAGCCAGAGAACGCCGGTCTTGTCGACGGCGAGGACATCCGGCCTGCCGTCGCCGGTCAGGTCGCTGCCTCCGGTGATCCGGTTGTAGACCTGCCAGCCGGTGCCGATCCTGATACGGCCGTAGAAGCCGCCCTTGCCGTTGCCAGCGTGGAGCCACAGCGTCCCGGAGGTGTCGCGGGTGAGGATGTCGCTCACGGTCGAGCCCCCGAGGTTGCCGACCGCCTCGGCCCGGTCGTAGACCTGCCATCCGGGACCGATGAATGCACGATGGTGCGAGTCCGTGTCCAGCTCACCGCCGAGATACGTGCTGTCGGTGCGCCACAGGCCGCCGGCGGAGTCCCGCTGGAGAAGATCGAAGGCGCCGTTGACGTTGAGGTCGTGCGCGGCGGGCTGGCGGACGAGCTTGAAGGAGCCGGAGGCCTGGGAGCCGAGCGGGGTGCCGTCAAGCGTGGTCGCCGTGATCGTCCAGGTGTAGTCGCCGTTGGGGACATCCCCCTTCTCGGTGTCGTGGGTGTCCCAGGAGAGGCGGAATGTGCTCGAATTCGTGGGCGTGCCCAGGAGGTCGGTGGTGGTGTGGCCGGTGCGGGTGTTGCGGATGACGACGGTGGCCAACGCGCCCCCCGTCAGTTCCCACTCCAGCCAGATGTACTGCCGGTTGGTCATGTCGATGACGGGCGGAACGGTGTGTCGGATGAGCGTGATGTCGTCCGCGGCCGAGGCGGCTGTGGCTGCCGGGGTGCCTACAGCGCCTGCGCCGAGCGTGAGGGACAGGACGGTGGCGAGGGCAGCGGCGAACCGCCGGGCGGCATGGGGGCGGGGCAATTCAGTTCTCCCTCAGACGCATCAGGTGCACCTTGCACCACACTCCTGTGACGCACGGGAAGGCGAAAGGTTGTACGAAGCCCCGTATGTTTTCCGGCCCGCAGCTTCCCGACCGGTCGTGCGGGAAGCGCGGTGGTCGGCTGGGACGCGGAGTGCAGCGATCGGCCAGCGCCGGCAGTGCGTGACGGTTGGGTCTGGGCGCCAGGCGCCCTGGCCACGGGGCTACGTTCAACAGGCGCTGCTGACCGGTCGGATCCTCCTTGCAGACCTGTTCGGTCAGCTGGGGTCGGTCTTGCGCAGGAGTGCCGCCAGTTCGTGGAGCACGGCGCTGAGGAAGGCGGGCGGGGGGACGTCGTGCATGGTGATGGCGGGCACGCTGGTGCCGATCTGCCGGTGCAGTGAGTCGTCGCCGATGCCCTTGTAGCCGGCCAGGGCTTTGGCGTGGCCCTTGTCGGTGCGCTGGAAAGGATGCTGGGCGGCGACCTGCTTGAAGTCGGTGTGTCCGAAGACGGGCGGGATGTGGTCGAGGACAGCGCGGATGAGGGCGGTGCAGGCGTAGGGGTTTTGGGCCTGGTGGTTGCTGTTGAGCTCGCGGCACAGGGCGAGGAGCTTGTGGGCCTTCCACTTCGTGTCGCGGGCGGCGTCTTCGAGGTCGGTGAGGAGCGCGGCGTCGAGGTAGGGCGGGTGTTCGGCGGCGGGGGTGGTGGCCGCGGTGTGGTTGCTGGCGAGTTTGACGGCGTCGGGGATGCGGGGGGAGGCCCGGAAGGCGCTTTCGTCGGCGATGGCGTGGTTGTGGGCGATGCGGGTGTACTGGGCGGCGTTGGCGGTGACGATCTCGCAGGTCTTGGCGACGTATTCGTCGAGGCTGAGGACGTCTCGGAAGTCCAGGACGCTGCGGGTGATTTCCAGCTTCCAGCCGCCGGTCTCGGTCGTGCCCTTGTTGCGTACGGCGAGGGCGGGTTCGTAGGACAGCAGCTCGGGGAGCGCGGCGAGGAAGTGAGTGCTGTGGGTGCCGAGAGTGTCGTAGTTGATGAGCGTCTGGTGCAGTTCCTCTGATTCCAGGGTGGCCGTGGGCTTGACGCCGAGGACGGTCTCCCTGGCGCTCAGGTAGGTCTTGACCATGGCCTGGAGGGCGGTGACGAAGGGGCGTCCCATGGCGGAGTCCACCGTGGCGTCGGCGAGGGAGGCGGCGATGGTGAGCCGTACGGTGTCGGTTTCGTCCAGGCGGCGAGGGATGCCGGTGGTGTAGCCGTAGCCGGCCGCGTAGGGGGCGTCGGCGCCGACGCGCGGGAGGGATCTGAGGACGTCTTCGACGTCGATGCGGGCGTGGTCGAAGCGGTACTGGATGTAGCCCCACTGCGGCCACGTGCCGGTCCTGGTCCAGACGTCGGCTATCACGGCGAGGAGGCGCCGCTGGTCCAGGCTGAGCGGTGCGTTGAGGAGCGGGTTCAAGCGGACCTCTTTGTGAGTGCGCACGGTGTGGGTCCCGGCGGTGGTGTGCGGGTGCGGGCACTCTATCGCCGTGATCTTCCATCCCGACGACCCAAATTTACGGAACAGAAAAGCCCTCCTCAGCCCACCACCCACCGCCGGACCCGGCCCCGCCCCACGCCCCCGCACTTTCCGTACGTACCCCAGCCCAAGGCTTCGGGAGAGCCGGAGTGGCTTGTCTGTTCCGTAAAGTTGAAGGTCAAAGGCCTATGGGGTTCCCAAAGCACGTGGGCCGGGCCCGCCGGCGGAAGTACCCTTGGCCCATGAACAGGCGACGCGGCACCGACCCCCCAGGGGAACCGCTCGGCTCGGACAACGGTCTCGACGCAGACCTGGGCCGCAAGAAGAAGCGCAGGTCCCAGCCGCGAGATCCGGTCGTCTCCTACCTCATCTCAGCCGTGCCCAGGGCGGGGATCGTCCCGAAGAAGCCCAAGAAGCCGAAGGCCGCCGCGGCGAAGAGCCAGAAGAACCCCGCCGACAGGAAACAGCCGAAGGCCGTCGACGCCAAACAGGTCGCGGCCCGCCTGAGGAGGGACGCGCACAACGCCAAGCTGGACGCCGCCCTCCAGGACTATGAGCGCCCCATGCCGGACGAGGTCGCCGACATCTTCATCGAGATCATCCGCACCCGGCCCCCTGCCTCCGGCCTGCCACCCCGTCCCCCTGCCTCCGGCCCGGCGCCCCGGCGGCGTCCGTGACCGATGCGATCCACTGGCGCGAAGCCGTGAAGAACCGGGACACCGTCGCGCTACGCAGGTTCACCTGCACGACCAAACGCGAGGGGAAAAAGGGTCCCCCGCCTCACGAAGACCAGGTCCAGCGGTACTTCCGGCAGCACGCCATCACCGCAGCCAACCGCTCCCGCGACCAGGGAAACGGTGGCCGCCTGATGATCGCCGAGGACTCCCTCGGCATCGCCGCCGCCTACACCCACCAGCGCCTCACCACCAAGCTCCCGCCCAAGGTCCTTCTTGCGCTCGGATTCATGGGCGCCGGAGAGGTCACGCGCGAGCTGTGCTTCCTCGCCGTGGCCACCCGCCACCGCAGCAAGGGGGGCGCCCTCGCCGACGATGCCGTCGCAAGGGCCCTGTACGACATCATCGACTGCGAGCCCGAGGCCGAACGGATCCATGTGTTCGGGCAGGTCGACTACAACAACAAGGCCAGCATGAAGATGCTGGAACGCTTCAACTTCCGTCAGCTCACGCAAGGCGTTCCCCCACCCACCGGCGATCAGCGCCTGGGCTGGTGGCTCCACGTCATCGACCCTCCCCCGTAGAGCACCACGAGCCACCCTCAGCTCACCCGGCTACCCTCGGCCGGGTGAGCACCGCCCCCCCCCCCCCCGCCCGCCCGCCCCCCGGCCGCCCCGGCGCCCCCGGCCCCCCCCCCCCCCCCCCCGCCCCCCCCCCCCCCCCCCCCCCCCCCCGGGCCCCCCGGGGGGGGGGCCCCACCGCCCCCCCCCCCCCGCGATCCTCGACGCCTGGCTCGCCGGAAGCTACGTCCGCGCCGACGGCCAACCCGTGGCCGGCCGCGCCTGGGACGACGACACCGTCTACCGGTACACCGCCGCCCTCGCCGAGTGGCCGGTCTACCCGCCCGGACGTGCGCCGTACGACCAGTCCTGGTTCGCCTACATCGGCCCCCGCGTCTGGCACTTCACCGCCGGTGACATCCGCGCCTGGGCCGACCAGCTCACCAACCAGGACGGCACCACCATGAGCGAGGCAGCCCGGGCCCGGGCCGCAAGCGCCGTCCGCTCCTTCTACAAGCACTGCGAGGACGCGCTCGGCGCCTCCTCCTGGAGGCTCCCCCGCCGCTCCCAGCTCGTCGGCTCCGTCCCCGCCAAGGAGCCGAAGCTGCTCTCGCGCGACCAGATGGAAGCGCTGCGCTCCGC
This sequence comes from Streptomyces sp. NPDC004266, assembly GCF_042874095.1. NCBI lineage: Bacteria > Bacillati > Actinomycetota > Actinomycetes > Kitasatosporales > Streptomycetaceae > Streptomyces > Streptomyces sp. NPDC004266. Next base: position 5,932 of record NZ_JBIAMM010000035.1, read on the forward strand.
CGCCGACGGCTACCGCGGCCCCATGCCCGAGCGCGCCCGCCTACCTCACCCTCGCAGGCCTGCGCCCCGGGCAGTCCATCGGCCTCTCCCTGCTCCAGATCCAGCGCGACGACCAGAACGCCCCCACCTGGCGCCTGCCCGCGAAGAACAACTCCGCCTCCGCCGTCGCCGCCCCCGCGCCGATCCCGCTCCCCGTCGTCTGGGCCCTCGACGACTACCTCCCCGTGCGGACCTGGAAGGCGCCCCACTCCACCGAGACCGCCGGCCCCGTGCTCGTCTCCCGGCTCGGCCGCGGTCTCGACCGGGTGACCTTCCCCAAGCTCATCCGGGCCGTCGCCGCCACCCACAAGTTCCTCGCCCAGGACGCCGCTGCCCTGTCGCCCGACGTCATCGCACGCTCCCCCACACCGTTCGCCACCTGACCACGAGCCAGGATCCAGCGTCCGCAGGCCGCCACGACACCCCCATACATGAGCAGCTTGGGGCAATCCGGACACTCATTATGTTGCCGCGATTATTAGAGCGCGATGCTTATTGGCCGTTCGATGTGTACATTGGTGGGGTGCAGTGCACTAATCAGTGCATTAGCCAGTGCATTAACTTGGTCGCTAATGTTCCGTCACGGAGCACATTGCCGGTCCCGCTGAATGGGTAACGACGCTGGGGCCCGCCGCAATGGTGCACGACGGACCCCAGCCGACGACTGGCCGGGCTCGATGCAAGCGAGCCCGGCTGGTCGTCACCCCTTCGGGAGGAAGGGGACCACCAGCTGCACGAACGGGGCGAGCGCTGCAGCGACGCGCAGAGCCAGAGCTCCGCGCTTCTTCCAACGGTCTCGACGTCGTGGGCCGGGTTCTTGCGTGGAGCACATGATGTGCCCCCCTTCCTTGTAGGCAAGGACTGCGCGTGTACTGCCCCCCGTGTGGCAGCTCGGGGAGATCCCCGAAGTGCCCTTCGAGAGGCAGGACCAACGCCCCCATAAACCCGGGGCACGCAAGGGTTCGAGCTTAACCGGCGTGAAAGACCTCAGGAGACCAAACTCTTCAGAAACTTGATCCCCCGCTCGTTTTCCGGCTCGGTCACATCGTCGCCCTCAGGCGCGACAAGTCCGTAGTTACGTCAGTCCGCGAACCGCTGTCGGAAAGCGCCCCTCGGGCCGGGTGATCAACGTTTGATGCGTCCTCGGATGGCAAGGACAGCGAGGGCAAGGAGGGCGGGTTCGAGGAGGCGGGAGGTCATCTCGATGTAGGTGCCGGTGGTGGTGAGGTCCTGGCCGCTGGAGCGGAAGACCACGGAGTTGAGCGTGACGTTCAGAGCCTTGTCGAAGCGCTTGCTGGTGAACCTGTCCCCGGTGGGGTTCTTCACGTCCTGCTTGTCGATGACGAAGGTGACCGTGCCGCCGCCCGCCGGAACGGTGCCCGTGGCTTCCTGCTTCGGCGACGACATCGGCAGGCCGAAGGCCATCAGCAGCACGATGGTGGCGAGCATGGCCGCGGCGAGCCAGCCCAGGGCACGGCCGGCGCGCAGGCCGTAGCCGGAGAGCAGCCAGTAGGCCCACAGCAGACGGCGTTCGGCCTTCGGGGTGCCGGTGCGGTCGTGGCGGCGCATCTCGCACTCGCCGTAGTAGAAGTCGGCGGTACCGGGTTCGTTCTTACCGTCCTCGAACGCCTTACGGAGCTGCCGGTACAGCGGGGCGACGTCGTCGGGGTCAGGGGTCCGGGCGGGGTCGGGGTGATGCGGGCCGGTACGCCACCGACGGGGCTCGGGCGGGGCGCCAGCAGGCACGGGGGGCTGTCCGGCGGTCTGCGCCCGCCAGTGCTGCTCCTCGGCCAGCGTGCGCCGGCGGGTCCAGCGGACCGGGGCTATGCCCTTGCGATGCCAGCCGGTGGGGGTGGAAGCGAGGGTGGTGCGGCCTTCCAGACGGAGCTGGTCAAGGTGGAAGGCCCCGGAAAACAGGCAGTCCGACAGGTCGGTGTCGGTCAGCACCAAATGCGCGGCGTCCACGCCCTGTACTGATATCACCCGCACTGGCTCGTTCCCCGGCAGCATGCTCTCGTCGGGGATCGTGCCATTAGCGGTGGTGAACGGGGTGGGGTGAGCGGTGATGGCGAGAGGGGCCTCTGGCACCGCATGCCCGAGATCCACAGAAGCATGGCGAACCCGGACGGTCGCGGTCGACTGCCAATGAGTCCGCGTACACAGCACCTGCCTCGCGGAGACCTCTAGCGTGACCGGAGCCCCGAAAACCGCCCTCGATAAATCCACAGTCCCTCCGCACACCACCGGCCCCCACACCGAAGCCGCCAAGAACTGCGCCTCGCTGAAGTCGACGTTGCCGGAAAACCGCGCCCCCTCGAACGCAACGTCGCCGGAGAACCGCGTGCGGTCGAACCAGGCGATGCCAGAGAGCTGCGCCTGGCTGAAGCTAGCGAGACCGGAGAACTGCGCCTCGCTGAACTCGGCGCCGTCACAGAATTGCGCCGCGTGGAAGTTGGCGTCACCGAAGAACTGCGCATCGGGCAACCAGACCTCGCCGGAGAAGCGCGCCTCCCTGAAGGCAGCGGTGTCGGAGAACTGCGTCCAGCCAAAGCGGGCTTCGTCGCAGAACCACGCCTCGCTGAACCAGGCCCTCCCGAAGCGGGGGCGCTCGGTGGCGGGGTCGCGGACGGCCTGGAGCAGGCGGCCAAGGAGGTCTGCAGTGATAGGGGTGCCGCGGAGGTCGATGTCGGCGCCGGGGGCCAGGCTGGCCAGGTAGGCGTCGCGGTCGGTGTCGGTCAGGTGAGCAAGGCAGGCGGTGTGGCCGTCGATGTGGACGCCGCGGCAGCCGACAGGATCGGTGAGGTCGGCGCCGTGAGCGCAGTACAGCCACGCCGATGCCGACGAAGGTGGGGTGCTCATGGGGTGACGACTCCAAGAGGGAAAAACGCCGGGCAGCGGCCCGGCCTTGGCGGCCGGGCCGCTGCCGAAAGGGACAGCAACAGAGCTACCGGGTGCGTCCGCGCCCGGTCTCGGGTCCGTCCGGCCGGTGGGGTGGGGGCGAGTAGGACTCCCAGTGCCAGGACGATGACGACGGTCAGTTTCTCGTCGAAGCGGCTGCGGGCCTCCGTGCGCCGCCGAAGCCGCCAAATGACGACGACTGCGAGCAGCACCGCCACATTGATGGTCACCAACCGCCCCGACCTCCCGCCGATCGGCTTCACCCCATGGACGGCTGGATGTTGCCGCCAGCCTTCTTGTGTAGCGGTGCCTCGGTGATGTTGGGGGTGGGTTGCCGACGAATGGCACAAAGCCATCGGACCTGGCCGAATAGCGCGCGGCGGGGCACTTCGGCCGTCACGGCTCGCTCGGTCGGCGCGCCTTACACAGCCGGTAGTCCTGTCCTCCGCGCGGTCCGATGTTCGCGGCGGTCCGCTGGCGGGCCCTGGCTGGGTTCATGAGGTAGAGCCGCAAATGGGGGCTGTATCTCTCCGCTGCTTTCGGGCTGTTGTAGTCGTGGTGCTCGTGCGCCCGCTTTTGCAAGGCCGGGTCGTACGCCTCCCCTGGCGGGCGCACGTGGTCGGTGGGCATCTGTCGGCAAACGTGGGCACAGGTCGTCCGGTGCAGGTCGGCGGCCTCTCAAAACCTCGTCGCAGAACTTCACGAAGAGGCAGGTGGTGGCTGCTGGCTGAGCCAGCGCCGGATGGCCTGTTCCTCCTCGTCGCGTCCGAGGTAGGCGAGGATGTCTGCTTGGAGGGCGAGTACGGCGTACAGCTGCGGAAGTAAGTGCGGCTGGGAGGGCACCAGACGGCGGTAGAGCTCGATGGCCTCTCCCGTGGCGTCGAGTGCTTCGGAGAGGTCTTCCCAGTGCGCTGTGTGGGTGGCAAGGCCGCAAAGTGCAGTCGCCAGGGCTGCTTCGTGTGCAGCCGGCTTGCTGGCCGCGAGCCTCTTGTAGATGGAAACGGCCTCCTTGACCGTGGGGATGGCTTCGGCTCCCCTGTCGGCCTCCGACAGTCGGTTGCTCAGGTTGGACAACGACCGGGCGAGATCCGGTTCGTGGGCGTCAGGGTTGTCAGCGACGGCCTTTCGGTAGTGCGCGACGGCCTCTTGGGAGAGAGTGAGAGCTTCGGCTTGCTGGCCGACCTGGGCCAGACGATTGCTCAGATTGGACAGTGCCATGGCGAGGGTCGGCTCGTAGGAGGCGGGGCTTTCGGCCGCGAGTCTCCGGTAGATGCTCACGGCTTCCTGCTCGGCAACCAGCGCTTCATTCCGTTCACCGCACTGTGCCAGGTGTGATCCCAGATTGGTCAACGCACTGGCGAGTGCTGGCTCGTACCCAGCCGGGTCGGCGGAGACCAGCCGACGCCGGATCTCCACCGCCTGTCTGGCCACAGCCATAGCCTCGGAGTGTCTGGCTGAGCGGGACAGGACGGACCCCAGGTTGGACAGTGCCAGGGCAAGACCTGACTCGTGGGCGGCCGGATCACCGGCAGCCAGACGACGCAGGATCTCCACCGCCTCTCCTGTTGTTGCTGCTGCCTCGGCCTGCAGGCCGTCTCCCGACAGAGCGACGCCGAGGTCGGTCAGCGATCTGGCAAGATCCGGCTCATGGACGGCCGGGGCGTCGGCGGCCAGACGGCGCTGGATTTCGACGGCCCGGCGTGCAGCGGTGGCTCCTGCGGCCCAACGGCCGAGGTCCGTCAGGCGACTGCTGAAGTTGTTCAAGGCCCGTGCCAGGTCCGGCTCGTACGCGCCTGGGTGTTCCTCTGCGAGCATTTGGTAGATGGACACCGCCTGCTCGGTCACGGAAAGCGCCACGCCGTGACTGCCCAGGATGCTGTGCTGACGGCCGAGGTTGACCATCGCATTGGCCAGCGCGGGCGCGAACGCTTCCCAGTCATCCTCCGCCAGCTTCCTGTAGATCTGCATGAGGTTGAAGGTGAACCTCGCAGTGAGCGGTGCGGTGATGCGGGACAGGTCAGATAGCGCGATGGTGACGGACTGCACTACCTCGAGCGTGAACTTGACGGCGTACAGGGCGTCGTCAAGGACCTGGAGAAGCTGCTGGCCTGTCTCGGTGCGGCCGGCGTTGTGGTGGGCGGTGACTGCGCGGGCAAGGATCAGAATCAGCTGCACCTGCTGCCCGGGCGCCGCTGCCTCGAGGAGGCCGGGCAGGCTGATCCAGCCGTGCGACACGGCCCGCGACGCATGGAATTCGGCGATGCGGTCGGGCTGGAGAGCTCCCCAGTAGCGGTCCGGCTCGGCGGGGTACAGAGCGGCCAGCCAGGCGACCACCCGTGCTGTTTTCTCCTCGGATAGACCGGGGATCGTGGCGATGACAGCCGCGGCCTCGGTCATGCGGGTGGCTCCGCAAAGGGCGGAGACGGCGACTGCCGAGCCCAGGGTGGGTGTGGGCAGGTTCAGTTTGAAGGCGGGAGTTTCTGCGCTGTCCTCCCAGAACCGCCCCTCATGCTGGAGAAGGGCCTCCTCCGCCAGCGCTCCGGCCGCGCTGTCGACTGGTGCCGGACCGTGCTGCAGCAGGGCGACCAGAGCCGTCATCTGCAGGGTGAGGACATTGTCGTAGCGACGGTTGCCGAGGTCATGGGGAGGCTGGAGTGCTTCGGCGAGCGCAGCCCAGTCGCATGCGGGCAGCGTACGCACGTGGGGTAACAGCCGGGCGATGTCCCGAGCGGCCTGGGTGAACGCTTCGACGCGGTCCTGGACAGGTGAGCTGCGTGGCATCAGGGGAGTGAGCTGCCTGACGGGTGCCGAGGCGAGAAGGCTGCGGGTGACCGGCGTGGCGCTCAGCGCGTCTGTGCGCCACGCCCCGTCGGAGCGGGCGAGCAGCAGAAGCCGTACGCGGTGGCGGGAGCGCTGCAGTTGGGTGAGCAGACGGCGCAGCAGGCGGGGGCGGGTCTCGGCGTAGTCGACGACAACCAGCAGCGGCAGGGACGTGGTCAGGACGGTGAAGTCGGGTGGGGAGTCGTGGTCGGTGAGGTCGGAACGCAGGTGCCCTGTGGCCCATCCCCTGCGGCTGAGGTGGTTGGTGAGATGGCGGGCCAGGCGAGTCTTGCCCTGACCCCCGGGCCCAGTCAGCACCTGGACCGTCACAGCGACCGGGCCCTCCTCACACCAGATGAGCAGCTGGGCGAGCTCGTTCGTACGGCCATGGAAGCCGACGGCTTCGGCGTCAGCGCGCAGCAATGCGGCAGGCGAGTTGAGGTCCCGCTCGGACGCGGCGGGGCCGAACAGCGCGGCAGTTTCCAGGGGCTCGAGCGCTGCCTCCCAGCCGCAGTGCTCAGTGAGCAGAGCCCGGAAGGCGTCATCCGCCAGGAGGGCTGCGGCGGGCGTCGCGGTCAGACGGGTGCCGCCGACTGCTTGACGGTCGCGGCGGACGATCCCGCACAGCAGGTCACCGCCCAGGCCATCGTCGCTCAAGACGGCCGCCCCCGACATCCCGGACCAGCGGCTGGCCGAGCCCGAGAGTGTGTGGGGCAGCACCGGGTCGGCACTGGATATTTCGTACCGTCCGCCAAGCGTTCCTGTTCCGGGGGCAATGTGCCCGGTGAGCTGCTCGTCAAGGCGACGGCCGTCGTCCGGGTCTCGCTGCATGCGGGGGAATCCGGACAGAGTGACGGGGTGGCGCCGAGTACCGATGAGGACACCGAATCGCTGGGGCGGGCGGGTGTGCATCTCGATGAGGGACTCCGGTGTCTGCCAGCCGTGACCGTCATCAACCTCGATCAGCGCGGCGTCCACGCGGTCGTCTGAGACCACCCACCTCACTGTGGCAGGGAACTCCCTGTCATCCGCGTCCGGCCGGGACACGGTGAGCGCGTCCCGTACTGTCCCAGACATGTCGTCCAGGACGTGTGCAGCGGTGAGCACCAGGCGCGGCGCAATGAGATAGCCGGAACCGAACCCTCGTCGGTCCGTGCCGGCCTTGCGGACGCGGATCTGCACCCTGCGATCGAGCTCCACGACATCCCCCTGTCCGTAGCTGTCAGACGCTTCACGGGCGGCTACGGGGCCTACTACTCCTCGTCGCTGACGTCGATGTCGCCACCGTCCGGCCTACGCGGCTGGAGCACCACGGTGACTGTGTGGGTCGTCTTCTGGGTGTTCTCCTTCTTGCCGCCCAGGCTGACGACGCTCCACCTGAGTCCGCCGTTCACCCCGCCGGTGCGGGTCAGTTCCAAGCCTAATTGCAATGTGATCTCACCCAGAGTCAGCAGTACACCCTTGTGTTCGCCGCCTGCGGACTCAGAGCCGCCGATCCGGCTCTGGGCCTCGGCGATCTGGTCCCGCAGCAGCGTGATCGCGTCCGCCAGATCCATCCACTCCTGGTCGCCTCCAAATGTGTTACCCATGGCGCCCCCCGGCTCTTGGCTGCACCCCGCCGTTCGGTGACGGGTACCTGCTCCGGCCTGACGATAGCCTCGCGTGGCAGATGTCATGCCTGGTTTCCGCTAAAGAGCCGGGACGGTTCGGACCGGTCCGTCCACAGGCGGTAGAGCTGGTCGAGGTCTTGCAGTGGCCTGCTGCGGGGCTGCCCCGCCGCGAGGCCGCTTGACTCGACTGAGCAGCTCTGTTTGTCGGTGGTGGGCAGGGTGCCGCAGGTCATGAGGAGTTCCCACAGGTGGGCGGCGGCTCGCCAGGGCTGGAGAGAGTGGAAGGCTTCGTGGATCAGCTCGATGTCGCCTTTGCCGAGCCTCTGGAGGAGGTCAGCGATGGAGCCAAATTTCCCTCTGCGCCTGTGGAGCCAGGCAAGGCCGGATAGCTACCGTCATGACCGCGCTCCGAACAGGTCGTTCAGCGTTCCGCACGCTTCCTGTGGGGAGATCCGGAGAGGGCTGTACGGTCACCGGCGAGGCGAGCGGAGAAGACCCGCAGCTCCGTCACCCGGCCGTCCGTGTCCCCGATCCGGTTTGTGACCAGCGGCAGCATCCACGTCCCTACCGAGACGCATATGCCCTCCTCGCGTAGGTCGACCAGCTTGCGGATCTCCTCATCAGGCGGCACTGCGATATTCACGGCCCGTATGCGGCGGCCCGGGCCAGAGCGGAGGTCCACCGTCTGGTCCAGGAGGCGCTGCTCGCCGGCGGCCTGGTGGACCAGGCGGTGGAGGACGACGCCGCTCTCGTGGTGAGCGAGCTGGTCGGCAACGCCGTGCGGCACGCCGGCGGTGTGTGTTCCCTGGACCTGTCGCTCGAGCCGGACGGCCTCGACATCGACGTCAGCGATTCCAGTCCCGAAACGCCCCGCCCGAGGGCGACCGACACGACCAGCGAAGGCGGCCGGGGCTGGGGCATCGTCGCCCGCCTGACCAGCGAACTGAGCGTGCAGGGTGATGGGCGCGGCAAGACCGTACACGCCCACATCGACCAGGCTCACTGGCCCCGCCCGGTGCGGGGTGCACACCAGCCGCATCCGAAGCGCCCTCGCGCTCCACCCGGCACCGGCACCGAGATACCCCCCCCCGCATGGTCATTCCACCGGGCAGGGCCTCTAAACCGGACCACACCCGTCCCACCAACCCCATGCCGCCCGTACTGTTATGCGCCCCCGTAGAGGACACTGTCCGACCCGCGCCCGATGCTCACCGCTCTTGACGGTCTCCGCTCGCATCCAAGAGCCGGGGCGCGGTTTCCTCCAGCAGAAGCCTCAGCACACGGTGAAATCCACTCCTCACATAACGACCAGACGTCATTCCCTCGGGTCCAGGGCGCCGACGCCGGTGCCGATGTACTCGCGCGGAGTCAGCGAGAGGAGGGTGGCGCTGATGCCGGCGCGCTCGGCCAGGATCACCGAGGCGGCCGGGTGCGCGACCCGCCAGTCCATGCCCGCCCAGGCGATGCCCATCAGGGCGTGCTCGCGGGTGAAGTCCTCCACGGTGATGAACCGGCGCTGCAGCACATGCTGCCCGGCACCGCGGCTCTCCCGCTCGGCGGCCACGGCCGACATCGCGGGGACCACGAGTTCGGCGTGCCCGTAGCTGGCCTCGACATACAGACCGTTGAGGAACTCATCCCCTTTGGCCAGCGCCTGCACGCAGGTGTGGTCGAGCAGGACGCGAATCACGCGGCGCGGCCCTCGCCCTGCAGATCCTGGAGGAACTTCTGGGCCCGGCGCCGGGCCTCGTCCGACACCGTCACCCCGGTCGTCTGTCGGATCTCCTCCATCGCCAGGCGCGCCCGCTCCTCACGTTCCTGCTGTGTCAGCTCCCGGGTCACCAGTTCCTCGAGGAGGTCGTTCATCGTCGTGCCGCGCTCACGGGCCAGCGTCCGCAGCCGGTCGCGCACGTCCTTGGTCGTTTTGATGCTCGTGTCCTGGTCCGCCATACACCCCATTCTACCGGGAGTAGAGGAAGGTGGGACGGGTAAACCGCCTGCTTTCCCGGCACGAAACCTGACAGTGACCGACAGCGGTCTTGCCCGGGCTCCGCACCGTTCTTCACTATCTGTAATCAAACAGATAGTGCGGGGCCGGGGCGGCGCCAGGGACACCCAAGGCCACGGGGGTCAGGGCGAAGACCAACGGCGCCGGAAGTACATCGCGCGGCGCTGGCGCGGCCGTCCAGGATGGCGCAACTCAAGCCGGGCGTGGCATCACACTCAGGACAGGCGACATCCTTGACCCGCCCCACGGAAGAGGCGCACTGCGGCTGTGAAGACGGTCGCTGCGGGGTCGGTTCGAGGCGTGTGCGCCGGGTGCTGATGATCAGCTTGAGCCGTTCCTCGTGAGGGAGCAGCCGCCGCGGCGCGGGCCCGAAGGATCGCGGCGATGTGAATGGCTTCGTTGGCCTGGTCTTGAGTGGTGCTGTGGCTGGCGTACAGTTGGGCCTTCCGACGCGGGGTGGAGCAGCTCGGTAGCTCGCTGGGCTCATAACCCAGAGGTCGCAGGTTCAAATCCTGTCCCCGCTACTGAAGTGACGTGAGGCCCGGATCCTATGGATCCGGGCCTCACGCGTACGCCTGCGTCTCAAACTGTCGGTCCGGTTCTCGTCGCCCGGGCCGGCGATGCCTCCCCTGCCGTGCAGGAGGCAAAGATCCCTCGCTACACGATGAAGGACCGAAGCGGTTCTGCGGAATCGGCATCAGTGAGCCGGGAGGCGCCGCGGCCTGCCGTACCTGCAGCAGGCGGAGCGCTCAGGGCTGACGGCGGTCACGCAGGGAGTCCTTCACCCCGCGGGCCTGCTCCTTGCCCTTGTCCGCGACCTCGCGGGTCTTGCCCTTGACCTGGTCGGTCTTGCCTTCGGCCTTCATCCGCTCGTTCCCGGTCGCCTTGCCGGCGACCTCCTTGGCCTTGCCCTTGGCCTGTTCCATCTTGCCCTTGGCCTTCTCAGCCATGAGAAAAGCTCCCTTTTACGAAGAACGGTCGGTCGATGGACAAGCTAGAACAGAACAGAGCATCTCGCGCGCGGGGCCCGGAGGCCGTTCTGTCGATCGGGGGCAGCGCCGAGCGCCCGCCGCACCATTGGGGCGGTCTGGAGCCGGTAGACCATCCGAGGGCACAGGCCGGAGAGGTCGAGCGAGACCACCGGGTCCTGGCCGTCGACACCCAGGAGCCACCGCGCAGCCGCGCGGTCTGCCGGGTCCGGACCGACCAGCAACGCCGACTCATTACTGCCGAACTGCCGAAGGAATCTTTCACCCGATCGACGCCATCACCGCCGACCTCGCCCGTCGCCCGCCTGCCCCGTAAACAGGAACCATCACGGCACGGCACGGCGCCGCAGGTCTGGTGGTCTCAAGGCCGGGGCCTTTGCATGAGATGACGGCCTTGCTGATCACCGCCCCAGACACGGCGGTGGTGATGCCGCGACGCTGCAGAGACCTCCTGGACAGACGGCTCAGCGGCATGGCATCGATCGTGGGGACGACCAGCTCCTCGAGCGGATCGAAGTCGTCGGCAGGCTGCCGCTGGTTGGGGACCGACGGGACGAGTCCGGTGTCATCCAGCGGTTCGAGACGCTCCTGCGCCCGCAGCGTGTCGATCGCCAGGTTCCGCGACGTTCTGCGCAGGTAGGCAGCCAGCTGTACCTCCGGACCGAGTTGGCTGCTCATGGCCTTCCTCGCCACCTTCAGGTACGCCTCGTGGGCGACGTCCTGGCACGCCTGGTACGAGAGCCGGCGGTTGGTCTTCCTGCGCAGGATCCGCGGCTCCGCCTCCATGAACGTCTCGTAGCAGTCCCGCAGCCGCTGGAGCAGGTCCGCGTCGACGACCGGGCGGGCCGCCCCCGGGGCCTGGTCATCCGCTACCACGGGCGGTGCTCCTTCGCCGACGGCAGCGCTTGATCCATGCCGTCGGCCTCGCCCACCCGCACAATCACCGACACCGCAGTGCGCGAGACCTGGGTCATGCCGATCTCGACATGAACGAAACAGGAGCCATGCCCCGGACGCTCGATGCGCGCGGGCACAGCTTCGCCGAAGACAGGGTGCTGCGTCATCCGGGCACCGCGCTGTCGCCGGTCCCAGTACACCTGCACCACGGCGGCCGCCGTCTGCACGGCAGCCGCGATGGCCGGGGCGAGCCCGGCCCAGTCCAAGGACGACATCATGGGAGTCGCTCTCCATCTGAGGTATCAGAGGCGCGTGGGATGCGCCTTCGCCTTCTTGACGGTCGAGCCTGCCCTGTTCTCCTGCCGGGATCGGAAAAAACCGAAACTGTCCGGAGTGACGATAGGGCTGATCATTTCTGAACGGTTCGCCCTCATGGGCGCCATGCGTCACGCCCGAAGGCGCACGGTGCCTCCGCGGTCACCCACCAGAGAAGCCTCGCGCCGCTGGGGCAGGAGACTCCGGCAGATCTGGGTACGAGGGGTTCGGACCGGCCGGACGTCTTGCCGTGCGGGAGAGTACGCGGGCTGCATCATTACTGCCGGAGCACCCCGATTTCTTGCCGACAGGACTCGCCAACCCGCCTGTCCCGACAGGTCTTCACCGACCTTCAGGATGGATCTGAAGGACCGCCCACCTGGATGCCGTCCCGCGCGAGGGCGGCCGGCTGCCTTCCCGACGTCGGCTCGCCCAGGACTTTCAGGCGGGCGGAGCCGGCCGGATTTGAACCGGCGTCCTCGCGATTTTGGAGACCGCGCGCGTCCACCTCTGCGCTACAGCTCCGCCCAGCCATGATCGTACGAGACTGAGTGAGCCGTTTTCATCCTGAATAGCCGCAGGTCATCAGCGTGTGGACGGCCTGAACGATGGTGCTGATGCGGCGGGTGGAGCATCTGGCTCGCCGG
>NZ_JBIAMM010000036.1:0-12351 GCF_042874095.1 Streptomyces sp. NPDC004266
CGAGCCAGATGCTCCACCCGCCGCATCAGCACCATCGTTCAGGCCGTCCACACGCTGATGACCTGCGGCTATTCAGGATGAAAACGGCTCAGTGACGACAGCGAGCACGACCATTACGTGCAAGTTCGCTGCGAACTCCGCTACACGCCGACACTGGACCTGGATGCTTTGGGAAGCTTCCACTCCTGGTTCTTTTACGACACCGATACGGACCTCGACGGATGGTTCGCTGCCATGGAGGAGCGTCTCGGGCCGCTTCTTGATCGCAGGCTCGCCGGGGTCGACTTGTTCGAGGAACCGGTATAACCGTTTCGGCCGTGGAAGGCCACCTGGCTTCGTCACTCGAGCAGGACGCGCTTGCACAGGAGATCGAAGCCGGCGCGGCCGAACATCTGGCGCTTGAGCATCTTGTTCCTGTTCACGTTGCCTTCGACGACACGGGCTGGTAGCTGCCTTTGTAGCCGAGTGGAACGATCTCCTCACACAGCTTCCAGGCATTGCTGCAGCCTTCGGCCCAGCGATCGTCAAGGTAGGTCTTGTACTCGTCGAGAACGGAGGGACGGTTCTGCCACAGGCCTGTGAAGAGCTCCTCTGGAGTCCCGGCGTCGGCGAGCTGCTTGACGGTGCGGGAGGTCATTCCGGGTTGCCGTGGGATCGAGCGTCGGCGGTGGCCGGCCTCCAGCAGGGCGTGGGCCGCAGCGTGCAGGGCCCGGGTACGGTCGGCGAACCGGTGTCCTCGCAGCCACGGCGAGCCGGACGGGTACGCCGCGGGGACGGGCTCGGATTCTGGCACAGGTTCTGCGAACCGGCGCCGACCCGGTTCAGGCCTACCTCGGAACGAGCCGCCGACCTGCCAGTCCGCCAGGGGCGCCGGCCTCGGTCACCGAGGTTCGGCTTGGTTTCACAGAAGTCGTGCCAGAGCCGCTGAAAGTGAACGAAGCCATTCAGTGGCAGTACAAGTCTTGGCTGGGGCCGTCCCTGCGCGGGCGGGGAGCAGACTTTGTGACCTGCAGGTCTACCGTACATACGGCTTCAGCTGAACCACTTTCACCGAAACCGGCAGACCACTCAACGCCCCCCTCCCTCGCCCTGTTTGCTTCACGGGCAGAACAGGCACGCCTCCGTCTTCTCCACGGAAGACCTCACCTGGGCAGACGGCGGCGCTGACGTCCGTCTGCCCGCAAAGTCACTTCTCACACCAGGCTTTCTCAAGAACGGCAGGGGGTGTGTGACGGCCGGCATCCAGGGCACACGGAGGTGGAGCGGATGGGACCCGCTCTCTTGCCGGGCCTGGGGCCTCCCCCGCCCACAGAGCCCGGCATGGTGAACACCCGGCCCGCACCGGTGGTGGGGTGCGGGCCCACGAGGAGCCCCGGCCCCCTACGGCCGGGGCTCCTCGGCATCCGCCACCACGCACCGGCCTCCGGCCCGCAATCAGCGGTAAGCCGGCCTTGGCCTTGTTCCCCTCCCGTCAGGACGGGGCACGCGGCTGGGCAAAGCTCAGGCAGCACGCCGAACGCGAGGGCCACGCCCGGGTGCCCTACGGGCATCGGCAACGTCGAGTCGGTACCGGTCCTGGATGCCTCGGCGTGGGCCGCTGATCCCTCGTGTCGCCCGACACGTGGTCAGCTTCCTTCATTCACCCCGTCGGTCTGAGCAGGCTCCGTCACGGCGATGTGCCGGATCCGCCCCACCCACGAATCGGGGGTCAGCGAGGCCCAGGCTACCTCGATATCGGCACCGTGAAAGGTGCGGGTGATGTCTGCCAGGGATGTGAAGACCGCCGCCTGGACGTCCTCAACGGCTGCTTCGGGAGGCATGGGAACCTTCCCGCACCCGCCGCCCGAATCATCGGCAGTGAACGTGAAAGGCCACGCGTCCTGTCTCGCCAGCAGGATGATCTCCCTTGGTATGCCGAAAGGAGGCCGCTTCTTCGCCTTGGGTCGTCTCGCCACAGGGCCATCCAAGCCGAACTCGTGCTGACGGTGGAGAGCTTCGAGCCGGACGAAGCATGACGGTCTGATCCTGAGCCGGGAATCTTCGCCCGGGCTTCAGCCACGCGCCGGCACGCCGAAGGCGACCGGCCCGACTGGTGCTCCCGCTCCTCGACGGCGGCCAGGTCCTACCCTGCGGAGCCCCCGCCGCGGGAACGCCGGCGGAGGCTCATGCGCACGCCGTGCGTCAGTCGTGGCAGGGGTCCTCAACGTTGACGGCTTCCATCAGGGCGTCCACGACGTCCGAGAGGCTGTTGCGGTTTTGGTGGGCTGCCCGTTGGCGTTCGGCGCCGTTGCCGATGGCGCGCAGGCGGCCCCAGCCGGCGGTGACCTTATCCAGGTCGCCGTGGTGCAGGAGGGCGGGACGCAGATCTTCCAGCATCCGATCGATGAGCGTGACGGCCGGCACGAGGTGCCGAGTGTGCAGATCCACAGCATCTCCGGTCAGGCCGTCGCGCGCGGCACGCCAGCACGCGGCCCGCAAGAGGTCCGACGGCGGGTGCAAGGCAGGCTTACCCACCTCGATGTCCGCGAGGGCGGTGGCGACGAGGGCCCTGGTGACCGCGGCGAGCAGCACGGTGTCCGCGACGGCAGGTGCGGCGTCGAACGCCCGGATCTCCAGGGTGGGCACATGATGGGAGGGGCGGATGTCCCAGTACAGTCCGCCGCGGTCCATGATGGTTCCGGTCGCCGTGAGGTCCTCGACGAGAGCGTCGAAATGCGCCGTCGAGTCGAAGTGCGGTGGCGGCCCGGCCGCCGGCCACCGGGCCCAGGCCAGGGTACGCCAGCTCGCGTATCCGGTATCCCGGCCCTGCCAGAACGGCGAGTTGGCGGCGAGCGCGATCAACTGCGGGAGTCGGCTGCGCAGGTGGTTGCTGACCAGCAGGGCCAGATCCACGTCGGGGATACCGATGTGCAGATGGCAGGCGCAGATGGTCTGCTCGTCGTCCAGGGCGCCGAACATCGCCACGCTCCGGGCGTACCGGGGGCCGTCGGTCACCTCGAGCGGACCCGGCTGGGGCAGGACGGGGGTACCGCTGGAGACGACAGCCAGGCCGTGCCGTGCGGCGGCGCGCACGATGGCCGTGCGCATGGCGCTGACCTGCTCGGCGAAGGCAGCGAGGCTGGTATGAGGGTCGGTGCGCGCCTCGACCTGGTAGCGGGTGATCTCCGTGGTGACCCGCTCGCCCAGTTCGGCGGCGGCCTCGGACACCACCTTCTGGGCCTCCGGTCTCAGCTCCCTGGTGACCGGGTCGACCAGCAGGTACTCCTCCTCGGCCCCCACGGTCAGGGGCCGTCTGCGCCAGCCTGCTTCAGGCGCGGCGTAGCCGGTGTCCCCACCGGATCCTTCCGGGACGGCGGGTGCCCTTCCTTCACTAGTCACGGTCAGCATCCTGTCACCGACAGCGATACCGAAACCTTTCCTCGGGAGGGACATGCGCGAGCAGGCACACATCCTGATCGCCGGTAGCCGCCTTGGGGAGGAGACAACAACCGCTTGCTTCCCCGCGCGGATGCCGACCCCGCGAAGGCGGACCGGCTCCGGCCGCCGGTACTGCGGCCTCGGGCGTGCGGGCCGTAGAACCCCCCAAGGCCGTAGCCCCCCCAAGGCCGTAGAACTCCCCAAGGACGATGTCCACCGCGCGGCTCATCGGCGTCGGCACCGGGTTTCAGTCGGCTACTGCCGATGTGCCCGCACAGCGGCTGGACGGGCCCCCTGGCCGGGCTGGTACTGCAACGGTGCTTCAAACGTGTTGCGAAAGTGGATCTTGTCATGAGCCCTCGTGGGCGCCTCGGCGCTTCAAGTCGTTGGGCATCGGCGGTCGCCGGCGCTGCGAACGCGCCGAGGATCTCCAAGCGGAGCCCAGGCGCATCCCGTAGCCTTCTACTCAACTTTGACTAGATTGGCGGTATGGGTGAGAAGACCATTCCGATCCTGCCGTGCCGGACTATCCAGCCCGTTCTCGACTTCTATACGACCCTTGGGTTCGAGGTGACCTTCCAGCAGAAGAGCCCCCATCCGTACGCGGCCGTCCAGCGCGGCGGCATACAGCTCCACTTCTTCGCGATGAAGCGGTATGAGCCGGCCGAGTCGTTCAGTACGTGCATCGTCCAGACCGATGACGTCGGCGGGCTCCACGAGAGCTTTCGGGCCAGACTGAAGGCGGCGTACGGGAGAGTACCGAACCGCGGGCTGCCGCGAATCGGGCCGCTGAAGAACACCTCACAGGGCGTGCGGCAGTTCCTCATGACCGATCCGGGCGGCAACTGCCTCCGCATCGAGCAGCGGACGAGCGACGACCAGCATCATCGGCCCGCTCCCGGGGAGACCTTCGCCCGGGCCCTGCACCACGCATCCCTCCTCGCGGATTCCAGGGAGGACCCGGCGGGCGCCGCGAAGATCATCGACCGGGTGCTGCGCCTTCAGGACGAGCGGCCCACGTCTGTGCAACCGCTTCGTCTTCTCGTGCTGCGTGCCTACGTCGCCGATCGCCTCGGGGAGAAAGGTACCGCGGGGTCCGCCCGCCGTCGGCCGAGGCGGTCGCCGGCCTCCTGCGGGCGACGTTCGAGGAGCTCGTGGAGGTCGACCTCCTCGGCGAGCCGGCGCCGCACGTGTACCGGGAGCGGTACGCGCACGGCGGGGTGTCCGGCGGCATGGTCCATCCCGACACGTGGCGACAGAGGTTGCTGCCGCTGCCGGCGGAGCGGGCCGGCAGGCCGCGGGACCCGCGCGCCCCGCTGGTCCGCTGACGGCCCTGAGTGCTGTACGGGCACGGAGTCGGCCCCGCCCGGCCTTCCTACCCGTGCCGCGCGGGAAGCCGTACGTCCACCCGGTACAGCCGGGTGATCTGTTGCGTGAGCTCGTTGTCGTCGCTGGTGAGCAGCAGCCGGACACGGCCCGCGGTGTCGTGGCCGATGACGGTCATGCCCTCGATGTCGTCGACGAGGGGGTGGTTCTGTGGCAGCTTCGACGGGGCGCCCAGCGTCGGGCAGGCGTCGAAGTCGCCGATCGCGGTCTTACGCGCGGGCCGCAGCCCCCGCACCGCCGTCAGCGTCCCGGTCTTCGAGGTGTCGCTCGCGCCCAGCAGATCGGCCACGTAGAGCCGGGCTGTGATCTTGAACTCGCGGGTAAAGCCCCGTTCCAGCACGATCAGCCGCCCGTCCCGGGTCGCGGCGAGCTCGGCGATGCCGTGGCCCGCGTCGACGGGGTACGCGTACTGGCGGCCCAGGACGAACTCTCCCTTCCGGCCCCGTTCCCAGGTCTGGATCCGCTGGAGGGTGCGCTCGCTCGCGTCCTTGCCGTCCCCGGCCAGCGGGCCCTCCAGCGCCGCGACCAGGGTGTGCCCGCCGGACAGGAGGGTGAGGGACTCGAAGGTCTGGTTGGCCGTGGCCCGGCCCTCGGGGGCGATGCGGAAGGCCGGCGGGACCGGCAGGGCCGCCAGGACCCTGCCCGTGCGGTCGTAGCGGAGGACGGCCGGGGCGGTCTCGTCGGTGACGAGGTACGTCCCGTCGCGGTCGACGACCACCGCCTCCGAGTCCAGGACCTTCCCGGCGCCGTCGGTGAGCGGGAGCCGCGATGTGGCGGTGGCGGCCGGGGTGTCCTCGCCGGCCACCTCCAGCCGGTACAGCACCGACTTGTCGGAGACCGCCGCGACCGTCCCGTCCTGGTCGAGGGCGAGCCCCGAGATCCCGCCGACGAGCTTCCCGTCGAGCTGGACCTTGTCCAGCGCGTCGGAGTAACCGGCGACGGACATGTACGGGGAGCAGGCCCGGCCCCCAGGGGCGGGCGCGGCGCCGGCCGTCGGGGCGAGCAGCGCGCAGAGGGCGACGGTGGCCGTCGCGGTGGGGACGAAGGTGCGCAGGCGGCGGGGCATGGAGGCCTTTCCTGGGGGTCCGACCGGTCCGAAGGAGGTGCGGAGGGCTTGCAGACCGTCATATGCCGAATCGAAAGAAAGAGGAAGGGGAGGCGGTGGTCCGGCAACGAACCCGCCAACTCCCGTTCACAAACGCCTCCGGCCACCGCCTCGGCCGGGCCAACGCTCTCAACGAGCCGGGACGTGTGCGATACCTGTTGGGGCGGTACGCGGTGACGCGCGACCTGCACGAGCAAGCCCTGGTCTTGTACCGCGACCTCGGTCACTCTCATGGCGAGGCGGAGGCACTCACCAATACGGGTGCGCTTGTGGCTGAAACGGTCGGCCCCGGCGATGGCCCCGCCATGTATCAGCAGGCCCTGCCTCTTGCCCGTGAGGCAGCGGTTCCTCTGGAAGAGGCGCGTGCGCTCGATGGCCCTGCCCGCTGACAGTTACACATCGTCGATCGCCAGAGAACCATCGGAAATCTGCGTCAGGCACTGGCCATCTGCCGACGCCTCGGTGTCCTCGAGGCGAAACCCGCCGCCGACCTGTCGGCCAGCCCTGAAGCCGAGGCGCCGGACAGCGCCGAGAGGCGAACACCGGCAGGCCGCCCCCCCGCGACAGGCGCCGCGGCAGAGCCGGACGGATCGGTCAGGGCGCCCTTCGGCTCTGCAGGCCGTAACAGGCCCGGGCTGTCTTTGCGACGCCCCGGGGTGCCTCTCGAACCGTGGGCCGGCAGGACTCCGGCGTCGGAGGGGAGGTTTGCCTGGCTCAGATCGGCGCAGACGGTGGGCTGACACAGTCTTTATGCGACGAAGTGGAGAGGCATTATGGGCATCATCGCGTGGATCCTCATCGGTCTGATCGCCGGCGCCATCGCCAAGGCCCTGATGCCGGGCAAGGACCCCGGCGGCATCATCATCACCATGCTCATCGGCATCGCCGGCGGCCTGCTCGGCGGCTGGCTCGGCAAGGTCGTCTTCGGCGTGGACTCCGTCGACGGCTTCTTCGAGATATCCACCTGGATCGCCGCCATCGTCGGCTCCGTCATCCTCCTCGCCCTCTACCGCCTCATCACCGGCAACCGCCACACCCACCGCCACGCCTGACCCACCGAAGGCACAAGCACCACAGCCCCGAACGGCTCCCTCCCCCGTAGCACACGGGACGGGAGCCGTCGGCATGTACGAGCCCGTCCACTCCGGTGGGACCGTCCGTGCCCGGTCTTGAGCCCTGACCTCTCCCTGCCGGCCCCACCGACCCCGCCCAGTACCGACGCTTCCGCCGCACTACACCGAGCGTGACGCGGCGAGCCTCCCGTACAACGCGTGCGCGGTTCAGTGCCTGCCGCCACCCGACCGCCACCGCCCCGGCCGGGCAGTCGGCGAGTCGACTGCCCGGTGCCCCGTCAGGCGGCGGAAACGCCGGAAGCCGCAGCGGTGTCATCGCGCATGCCTGCCCTTGGCCCGCTTCGGCTTCCCCTGCCCCGCCTCGCCCTTCCGGGGGGCCGGCCCGGCTGCTCCCGGACCGGCCGCACGGCCGCGCTGCCGCTTCGAGACGCCAGGAGCCGACGGCGTCCGGCTGTCGACCGCCGCGCCCTCGGAGCCGGCGTCCCGCCGGTCCCCGGTGGACGAGGGGGACCGCGGCGCGGACGCGGAGACGGCAGCGGCTCCGGCCGGCGGAGCGGGCGAGGCGGTCGGGGAGGCCGGCTCGGTCGTGGCGGGGCGCGACGGAAGGGGTACGGCGTTCTCCGCCTCGGCGGACAGCCCGCCCATCGAACCGGCCAGTCCGACGCCGAAGACGGTCAGTGCCGCACCGGCGGTCGCCAGGATCCGACCGGCCCGGCGTGAGGCGGGCCGGTCGGAAGAGGATCGTGCGTGCACCGGCTCGCCGTGTGCAGGGACGGCGGCATCGACGCCGGCGATCCCCAGTGCCGCGCCCGTCCCGTTCGACCTCAGCGTGTCCGGATTCCGCTCGGCGGCGCCGTCCTCGCCCCTCATGGGCGGAGCCGCGAGCACGGAGGGCCCCACGGGCACCTCGGCCGCCCCCGCGAGATCCTCCGATGCCAGGGCGGCCAGGGCGCGCCCACAGGCCCGGGCGTCCGGCCGGCGGCTCTCGTCCACGTCCGTCATGGCTTCCAGCAGTTCGACGGCGGCCGCCGGTATGTCCGGCGGAATGACCGGGGGACGGTTCAGGCGGGCGATCGCAGCCTCCAGCGGCGCCCCGTCGTACTCCAGTTCACCCTTGATCGACTCGATGAGCACCAGTCCCAGGCTGTAGATGTCCGCTGCCGGCCCGGCGGCCCGGCCCAGCACCTGCTCCGGGGCCATGTACGCGGCGGTGCCCACCAGGGCACCCGTCACGGTCTGAGCCGTGGTGCCGAGCAGCCGGGAGATGCCGAAGTCCGTCAGGCGGGGGGTGCCCGCCTCGTCCAGCAGGATGTTGGCGGGCTTGACGTCGCGGTGGACGACTCCGGCCTCGTGCACATGGGCCAGCGCCGAGGCCAGCGCGGCTCCGATGCGGCACGCCTCGGCGGGCGCCAGCGCAGCCGCCGCGATTCGCCGGCGCAGCGTCGTGCCCCTGACCAGTTCCATCACCAGGTAGGGCGTTCCGTCGTCCCGGCCGCAGTCGTACACGGTGATCAGGCCGGGGTGCTGCAGCTGGGCCAGCAGTCGGCCCTCGCTGTCGAACCGCTCCTCCGTGTCGGCGGCACCGTCCGGGCGGAAGACCTTCACGGCGACCGGTCGCCGCAGGCGCAGGTCCATGCCCTCGTACACGTCGGCGGCGCCGCCGCGGCCCAGCAGGTCGTCGAGCCGGTAGCGTCCGGCCACCACGTGGGCGGTGAGCCGGAGGTCCGGTCGGGTCGGCCACGAGCGGACTTTCATCACTGCGCTCCCTGCGTCCTGTTGTTACCTGCCGTCGTCCGCCCGCCCACGTGTGCGCTGCCGATGGCACGCCCGGCCGCGTGGTGGCGAGCACCGTGTGCACGTGTGCCCCCTCAGCCGCCGGGCATCCCCCGGTCCCGCGCACGGCCTCGTGGAAGGAGGGGTGCGCGCCGTTTCGGCATGGTGGATTCATGCGCACTCGATCGGTGCTCGTCTTCGACGGTGCCTGCGGCGCCTGTACGGCGTCCGTCTGGTTCGTCGAACGCCGCCTGCGACCCGACTGCGAGATCGCCCCCGGCAGTTCGCGGATCCGGCCGCGCTGGGCGTGACTCCGGAGCGTGCCGCACACGAGGCGCTCTGGGCGCCCCCGTCCGGCCGGGCGGGACGGCGGCGCCCCGGCGGTCACGAAGATCCTGCTGCGCACGGGCCGGAGACGGACACCGCCGGGGACACTGCTCATGCTGCCCCCAGTGCGGTGGGTCGCCCACGCCGTCTACCGGCTGGTTGCGGACAACCGGAACCGGATGCCGGGCGGGACGGCGGCGTGCGCGGCGCCGGTACGCCGCGGTCGAGGATGACCAGAGCCGGGGTGGCTTGCGGCGAAGGGGGTAAGCGAGGAGGGCACACGACCATCACGTCTGCGAAGGAGACGAATATGACCGACGACGCCTACCTGTTCCTCGTGGACGACCCGGCGACCCCGCTGGGCGCCTCCATCACCGCTGTGGGAGACCTGGCGTGCCTGGAAACGCCCGCCGTACGGGCCTGGCTCGACGCGCACAATGTCACCGCCTCCTCTCCGGGTGTCCGGCTGCTGCCGCCGGAGGAGACGGGCGCCATCCCCGACGGGGCGGAGAAGCTGCCCGTCCCGTTGAGCGACGAGGAGCTGAACCAGCTGCGCCACGCGCTGACGCCGGGCGCCCTGGCACGTGTGGAGGAAGAGCTGCTGGCCTACCGCGACTGCGCGGGCGAGCGGGACGCCCTGCTGGCGCGGGCCACGGCCGCCGGGGTTCCGCCGCACCGCATCGTCGAACTCACCGGCGAGGACGCCCAGACCGTGGCATCGGTGGCGGCGCAGGCGCAGGGCCGTCCGTCGGATCCCGGTCCGCGACGGCGGTGATGGGGAAACATGACAACCGACGAGACGCGCACGAGGCTCCGGCAGTTGGAGGACCGGCTCGGCGAGCGCACCCCGGCACCGATCGAGGGGCAGACCCGCATCCCCCTCCCCCAGGCCGCCCGGACGGAAGACAAGGACGAGGACGAGGGCGAGAGAGCGTGAAAGCCGGGCTCGGAGGAGTGAGGGGTAAGGGTATTTTCTGGATGCCGCAGGCGTAATCGGGGCCCAGACAGTGCACGGACCAGCCCGCCCTGCGCCGGTGATCTGAGTCAGAGATTCGTCGGCAGTAGGCGGCGACTTTGTCAAGGATCTCGTCGACTGTCCAAGAACTGCTATCGGAATGACTTCAAGCGTCTCCAGCAGATGAGTGAGCAAGCGAGGCTGAGGAACGCTTCGTGGATGTCGTCGCGTACTTCCCGGCGGATCCACCGCCGGCGGAACCAGTGCAGGTGGGCAAGGGTCCGCTCGACGACCCATCGGTCGCTGCCGAGGCCTGATCCGTGGGGGACTCCGCGTCGGGCGATGACGGGGCTCACGCCCAGGACCCAGGCCAGACGTCCAGGCACTGGAGCGGACCGCGCCGGTGCTGCCGATGATCCCCGGAGTGCCCGAGCGGCGGAGCTTCGACTATGTCCGCCACGGCACCGTCGACCTGTTCGCCGCGTTGAACACCGCGACCGGCAAGGTGATCACGAAGCTGTCCGCGCAGCACCGTGCCGTGGACTTCCGCGACTTCCGGGACTTCCGCGACTTCCACGACTTCCACGACTTCCACGACTTCCACGACGAGATCGACCGCCAGACCGACAAGGCCCTGGCGGCCCACGTCATCTGCGACAACCTCTCCGCTCACAAGACACCCGTGGTGCACGAGTGGCTCCTCGCACACCCCCGCTTTCAGCTCCACTTCACCCCCGCCTACTCGTCCTGGATCAACCAGGTCGAAAGGTGGTTCGCCGAGCTGGAACGGCGCTGCCTCGAACGCGGAGTGTTCTGTTCACTCGCCGACCTCAAGACCGCACTCGAAGACTGGATCAAGGTCTGGAACGACGAGGCCCCGCCCTTCAAGTGGACCAGGACCGCCGACCAGATCCTCGGCCGCATCTGCCGCTACTGCGACAGGCTCTCCGAGCCAGGTCACTAGGCGGAACCCGACGGAATCCTGAGGATTACGAGCAGGCGCACCGGCGAGGAGGTCTACAGGTGAACAGGAGGCCGCTGGACCGACCGCCCGGTCCCGGAGCCACCGGGCCGGGCGCACCTTCCTCTCACGGCTGTCACAGATCCCAGGGGCACCAGTGATCAACGATCTGATCGTTCTCTGCACCGGTCGGCTCGAGGGCTGCCGCGACTTCTGCAGCGGGCTCGGGCTCACGCTCGTACGCGAGCAGCACGGCAGCGGCCTCGAGCGCTACGCCGCAACGCTCGCGCACGGCGCCGTCCTGGGGCCGTACCCGACCGGCCGCCCGGCCACCGGCCGTCTCCGGCTCGGCCTGACCACACCCGCCGGCGCCGGCGCCACCCAAGGCTGCAGGTTCCGACCGGCCCCGATGACCGCACCATCGTCCTGTCCGTCCCCCATGAGGAGAACCCCATGACCAGCGCAGACGAAGCCCGCTCCGCCGCCGCCCACATCCTCGGCCCCGGAGCCGCGATCGAGACCGCCACCCACCCCGGAGGAAGCCTCTCCCTCACCGTCACCCTGGGTGACCACACCGTCGTCATCGACGGACACCCCGAGACCGGCTGGGGATGGAGCATCGACCCGGACGAGACGAGCGGATCCGCTGGGCACGACCGCACCGCCGACACCCTCGACGACGCCCTGCACGCCGCGCGTACGGCCCTGGCCGCCTGACCGGCTGCCGTCGCTCGCAAGGAAACGGCCGACGGGCCCAGTCCGAAGACCGCCCCCGAAGGCGGCGAACAAGCCCCGTCGGCCGGCAGGCTCCCCAGAGCAGAACCAGTCACTCCTGGTAGCCACCGGCAGCCCGCCCCTCCGCCCGGCCGGAACGGCATCAGCTCCGCCGAGAATCCGCGCTGGGGCCGTCACCCGGATCGGCCCTCACCTGCTGGTAGGCGGGGGCGCGGCCTGGAGTTCGAGCCGTCAGCCGCGGCCGCGTTCGCCTTGAGGCTCACCTCGTCGAGGTATCGACACCACTGCGGAGGACCGCGGGTCGTCCCGATGTTCCGCAGACTGCACGCCCGGTCAGCCCGATCTGCCCTATCGGCCGATGCCTACGCTGGCTACGGTGCGGAATGCGGCCGACTCCTACGCCGTTCTCGCCGGTCACTACGACCCGGTCATGACTGCCGGGTATAAGGCTACGGCGCGCCTGCCCCTGCACGTCCTGAATGTCCTGGCCCGTGTCGCCCGACTACGCCGAAGCCTCGGCCCCTGTGCTGGGGGCGAACCCGCTCCCCTGTTCGGCGAACACCCTGATCGCGGCGCCCAGGAACCCCACCAGCCCAGGGTGGTAGGAATCGTGGAAGGC
>NZ_JBIAMM010000037.1:0-12038 GCF_042874095.1 Streptomyces sp. NPDC004266
ACCACCGCAACGACCAGGAGCCTCGTCTCGTTGCACACCCCTGCTGACCTGCCATTTCACCCCACAGAGACAGGATGAAAACGGCTCACTGACGTTGAGCTGCCTCGTGAGGTCCACGGTGAACATTGGCCGCCCGCTGGAAAGGTACGTGCCGTACTGAAAGAGCAAGCCGTCGGAGTCGGCTTGAGGCGCTGTGTGAAAGCGCCTCCGCCCGAAACGCATGAAGGCGAGCCATGCACTCCGAGTCGACCCCTCGGCCGTCGTCGACTGCTCGGCTGCCAGCTCGGCACGCAGACAGTCGAGAGCGTCCTTCGCGTGCGACCTACTGGGCATGCCGACTCCCCCCGCTTTGTGGATCAGCACCATAACCTGGCGTGGTCGGATCAAACCCAGCCCGAGCCGCCGCGGCCTATGCCGCGGCGACTCGCAACGCTCGGTCACTGCTGCACGGAAGCTGTGCCAGAACCCGAGAACGGACAGCGCTTCGTCACTGGTTCGGGAGGCCCGAAGCCACCGATGCGGAGATGGGGTGTTCAAGAGTTTCTGCTCGGACTCAATTTTTGTGGTGGAAGTACCGGGTGTGAGCCTCGTCCGAGGCGTGCGCCCTGTATCCAGTGGTGGCTCATTACCATCGAGGTAATCGACCGCTCCGCCTTCCACCGGCAGGATCAGACACATCGGCAGGGCCCCGCTGCGGCCACGAGGAGCGCCATACCCGTCAATTCCAGCGCCACCACCACGCCGTTCTAGCGCCACCACCACGCCGTTCTACGGATGAGGCCACCCGGGCCGTCGTGCAGGACTTCCTTGCCACCCGACTGGCAGGGGATACAGAGCGGCTCATCGCGCTCTTCGCCGACGAGGTCGACTGGCTCCTCGCCGAGAACCCCACGGTCCCGTGGATCCGTCCGCGTTCCACCGCCGTGGAGTGCGCTGCCCGGTTCACGGAGTTGATGGAGCACACCGTGCCCGAGGACGCGCGAGCGTCCGTCGACACGATCCTCGTCGGCGGCACCGACGCCGTCCTGATGGGGCACGTCTCGGGGACCCTACGCACCAGGGGAAAGGCCTTTGAGGGCCCGTTCGCGCTGCGTCTCACCGTCGAGGACGGCCGGATCACCCGGTATCACCTCTACGAGAACAGCCTGTCGATAGCTGATGCCTGCGCGCCATGAGAGCGTAGGCGGCCTATCCCGAAGGGTCACGGAGAAGCTCAGCAGCCATCGGAGTGGTTGCGTCACGGAAACTGAGCCAGAGCCCGGGTTTCGACAGCCTCCCGCCTTCGTCGTGGACCGGACGTGTTCGACCACAAGGTCGTGTCCGGTAGGGCCTGGACGATATCGCCTGGCGGATCGATGCCCGGGTCGGGCAGGGTGCCGGGTGATGAGCGATGAGTACGAGACGTCATATGCCTTCCCTCGCTCTGTCGAGGGTCTGCTGCAACGGGGGCGCGGTCTGGGCGCGGTTCGAGCGCTTCAGGACCCGCAGGGATCTGCTGTGTTTGTGTATGACGGGATCCACCGTGACTGGCGGTGGGACCAGAGCGACGAAAGGTCTCTGTACCTGGCACGGCTGGTCCATGATCTGGACCTTTCCCCTACGCCGATCGTCGACCAGTTGGAGGGGAGTGAGGAGGCTTGCTTGCGGGCCTGCGAGGTACTGGAGCTGCTGGCTCTCGCCGGATCGGGCGAGGCCAGGGAAGGGCTTCGGGCGTATGTCCGCAAAGGTGAGCACTGGGGCCGTGTACTGGAGTCGATGTCAGCTGGCTGGCCGCCGAAGTGGTGGGAAGACCTCGGTGACGTCGCACGCGCACGGATCGGCGCAGAAGCGGAGCTTCCGTGGTTCTCCGAGCCGTGGACGCGATTCGGTATCGAGGTCCAGAGCCGTCCGTTCGTTCCGCGGCCGTCACTTGCCGGGCTCAGCACCGCAGAACTCCTCGCTCTGCTTGCCGACACTCGCACGGGAGAGGCCACGAAGGTCGACGCGTTGCGTGTGTTGAACGGTCGAGAAGCTGCTGAGGGGCTGATCCCACTGGTCCCCTCGTTGGGTACGCCGGACGGCCGCCGGCCCTTGCCCCTGCTCGGGCGGGCTGTCGAGCGACTGGGCGGCCTCGCCGTACCGGCGGCGCACGGCTGGGCGCAGGATGCCTGCCGCTGGCTGGCCCGGCTGGGTGCGGACGTCCTGGCCGATCATGCCGGCCCCGAGGCGTTGCCGGGATTGATGGACGAACTCGCCGAACAGTGGGCGGCGCGGGCCTGGTGCGGCCCCGACCGGACGGCTCGGCGCCTGGCCCGGTTCGGACCTGACGCCGCCGGGGCGGTGCCCTACCTGCGGCGCTTCTGGCTGCACACCCCGCACTCATGCGAGCGGACCGCCTACCTGGAGGCACTCGCCGCCATCGATCCGGACAGCCTGGGCCACGTATACGCCGAATCCCTCTGGGACTGCGAGGAAAAGACGCGGCTGCTGGGAATCGCCTCGGCACCCACGAGCCCGGAGACCATGCGACGGATCGCCGTACTGCGCGATGATCCGATGGAGACGGCCGAGGTGAAAGCCGCGGCCCGGGCACGGCTGGCAGCCCCTACCGGCCAGCATCTGCCCTGACCCCGTTCGAACGAGCAAGCCCGAGCTTCGGGGTGCCTCCCCTTCTCGGGTTCTGGCACAGATCTCGGGGAGCAAACGCGGAGTGTGACGAGACGCTGCGTCCTGCTGACACCATGACCGGCTAGGGTCAACAGCATGGCCGCCTTCACCCCCGACTCCGCGTCCGACCTCGATTTCCGCCTCATGATGAACACTTTCGTCACGCTCTTCTGACGCCGCAGCCTGCTGGAGGAGTGCGCAGTGTGGCTGGACGAGCACGGGTATCACACGGGTATCAGGTCACGAGGCTGGATGCGGCTGCCTGTTCATCGGAGGGAGATCTCCTCAGAGGGATCGGGGCCGCGCTGGACTTCCCCGACTTCCATGGGCGTAGCTTGGACGTGTTCGACGACTGCTTCGGCGATGTCGCTGTTTACGCCGCTTACGGGATCGTCCCGGAGGCCACCGGCCTGGTCCTGGTCTTCACCGACTTCGGTGTCTTCGCCGCAGCGTATCCGGAGAGCGGGCAGATCATCCTGGACATCGTCGCCGACAACGCCCGCCGGGCTGCGTTGTTCGGACGCCGCGTGATGTGTCTGGTCCACAGCTCCGATCCGCAGATCGAATGCGCACCGGTCGGCGCCATGCCCCTCTTGTGGAACGACGCCGAACAGTCCAACGCCAGCCGGCGAGTGGGCTGACTGGTCGGTGGTGTGCTGCCCTTTGTGCTCCGTTCCGACCTGTGTGGGGCACAGTCATGCCCCCTGAGCCGGGGCGGCGATGGCACTCCTGATGCCTCGGTCTCACGTCGCCTGCAACGCTGCCGGCAGGCCGTTCAACCGCAGGCGGGTGGCGCCGCGGAGGTGGGGAAGGTCGTCCTCCGGCCGTGCGGACGGCGCCAGGAAAGCCGCTTGTTCGGTCCAGCGCAGGTGTGTGCCGCTGTCCGTGGGATGCAGCTCGACCGTTACCAGCGAGGTCCATCGCGTGACGTCGTCGACGCGGGAGGTGTACGTGTAGACAATCCTCGAGGCCGGCACGATGTCGAGATACCGGGAAACGTATGTGAGGTGTTCCGGCGCAGAGCCCGCGACCGTGAAGACACTCGATGCGGTCTCACCGCCGTTCACTGCGAAGGTGTGGTCGTAGGAGACCTGACGGCCCGGCAACGCGAACCATCGACGCCGCACCGGGCTGCTGGTGAAAGCCCCGAAAACCGTGCCGGGGGCTGCGGTCAGATGCCGTTCCACGGTGAAGGTGTCGTGCCGTACCGTCGCGACCGCGCTGTCGACGGTCCTGTCCATGGGCGAAGCCGACGCAGCGGGTTCCAAAGCCATGTTTCCCTCACAGGAATGGAAGCGGGAGCGGGCGCATGCCCTTAGTTACTATCTGTATGTAACGAGGACGGTGACACTGCGATCAAGACCTCGCCCTCACGCACTTCGAAGTCAGCTACGCACCCGGAGGGAACAGACGTATGGGATCCACGCCAGGTGCGCGAGCGGACGCCGCAGCAGTGAGTCCCGAGTGCGCGTCGACCATCGAGCTCGTGCGTGATGTGCTCGCCCGCGTCGGAGACAAGTGGACCGTCCTGGTCATCACCAACCTCGCAGAGGGGCCGCTGCGCTTCACGGCGCTCCACAGCCGGATCGCCGGGGTGTCCCAGCGCATGCTCAGCCAGACGCTGCGACTGCTGACCCGTGACGGTCTCGTGCTGCGGACGGCTTACGCCCAGGTACCGCCTCGGGTCGAGTACGAGCTCACGCCCCTGGGCCGATCGCTGAGCGACACCATCACGCATGTCGTGCATTGGGTGCAGGACCACCAGACCGAGATCGTCCGCAACCGCGACGTGTACGACCTCGGCGATTCTGCGGAACGGTGAACCGGAGACCGGACGGGCGTCGCTGCTTCCCACTCGGTACTCTCACCCCGTCCTGGAGGGGGAACAGTGGCTGCGCCTGGCCGGGTCGCACGAATCACCGCGTCGGACGGGCCGAGGTGATGAACCTCGCGTCCGCCGTCGATGACTGGACTTCACCGCGCACCGCGTGACCCGCCCCCGGCCCTTTTGTCTCAGTCGGGGCCGTGTCTGGCGGGGAAGCGAGGGCGCGCTGGAGGTGTACCTGGCGGCCGAGACAAGCCCAGGGGCCGGCGAGGCGACCCATGGGCTTGACCGGCGCTGCCTCCTGCGGCTCTTCGCACCAAGGCATGCCAAGGCGCGCCGAGGTGCTTGAAACCCGTAGGGCCCCGGCCGGGGGAGTGGCCGGGGTCCTACGGTGTGTGGGGTGGCTCAATGCCGGAGGGTGTCCTTGATCTCTTCCTTGGCCTTGCGTGCGTGGCCCTTGGTCTGGTCGGCCCGTCCCTCGGCGGTCATGCGCTCATTGCCGACGGCGCGGCCTACGGTCTCCTTGACCTTGCCCTTGGCCTGCTCGGTATGAGCCTTGCTCTTCTCCGTGCCCGACATCGGGACCTCCTCGTGAAGTAACCGGATTGGTCTTGACCCCCCGCCTACTCGCCCCAGCCCGCCCTAAACACTCACCACCGGCATGACTCACTTCTCCATCTGCACCCAGGCACGCCGCTCGCAGCGGAACATGCCCCTGAGGCTGCGGCCCTGACGCCGGCCGTTCGCAGCGTTGGCCCCGTCATCGAGGATCCGAAGACCACCCTGGCCGACTGCTTCCCGCCCGCGTGGGGATGGTCCCGTCGCCAGAGTCGCCAGAGTCGCCTGAGACAACCCAAGCGCCCGCTCCCCGCATCCCGGCTCCCCCGCCTCGGCAGGGTTCCGCCCTGCCGCGCGCCCCGGCTCGGTCCCCGACACCACACGGTCAGACCGCGGGCGAACCCCGGAGCACAAATGCCCCCCACGCGGAACCAGCACCCCCCGTTCGCACTCTGCCTAAGCGACAGCACAGCATCGTGAACGGAGGCCATGATGAACCGGCGCGCACTGCTCGCAGCGGGTACCGGCTACACGGCGGCCGCCGCCTGGACGATGGGCTGGGGCAGCGGCCAGGTGAGGGCCGCGCCCAGCAGCGATTCCGCCCCTGCCACCAGCGGGCAGAGGCCCTTGGGCCACGCATCCATCACAGCCGGCAGGCACACACGCGCACCGCGCGCCGCCGACTGGTCCGCGCTCGACAGGGGCCTGCAGGGCGGTCTGATACGTCCGGGCGATGCCGACTACGCCACCGCCCGCCAGCTGTACAACACCCGCTTCGACAGTCTGCGCCCCGCCGCCGTCGCCTACGTGTCCCACGCCGCGGACATCGCCGAATGCCTGGCCTTCGCGCGCCGCCACGGTACCCCCGTCGCGATCCGCAACGGCGGGCACTCCTATGCCGGTTGGTCCAGTGGCAACGGACGCCTGGTCATCGACGTCTCTGCGCTGAAGTCCCTTCGTACTGGCTCCGGCAGCGCCGTCATCGGGGCCGGTGCCAAGCTCATCGACGTCTACACCCAGCTCGGCGCACGAGGCGTCACCATCCCCGGCGGATCTTGTCCCACGGTCGGCATCTCCGGCCTGACGCTCGGCGGCGGCCACGGCGTGGTCTCCCGCGCTTACGGGCTCACCTCCGACAACCTCACCGGCGCCCGCATCGTCACCGCCGACGGCAGGACCCTCGAGGTGTCCAAGGACCGCGAGAGCGACCTGTTCTGGGCACTGCGCGGCGCAGGAAACGGAAATTTCGGCGTCGTCACCGAGCTCCGGTTCCGCACCCACAAGGCCGCCGACGGCGTCACCGCGTACATGACATGGCCCTGGTCCAAGGCCGCCGCCGTGCTCCGCTCCTGGCAGGAGTGGGGCCCCGCCCAGCCCGACGAGATCTGGTCGGCACTGCACCTGTCCGCCGTCGCCGGCCGGACTCCCACCGTCTCCGTCAGCTGCTTCTCACTCGGCACGTACGGCGCCTTGCAGAACGCCGTCGACCGGCTGGCGGACCGCGCCGGCGGCCCCGGCGCCGCCTCCCGCATCACCATGCGCCGCCGCAACTACCTCGACACCATGCGGATGTACGCGGGCTGCGCGACGAAGCCCACCACCCAGTGCCACCTGCCCGGCACCACCCCGGGGCGGCAGCCCACCGGCGTACTCCAGCGGGAGACGTACGCGGCACGCTCGGACTTCTTCAACCGCTCACTGAGTACCGCCGGCATCCGGTCACTGCTCGACCAGGCCGAACGCCACGGACGCAGCAGCAACAGCGGCGCCGTCTCCATCGCGCTCACCGCCTTGGGCGGCGCCGTCAACCGCGTTTCCCCACAGGCGACCGCCTTCATACACCGCAACTCACGCTTCCTGGCGCAGTACACCGCATCCTGGCCCGCCGGCCACACCCCCGGACCGGCGACGGCCTGGCTGGACAGCACACACACCGTGATGCGCCGACACGCCTCGGGCGCGGCATACCAGAACTACACGGACGCAAATCTGAGCAACTGGCGCTCCGCGTACTACGGCTCGGCCGCTCCCCGACTGGCTGAGCTGAAGAGGCGCTACGACCCGAGCAGGATGTTCGACTTCCCCCAGGCACTGTGAACCGACGCGCGGCGCCGTCACACAGCGGCACCCCACCACCGCCACCGGATGTGCGGTGTGCGCTGCCTGCCCCCCGCGAGCCCTGCGGTGCGGAGAAAGCACGGGCGCGGGGACGGTGCCGCCGAGGCAGCGAGCAACTCCCCGGAGGGGAACTGCTCCCGCATGAGCGGGGAGGGTTCCGTTGATCTCGTACGCCACTCACGGCGGGCGGCTGCTTCCCGCACCCGAGGGAACGGCCCGTACACCGGCATCTGCATCCGGCTGCATCAGCACCGGTAGAGACTGCGGCCCGGGCTCTGGCGACACCCAGTCGGCAGCCGCACCTGCGAGGCCTGTCGCCGAGTCTGACGGCCGCTGCCGTGTCTCTGGGGCGGCGGTCCGACGCGTCCAGCCGCGCCCTGGACAGGGTTGCTTCCTGTTTTCCCCGGTACGAGTGAGGAGTGGCCCGTTCCTGTCCCGGAGTGGCCTGATCTGGTGTGGGGGAGGGGACTTCGGGCTGGGATATGAGCGACTGGAGCGACCGGCACTCGTCGGCCGGTTTCCCGTGCTGCTCTCTGTACGCGCCGTCACGAGTGCAGCGGCGGCCACCGCCTCTTCTGCTTCCGTGAGATAGCCGGTGGCGTCGATCGTCCGGATGAGGACGCCCCGGATCAGGGCTTCGCGCGCCTCGGGCTGGGCGTCGTCGAGAGCGTTGGCGAAGTCTGCCGCATCTGTCATGAGTGCGGCTGGGAGGACGACGGGCAGGACGACGTGGATGCTCACATCGTCCGGGGCGGTCCCAACGGCCTGGTGAGCTTGGCGCAGGCCCGGTTGGACTACTTGGCGGAAGTAGCCAAGGGAGGCGATGAGTCGATGACACGCGGTGGTGAGGGGCTGTGGTTGTCAGAAGCACGGCGAGCACGGCGCCAGGATCCGGACGTGGCTGGTTAGGGCGGCGTCCGGCAACGCTTGTTTTCGTTGTCAGGTCATGCCGCTGACTGATGTGCAATGGGCACGGATCGAACCGCTGCTTCCGGACCGGACTCCGAAACGGGGCGGCCGGTGGAGGGACCATCGTCAGGTGATCGACGCGATCGCCTACAAGTTCCAGACTGGCATCCAGTGGGGCCATCTGCCAGAGAAGTACGGCAACTGGCGAGGCATCTACAACCGGCTGCGGATGTGGGCTCTCGACGGCACCTGGGAGCGGGTTTTCACCGCGCTGATGGCACAGGCCGATGCCGAAGATGACCTGACCTGGGCCGTGTCGGTGGACTCCACGATCGTACGAGCTCACCAGCATGCGGCTGGGGCCCGTAAAAAGGGGGTCCCAGTCGCCGAACCAGCAGACCACGCCATTGGTCGCTCTCGTGGCGGACTGACCGCCAAGATTCATCTCGCAGCCGACGGCCGCTGTCGACCCCTCCTCTTCGTCCTCACCGCCGGCCTGGCCGGTGACGCACCCGTCTTCACGGACGTCATGGGACGTCTGCGCGTACCTCGACGGCGCGGACGCCCGCGCACCCGACCGGACGTGCTCCTGGCCGACAAGGCCTACTCCTCACGCGCTATCCGCGAACACCTGCGCAAGCGCGGTATCCAAGCGGTGATCCCCGTCCCGGCAGACCAGCAGGGCCATCGGCTCCGAAGGGGCAGCCAGGGCGGCAGGCCGCCCGCCTTCGACCGGGAGGCCTACAAGCAGCGCAACACCGTCGAACGGTGCATCAACCGCCTCAAGCAATGGCGCGGTATCGCGACACGCTACGAGAAGACCGCAACCATCTACCTCGCCGGACTCCACATCGCAGGGATCTTCCTCTGGTCGGACCGGTGATCCAAACGAGACCGCCTAGCTGGGCTGGACGGGGCACTGGCCGATGGGGAAGGCCGCCTGGAAGGCCACGCGGTGGGCGGCGTCCGCGCCGAGACGGGTGAGGAGATCGTCGAGCGCGAGGTACTCCTCCCAGGGCTCATGCCCCGCGGCGGCGGCCAGCGCTTGTACGAGTCTGTCCTCCAGGTTGGGGACGCGTTTGTCCTTCCAGACCTTGTCGGCCGTGCTGACGAGGAGGTCCTCGATCGTCACGTCGGGGTCGTCCCAGCTTGCGTGGGTGGCGGCGAACCGGGCCAGGTCGGGTGCGAAGCCATGCCTCAGAAGGAGATCCCTGCCGGCTGCCTCGTGTGCTGATCCCGGACCGGAGAGCTCGGCGGGGTGCACGGTCTTGCCCACGTCATGAGTCGCCGCGCCGAAGAGAACGGCGCCGCGGTCCACGGCCAGGCCCGGATACCGGTCTGCCACCCAGTCGGCCAGCTCGACCGCGACGTCGTGGACCGCGCGCAGGTGCGCCGCCAACCGGGGCGGGGCCCCAAGGGCGCGCAGCAGTTCCGCCACTACGGGCGGCAGCAACCTCAGGGAAAGCTCCGCAGGGGCGTCAAGGGCGCGGGACAGGACATCAGAACGTATCGAAATCATCCCGGCGACAGTATTCAATCCCTGGTGTGCAGGTCAGGCAAGCTCCGAAGACAGGCCCTCGGTCGCGGCCGCTTGTCTGTCGCATGGGGAAGCAGTACCACCGGGCCGCCTCACCTTCCCTACCTGGCTCTGTTCAGGGAGCCCGGTTCTGGCTCATTTTCCGTGAAGCCGTACCGATCCTCGGTGTCCAAGGATCGGCAGCCCTGGTGAACCGGCAGGTCAGCAGCTCGCCCCGAGGTCGGCGTGAGCCCCGGTCGGCGTGGTTGCACGGAAGTTGTGCCAGAATCCGAGTTTCGACAGCACCGTCGTGCTGCCGTCGCGTCCGGGGAACAGAGCCCCTGTGCTTAGGAAAGACTTGGACCGGCCGTCCTGTCGTTGGCTGTTCGCCCCTATTAGGTCTTGCGCCGCACCCGTCGGCGCCGGCCTGACGGCTGTCCAGACCGGCGGAGAGGGCGATGGTCACGCAGGGGTGCCGAGCGGCGGGTGTTCGAGCACCCTGGGCTTGTACTCGACCAGCTGGAGGCGACCGTCGAAGGTACGGTGATCGATCATCTCGAGGGCAACGTCCGGATAACCGTCGTAGATGCGTTCTTCGCCAGTGGCCCCGGTGATCACGGGGAACATCACGACGCGGAAGCGGTCGACGAGTCCGGCTCGTAGCAGGGACCGGCACAGGCTGAGGCTGCCGATGGTGCTGAGGAGCCCCGAGCCACTCGACTTCATGGCGCGGACCGCCTCGACGGCGTCGTCGCGGACGAGCGTGGAGTTGGCCCAGGTCAGTGGTTTTTCAAGTGAAGAGGAGAACACCACCTTGGAGGCTTGCGTGAGTTCGTCGACGGACGCCTCTTCCTCGGGCCTGAACTCGTCTTGGCCATGGGGGACCTCGCCTGCGGCGAAGCCCGACATCAGGCGGTAGGTGTTCGCTCCCATCAGGTAGGTGGCCTTGGGCTGCTCGCCGAGCCATGCGAGGTACTCCGGGCCCTCGAGGCCCCAGAACCCGGGCCATCCTTCTCCCGATGCGTAGCCGTCGAGGGAGGTGATGAAGTCGACGAGAAGCTCCGACATGGCGGTGTCCTTCCTAGGGTGTGTCACGAGCTTGGACCGGTCGGGAGCCACAAACTCATCTGCCGCGCTGTGGAGTAGCGAAAAAACCATGACGCTGCAGCCGATCAGGTCGGCGGGGTGGCTTCTTTCACGGCTCCGGCCAGGCCACGTTCACCGCCTTGCGCACCGTCCGACAGGTCGCGCCGTACTTACGCTCCAGGGCCCGCACCGAGGCACAGGCCCGTGACCGCGTCGGATGGCGGCGCACAACTTCAGCTTCTACCGACGCGCCATGACCAGCACCTTTCTCCTGGAGCATCTTGATGCGGGCCGGTCAAGCACCGAAGTGCTGTCAAAACTCGGGTTCTGGCGCAACTTCTGAAGTCGAGCCGTCCCTTGGGGCCGAGGCAGGTGTCCCTGGTGAACTGGCAGGCCAGCGGCTCCAACCGAGGTAGGCATGAACGGGCGGCGCCGGTTCACAGAACCCGTGCCAGAACGTTTTCTCGCGGACAAAGCCACCCGCCTCGGCGGCCATCGCCATGATCTGCGGTCCTGTACGCAGCGAGGCGTGGTCGTGCCCGATGGCGCCGAGCAGGTGCCCGGCGGAGGCACCGTGGAGGGTCGCTGCCAGCGTCTGCGGTTTCGTGAGATCACCGCCCACCACCTGGTCGTGTGCAGAGCCAGCAGGGACACGGGTGACCGGCCCGCACAACACCACGAGTGCGGACCGGTCTCCACCCTGCCCGGGGCCCTCGCGGTCGGGGGAGGCCGCGAGGCCCTGTGGAGCGGCGATGTCTTCCGCTCGGGTCCCGCATGCCCGCGAACCTGGCCACCATGCCCGCCATTTCGCCCCGGAAGTGTCTGGTTGGGAGGAGGGTTCGCCGGGCAGGCGGGGCCCCGCCGTCTGCGGACACCCCCCGAGTCGTGGGCGGCGGCGAGGGGCTCGCGTGCCGCCTGTGGTTCCTTCCCTTCCCGCAGGCGGCACCGTTCGTGGTTGCTGGGCGGGCTATCGGTGCCTGCTCGGGACCGGCTTCACCCGCGCCACCGCCCCCGCCCCCGACGGCCTCGTCGACGCGTCCGCCATCGTCACGAGCCGGATGTAGCCCGTTCCGGTCACCGGTCACCGGTCACCGGTCACCGGTCACCGGTCTCCTGATCCATCTGCATGATGCCTCGCGGCCGCTACGGTGCTCCGTGAAGTGAGCCGACTGATCGTTGGTGCGCTTCGTGATCCCGCCCTGACCTGCGGGGCACAGTCATGTTCCGGCCCGCCCCGGCCGGCTGATCTGTCTTGGACGCTTCAGGGTTCGAAGTGGAACAGGCCGGTGGTGCCGGTGAGGTCGAAGAGGTGGCGCAGGGGGCGGGGCAGGGGTCCGACGAGGACGAGCCGGGTGGGGGCCGTGTTGGCGTGGACGAGGG
>NZ_JBIAMM010000038.1:0-10686 GCF_042874095.1 Streptomyces sp. NPDC004266
CTCCCATGCTCCGTTCCGGTCAGCCGGCGACGGAAAGGCGCGGGTCGTACAGCCCCCGACCTCCGAGCCCCCGGCCGAGTTCGGTGGTCAGGGCGGGGTCGTCGTGGTCACGGCCGTAGCCCCGGCCGCGCAGCAGCTGCTCGTCACCGTTCGTACCGACCAGCTTCCAGCCGCCACCGACAACTGGGCGTCATCACGAAGGGCTGGGGTGGCTATGAGAGGGTCAGGGGTGGGACCAGGGTCGGCGTCTGCCGGTGGAGTGATGGGTCCGGGCGGCTCCGATACCTGCGAGGTGCAGGGCCAGGGACGTCAGCCCCAGGAGCATCACCTTCGTGGAGGAGAACACATCGTTGGTGCCGAGGGCCGCAGCGTTGATCAAGAAAGCGATGAAGACAGCACGGCGGCGGCCATACCGAGCATGTGCAGGCTTCTTTCGATGAGAAGTGAAGGCCCGTGTACCCGGCCAGCGTCGCTACAGGCATGGACGGCGTCTCCACAGTCGCATGACCCATTCGCGAGTACTCGGAGGTGGGGTGACGAGTCCTCAGACGGGGGCGTGCCGGGGGTGTGCGGTCTTGCGTGGGGCGGCGTGATGGGCGGGCCGGCCTGTCGCGGGAGCCGGGAGGCGTCGCAGGGACAGGCCCGCGGTGACGAGGAGAGCGGTGAAGGCGGTCAGGAGGAGGAGGGACACCCACATCTGGCGGCTTCCGGGTGCCTGCCAGCCGGTCCAGGCAGAGGATCCCGCCCACAGCAGGACACCCGCAGCGTAGAAGGAGCGGACACGGTGCAGCTGCCGCACGGCCCGCAGGAACTGGATGCGTTCGGTCTTCGGTGCCATGCGCAGCCGTGTACCCCGATGTGCGACGAGTATCGGGGCGAACTATCAAGGTCGGGAAGACCTTGTGGAGGGGGCTGCGAAGGGGCTTCGTGGGAGGTGCGGGGCGGTCAGGTCCGATCGGCCTTGCCTTCAGGGGTCCAGGACCAGGGTCTCGGTGCAGGTGCCGGGCCCTCCATGGCGCTGCGGAGCTTTTCCTTCAGGCTCTTCGGCGGTGCTTCCTTCTCTTCCCGCGCGTGCACGAGCCGGGCCGTGGTCACCCGTATATGGCACTCGCGGTGCCGCTGCTTCACCAGCACGATCCACGCACCGTCCTGAGCGAGCAGGGCATGACGGGCGGGCTCGTCTCCCGGGCGTGCGTGCCGGGCCAGGATGCCTGGCAGGTGGTGCAGGGCCGCGTCCTCGGCGGCCGCAATCGCTTCCGCCCGGTCCGGGCCGATACGGTGCGTACCCACAAGCATCCACCGGTGCAGCTTGAGATCCGTACCATCGGCGCGCTCGGTGGTCCGGGTGTCCTCCTCGATGAGGACGTACCAGTCGTCGGTCATGGGCGGACCTTATCCGCCGGTGCGGGGCGCGAGGACGGCTTCGACCTCGCGATCACGGATGAGGCCCACGGAACCGCCGGTGATCTCGGTCGTCCATGGGCGGCAATCCACGACAACCAGCGAATCGCGGCGGACTTCCGGCTTTGCCTCACCGCTACCCCGCGAATCCTGGCGGCACCCCAGCCGCGCAGGGGCGCGGACGGCCAGGAGGCAGAGATCGCGAGCATGGCCGACAACCCGAACGGCACGTACGGCATGTGGCTCGCCGAGCTGGGCTTCTCGGAAGCGATCGGGCACGAGATCCTCGTCGGGTTCGAGATCGACGTCCTGGAAATCCGCTGCCCCTCCCCCGTGCTCGGGGAATCCGAGGACGCCCGGGGGGCCGGCGCCTGGCGCTCTTGCGGACCGTACTTCTGGAGCACGCCGCCGCGTGGAATCTGCACACGGTCATGACGTACCGCCAGAAGGCCTAGGAGGCAGCGGCGTTCGCGGAGAAGCTGCCGGAGACGGCGGCCGAGCTGTCTGTGAACGACGCCTCGGACGACGAGGACTCGGCGAAGGCGGAGAAGCTCCCGGCGTCGTCGATCGGGGCGGAGTTCTACGAGCTGGAGGCCGGCCGCCACGTCCCGCCGGACCGGGTGTGGTCGGCGTGGCTGTGCGGCGACCACCTCGTCTCCGAGCGGCGTGAGGTACTGCGGCAGTTCGCCGAGGGTGTCGATGCGGCCGGGCGCCGGGTGCACCGCGCCTTCCTCGCCGGCGTTCGCGTGCTCGGGGAAGGCGTGGACATCGCCGGCGACGCAGGCGACGGCGAGGACCAGGAGGACAACGGCACGCAGACCGCCACCGAAGCGGCCCTGCTGCGCTGGCGAGCGGAGAACGAGATCACCGGTGTCTATGCCGCCCCTACGACACCGAGACCGAGGTCGGCGTCACCAAGAACTTCCCCCTCGGGCGGTGGATGTGCCAGCAGCGCAAGGTGCTGCGGACTGGTGAGCTGGAGAAGCGGCGCAAAACGCTGCTGGACGTGCCGGAGGCCGGCATGGTCTGGGAGCCGGGTGAGGAGGCGTGGGAAACAAGCTCGCCGTACTCCTGTCCTACCGGCAGGCCACCGGACACCTCGTGCCCCCCGGAAGGACGCGATGTGGGGCGAGGAAGACGAGATGGTGCCCATCGGGCAGTACGTGGCGAACCTGAGGTGGAAAGGGGTCTGGGCAAAGATCTGGAGCGGGCCGCCCTACGCGCGACACAGGTGACGGAGATCGACCCCGACTGGAACTGAGCCCGTTCCAACTTCGGGCAGCCCCTGATCGGCACCGTGTCATGGGCGTCCGATAGACCCTGCCTATGACGATGACGTTCGTGGCGGTGGTCGAGGGTGATGCGGGCGGAGGGCACGTCGATCGGGGTGCGCTGACCGAGGTGATCCGTGCCCGGTGACCTGAAGCCGAGATCGATTCGTCGGCCCGTAGCGCGGTACACAGTCTCATCTGGGAGATTGATACGGAGAATGGCCCGGGTGAGGCTTAGATCCTGTCCTATGCGGTGAGGCGGTCGTGGGGTTCGTCATGGGGCGGGGTACGTGGAGTTGGATTGTTCCGGACGGGCTGTAAAAGATCGCGAAGCCGCTGATCTCGCCGTCGAAGGTGCGGCCGCAGGGTGGTGGGACGCAGGACACGCCGGCCAAGCCCTGAAGCCCATGATCGCGGGTCTCCAAACGAAACATGACCCTCATCGCGGCCGTCACTTCAAACCCCAGCGCCTGCATGCCGACAAGGCCTACGACATACCTGAACTGCGGAAACGACTCCGCGGCAAACGCATCGGCGTCCGCATCGCCCGCAAGGACATCGAGTCCGGCGAACGACTCGGGCGCCGCCGGTGGGACATCGAGCGGACCAGGTCCTGGCTCACCGGATACCGCCGGCTCAACCACCGTTACGAGGGTCGCCCCCGCAACTACCTGGCCTTCCTCGGCCTCGCCGCAGCCATCTGCTGCTACAAGCAACTCGCCCGCCTCACCACATAGGACACGGTCTGAGGGTGCTTCGAAATGGCGCTGGCCGACTGGGCCGGAGTTCTTGTTCCTCTGGGCCCCGGTAGGGTGCGGTGGTGCGCACGGTCGAGCTTTTGTTGGATGAGGCGGCGGAGCTGGCGGTTCGGGAGGCGTGGCAGCGGCTCGCAGATGCGGGGTTTCCCAGTCAGGCACGTCACCGTTCCCCGACCAACAGCCCGCATCTGACTCTGGCGACATGTCCGGAGCTGACCACTCCGATTCGGTGGGAGCTTGCCGAGGTGGTCGCCGTCCTGCCGTTGCCGGTGCGGTTCACGGGCGTGGTCCGCTTTGAGCGGCCCACTTCGGTGCTGGCCTGGGCGCTGGATCTCGATGCCGCGCTGGCCTGCTTGCAGCGCCGGGTGTGGGAGGCGGTGGCTTCGGACAGCCTGTCCGAGGCCCTCAACCCGTTCCACGAACCCGGGCGCTGGAGCCCACACATCACCCTCGGTCGCACACGGCGTGCGGGCGCCTTCGCCGATCGGCGCGTCCCTGACCTGCTGCCGGCGCCGCCCCTGTCGGCCCAGCTCGTCACCCTGCGCAGCTACGACACCGAGACCGGTGCCTCGGAGGTGCTGGAGCCCCGCTCTTGAGGCGGCCCCGACGCCGGCCCCCTGATGGCGGCCGAGGAGCGCCGGCGTACGGATCCGGGGGACGAGGGTGGAGAAGGAGGGACGGAGTGCGCACCCTCCAACGGGTCGTCAACTCCCCTCTGTCAGATTCTGGTCGAGGACGCCGATGAGCCGTGCTCCCGCGCGGTCGGTCCCGCGGCGCCCCTGCTTCGCGTCCGCCGAAGCCCTTTCCAACCGTAGCCGTGCTGTACGTCCACGCAGCGTCAGCGTCATCAACTGGTTGCCGAACCACGGCCCGCCGGTGCGCTCCCACCGGACCGCCGGTCGCTCGACCCGTCCGTGGCGGGCAAGGAGATGCCCGATCCCCTTGGCGAACCGGCTCCAGCCGAAACGGAACCCGGCCCGCATGGCCGCGGGCACCGAGTTGTGCAGTGGTGAGCAAGTGAACTGGAAGACGCGGGAGCGCGGCGGCTGCCCGGTGGTCCAGACGGGCTCGGCCACGTACGCGTGGTGGACGTCCCCGGAAAGCACGCACACCGTCGCCGGAGCGGTGTCGGCCCTTCCCACCTCGGCGACCGTCTCCGTGAGTTCTTCGAACGACGAGGTGAACGCCGCCCAGTGCTCCAGGTCCGCCCGCCGACGCAGCCACTCGCCGAAGCGCACCCAGCGCGGACCGCGTTCGCCCCGGCAGAGCGCCGCGTGCCAGCCCTCCGCGAAGTGGACCATCGGAGGCAGCAGCCACGGGAGTGAGGTCCCGACCAGCAGGTGGTCGACGCCACCGAGCTCGTCGAACGCCTGTGTCCTCAGCCAGGCCGCTTCCTGGGCGTCCAGCATCGTCCTGTGCTGCTCCTCCAGCACCCGCGCGGCCCGGGTGTCGACCATCAGCAGCCGGGTGCGACCGAAGTCCCTGCGGTAGCTCCAGCGCACCGACGCGGGTTCGGCGTCGGCGCGTTCGGCGAACGCGCGCAGTACCTCCGTGGCGTCGTCGGCCGCCAGGACCGCCGCGTACAGCTCGTCCTCGGCGAGCTCGGCGGGAGAGAGGTTTCCGAGGTGCTGGTAGACCCAGTACGACATCAGGCCGCCGGTGATCCGCTCGTGCCACCAGGGCGTCGCCCGCATGTCGGCCACCCAGCCGGCGCTGGTGTTCCAGTCGTCGATGATGTCGTGGTCGTCGAAGATCATGCAGCTGGGCACGGTCGAGAGCAGCCAGCGCAGTTCAGGGTCGCCCCAGGACTCGTCGTAGAGGTGGGTGTACTCCTCGTAGTCGGCGACCTGGTCCGGCGGGGCGGCGGCGCCGGTGCCGGCGGCCCGCCGATGCCGGGCGATCCAGGCGCGGGTGTCAGCGGATGTTTCGTCCGCGTACACCTGGTCGCCGAGGAGGAGGAGAACGTCCGGACGCTCGGCCTCCGGGTCGGCGGCGAGCCGTGCGGAAAGGGTGTCGAGGGCGTCGGGGCCCACCGGATCGGACTCGCCCACGGCAGGCGCCGCCCACCGGCACGAGCCGAAGACGACCACCGCGCCCGTCGCCGGGACAGGCGGCGTGTGGATGGTGCTGGGCGGCTGGAGCGAGTCCGCGAGGGGCCACACCCGCTCGCCGTCGAGCAGCACCTCGTACGTCGTGGCGGCCCCAGGGACGAGTCCGGTCACGACCATCAGCGCGTAGTGGTGGTCGGCGACGCGGAACGTCGGAGCCGAGCCCCCCGCGCCGCCTGGGCACCGTACCTCCGCCGTGCACGCCCGGTCGGTCTCGACCCACACCGTCGCGCTCGTGCCCGACTCCCAGTCAACGTGTCGCAGGAGCGGCCCCAGCCTCAGACCGGCCATCACGGGTCCCCCTTCCGGCGCTCCGCACGGTACGGAACGGCTGCTCTGTACGGTACCGAGCCCCTGCGGAAACAGCGCCGTCACACCGCTCGGCCGCCCCGTGCCGCCCCCGACTCCGATGGCTTGCTCTTTCACCACGGTACGCACGCCTTCAGCAGGCGGCCGGTGTCTCAGCGCATGAATCCCACGATCTGAACCAGAACCCGTCCTGGTGAACGCCACCACTGCACCCATGCGATCGCCGTAGGGGACAACCACCGAGCCTCGGCACACCGCCGTGCCACAAACTGCACACCGATGTAGTGCCTGACCCCATTCACCGGCACATCATGCCCGACCTCCAGCCACCGCCTGGGCCGGGCAGTCGTCAGGCCGGGGCCCACGGCCTCGGCGGCCTACCTCACCGGCGCAAATCCACTGCCCAGCCAGCGACCAGGTGCTTATATGCGGAGAGGTAAGAACCCGAGCCCGGCCGGCCGCCAGGCCAGCCCGCACCGCGCGGTCCCAGACAGAACGGCGAAGCCTGGTCTTCTGAGTCAGGAATTCTGTTCAGCTACGAGGCGAGGCGTTCGAGGATCTCGTTCGCGGTCTTGGTCCAGACGCAGGACCTGGGGTCGGT
The DNA here is from genome assembly GCF_042874095.1 of Streptomyces sp. NPDC004266. Lineage (NCBI taxonomy): Bacteria > Bacillati > Actinomycetota > Actinomycetes > Kitasatosporales > Streptomycetaceae > Streptomyces > Streptomyces sp. NPDC004266. Next base: position 6,449 of record NZ_JBIAMM010000038.1, read on the forward strand.
GTTCCAAGCGGCGATCCAAGTCCGGATGTCCTGTTCCAGTGCCTGGACGGTCTTGTGGACACCTCGCCGTATCTGCTTGTTCGTCAGCTCGGCGAACCATCGCTCGCCCGGGTCGGGCCAGGACGACCCGGTCGGCGTGAAGTGCAGGTGGAACCGGGGGCGGGCCACAGCAGTCAGGTCTTGATCGCGGGGGCCTTGTGGGTGGCGTAGTCGTCCAGCACCAGGTGGACGGCGAGGTCGGCCGGGATTTCCTTGTCGAGCTCGATGAGGAACTTCTTGAACTCCTCGGCCCGGTGGCGCCGGTGGAGTGAGCCGATGACCTTGCCGGTGGCGACCTCCAGGGCGGCGAACAGAGTGGTGGTGCCGGCCCGGACGTAGTCGTGCGTGACCAAGCCCGGAAGCTGTGCGGACATCACCCACGCCCGCAAGTCAGGGCTGGTCGAGCAGCTGGCCGACGGACACGCGGTCGAGATCCTTGCCGATGCCGGCTACCAGGGCCTCGGCGCCCAGACCGGCGGACGCAGGGTGGCGCCCCCGCACCGCAAGTTCAAGAAGAACGCCCCCGACGGGTACGAGGATATGTACGAGCGCCGGCGCAAGGCGCACTCCTCACGCCGCATCCGGGGCGAGCACGGCATCGCCCATCTGAAGGACTGGCGGGCACTGACGCGCCGCCTCGGCCGCCGCGAGCACATCAGCGACACCGTTCAGACCGTCGCCGGCCTGCTCTCCCACCAGCAGACCGCGGACCTGATCCCCACACAGCAGAGGTGAAAGTGGTGGTCGCGGCGATACTGTTCACGATGACTTCGTGACTGATCAGCGGCCTGCTGCGCCAGTTCATGGAGATGTGGGAGAACAGCCGGTGCTCCACCTTGTTCCACTTCGAAGTCCCCGGCGGTAGGTGACAGACGGTGATGACCAGGCCCGTCTCGGAAGCCAGGGCGGCGAGTCCGGACTTCCAGGCTCGGGTGCGGTAGCCATTGGAGCCGCCCGCGTCCGCGGTGATCAGCAGCCGGGTGGCACGGGGGTGGTCGTGCCTGCCGACCGCCTGCCACCAGCGACGGATGGAGGCGACCGCGAACGCGGCGGTGTCGTGGTCGGTGATGACGCTGACCCCACCGGTGTTCGCAGCGACATCGTAGATCCCGTACGGGATGGCCTTGCCCGGCCCCCGCCGGTCCGGGAAGTCGTGCGTCTTGACCTGCACGGGCTCGCCGGTCGGCATCCACTCACGGCCGCCGTTCTTGTATGGGCCCACCAGCTCTTTCTTCTTGGTGTCCACGCTGATCACGGGGGTGTCCGGCGTCTCGGTGGTCGCGGGCTTGTTCGTTGATGTAGCGGAACTGGGCGTCGCGATCCGGGTGCTGCGTGCTCTCGATCGTCTTGGCGTTGGCCTGCAGGCTGAAGCCCTCCTCGCGCAGCAGGTCGCCGACGGTGTCCGCCGAGACGCGGTGGCCTTGCCGGGTGAGTTCGTCGGCGAGTTTCCTGGTCGACTTGGTCGTCCAGCGCAGCGGCGACATCGGATCACCTCGCAGGTCCGGCTCGACGAGCGCCAGCAGCGCAGGTCGCAGCCCCGGATCCACCTCAGCGGCCTTCTTGCGCCCGCCGCCGGGGCGGCGGACCCGACCCAGCGGTTCCGCCCCCGCTTCCAGCTCGTGCACGCCCTTGCGGACGGTGGTCTCGCCAACGTCGGCCGTCTGCGCAACGGCCCGGATCCCGCCGTGTCCCAGGATCCGGGTCTCGCCCCCCCATCAGCAGACGGCGCTGGAGTTCGTCTCCGTGCTCATCGTCCGGCTCCGGTCGTTCTTGCGGGGATCTTGGCGTGCGTTCCCGCAAGGCTTCCGGCGCCCCCGACCGTACGTCCTCCCGGGCGGGGACGCGGTCATGCGCCCCCGGCCGACGCTCGGGCGGCCTGGTCGGCGGCGTCGCTGAGCGTGCGCGCGCCGGAGGTGCTGAGGCGGCCGCTGCTGCTCTCCAGGTGGGCTCGGACGAACCACTGGAACTGCTCCAGCTTCGCCAGCTGCCCGATCAGCATGTCCTCCGTCACCGGGTCGATGTCGCCGGCCGTCTTCATGGCGGCCCGGTGGTCCTCGATGACGCCGGTGTAGACCAGGTCCAGCGCGCCGAGGTGTGCGACGGCGTCGGCGCGTCCCACTTCGTAGTCGTCCCAGGTGCGCCCCGCGACGAGGGCGCCCGGCGTGCCGATCGGGACCCCGCCGAGGGCGGCCATGCGCTCCGCCGTGGAGTCAGCCATCTCCCGGACGGCGTCCACCTGCGGGTCGAGCATCTCGTGCACGGCGATGAAGTGCGGGCCGACGACGTTCCAGTGGACGTGCTTCAGGGTGAGGGCCAGGTCGTTGAGAGCGTGCAACCGCGCCTGCAGAACGTCCGCGACCCGCTCGGCCTCCGCCGGGTCCAGTCCGGGCACGGTGTGCGGTGCAGTGGCCTGCGTGTCGTCGGTCATGGGCGGACTCCTCTTGGTCACTGTCGTTCGGATACTGCGGCTCCCGGGCGGACCGTGCGGCCCCTCCCGTCGCCGTCTCCTCGCCTGCCCCACCAGACGCAACGCACACCCCCGGTCTCGTCGCCACCACTCCGGACGGTGTGCGGGGGGTACCCCTATTCCTTTGGTCAAGGTGGATGAGGCTGTTCCAGGGCGTCTGGAACGATGTGCTCGTGCATGTTGATGATGAGGCGGTGGCAACGGGAGGGAACGGACCGGAGTGGACGGGTGCGGTCAGTCACCGTCTCCGTTGCTGCGTCTGTGGTGGGTCGACGGATGGCGCCGAGGACTACGTGCTCGTCGAACTGACGGCGAAGGGCTCTGACGTGCGCCAATGGCTGGGTGCGCATGCGGAGCACCTGAACTCCGTCCTTGCGGAGGGGTTCTCCGTTGAGGTTCACGACATGTAGTGCTGCCGTGGGGACCTGCGCGATCTCGGTTCGCAGGCAGGCTCGTTGCTGTCACCTCGTTCCGGTTGTCCGAAGTTCGTAGAAGGTGCCGTCTCTGAGCATGGCGAACAGGACGTCGGCCCTACGTCTGGCGAGACAGAGCAGGGCCTGGGTGTGGTGCTTTCCCTGGGCAATCTTCTTGTCGTAGTAGGCCCGCGATGCCGGGTCGCCGAGTGCGGCGAACGCGGAGAGGGAGAAAGCCCGTTTGAGCTGCTTGTTTCCCCTCCTGGAGGGCTGTTCTCCGCGGATCGAGGAGCCCGAGCTCCGGGTCGCCGGGGCGAGACCCGCGTAGGCGGCGAGGTGGCCGGCGATCGGGGAGGTGCTGCCGTCGCCGACCTCGATCAGGATCCTGGCTCCGGTCCTGACGCCGACTCCTGGCATCGAGGTCAGGACCTTGGAAAGAGGGTGGGCCTCCAGGAGTTCCTCGATCCGCCCGGCCAGCAGCTTGCGCTGGTCAAGGACGGCAGTCAGCGAGGCGGCCAGGCTCGGGACGATCAATGCGGCCGCCTCGGTCCCCGGGACCGTCACGGTCTGCTCGTCCAGAACGGTGAAGATGTCCTCGACCAGCACCGTTCCGTGCTTGGCCTGGAGTTTGGCGAACAGTCCGCGGAGCGTGGGCTCGGTGTTGGGCAGGCGCTTGTCGAAGGCTTTCTTGCCGACCGGGGTGACGGCGGTGGCGTGGTGTTCGCCCTTGCCGACGTCCAGGCCGAGGGAGACGTCGATGTCGCCGGTGTCGATCACGTGCAGGCCCCTCCCTCACGCTTTCGTCCGACCTTGCCAGGGCGCCGAGCTGCCACATCCACGTTACGGAGAGCTCTTCCAGCCCGGGTGAAGCCGGTGCTCAAGCCCCTCATCAGCGATCCGTCGATGCCTCCGGACCCGGTGACACCCCCCGGATCATCAACAACAGGAAGGGGAAGTCATGCCGGGCCCGAAGGCCGGAGGCCCCGTTGCGGAGCCACGGAGACGGTAACGGGGGGCAAACGACCAGCCGACGCCCGGCCCATACGCCAGGGCAGCCACCACGGCACCGCCCTGAACCGCTCGCCACAGCCTTGCAGGCCGCCCCGGCGGCGGCCGGGCGCAGGCACGGGGTGGAGGCGTAGGCTGGGAAGTGCCAGAAGGCCGGTGGACGCGCATCCGTGCGCTTGCTTCCCACCCGGAGGGTGGGGTCTTCCGCCGGCCGAACGGCCGGGGACCTCTCCCCCGGCCCAGGTCGTTGACGCGCTTGTGACGGCCCCCGTCACCATCTGAATCCGACGACCTGATCCTTCCCGCACCCC
>NZ_JBIAMM010000039.1:0-7433 GCF_042874095.1 Streptomyces sp. NPDC004266
TGCAGTTCGATGATTCCGGGGCCCGTCCTGTGGACGAACTTCCACGGCTGTGCGTTGTGCATCGAGGGGGCCGTGACGGCGTCTTCGACCAGCGACGTCACGAGCGGCCGGGTCAGAGCGGTGGTGGACACGGTTCGTCCTGTCTGCGGTGAGTCACCAAGAGATGTCGTGCGGAGTCCGGGCGGGGGACGTGAGGCGTGTGTCGTCCTCATGGAAGGACAGCCGGTCCACGACCGCGACCACGCCGTCAACCCGCTCGCCGAGTTCGACGAGCATCTGGGCCTGGCTCCGCTGCCGGACGCGACCGGCGAGCGTCACCACGCCGTCGAGGACGTGCACGTCCACCGCGTCCCCGGGCAGGTCCATGGCATCGGAGAGGACGTCCTCGCGGATGCGGCGCCGGATCTCCGCGTCGGGGCGGAGGTAGACACCGAGCAGGTCACGGCGGGTCACGATGCCGACCAGCCGTTCCTCCTCGTCGACGACGGGAAGGCGCTCGACTCCGCGGCGGACCATCAGCCGTGCCGCGTCCGCCACCGTCTCCTCGGCGTGGACGGTGACGGCCGGCGTGGTCATCAGGTCCCGCGCGGTCAGCTCGTGGCGGGCCAGGAGGTCGCTCTCGGAGACGACACCGACGACGTGCTCGTCGTCGTCCACGACGGGGACCCCGCTGATCTCGTGCTCGGCGAGCAGTTTCGCGATCTCCCTGAACGACGTCGCGGGGACGGCGGAGACCACGCCGTCGGTCATCAGGCCGCCGACCTTCATGTGCTTCATCGCCGCGCCTCCTGTTGGGGGGTCCGGAAGGTGTGCTGTCCCGTGTGACCAGCCTCCAACGCACGCCTGGGGGCGGCGAGGGCCGAACGGTCCCAGGGCAGGACCGAACGGGCACGTCACTGCCCCTCCGTGCTCCGACCGGCCCGGGTGGGGACCTTCGGTCCCGTCCTTGCCCCCAGCGGCCCTCCGGCCGCCCGGCACCGACTGCCAGGGTGGAATCAAGTCCCTCGGCCCGTGTGAGGAGGAACCATGGACGGAACCACGGCCCGTCCCGGCCTCGGCAGGATCGTCGTCGGCATCGACGGATCACCGTCCGCAAGCACAGCGGCGATGTGGGCGGCGGCAGAGGCAGCCCGGCGGGGCAGCACGCTCTGCCTCGTCCATGCGGCGGACACGGACGCGTCGGCTCCGTTCCTGCCCCAGACGGAGATTGCCAGGAGCCGGCAGGCGGGGCGGGAACTGCTCGACCGGACCGCCGAGGCGGTCACGGCGCGCCACCCCGAGCTGACCGTCGTCACAGAACTCACCGATGGCGCTGCCCCGGGCAGTTTGCGACGGGCCGCCGCTCTCACCGGCACGATCGTCGTGGGACACCGGGGCCTCGGCGGATTCTCGTCACTGCTGCTCGGATCGGTCGGCCTTGAGGTCGCGGCCGGCGCCACCACGCCCGTGGTCGTGGTGCGCGGGGCCGAGCCAGCCGAGCCCGCAGAGGTAGGCGTCGTCCTGGCGGCGGTCCGGGACGAGGCCGACGTGGGCTGCGCCCGTGCGGCGGCCCGCGAAGCCCTGTTGCGTAAGACGCCTGTACGACTCCTGCATATCTGGGGTGTGGGGCTGTCCAGCGGGCCGCGGGCTCTGCTGCGCAACGGTGGCGAGGAGGTCGCTCGCGATCACGTACGCGCGCTGTCCTCGGTGTCGGACACGGTCCGGGAGGAGTTTCCGGAACTGACCGTGCACGCCGACGGTCAGAAGAGCCACAGTGTGCCCGGAGCTCTCGTCGAGGCGTCGCGCCACGCGGACCTGCTCGTCGTGGGAGGCCGGCGGTCGCCCGGCTATCTCGGGCCCACCATCGGACGGACCACGCTCGGCCTGTTGCAGCACGCCCACTGCCCCGTGGAGCTCCTCCCTCGGCAAGGGCCCGGACACGGGAGCACGTCATGACACGCACCACGGCCCGACGCGACATCGCGATCGGCATCGACCCGGTCAAGAACTGGCACCTGGCCCTTGCCTGGGCAGTGGACGAGGCTCACCTGCGAGCCGTGGGACTGCGCCTGGTGGTCGCGGTACCACCGCAGCACGACACCCAACACGTCGACGACACCCCCCGTCGCCTGGCACAGCGGCAGGCCGGCACAGAAGCCCTGCGTACCGCGCTCGCATGGGCGCACGCCCGGCAGCCGGCCGTCAAGGCTGACTCTTCCCTTCTCGACGGGTTCCCGGCAGCAGTTCTGGCCGGCCTTTCACAGGAGGCGGGCATGGTCGTGCTGGGCTCCCGGCACCTCAGCCGTACCGAGGAGTTCCTGAGCGCCGGCTCCCTGGTCGTCCCGGTCACCGCGAAAGCGCACTGCCCAGTGGTCGTCGTGGGCGACGCGGAGCACGTCACGCAGGAGACGCCCTACCTCGTGGTCGGCGTCGACGGCAGCGAGTCCTCACGAGCAGCCCTGGCCTGGGCCTTCGAGGAAGCGGACCTCCGGCGCTGCGCGCTGAGGGCCATCGCCGTCTGGCAGCCCCCTGTCTTCTCCCTGCACAGCGGTGACACGTGGTTCCACGCCGAGCGCCGCCTCCTTTCGGAGACCACCGCGGGCTGGGCGGAGAAGTACCCCGACGTCCGACTCACCCACGAGGTGTCGATCGGTTCCCCCGTCGAGACGCTCGCGAACGCCGCCGAACACGCCCTGGCCGTCGTCGTGGGCCGTCGGGGCCGCGGTGGGTACACAGGGATGCGGGTCGGTTCCGTCGTCCACGGGCTGCTGCACCGCGCCCACTGCCCGGTGATCACCGTTCCCGCAGGGTGAGCAGGCCATGACGAGGCCGGCAGCGGACCGGGCGCCCGCACGGGTGCGGGAGACCACGGGACTCACCCAGGAGGAGGCCGCCCGTCGGCTCGCCGACACAGGCCCCAACGAGGTGACCGCGAGCAAGCCCGTACGACTGCACCAGCGGGTCCTGGCCCAGCTGACGGACCCACTGATCATGGTGCTCCTCGGGGCCGTCGTGCTGACCCTCGCGATCGGCGACCACCCCGACGCGATCGTCATCGGGATGGTCGTCCTCGTGAACACGACCGTCGGGGTGGCGCAGGAGATCCGCGCCGACAACGCCGTCGCCGCACTCTCCGCCCTCACTGCCCCCCACGCGCGCGTACGGCGCGACGGCGCCGTCTGCGACCTCCCCGCCGCGTCGGTCGTCCCCGGTGACGTCCTCCTGGTCGGTGAGGGCGACATCGTCGCCGCCGACGCCGACCTCGCCGAGGCGTCATCCGTGCTGGTGGACGAGTCCATGCTGACGGGGGAGTCCGTGCCTGTCGACAAGGATCCGGGTGCGACGCTGAGCGCAGGAACCGTCGTCGTCCGAGGCCGAGGCGCGGCGGTGGTCACGGCGACTGGGGCGTCCAGCGCGCTCGGCCGCATCGCGGCTCTCCTCGGCGAACGTCGTGAGCCGACCCCGCTGCAGCACCGACTCGCCGCCCTCGGGCGCATCCTCGCGGCCGTGACACTCGCCCTGTGCGTCCTGGTGTTCGCCCTTGGCCTGGTGCGGGGGCTCCCGCTCGGCACGATGGCGGTCACGGCCATCAGCCTGGCCGTGGCGGCGGTTCCCGAGTCCCTCCCCGCCGTGGTCACCCTGGCTCTGGCTCTCGGGGCCCGGCGCATGGTCACCAGGAACGCCTTGGTGCGGCGTCTGCCCGCAGTGGAGACGCTCGGCTCCGTATCCGTCCTCGCCACCGACAAGACCGGCACCCTCACCGAGGGCCGCATGGTCGTCCAGCACGTCTGGACCCCGAGTGGGAGCGCTGAACTCTCCGGCGTGGGGTACGAACCCGTGGGAGAGGCTCTGGTCGACGGGAGGCCGGCGGAAGCGGACGAGCTCGAGCCGCTGCGTGAGTTGCTGACGGTGACCGCCCTGTGCAACGACGCCACGCTGCGCCCGGCGGACGACGAGGCGCCCGACGGCCGCTGGACGGCCTTGGGCGACCCGATGGAGGCCGCTCTGCTGACGGCAGCGGCCAAGACGGGCTGCCCGGATCCCACAGAACTGGCGCTCACCCGTCCCCGGATCGGAGAGGCGCCCTTTGACAGCCTCCGCAGACGCATGACCACACTCCACGAGACCGGCGGACGCGGGGTGCTCGTCTGCCTGAAGGGCGCCCCCGAAGCCGTCCTCGCCCCGGCCGTCCTGTCCGATCCTCCGGACGCGCTCGCGGAGGCCCGCCAAGAGGCCGCGCGCCTGGCTGCCCGGGGATACCGCGTGCTCGCCGTGGCATCGGGGGTGCGGAACGACATTCCGCACCCGGTTGCCGCGGCGGAGTCGGGGCTCGCTCTCCTCGGCCTCGTCGCGCTGAGCGACCCGCCCAAACCGCATGCCGCGGCGACCCTAGCCTCCTGCCGGGCGGCCGGTATCACCCCCGTCCTCATCACCGGCGACCACCCCGCGACGGCTCGGGCGGTGGCGTCGCACGTCGCGCTCCTGGGCGACGGCGGCGAGCCGGAGGGCCGCGTCGTCACAGGGGCGGACGTGGCTGCGGGACGGGTCGCCGACCTCACCGCGGTGCGGGTCTTCGCCCGTACGGACCCTCAGCAGAAGCTGGACATCGTCGAGGCGTGGCGCGCCAGGGGAGCGGTGACCGCGATGACCGGCGACGGGGTCAACGACGGCCCCGCCCTGCACCGCGCCGACATCGGCGTCGCCATGGGCGCGCGCGGCACGGAGGTCGCGCGGCAGGCCGCTGACCTCGTGCTCACCGACGACGAGCTGTCGACGGTCGTGGCGGCCGTCGACGAGGGACGACGCGTCTACGACAATATCCGGCGCTTCCTCGTCTACGGGATGGCCGGCGGCGCGGCCGAGATCCTCGTCATGCTGATCGGCCCGCTGCTCGGGCTGCCGCTGCCCCTGCGAGCGGGCCAGATCCTGTGGATCAACCTCCTGACGCACGGCCTCACCGGCGTCGCCATGGGCGCCGAGCCGGCCTCACCGGGAGCGATGCGACGACCGCCTCGCCCGCCGGACCAGCACATCCTGGGCGGCGGTGCCTGGCAGCGCCTGCTCGTCCTGGCCGCTGTCGTCACGGCGGTCTCGCTCGGCGCGGGACTCGGCGCCCGGGGACTCGGCCTCGCTTGGCAGAGTGTCCTCTTCCTCGCGCTGCTCGCCGCACAGCTGGGCGCCGTCCTGGGACTCCGGTCCCGGCTGTTCACCCGCAAGAACCCGTTCCTCCCGCTGTCCGTCCTCGCCTCCGCCCTGCTGGCCGCGGCGGCGCTGTACGTGCCCTTCCTGAGCTCGGTCCTGGAGACCGAACCGCTCGGCTGGGCGGGCGTCTGGATCGCGTTGGCCGGTGCCCCTGCGGCTTTCTTTGCCGCGCGACTCGTCCGCACCGCCTTCCGCGGGACGAATCCGGCTGGAGCGCCGGAGACACCGGAACTACCGTGAGCACGTGCCCGTCACGCGGGGACTGTGCGCTCGGCGCGGCCGGAGGTGGTGAGGGAGCACGAGGGGCCGGTGTCGGCGGACAGCAGGCTTCCGCGCCTGCGACTCGACGAGCTTCTCGACGAGCTCCAGGCACGTATCGACGAGGTGAGGGGCACCAGGGACCGCCTCAATGGGCTGCTGGAAGCAGTCATGTCTGTGGGCAGGGAACTCGACCTGCCCGAGGTGCTGAAGGGCATCGTGGAGGTGGCCCGTCACCCTGGTGGATGCCGAGTACGGTGCCCTGGGCATCATCGGGGACGACAAGAAGCTCTCGGAGTTCCTCCCCGTCGGCATCGGGGACGACCTGCGGGCGCAGATCGGCGACCCGCCCTCCGGGCACGGACTGCTCGGTGAGCTGATCCGCAACCCCGAACCGCTGCGGCTCTCCGAGTTGTCCGAGCATCCCGTCTCGTACGGCTTCCCGCCCCACCACCCGCCGACGCACACCTTCCTCGGCGTGCCCGTCCGGGTCCGCGACGAGGTCTTCGGCAACCTCTACCTCACCGAGAAGCGCGGAGGCGCGGACTTCGACGCCGAGGACGAGGCGGTCGTGACGACCCTGGCCGTCGCGGCCGGCATCGCCATCGAGAACGCCCGCCTGTACGAGGAGGGCCGCCTCCGGCAGCGGTGGCTCGCCGCAAGCTCCGATCTCACCAGCGCCCTCTTGTCCGGCGAAGAGGAGACCGAGGTCCTCGACGGGATGCTGGAGCAGGCGGTGGACATCGCGGCCGCCGACATGGGGGTCTTCTACCTGGTGGGCGCCGACGGTGAACTGCGGGGCTCGCTCGCCCACGGCGAGGGTGCCGAAGCGCACCGGGGCGTCGTCCTGCCGTCCAGTGAAGGAACGCTGGCCGAGGCTGCCCTGGCTCAGGAGGGCCTGGTCACGGTCGCCGACGTAGAGAACGAGCCGCGCATCAGGGTGCAGCCCGAACGGTGGGAGGGATTCGGGCCGGCCGTGGCGGTCACGGTCGGCACCAAGGAGCGGTTGAGCGGGGTGCTGATCCTCGCGCGGCGGCACGGACGGCCCCCGTTCACCGGCTTGGAGATCACCGCTCTCCCCGGATTCGCGGGGCAGGCGGCCCTGGCGCTGGAACTGGCCGACCGGAGGAGGGATGCCGAGCAGGTGATCCTCCTGGAGGACCGCGACCGGATCGCCCGTGACCTGCACGACCTGGCGATCCAGCACCTGTTCGCGACCGGAATGACGCTGCAGAGCGCCCAGCGGTTCGTCGAGCACCCGGAGGCCGTGGAGCGGCTGGGACGGGCGATCGACGACCTGGACGCCACCATCAAGATCATCCGTTCGACCATCTTCGGGCTCCCGGAACACAACACCCCGGGCACCGTCCCGAAGCTGAGGAACCGGGTGGTCAAGGCGGTGGACGAGGCCGCGACCACGCTCGGATTCGCCCCCGCCCTGCGCATGGGGGGCCTCCTCGACACGGACGTGCCCTCTGAGACGGCCGAACAGGTAATCGTTGTCATCGGTGAAGCCCTCACCAACGTGGCCCGCCATACTCGGGCTCGCCGAGCCGAGGTGTCTGTCGTCGCCGACGACGGAGTCCTGGCGGTGACGGTGAGCGACGACGGCGTGGGCGTACCGCGGGGTGGCAGGCGCAGTGGGCTGCGGAACCTGTCGGAGCGGGCCGAGCGGCTGGGCGGCACTCTGTCGGTGCGCGCCCGGGTGGAGCCCGGCAGCGGCACGGTACTCGAGTGGCGCATCCCGCTGCCGACCGAGCGGGAATGAGCTACGTCTCCCCGGCGTCGTGCTCGTGAGCCTGTGCGGCGATGACGGCGGCCTGTACGCGGCGTTCCACGCCGAGCTTGCCGAGCAGCCGTGAGATGTGGTTCTTGACGGTCTTCTCCGACAGATAGAGCCGTTTGGCGATCTGCCGGTTGGTGAGTCCCTCGCCGATGAGGTCGAGTACGGACCGCTCCCGTTCGGAGAGGGCCGCGAGCCGCTCGTCCTCCGG
>NZ_JBIAMM010000040.1:0-6428 GCF_042874095.1 Streptomyces sp. NPDC004266
AGGAGGTGGCGGGCGCCGTGTTTCGTCACGAGGTGGCGGGCGAGGAGGCTGCCGAGGGCGCCGGTGCCTCCGGTGATCAGCACCGTCCCCTCCGGGTCCGGCGGAGCCGGCAGCGTCAGGACCGCCTTGCCGGTGTGCCGGGCCTGACTCAGATGGCGCAGCGCCTCCGGCGCGTGGCTCACGTCCCACGCGGTCACCGGCAGCCGCCGCAGCTCCCCGGACTCGAACAGCCGCACCAGCTCGACCAGCATCTCCTGGACCCGCTCGGGCTCCACCCGCATCAGGTCGTACGCGGTGTACGACACGCCCGCGTACCGCTCCCGCACCTCGGCCACGTCGCGGATGTCGGTCTTGCCCATCTCCAGGAACCGGCCGCCCGGCGCGAGCAGCCGCAGCGAGGCGTCCACGAACTCCTGGGCCAGCGAGTTCAGCACCACGTCGAAGCCCCGGCCGCCGGTGGCCGCCCGGTACCGCTCCTCGAAGTCGAGCGTCCGGGTCGAGGCGATCCGGTCCTCGGCCACGCCCAGCGAACGGAGCACGTCCCACTTGGGCCTGCTCGCCGTGCCGTAGACCTCCAGGCCCCAGTGGTGCGCGAGCTGCAGCGCGGCCATGCCCACACCGCCGGTCGCCGCGTGGACGAGCAGCGACTCGCCCGGGCGCACCTTCGCCAGGTCCTCGAGGCCGTAGTACGCGGTGAGGAACACGACCGGGATCACCGCGGCGTCCGTGAACGTCCAGCCCCGCGGCATCCGGGTCACCCAGCGGTGGTCGGTGACCGCGACCGGCCCGATCGCGCCCAGCGGGAACAGGCCCATCACCCGGTCGCCGACCGCCACCGAGGTCACGCCGGGCCCCGTCTCCAGGACGACACCGGCGGCCTCGCCGCCGATCCGCGCCTCGTCGCCCGGGTACATCCCGAGACCCACGAGGACGTCACGGAAGTTCAGACCCGCCGCCCGCACCCGGACCCGCACCTCGCCGTGGCCCAGCGGCGCGCCCGCCTCCGGAGCGGGCAGCAGCGCCAGATTGCCCAGGGTGCCGGAGCCGCGCACGTCGAGCCGCCAGAACGGGGTGTCCTTCGGCGGCACGAGCACCTCGGGCGCCCGGTCGGCCCGCACCAGACGGGGCACGTGGACACCGCCGTCGCGCACCGCGAGCTGGTGCTCGTCCCCGGCGAGCAGCGCCGCCACGGCGGCGGACAGCCCCTCCGTACGCTCCTCGACGACGCCGTCGAGGTCCAGCAGCCCGAACCGGTCGGGGTGTTCGGTGCGGGCGGCGCGCAGCAGGCCCCACACGGCGGACGCGGCCAGGTCCCGGATCTCCGGGCCGGGCCTGGCGGCCACGGCGCCCCGGGTCACGGCCACGAACCGGGGCTCCGCCGCGCCGGCCGGCCACTCCCACTCCAGCCAGTCCTGCGTCAGTTCGAGCGCCCGGACGCTCAGCGCCTCGACTCGCGACGGTATGTCGGCGTCCGTGCCCGGGGTCTCGTCGAGGAAGGTGGCGAGCACGACCCCCGGCGCCTCGGCGCCCGCCGCGACGGCCGCGTGCAGCGCGGCGGCATCGGGGTGGGCCGGCGCGCCGAGCGCCTCCGCCAGGCCCAGCGGGTCCGGGCCGAGAACGGCGACCGCCCCCGGCGCCGTGGCCGGTGACCCGGCCGCGGGCAGCGGCTTCCAGTCGACCAGGAGCAGCGGCGTCCGCCCGGCGCCGGACCCGTCCGTGCCGGCCAGGAGACCGGCCGGGGTGCCGGCCCGCGCGGTCACGGCCGCCACCGTGGCGACCGAAGCGCCGGTCGGGTCGGTCAGCCGCAGCCGTACGGTGTCCTCGCCGGTCCGGGTCAGCCGCAGCCGCACCCGGGTGGCCTCCACGGCGTGCAGCGTCACGCCCCGCCAGCTGAAGGGCAGCAGCACGCTCCCGGTGTCCTCGCCCATGACCTCGCGCGCCCACGGGTGGAGCGCGGCGTCGAGGAGGGCGGGGTGGAGGGTGTGCCCGGTGGCGTCGACGCCCTCGGGGAGCTCGATCTCGGCGTAGAGGTCGTCGCCGTCGCGCCAGAGCGCGGTGAGGCCCTGGAAGGCGGGGCCGTAGGCATAGCCGTGGGCGTGCAGCTCCTCGTACGCGCCCGTGAGGTCGACGCGCTCGCCCGGCGGCGGCCACGGCAGCTCCTCGGGCGCGTCGGCCGCGTCCGACAAGGTGCCGGAGGCGTGCCGGGTCCAGGCCTCGGCGTCGTCCGTGCGCGCGTGCACGGCGATCGTCCGGCTGCCGTCGCCGGCCGCCGGGCCGACCGTGACGTGCAGGGTCACCGGCGTGTCCGCACGCAGCACCAGCGGGGATTCGAGGGTGAGCTCCTCCAGCGTGGGCGTGTCGGTGTGGCCGGCGGCGTGCAGGGCGAGATCGGCGAGGGCCGTGCCGGGAAGCAGAGTGGTGCCGGCGACGGTGTGGTCGGCGAGCCAGGCGTGGGTACGCGTCGAGATCCGGCCGGTGAACACCAGCTGGTCGCCGTCCGCGAGCGCCACCAGGGCGCCGAGCAGCGGATGCCCGGAGGCCACGAGCCCCGCGGACGCGACGTCCGTCGTCACCGTGCCGGGCGACAGCCAGAAGCGCTCGCGCTGGAACGCGTAGGTGGGCAGGCCCTCCACGGACGGCGCCGGGGCCTGGGGCCGCCAGGTGGCGGGCGTGTGGCCCGCGGTGTGGAGACGGGCGAGCGCGGTGGCCAGGGTCGTGGACTCGGGCGCGTTCCTGCGCAGCGTCGGCGCGAGGACGGCCGGCCCGGTGAGCGTGTCCTGGGCGAGCGCCGTGAGCGTCGCGTCCGGCCCGAGCTCCAGGAAGCGGCTGGTGCCGTCGGCTTCGAGGTGCTGGATGCCGGGGTGGAAGCGGACGGCCCGGCGGATGTGGTTCGCCCAGTAGGCCGGGGTGACCAGGTCGTCGCCGGTGGCAGGCAGCCCCGTCACGTTGGAGATCACCGGAATCCTCGGCGCGTGGAAGGTCAGGCCCTCGATCGCCGTGCGGAAGTCGGCCAGGACCTCGTCCATGTGGGCCGAGTGGAAGGCGTGGCTGACCGTCAGACGCGTGGTCTTGCGGCCGAGCGCCGCGAAGTGCTGCGCCACCGCCTCGGCCGCGTCCTGGGCGCCGGAGATCACCGTGGCCTCCGGGCCGTTCACGGCCGCGACGTCCAGATCGCCCTCGACGCCGACGAGGGCCTCCCGCACCTCCTCCTCCGAGGCGCGCACGGCCAGCATCGCGCCGTCGCCGCGGGCGGCCTGCATCAGCCGGCCGCGGACCGCGACCAGCGTGACGGCGTCGGGCAGGTCCAGGACGCCGGCGGCGTGCGCGGCGGCGATCTCGCCGATCGAGTGGCCGATCAGCGCGTCGGGGACCACGCCGTGGTGCTCCAGGGTCCGGTAGAGCGCGGTCTGCAGGGTGAAGAGCGCGGCCTGCGCGTACTGCGTCCGGTTGAGCGTCGCCGCGTCCTGGCCCCACATCACCTCGTGCAGCGGCCGGTCCAGGATCGCGTCGAAGCGGTCGCACACCTCGTGGAAGGCGGCGGCGAACACCGGGTGGGAGTCGTACAGTTCGCGGCCCATGCCGAGGCGCTGGCTGCCCTGGCCGGTGAAGAGGAAAGCCGTCTTTCCGGGAAGGGCGGAGCCGGTGGTCAGTCCGGCGGCCTCGGCGCCCTCGGCGAGTGCCTCCAGCGCGGTGAGCAGCGCCTCGCGGTCGCCCGCCGCGTCGACGACGGCGCGGTGACCGAAGAGGGTACGGGCCGCGAGCGCGCCCGCGACCTCCTGCGACGGGGTGTCCGGGTGCCCGGTCGCGTACGCGTGCAGGCGGCGTGCCTGCTCCCGCAGGGACTGCTCCGACTTCGCCGACAACAGCCAGGGGAGGCACGGGAGCTCGGTGTCCTCGGCCGTCGGCTGCCGGGCGCCGGCCGGGTCGGCGTCCGCACCGTCGCCGATGGCCGCGGGGGCCTCGGCGTCCGCCGCGTCCTGGCGGGCCGGGCCGCCGTCGGGCTGCTCCGCGTGCCGCTCGGCGGTCCGCTCCGTCGCCTGCTCGATCACGACGTGCGCGTTGGTGCCGCTGATGCCGAACGACGACACGGCGGCCCGCAGCGGGGTCCCGTCGGCGGCCGTCCAGGGCCGCTCCTCGGTGAGCAGCCGTACGGTGCCCGCCGACCAGTCGACGTGGTCCGTCGGCCTGTCGACGTGCAGCGTGCGCGGCAGCCTGCCGTTGCGCATCGCCATCACCATCTTGATGACGCCGCCGACACCGGCCGCGGCCTGCGCGTGGCCGATGTTCGACTTCAACGAGCCCAGCCACAGCGGGTGTTCGGCGTCTCGCTCGCGTCCGTACGTGTTGATCAGGGCCTGCGCCTCGATCGGGTCGCCCAGGGTCGTGCCGGTGCCGTGCGCCTCGACCGCGTCCACCTGGTCGGACGTCAGCCGGGCGTTGGCGAGCGCCTGGCGGATCACCCGCTCCTGGGACGGGCCGTTCGGCGCCGTCAGCCGACCGCTCGCGCCGTCCTGGTTGGTCGCGGTGCCGCGCACGACGGCGAGGACCGGGTGGCCGTTGCGGACGGCGTCGGAGAGCCGCTCGACGAGCAGCAGGCCGACGCCCTCGCTCCAGCCGGTGCCGTCGGCCGTCGAGGAGAAGGCCTTGCACCGGCCGTCGGCGGAGAGACCGCGCTGCCGGCTGAACTCCACGAAGGTGTTGGGCGTGGCCATCACCGTCGCGCCGCCCGCGAGGGCCAGCGAGCACTCGCCCTGCCGCAGCGACTGCACCGCCAGGTGCAGGGCCACCAGCGACGAGGAGCAGGCGGTGTCCACGGACACGGCGGGGCCTTCGAGACCGTAGACGTAGGCGAGGCGGCCCGAGGCCACGCTGCCCAGGCTGCCGCCGGCGAGATAGCCCTCGTACTCCTCGGGCGCCGGCCGCAGCCGCGAGGCGTAGTCGTTGTACATCACCCCGGCGAAGACGCCGGTGTCGCTGCCGCGCAGGGTCGTCGGGTCGATCCCGGCCCGCTCGAACGCCTCCCAGGCCGTCTCCAGGAGCAGCCGCTGCTGCGGGTCGGTGGCCATCGCCTCGCGCGGGCTCAGCCCGAAGAAGGACGCGTCCGCCCGCGCCGCGTCGTAGAGGAATCCGCCCCGTGCCGTCGTCGACTTGCCGACGGCCTCCGGGTCGGGGTGGTACAGGTCCTCGTCCCAGTCCCGGTCCTCGGGGAAGGGACCGATCGCGTCCGTGCCCTCGCTGACCAGCTTCCACAGGTCCTCGGGCGAGGACACCCCGCCCGGGTAGCGGCAGGCCATGCCGACGATCGCGATCGGCTCGTGCCGGGCCTGCTCGATCTCCGAGATCCGGCGCCGCGCCAGTCTCAGGTCGGTGGTCGCCCGCTTGAGGTAGTCGCGGAGCCTGTCTTCGTTGTTCGCCACGTTCGCCACGGGAGCGTTGTTCACCACGGGAGCTCAACCTTCACTGCTGTCGAAAAGGGGAGATGGACGGGACGGCGCCGGGCGCCGGGGCGGAGATCAGGACAGGCCGAGCTCCTTGTCGAGGGCTTCGAAGAGCTCGTCGTCCGTCGCGGAGCCGAGGTCGTCGGCCGCCGGCCCCCCGAGGGAGGCGGTCAGGCCGTGCCAGTCCTGCAGCACGGACTGCAGCCGCTGGGTGATCTCGGCCGCCTCCGCCGCGTCCCGGGCGTCGGCGCCGGCCGAGTGCTGCCGCAGCAGCTCCTCGAGCCGCCCGATCGCCTCCAGCGGATCGGCCGGGCCCGCGGGCCCCGCCGGAGCGGCCGCCACGGCCAGCTCGCCGAGCAGGTGCCGGGCGAGCGCCGCCGGCGTGGGGTGGTCGAAGACCACCGTCGTCGGCAGCCGCAGCCCCGTCACGGCGCCCAGCCGGTTGCGGAACTCCACCGCCGTCAGCGAGTCGAAGCCGAGGTCCAGAAGCCCGCGTTCCGCGTCGATCCGGTCCGGCGAGCCGTGCCCGAGGACCGCCGCCACGTGCTCCCGCACCAGACCGAGCACCAGCTCCTCGCGCCCCTCCGCCGGCGTCGCCGCGAGCCTGTCCGCGAGCGGCACCGCGCCGCCGGGCCGGGCGCCCGTGCCCGCCGAGGCGCTGCGCCGCGCCGGCCCGCCCCGCACCAGGCCGAGCAGCGGCTCCGGGCCCGTACCGCCGGCCGCGAGGGTCCGCAGGGCGTTCAGGTCGAGCCGCGCCGGATAGAGCAGCGGTTCCGTCGAACCGAGCGCCGTGTCCAGCATCCGCAGCGCCTCCTCCGGAGGCATCGGCACGATCCCGGAGCGGCGCAGCCGCGTGAGGTCCGTCGCGGTCAGCCGCTCGCCCATGCCGCCCCCGTCCCAGAGTCCCCAGGCGAGGCTGGTGGCGGGTTGTCCGTGGGTGTGGCGGTGGTGGGCGAGGGCGTCGAGGAAGGTGTTGGCGGCGGCGTAGTT
>NZ_JBIAMM010000041.1:0-6404 GCF_042874095.1 Streptomyces sp. NPDC004266
AGGAGGTGGCGGGCGCCGTGTTTCGTCACGAGGTGGCGGGCGAGGAGGCTGCCGAGGGCGCCGGTGCCTCCGGTGATCAGCACCGTCCCCTCCGGATCGAACACCCCCGCGCTCGGCGCGTTCCCGGTCCCCGCGGTCGCCCCGGCCGGGCGGCCCCGCTCGGCACGGACCAGCGTCGGGGCGAACAGCTGCCCGCCCCGTACGGCCACTTCGCCACGCCCGGTGGCGGCCACGGCGGGCAGCGACTCCGCCTCCGCCCAGCCGTCCTCGCGCCCGCCCACGGCACCGTCGGTGTCCGGGGCCGGCGGGAGGTCCACCAGGGTGAACAGGCCCCCGGTCTCCTGCCGCGCGGTCCGCAGCAGGCCCCACAGCGTCGACACGCCCGGTGAGGTCACCCGGGGATCCGGCCCCGCCGCGACGGCGCCGCTCGTGACCATGAGGAGCCTGGTGTCGGCGAGGCGTTCGTCGGACAGCCACTCCTGCACCACGGCGAGCGCGTCGACCGCGGTGGCGTCGGCGGTGGCGAGCACGTCGTCGCCCTCCCGCCAGGGCAGCACGACCACCGACGGCACCGGCCCGCCCGCGTCCAGCGCGGCCCGCAGCCCCGCCAGGTCCGCGTGCCGGGCCCGGACGCCGAGCCGGTCGGCCACCGCGTCGCCGTCCTTGCCGAGCGTCGCCCACGAGGCGGCCGGCGCGTCGGGATCCGTCGGCCGCTCCGCCGGCACCTGCCGCCAGCGCAGCACGTAGAGCGGATCGCGGGAGCCCGCCGAGGCCTCGGCGAGCGCGCCCGGATCCACGGCCCGCAGGGCCAGTTCGGCCACCTCCGCCACCGGCGCGCCGGTCGCGTCGGCCAGCGTCAGGGCCGCCGTGTCCGGCCCGGTCCTGCGCAGCCGCACCCGCAGTGCCCGGGCCCCCTCGGCGTACGCGGAGATGCCGGACCAGCCGAACGGCACCCGCAGCGGCGCCTCCGGGTCGGCCACGAGCAGGGCGTGCAGCGCCGCGTCGAGCAGCGCGGGATGCAGCACGTGACCGGTGGTGGCGTCGTCCTCGGCGTCGTCCGGCAGGGATACCTCGGCGTACAGGTCGTCGCCGTCCCGCCACAGGCCCGTGAGGCCCTGGAACAGCGGCCCGTACGCGTACCCGCGCCCGGCGAGCGCGTCGTACGCGTCGGTGAGGTCCACCCGCTCGCCGGCCGGCGGCCAGGAGAGGGGCTCCGCGGACGCGCCGTCGGGCGCACCGGCGAGCGTGCCGGTCGCGTGCCGGGTCCAGTCCGTCCCGTCACCGGCCCCGGCGGCCTCCTCGTCGCCGTCCGCCGGGCGCGCGTGCACGGCGAGCGGCCTGCGGCCCGCCCCGTCGGGCGCGCCGACCCTCAGCTGGAGGTCGACGGCGCCCGACTCGGGCAGCACCAGCGGGGCCTCCAGGGTCAGGTCGTCGACCGTCCCGGCCGCCGCGAGGTCCGCCGCGTGCAGCGCCAGGTCGACCAGGGCCGCGCCGGGCAGCAGGACCGCCCCGCCGACGGCGTGCTCCTCCAGCCACGGGCGGCTGCGCCGGGACAGCCGCCCGGTCAGCACGAACCCGTCGTCGTCGGCGAGCCGGACCGCGGTGTCCAGCAGCGCGTGCCCGGATCCGGCGCCGCCCGTCCGCTCCGCGCGGCGGGTGAGCCAGTAGTGGTCCTGCCGGAAGGGGTAGGTCGGCAGGTCCTCGGGGTGCGCCGGGGTGCGGTCCGGCCGCCAGTCCGTGGGGGAGAGCCCGCCGACGTGCAGCCGGGCCAGGGCCGCGCCGAAGGTGGCCGCCTCGTCGCCGCCGCGGCGCAGGGCCGGGGCGAGCACGGCGGGACCGGACAGCGACTGCCGGGCCAGGGCCGTCAGGATCGCGTCCGGGCCGAGCTCGACGTACCGCACGACGCCGCGCTCCTCCAGGGCGCGGACGTGGTCGGTGAAGCGGACCGTGTCGCGGATGTGCGCCGTCCAGTGGGCGGCGGTCGTCGGGTCGCCGCTCATGACGAGCGGGACCGACGGCCGCCGGAACCGGATCCCCGCGACGGCCTCCTCGAACTCGCGGAGCATCGGCTCCATGAGCGGCGAGTGGAAGGCGTGGCTGACCTTGAGCCGGGTGGTGCGCCGGCCGAGCGCGGCGAACGCGTCGCGCACCGCGAGCGCGTCCTCCTCGGCGCCCGAGACCACGGTGGAGTCCGGTGCGTTGAGCGCGGCGACGGACAGACGCGGGGTGAGGTGCGGCAGCACCTCCTCCTCGGTCGCCTGGACGGCGATCATCGCGCCGCCGGCCGGCAGCGCCTGCATCAGCCGGCCGCGGACCGTCACGAGCCGGGCCGCGTCGTCCAGGTCGAGGACGCCGGCGACGTGCGCGGCGGCGATCTCGCCGATGGAGTGGCCCGCCAGCTGGTCGGGGACGACGCCCCGGTGTTCGAGGGCCCGGTAGAGCGCGGTCTGCAGGGCGAACAGGGCCGGCTGGGTGTACTCGGTGCGGTTCAGGAGCTCCGCGTCCTCGCCCCACATCACCTCCCGCAGCGGCCGGTCGAGATGCCGGTCGAGCGCCGCGAGCGCCTCGTCGAGGGCGGCGGCGAACACCGGGTCGGCGGCGTGGAGTTCGCGTCCCATGCCGAGCCGCTGGCTGCCCTGACCGGTGAACAGGAACGCGGTGTCGCCGGTGAGCGCGGTGCCCGCGGTCAGCCCCGGGGCCTCGGCGCCCTCGGCGAGCGCGTCGAGGGCGGTGAGCAGCGCCTCCCGGTCGTCGGCCTCGACGACGGCGCGGTGGTCGAAGCGGGTGCGGGCGGCGAGTGAGGCCGCGATCTGTCGTACGGGCACGTGGGGGTTTTCGGTGGCGTACGTGTGGAGGAGGCGGGCCTGGTCCTTGAGGCCCTGTTCGGTCTTGGCCGACAGCAGCCAGGGCAGGTCGGGGAGTTCCTCCTCCTCGGTGGTCCCGGTCTCCTCCGGTGCCTGTTCGATGATCACGTGGGCGTTGGTGCCGCTGATGCCGAAGGACGAGACACCCGCGCGGCGCGGCTCCCGGTCGGCCGGCAGCCAGGGCCGGTTCTCGGTGAGGAGCCGTACGGTGCCGTCGGACCAGTCGACGTGATCCGTCGGGTCCTCCGCGTGCAGGGTCCTGGGCAGGACCTCGTTGCGCATCGCCATGATCATCTTGATGACGCCGCCGACACCGGCCGCGGCCTGCGTGTGGCCGACGTTGGACTTCAACGAGCCGAGCCACAACGGGTGCTCGGGGTCGCGCTCGCTTCCGTACGTGTTGATGAGGGCCTGTGCCTCGATGGGGTCGCCGAGGCGGGTGCCGGTGCCGTGCGCCTCGACCGCGTCGACCTGGGCGGGCGTCAGGCGGGCGTTGGCGAGGGCCTGGCGGATCACGCGCTCCTGCGAGGGCCCGTTCGGCGCGGTCAGACCGTTGCTCGCGCCGTCCTGGTTCGTCGCCGTGCCCCGCACGACCGCGAGCACCCGGTGCCCGTTGCGGCGGGCGTCGGAGAGCCGCTCCAGGAGCAGCAGGCCGACGCCCTCGCTCCATCCGGTGCCGTCGGCGGCGCGGGAGAACGACTTGCAGCGGCCGTCCGGCGAGAGACCGCGCTGCCGGCTGAACTCCACGAAGGTGCCCGGGGTCGCCATCACCGTCGCGCCGCCCGCCAGGGCCAGCGAGCACTCGCCCTGCCGCAGCGACTGCGCCGCCAGGTGCAGCGCCACCAGCGACGACGAGCACGCCGTGTCCACGGTGATCGCCGGACCCTCGAGGCCGTAGGTGTAGGCGATGCGGCCCGACACCACGCTCCCCAGCGTGCCCGTCAGGAGGATGCCTTCGAGCTCCTGCGGCATGTGCTGCACATGCGGCGCGTAGTCGTGGTACATCGTGCCCGCGAACACGCCCGTGTCGCTGCCCCGCACCTCGCCCGGGTCGATGCCGGCCCGTTCGAAGGTCTCCCAGGCCGTCTCCAGGAGCAGCCGCTGCTGCGGGTCCATGGCCGTCGCCTCGCGCGGGCTGATGCCGAAGAACTCGGCGTCGAACTCGCCCGCGCGGTAGAGGAACCCGCCCTGGTCCGTGCTGGACCTGCCGACCGCCTCCGGGTCCGGGTCGTACAGGTTCTCCAGGTCCCAGCCGCGGTCCTCGGGGAACGGCCCGATCGCGTCCGTGCCCTCGCTCACCAGCCGCCACAGGTCCTCGGGCGAGGACACCCCGCCCGGGTAGCGGCAGGCCATGCCGACGATCGCGATCGGCTCGTACGCGTCGCCCGCCCCGCTCCCGGCCACGGTCCGCCGCGCCGGGGCGGGCGCGGAACCGCCGGAAGCCCCCGGGACCCCCGAGGAGGTGAGCCGCTCCCGCAGGTGCGCCACCAGGGCCTGCGGCGAGGGATGGTCGAAGACCAGGGTGGCCGGGAGCCGCAGCCCCGTCGCCGCGTTGATCCGGTTGCGCAGCTCGACCGCGCTCAGCGAGTCGAAGCCGAGGTCCTTGAAGCCGGTGGTGACGTCGACGGCCGCCGCCGAGGCGTGACCGAGCACCGCCGCCGCCTGCTCCCGCACCAGCTCCGTGATCCTGCGCCGCTGCCCGCCCTCGTCGAGACCGGCGAGCTCGGCGGCGAGACCGCCGCCACCGGCCGGCGCGGCGGCGGCGACCCGACGCAGCGGCGCGCGGACCAGGCCGCGCAGCAGCGGCGGCACGCCCTCGGCCGCCGCCCGCGACCGTACCGCCGCCAGGTCGAGCCGCGCGGGCACGAGCAGCGGCTCCGGACGGCCGAAGGCCGCGTCGAACAGGGCGAGGCCCTCGGCCTCCGTCATCGCCACCACTCCGGACCGGGCCATCCGGGCCAGGTCGGAGCCACCGAGCTTCTCGCCCATGCCGCCCTCGCCCCACAGGCCCCACGCCAGCGCGGTCGCCGGAAGACCGAGCGCGCGACGGTGGTGGGCGAGGGCGTCGAGGAAGGTGTTCGCGGCGGCGTAGTTCGCCTGACCGGCCGCGCCGATCAGACCCGACACCGAGGAGTAGACGACGAACGCGGCCAGGTCCAGGTGCGCGGTCAGCTCGTGGAGGTGGAAGGCGGCCTCCGCCTTCGGCCGCACCACGGTGTCGAGCCGCTCAGCCGTCAGCGCGGTCACCACGCCGTCGTCGAGGACACCGGCCGTGTGCACGACCGCGGTCAGCGGACGCTCGGCGGGCACCGAGGCGACCAGCGCCGCGAGCGCCTCCCGGTCGGCGGTGTCGCAGGCCACGACCCGCGCCTCGGCACCCGCCTCGGCGAGCCGGGCGACGAGCTCGTCCGCACCGGGCGCCTCGGGGCCGCGCCGGCTGGTGAGCAGCAGGTGCCGTACGCCGTGCCGGACGACCAGGTGCTCGGCGAGCAGCCGGCCGAGCCGCCCGAAGGCGCCGGTGATCAGGACGGTGCCGTCGGCGGCGAGGGGCGCGGAGGGGGCGGTCGGGGCGGAGGGAGTGGTCGGCGCGGAGGAGGAGGTCGGCGCGGAGGAGGAGGTCGGAGCGTCCTCCGCGATCCGGGCCAGCCGGGGCACCCGGATCTCGCCCGCGCGGACCGCGCTCTGCGGCTCCCCGGACGCGATCACGGCCCGCAGCCGCTGCCACGACTCCGCGGCTCCGTCGACGTCGACGAGCGCGAAACGACCGGGGTACTCGGACTGCACCGAGCGCAGCAGGCCCCACAGCGGTGCGGCGACCAGCCCACGCGCCGTCACCTCGGGAGCCGCACCCGTGGCGGCCTCCGCGGTGGTGCCCACGGCGTCCCGCGTGACGACCAGCATCCGGGTGTCCGCGAGCCGCTCGTCGTCAAGGAGCCCCTGCACCGTCGCCAGGGCCTCGTGCGCGGTCCCGCGGGCCTCGGCCGGCAGGAAGGCCGGGCCGGAGCCGCTCGTCGCGGCCGCGTGCACGACGAGCCCGGGCACGGTCGCCGTGCCGGCGTCCAGAGCCGCACGCAGAGCGGCCAGCGACGCGTACGCCTCGGCGCCGAGCGCGACGGCGAGCTCCCCGGCCTCGGGCGAGGCGCCGAGCACCACCCGGTCCTCGCGGTCGTCGTGGCCTTCGGCTCCGGCGGCCACGGACGGCTGCCAGGCGACCGTGAACAGCGGCTGACGGCGGGCACCGTCCGCGAGCCGACCGGCCTCCACCCGGCGCAGCACCAGCGACTCGACGACCGCCACCGGCGCGCCCGCCGGATCGTCCAGACGCAGCGTGACACCCCCGTCGGCGGACGGGGTCGCGTGCACCCGCAGCCGGGTCGCACCCGTCGAGTACAGGGTCACGCCGCCGAACCCGAACGGCAGCAGACCCTCGGCCCCGTCGACCAGAGGGTGGAGCGCGGCGTCGAGGAGGGCGGGGTGGAGGGTGTGCCCGGTGGCGTCGACGCCCTCGGGGAGCTCGATCTCGGCGTAGAGGTCGTCGCC
>NZ_JBIAMM010000042.1:0-3604 GCF_042874095.1 Streptomyces sp. NPDC004266
CCGGAGGACGAGCGGCTCGCGGCCCTCTCCGAACGGGAGCGGTCCGTACTCGACCTCATCGGCGAGGGACTCACCAACCGGCAGATCGCCAAACGCCTCTACCTCTCGGAGAAGACCGTCAAGAACCACATCTCACGACTGCTGGGCAAACTCGGCGTCGAGCGTCGTGTCCAGGCCGCCGTCATCGCCGCGCAGGTCCACGAACACGGCGCCGAGGGGAAGTAGCGCGGTCAGAGGCTCCCGGTCGGCAGCGGGATCCGCCACTCGAGCACCGTGCCGCTGCCGGGCTCCGCCCGCGCGCGGACCGACAGCGAGCCGCCCAGCCGCTCGGCCCGCTCGGACAGGTTCCGCAGCCCACTGCGCCTGCCGCCCCGCGGTACGCCCACGCCGTCGTCGCTCACCGTCACCGCCAGGACGCCCTCCTCGGCCACGACCGCCACCTCCACCCTCCGGGCCCGGGCGTGCCGTGCCACATTGGTGAGCGCCTCCCCGAGGACGGCGAGTGCCTCCTCGGCCGCCTCCGGCGGCACGTCCGTGTCCAGCAGCCCCTCCATCCGGAGCGCCGGAGCGAATCCGAGTGTCGACGCGGCCGATTCCACCGCTTGGACGACACGGTTCCTGAGTTTCGGAGCACTGCCGGAGGTGTCGTGTTCCCGGAGTCCGAAGATGGTCGATCGGATGATCTTGATCGTGGCGTCCAGGTCGTCGACGGCCCGCGTCAGCCGCTCCACGGCCTCGGGGTGCTCGACGAACCGCCGCGCGCTCTGCAGCGTCATCCCCGTGGCGAACAGGCGCTGGATCGCCAGGTCGTGCAGATCACGTGCGATCCGGTCACGATCCTCCAGAAGGCTCACCTGCTCGGCGTCACGGCGCCTGTCGGCCAGTTCGAGCGCCAGTGCCGCCTGGCCGGCGAAGCCCGGGAGAGCCGCGATCTCGGCGCCCACGAAGGGTGACCGCGCCCGGCGCCGGGCGAGGATCAGTACGCCGCTCAGCCGCTCCTTCGTGCCGACCGTCACCGCGACCGCCGGCCCGAAGCCCTTCCAACGCTCCGGCTGCACCGTCACCCGCTCGTCGCTCTCCACGTCCGCCAGCGTGACCAGGCCGTCCTCCTCCTCGAGGGCGGCGGCGGCCAGGGTTCCCTCGCTGCTCGGCAGGACCACGCCCCGGTGCGCGTCGGCCCCCTCACCGCGCGCCAGCGACCCCCGCAGCTCGCCGCCCGTGCCCATCAGGTAGAAGACCCCCATGTCGGCGCCCGCGATGTCCATGGCCTGCTCCAGCATCCCGTCGAGCACCAGGGTCTCCTCCGAGCCCGACAGCAGGGCGCTGGTGAGGTCGGCGCTCGCGGCCAGCCACCGCTGCCTGAGCCTGCCCTCCTCGTAGAGACGGGCGTTCTCGATCGCGATGCCGGCCGCGACGGCCAGTGTCGTCACCACGGCCTCGTCCTCTGCGTCGAAGTCCGCCCTCCCCCGCTTCTCGGTGAGGTACAGGTTCCCGAACACCTCCTCCCGGACCCTGATGGGGACACCGAGAAAGGAGTGCATCGGCGGATGGTGCGGCGGGAATCCGTACGAGGCGGGGTGCTCGGACAGCTCGGAGAGGCGCAGGGGCTGGGGGTTGCGGATCAGTTCGCCGAGGATGCCGTGGCCGGAGGGGAGATCCCCGATCCGCCTCCACACGTCGTCGTCGATGCCGACGGGGACGAACTCGGCGAGTCTCCGGTCCTCCCCGATGACGCCCAGGGCCCCGTACTCGGCGTCCACGAGGACCACTGCGGCCTCCACGATGCCTCGCAGCACCTGGGGCAGGTCCAGTTCCCGGCCCACGGACATGACGGCCTCCAGGAGCCCGTTCAACCGGTCCCTCGTGCCCCGCACCTCGTCGATGCGTGCCTGAAGTTCGTCGAGCAGCTCGTCCAGTTTCAACCGTGGCATCCGTGTGTCCGCGGATTCGGGGTCCTCCCGGCCCATCAAGACCTCCGGTCGCGTCAGACGCAGGGGCGGCATCCGTGGCGCCCGGTCTTCACGGTAGTCCCTGTGCTCCGACGGTTCCTGTCAGGCCCGTTCCTCCGCAGGCGGTCCGGACGGGTCGCGCGGCGGGCCCCGAGCGCGAGTGCCCGTGGGACGACGGCAGGGGGGTTCGGGGACCGCCGCCACGGCCGGGCCGGCGGCGGTGACGGCCGTCGTGCCGAACGGGGCCCCCGCAACCGGCCAGGAGGACGTCACCCGGGACGGCCGGGCCGACGCCGACCACCCACGACGTCGTGGCGATCCGTGGTGCCGGTCATGACGCGCTCCCATGGCCGGGTCCTTGCCGGGGGAGGAGCTCCACGGGGCAGTGGGCGTGCTGCAGCAGGGTCAGCGTGATCCGGCCGAGCGTCGGTCCGAGGTAGCCGGGCGACCGCCGACCGCCGAGGACCAGAAGGTCGGCGTGGTGCGACGCGTCGACGAGGGCTCCGGGCACGCTGTGGCTCTTCCGGCCCTCGGCCTGCACGGTCAGGCCCGGGAACTCCTCCCGGAGCCGGTCCGAGACCGAGGACGGCACGCGGGCGTGGGCACGGGCGCTCCCGTCTCCGCCGTTGCGCGACGCGGCCCGGGCGTCGATGATCCGCCCCACGTCCCAGATGTGCAGGAGCCACAGGGGCATCTTGCGCAGGAGGGCTTCGTGGGCCGTCGCACGGGCGCAGCCCACGTCGGCCTCGTCCCGGACCGCCGCGAGGACCGCGTCGGCCTCGACGGACTCCGCGGCCCCCCGCACCACGACCGCGGGCGTGGTGGCGCCGGCCGCGACCTCGAGACCGACCGATCCGAGCAACAGCGAGGAGAACCCGCCGAGGCCCCGGTGTCCGACGACGATCGTGCCGGTCGAGGCGGCGGCCCGCCTCAGACTGCCAGGAGCCGGGCCGTCGGAGAGTTCCTCGACGACCGCCAGCTCGGGGTATCGCTCCGCGATCGCCTCGGCGGTGCGGTCGAGCAGCTCACGCCCCGCTCGCCGAGCCCTGACGATCTCCGCCTCGGACAGGAACGGGACCGGTGCGTCCGTGTCCGCCGCGTGGACGAGACAGAGGGTGCTGCCCCGCAGGTCCGCCTCCGCCGCCGCCCACATCACCGCCGTGTGCGCGGACGGTGATCCGTCGACGCCGACGACGACCCTGCCCAGGGCGGAACGAGCTGTTCCGTTCATCGCTCCTCCTAGGAGCCGAGGGGCCTTCCTCCACCCTGGCAGCCGGCCCCCGGTGGCCGGAGGGCCGCTGGGGGCAAGGACGGGACCGAAGGTCCCCGCCCCGGCCGGGCAGGGTGCGGACCCGGCACGACGAGCCCGTTCGGTCCCGAGGGTGGACCGTTCGGCCCTCGCGGGCTGCCGCGCGCGCGTCGGAGGGTGGTGGTGCGGGGATCACCGTCCCCACCCTCGAACAGGAGGCGCGGCGATGAAGCACATGAAGGTCGGCGGCCTGATGACCGACGACGTGGTCTCCGCCGTCCCCGCGATGTCGTTCAGGGGGGTGGCGAAGTTGCTCGCCGAGCACGAGATCAGCGGGGTCCCCGTCGTGGACGACGACGAGCACGTCGTCGGTGTCGTCTCCGAGAGCGACCTCCTGGCCCGCCAC
>NZ_JBIAMM010000043.1:0-1806 GCF_042874095.1 Streptomyces sp. NPDC004266
TCGCTGGTCGAAGACGCCGTCACGGCCCCCTCGATGCACAACGCACAGCCGTGGAAGTTCGTCCACAGGACGGGCCCCGGAATCATCGAACTGCACGGGGATCCGCTGCGCGGCATGCCGCACGGGGACCCCGATCACCGGGCCCTGCACCTCGGCTGCGGCGCCGCCCTGTTCGGCCTGCGGGTCGCCGCCGCGTACCGGGGCCTGCGTCCGGTCGTGCAGCTGCTGCCGTCCCCCGGAGATCCCTGGCACTTCGCCGACGTCCGGTTCACCGGCCCCGATGACGCCGACAGCGATCTGGGCGGCCTCCATGCCGCCCTGGCGCGGCGGCACACCAGCCGCTTCCCCTTCACCGAGGAGCGGATCCCGCCCGAGGTGATCGACGGACTCCGTGCGGCTGCTCTGCTCGAAGGCTGCCGGCTGGTCGTGCCGGGCGAGTGGCATGCCGTCATGGTCATGGGTCTCGTCCACGCCTCCGCGCTGTACGAGGCCGCGGACGAGGCCGTACGGGCGGAGATCGCCGCCTGGACACGCACCGGTGCGGCCGGGGAAGGCCCCGACACCGAGGGCATCCCCGCGTACGCCCTCGGCCCGCGGCAGTACGACGTGACCTCCCCCGTCAGGGACTTCGACGCCCGTCGGCGGGTGCCCGGCCGTGAGGCGGTCCGCTTCGAGAAGAGGCCGCAGATCGCGCTGCTCGGCACGGCCGAGGACACCCCGGAGGACTGGCTGAGGGCCGGCCAGGCCATGCAGCGGGTCCTCCTGCGGGCCACCCTCGACGGCCTTGCCACCTCCCTCATGTCCCAGCCGCTGGAATGGCCCGAACTCCGCTCCGAAACACGCGATCCCGGCTCGACGACCGGCTTCGTCCACATGGTCTTCCGCCTGGGCTACGGCCCCGGGGGGCGTGCCACGCCGCGCCGTCCGGTCTCCGAGGTGCTCGCCTTCGACTGAACCGCCTCGCACGGACAAAGCCGCTCCTCACAGCCGGAACCAACGCTCCTGGCCGGGTGCGACGGTGACCCTCCGGTCACCCGGGAGGAAGACGGCGAGCGGGCCCGGGGACGAGGCGGGTACCCGGACGGCCAGCCGGCCGGGGAGCACCCGCAGGCGCACTCCTCGATGGCGGCCGACGCACAGGGTGAAGGTGAACCTGGGGATCTCCGCCAGCGGCACCGGGGCCACGCGAAGCCCCTCCGGCCCCGTTTCCAGGCCGGTGATCCCGCGTTCGACGAGGTCGATCGTGCCCGCCATCGCGCCGAGGTGGATGCCCTCGCCGGTCGTCCCGCCCTGGACGTCGGCCACGTCGGCGAGGAGGGCCTCCTCGCAGTACCGCCAGGCGTCGGCGCCCATCTGCCGGGCGAGCACCCACCCGTGGACGAGGCTGCTGAGCGTCGATCCGTGGCTGGTGCGCCGCAGGTAGTACGCGACGGTCGCCCGCCACACCCCGTCGTCCAGCCGGTAGCCGAGCCGGCCGAACAGGCCGTGAAGCTCCTCGGGCCGGAAGAGGTGGCCGAGCATGAGGGTGTCGGCCTGCTTCGACGCCTGGTAGCGGTTGACCGTGTCGCCCTCGGCCTCCAGGATCCGGTCGAGGCGGCGGATGTCGCCGTAGCGGGCGCGATACGCCTCCCAGTCGAGCTCCGCGAGGTCGCCGTATCCCTCGAACTGGCTCACCACCCCTTGGTGGAAAGGCACGTGGAGGCGGTGGGAGACGTCCTCCCAGCGGTCGAGTTCGCCTGCGTCCAGCGACAGTTGCTCCGAGAGTTCCGAGCGGCGGGCCTCGGGCAGGTCGCCGAGCAGGTCGAG
>NZ_JBIAMM010000044.1:0-1549 GCF_042874095.1 Streptomyces sp. NPDC004266
CCGACCAGCCCCCACCAACGGCAAGCGGTGGGCGCGGGGCTGCCGGACGAGCCGAAAGGGTCCGGCACGGGACGGGCCCACCCCCACGGGCCGGCGGGGTACCTCGACGCGGGCAGGAACACGTGCGGGAGCGTCACGGCAGGCAGGGGAGCCAGGAGCCGGCTGCGATGTGCTGCCTTCGGGGCAGTGAGCCACCTGGGGATGTACCGCACCGTGTCAGCCGGCACAGCACAAAGCACCGCCTCATGCCAACGGCCCGTCATCGCCACAGGTCAAAGACCTGCAGGAACATGCCGCTCCTGATCACCCGCCACTGCAACGGCCCCGCTGACACGAAACCGGCACATCGCAACAGGCGGTTTCACAAATCGGGACTCACCTGAGGCACGATCCATCCCCGCGTATACGGGGAGCAGCTCGCGAGGTAATTCTGAGGCCGCTCGTCGTGAGGGCCATCCCCGCGCGCGCGGGGAGCAGTGTCGCCTCCACCACGGTGACGTGCGGCGAACGGGACCATCCCCGCTCGCGCGGGGAGCAGACTCAATGACCTGCAGTTCTGCCCCGCATGCAGCACCACTTGAACCACTTTCACAGAAACCGGCAAACCAGACACCACTCCCCTACGGAGAAACCCCGCCGAGACGCTCAGCAGACCAGACCACCTGGAGGGGACCAACCCTGCGGAAGCCGGGATCAGGTCGCTGTCCACCCCAGGCCACCCGCTGCCGAGGGCATCCCCGCGGGTGCGGGGAGCAGGAGCTCGCCGAAGACGACCACATGATCGACCAAGGACCATTCCTGCGGGTACAGGGAGCACGTTAGATGTGCGGGCGTTGGTGTAGCAGGAGTGGCTATGTGGTCTTGGACTTGTACCGCCAAACGGCGTGCTCCAGTGCACCTCTGTCATGGCCGAGAAATACGGCGGCTTCCTCGTACACGACGCGCAGCTGCTCGTAGGGAAGGTCGGGTACACCTGCGTCGGCGGCAAAGCTGCGCAGGTAGACGTCGACGGCGACCTGCGAACGGCCGACAAGGTTGCCGAGGTAGTCGATGCTCTTCGGCCCTACGCCCTTCACCGTGCGCAGAACGGCCCGATGGGTCTGATGGCCGAGCCATGCATGGAGATCGTCGCGGGTGTCGACCCCGTTGGCGGCCAGCAGACCGGTGATGGCGTGTGCCGTCGCGACCTTCCGGGCGTGGTTGAACCTCATGGCGAGGGCAAGGTCTTCCGTGGCGAACCGGCTCTGGAACCCGCGGACCGTTCTCGCATCCGGCCAGCTCCTCTGCAGCCGGAGAAGTCGCGGCCGGAGCGTCGCCTCGTAGTTGCACCGGGGCTGGAAACTGACATCGCAGATCACAGCACCCATATGAGTCCACCCACCAGGCTGGGAAAACGGACCGTCACCGAGAAGGTCCTGTATATGAACGGCGAGCCGCTGAGCAAAGCTGGGGACAGTGAGCCGTTTTCATCCTGAATAGCCGCAGGTCATCAGCGTGTGGACGGCCTGAACGATGGTGCTGATGCGGCGGGTGGAGCATCTGGCTCGCC
>NZ_JBIAMM010000046.1:0-1021 GCF_042874095.1 Streptomyces sp. NPDC004266
CTAGGTGTTCTGTCCCGGGAGGTTGTGGACGGGTGATGCAGGTCTCGGCTGAGGGATCTTGAACGGGTGAGGGCCTTCCCGGTTCGGTGTGGATTGCGACGTCTACACCAACCAGAAAGGCCCTCGTGCCCCACCGTAATGCACCTTTGACCGAGACCGGACGCCTGCGGCTGGCCCGCTGCATCGTCGAAGGCGGCCTGACGCTGCGCGTGGCCGCCGAACGCTTCCAGGTCTCACCCACCACCGCTCAACGGTGGGCCGACCGCTACCGGGCCCTGGGCAAGACCGGCATGGCCGACCGCTCCAGCCGCCCCCACCACAGCCCACGCCGGACCCCGACCCGCACCGAACGCCGGATCATCAAGGTTCGCGTCCTGCGCCGGTGGGGCCCGGCCCGCATCGCTCACCTCCTGGGCCTGGTCCCCTCGACCGTTCACCGCGTCCTGACCCGGTTCGGCCTGGCCCGTCTGACCCACCTGGACCGGGCCACCGGTGCCGTCATACGCCGCTACGAACGCGACCGGCCGGGCGAACTCGTCCACGTCGACATCAAGAAGCTCGGCAACATCCCCGACGGCGGCGGACACAAGGCCCTCGGCCGCCAGGCCGGCCGCAAGACCCGTGCCAACGCCGGCTACAGCTACATCCACACCGCCGTCGACGACCACTCCCGCCTCGCCTTCAGCGAGATCCTGGCCGACGAGAAGAAGGAGACCGCTGCCGGTTTCTGGCAGCGGGCCCAGGCGTTCTTCACCTCATGCGGGATCACCGTCGAGCGCGTCCTGACGGACAACGGCGCCTGCTACAAGTCCCACGCCTGGCGCGACGTGCTGGCGGCGGCCGGGATCACCCACAAGCGAACCCGGCCCTACCGGCCCCAGACCAACGGCAAAGTCGAACGGCTGAACCGGACCCTGCTGGACGAGTGGGCCTACGCCCGGCCCTACCGGTCAGAACAGGAACGACGCGACGCCTTCCCGAGCTGGCTGCACTCCTACAATCACCACCGCGGACACACCGC